>NZ_LFML01000032.1:78256-99940 GCF_001044425.1 Streptomyces roseus
AGCAGGGCCCGCTTGAGGGTGCTCCGCTTGGCCCGCAGCGCCGCGTGGTAGGCGGCGTCGTCGAAGAGGGGGTCGAGGGGGTCGCGCGCGATGTGCGCGATGACGTCGGGCAGCCCGTCGGGCGTGTTCTCGTGGAGCGAGAGCCCGCCGAAGGTGCGCTGGTCGACGAAGCGGAGTTCGGTCCCGGCCGCGTCGTCGAAGCGCACGCGGATGCGCAGGTGCTTCTCGTCGGCGGCCTCCTCGGGCTGCACGAGGAGCTGTCCGCTCATGCCGAGGTGCCCGAGCACCGAGAGCTCCCGCCCTTCCAGGGGCAGCCAGAGGTACTTGCCGCGCCGCTGCGGGACGCCGATCGTCTCCCCCGTCAGCCGGGCGGCGAAATCGGCCCCGCCGGCCGGGTGGCGGCGCACCGCGCGCGGGTGGAGCACCTCGACGGCCGCGATGGTGCGGCCTGCCACCCAGCGCGCCAAGCCCCGCCGTACGACTTCGACTTCGGGCAGCTCGGGCACGGCGGTCCTCCGGGGCGATGCGGTGGTGATGCGTAGTGGTCGCTCCCGGCGAGCGTACCGGCCTCCCCCGCACGGCCCGGAAACGGGTCCGCCCGCCCCCGCACGGAGGCGGGGGCGGGCGGGAGGTCCCGAAGGAAGGGCTCAGCCGTTCGGCGTCGGGTCGGCGGCCGTCGGCGCGCCGCCGTCCTCGGCCGATGCCGCGACCACGGCATCGGCACCGGTGTCGGCCGGGGCCGTCACCGCCACCTTGGCGGCCGCGGACGCCGCGGCTTCCGCCGCGATCCGCTCGTCCGCCTTGGCCCGGATCCCGCGCCAAGCGGACTCCGCGGCCTGCTGCTCCGCTTCCTTCTTGCTGCGGCCGGTGCCGGTGCCGTACGAGACACCACCGACGCGGGCGGCAGCGGTGAAGGTCTTCTCGTGGTCCGGACCGGTCTCGGTGACCAGGTACTCGGGCACGCCGAGCCCTTCGGCCGCCGTGAGCTCCTGGAGACTGGTCTTCCAGTCCAGGCCGGCCCCGAGGTTCGAGGACTTCTCGATGAGCGGGTCGAAGAGCCGGTGGACCAGCTCCGAGGCCGCGTCGAGGCCCTGATCGAGGTAGACCGCGCCGATCACCGCTTCAAGGGTGTCGGCGAGGATGGAGGCCTTGTCCCGGCCGCCCGTGCCCTCTTCGCCCCGGCCGAGCCGGATGAAGGAGCCGAGGTCGAGGCCGCGCCCGACCTCCGCCAGTGCGCGCGAGTTGACCACCGCGGCCCGCAACTTGGCCAGCTGGCCTTCGGGCAGGTCGGGGTGGGTGGTGTACAGCGTGTCGGTGACCACCAGGCCGAGCACGGAGTCCCCGAGGAACTCCAGGCGCTCGTTGGTGGGCAGACCGCCGTTCTCGTACGCGTACGAGCGGTGGGTCAGTGCACGCACCAGAAGGGCGGACTCGAGTCGATACCCGAGCCGCCCTTCCAGAAGCGTGTGGGACGAGGCCGCGTTGTTACTGTCTGCCTGCTTCTCAGCGTTGGACAGCTCAGACATTGCGCCTCTCACCAGCCGCTCAGACCTCGAGGACCTGGCGCTTGTTGTAGGTGCCGCAGCTCGGGCACGCAATGTGCTGGAGCTTCGGCTCCTGGCAACGCTCACACGAAACCAGGGTGGGGACCGCAGCCTTCCACTGCGACCGGCGGTGGCGCGTGTTGCTGCGCGACATCTTCCGCTTCGGAACAGCCACGGCTACTTCTCCTGCTTCTCGGCGGCGCCCTGAACTCCGTCAGAGGCAGTGCCGCTCATGTTGTCCTTCTCGTCGTCCTGATCGGTCACGACGAGTCCTTGCAATGCCGCCCAACGGATGTCGACGGCGTCATGGTGGTGGTCCGGGTCGTCGTTCAGGCTGAGCCCGCAATCGGGGCACAGTCCGAGACAGTCCTCCCGGCACACCGGCTGCATGGGCAGTGCGAGCACCACCACATCACGCAGCACGGGTTCGAGGTCGAACAAGCCGTCCTCGAGGAAGAGCGTGTCCTCGTCGTCCTCGGCGTCGTCGGCCGGCTCCGCCTTTGCGCGGCTCCGGTCGTCGGCGTCAGGGTACGAGAACATCTCCTGGAAGTCCGCCTTGAGCTCGCGCTCGACGGACTCCAGACACCTTACGCACTCCCCCGTGGCCGATGCACGGGCGGTGCCTGTGACAAGCACCCCTTCCATGACCGACTCCAGGCGGAGGCTGAGCTTCACCGGGGCGCCTTCCGGCACTCCGATGACCCCGGCGAGACCGAAGTCCGCCGGCGCCGCGATCTCACGGGACAGCCGCTGCATGGCACCAGGACGCCGACCCAGCTCGTGCGTGTCGAACACGAGGGGGTTGCGGTGGTCGAGGCGGGTATTCAGGGCCGTTCCTGCTTTCACAGATCGCTGAAGATCAAAGATTCCGCCACATACGGGCAGCATGGATCGCGGTGCATACGCGCGACCGAAGAGCCAGGATACCCGGCGCTTCGCCCTGAGCCCAATCCGGGCTCAGCGGCCCTGCTCGTACTGGCGCAGCTGGTCCAGGTTGATCATGCTCGTGTCGAAGAAGCTGGTCTCGTCGAGCGCGGGCTGCTGCTCGTGCCGGGCGGGCTGGTGCTGCCCGGGCTGCGGCTGCTGCTGGTACGCCGCGTACGGGTCCGGCTGCTGCTCGTAGCCCAGCGCCGCGTACGGATCCGACTGCTGGACCTGCTGCTGGTAGGCGTAGGGGTCCTGGTAGCCGTAAGGGTCCTGCTGCGGCTGCTGCTGGTAGCCGTACGCGTCGTAGGCGGGCTCCTGGGTCTGCGCCGGGACCACGGGGGCCGCGGGAGGCATCGGAGCCGCCGGTTCCGCCAGGCCCGCCAGGAAGTCCGCGTCGCTCGCCGAGCGGGACTGCTGCACCCCCGCCGCGTCCTGGGCGGCGATGTGGGCGCCGAGGTCGTCGGTGGGCACCCGGCCCAGCAGCTTCTGCCGGCCCCGGCCGACCGCCTCCAGGGTCTTGGAGAGCACCGCCTCGAAGGTCGCGAGCTTGGTGTCCACGTACGCGTCCGCCTGCTCGCGCTGCGTCTGCGGATCGTGGCTGCGCTCGGGCGCCTCGGCGTCCGGGTAGCCCTGCTCGTCGAGGCCGGGGCCGCGGCCCAGCAGCTTCTCGCGGCCCCGGTCGACCGAGCCGATGGTCTTGGTGAGCACGACCTCGAAGTTCGCGAGCTTGCTGTCGACGTAGTCGTCCGCCTCGGCCCGGATCTCCTCGGCCTCCCGGCGGGCGTCCGACAGGATCCGGTCCGCCTCGGCCTGCGAGCGGCGGGCGACCTCGGTGTCGGAGATCAGCGAACCGCGCTGGGCGTGCGCCGACTCGATGATCCGCTCCGCCTCCCGGCGGGCGTCCTCGACCATCTGCTCGCGGCCGCCGATGAGCTCCTGCGCCTGCGCGAGCGAGCCGGGCAGCGCCTGGCGCACCTCTTCGAGCTGCGCGAGCAGCTCGGCACGGTTGATCACGCAGGAGGCCGACATGGGCATGGACCGGGCGCCGCCGACGGCCGCGACGATCTCGTCGAGCTTCTTCTGCACGTCCATGGGGGCTCGCACTCTCTCGGCCTCGGGCGGTTCCTGAGACGGACGGGACGACTGTAAGGCCACCGGGCGGACCCCCGACAGCGAACTGACGGCCCGTCAGCCCGTCAGCGGCCGGCGAGCCGCTCGGTCAGCGCCGCGTGCACGTGCGGCGGCAGCAGGTGGGCGACGTCGCCGCCCCAGGTCGCGACCTCCTTGACCAGGGAGGACGACAGGAAGCTGTAGGTGGGGTTGGTCGGCACGAACAGCGTCTCGACGCCCGAGAGCCCCATGTTCATCTGGGCCATCTGCAACTCGTAGTCGAAATCGCTGACGGCGCGCAGGCCCTTGACGATGGCCGGGATGTCGCGCTGCTTGCAGAAGTCGACGAGCAGTCCGTGGAAGGACTCCACCTCGACGTTCCCGTAGTCGGCGGTCGCCTCGCGGATCAGCTCGATCCGCTCCTCGACGGTGAACAGCCCCTGCTTGGACTGGTTGATCATCACGGCGACGTGGACGACGTCGTAGAGCCGGGAGGCCCTGCCGATGATGTCGAGGTGTCCGTTGGTGATGGGGTCGAATGACCCGGGACAGACGGCTCGGCGCAACTTGGGTCCCTCGCTCTCCGATGCGGGCATCATGAGTCTTCGCAGGTGTCGGCGGCGCGACCGTACCAAAGGGTGCCTTCGCCGTACTTGCGGGAGCGCAGCGGCTCGAAGCCCTCGGGCCAGGGGAAGGCCCCGCTCCTCGTACTGCGCTCCACGGTGACGAGCGCATCGTCCGTGAGCCAGCCATTGGCGCGGAGTGTGAGCAGGATCTCGCCAAGATCGTCGTGGCCGACGGCGTACGGCGGGTCCAGGAAGACGACGTCGTACGGGTCCGGGCCGGGCGGGACCGCCACGACCTGCTCCGCCTTGCCCGCCCGGAACTCGGCGCCGGGCAGGCCCACCGCCTTGATGTTGTCCCGGATCGCCTTGGCGGCCTTGGCCTCGGGCTCGACCAGCAGCGCGTGGGCCGCGCCTCGGGAGAGGGCCTCCAGGCCGACGGCGCCGGAGCCGGCGTACAGGTCGAGCACCCGGGCCCCCTCGATGCCGTGCAGCGACTCCCAGGTCGAGAAGAGGCCTTCGCGCATCCGGTCCGAGGTCGGCCGGGTGCCGGTGCCCGGAGGCACGGTCAGCCGTCGCCCGCCGGCGCTGCCGGCGATCACGCGGGTCATCTGGGGTCCTTCGGTACGACGGTGATGGCTACTGCGGGGTCAACGATAGGTCGTACCGCCCGGGACGGCCCCGGGCGGTACCGGGCGTGGGCGGCTCAGCCCTTCTCCAGGTACTGCTCCCGCTCGGTGTCCAGGAGGGCCTCCAGCGCGCTGCGCAGCCCCGGCAGCCCCTTCAGCTCGGGGTCCTCGGCGACCACGCGGGTGGCCTCCTCCCGCGCCTGGGCGATGACCTCCTCGTCCTCGATGACCGCGAGCATGCGCAGCGAGGAGCGCACGCCCGACTGGGCCTGGCCCAGCACGTCGCCCTCCCGGCGCTGTTCCAGGTCGATGCGGGAGAGCTCGAAGCCGTCGAGGGTGGCGGCGACGGCGGCGAGCCGGGCCCGGGCGGGGCTCGCCTCGTGCATCTCGCTGACCAGCAGGCACAGGCCGGGGGCGGAGCCGCGCCCGACGCGGCCGCGCAGCTGGTGGAGCTGGGAGACGCCGAACCGGTCCGCGTCCATGATCACCATGACGGTGGAGTTCGGGACGTTGACCCCGACCTCGATGACGGTGGTGGCGACGAGCACCTTGACCTCGCCCGCGGCGAAGCGGCGCATGACGTCGTCCTTGTCGGCCGGGTCCATCCGGCCGTGCAGCACCTCGACCGACAGCCCGGCGAGCGGTCCGCGCCGCAACTGCTCGGCGATCTCCAGGACGGCCAGCGGCGGCCGCTTCTCGGCGTCGTCCTCGGCGGAGGCCTTCTTCTTCTGGTCGTCGTCCCCGTCGCCGATGCGCGGGCACACCACGTACGCCTGGTGCCCGTTCTCCACCTCCTCGCGCACCCGCTCCCAGGCCCGGGTCAGGAAGTGCGGCTTGTCCTTCGCCGGGACGACGTGGGTGGCGATCGGGGAGCGGCCGGCGGGCAGCTGGTCGAGGACGGAGGTCTCCAGGTCCCCGAAGACGGTCATCGCGACGGTGCGCGGGATGGGGGTCGCGGTCATGACCAGCAGGTGCGGGGGCTGTTTGCCCTTGGAGCGCAGCGCGTCGCGCTGTTCGACGCCGAAGCGGTGCTGTTCGTCGACGACGACGAGGCCGAGGTCGTGGAACTGGACCTTGTCCTCGATGAGCGCGTGCGTGCCGATGACGATGCCGGCCTCTCCGGTGACCAGGTCGAGGAGGGCCTGGCGGCGCGCGGGCATTCCCATGGAGCCGGTGAGCAGCACGACCTTGGTGCCCTGGTCGGAGCCGCCGAGCATCCCCCCTTCGGCGAGCTCGCCCATCATCTCGGTGACGGACCGGTGGTGCTGCTGGGCGAGCACCTCGGTGGGCGCGAGCATGGCGGCCTGGCCCCCGCAGTCCACGACGCCGAGCATGGCCCGCAGCGCGACCATCGTCTTTCCGGAGCCGACCTCTCCCTGGAGGAGGCGGTGCATGGGGTGTTCGGTGGCGAGGTCCGCGAAGATCTCCCGGGAGACGTTCTGCTGGCCGTCGGTGAGGGTGAAGGGGAGCTTGGCGTCGAAGGCGTCGAGCAGGCCGCCCGCGGCGGGGCGGCGGGGTACGGCCGGCAGCTGGGAGTCGGCGTGCCGGCGGCGGGCCAGGGCGACCTGGAGGACGAACGCCTCGTCCCACTTGAGCCGCTGCCGCGCGTCCTCGACGTCGGACTTGGCGGCGGGCCGGTGGATCTTCAGCAGGGCCTCGGTGAGCGGGATAAGGCCGCGGCCCTCGCGCAGGGGGTCCGGCAGCGGGTCCACGGCCTCCTGGGCGCTGGGCAGTACGGCGTCCACGCACTTGGCGATCTTCCAGGACTCCAGCTTGGCGCAGGCCGGGTAGATCGGGATCAGCTGGTTCGCGAAGGCGGTCGCGGCGTCCCGGTCGGAGGCGTCGGCGCCGAGGGGCTCGTACGCGGGGTGGGAGAGCTGGAGCTTGCGGTTGAACATGCCGACCTTGCCCGCGAACATGGCGCGGGTGCCCGGCAGCAGGTCCTTGTGCGGCTTGTGGACGCCCGCTCCGAAGAAGACCAGCTGGAGGCGGCCGCTGCCGTCGGTGATGGTCACCTCCAGGCGTCTGCCGCGGCCGCCGTTGAAGGTCAGGATCCGGGCGTCGGCGACCTGGGCGACGACCGTCACGTGCTCGTCGATCTGGTCGGCGAGCTCGGCCAGCGAGGTCAGCTCGCCGCGCTCGGCGTAGCGCCGGGGGTAGTGGTGCAGCAGGTCCAGGGCCGTGTGCAGGCCGAGCTGCTCGGCCAGCACCTTGGCGGTGGCGGGGCCGAGCGTCTTCTTGAGGTCTTCGTCGAGCGCGGGCACGCCTTCATTGCACACCATGGCGCTGACATGTCGGCTATTCGACCCCGATGAGAAGGGGCGCCGAGTACCGCCCGCCGCGGTAGGTGACGGTGTCCACGGCCAGGTGCCCGTGCTGTACGTACGCCTCCAGGCGCTCGGCGAGGGCGTCGGGCACCTCCGGTCCCAGGACGAGGGTGACGAGTTCGCCGCCGGAGCCCAGCATCCGCTCCAGGACGGCCTGGGCGGTCTCGTCCAGGCCGGAGCCGATGACGGCGACGTCCCCGTCGATGAGCCCGAGCACGTCCCCGGCCTGGCAGATGCCGGCGGAGGTGAACGACTGCCGTTCGGCGACGGCGAGTTCCCCGTAGCGGGTGGCGCCGGCGGCGGCGGTCATGGCGACGACGTCCTCGTCGAAGCTGTTCTCGGGGTCGTGGACGGCGAGGGCGGCCAGGCCCTGGACCGCGGACCGGGTCGGGATCACGGCCACCCGCACGCCGTCGGCGCGGGCCTGTTCGGCCGCGGCGGCCGCGACCGCGCGCTGGTCGGCGCCGCCGGTCAGCAGCACCACCTCGCGGGCGTGGGCGCGCCGGACGGCGTCGAGGAGCGCGGCGGCGTCCGGGGTCTCTCCGGGGCGGATCAGGACGGTGGTCGCGCCCGCCTCCGCGCACAGTCCGGCGAGCCCCTCACCCGGGACCACGGCGACGACGGCCCGCTGGACGCGCTCGCCGCGCGCGCGGCGGCGCTCGTCGCCGAAGTGGGTGATGCGGATCCGGTAGGGCCGTCCGGCGACCACGCCGGCCTCGACGGCGGCGCCGGGGTCGTCGACGTGGACGTGGACGTTCCACAGTCCGTCGCCGCCGACCACCACCAGGGAGTCCCCGAGGCCGTCGAGGCGTTCGCGCAGCTGGGCCACGTCCGGCTCGGCGGCCTCCAGCAGGTAGATCACCTCGTAGCCGGGCCCGCCCTGTTCGTCGGCGTCGCAGGGCCGCGGCGGCTGCGGTACGGGCACGGCCCGCCCGCGTACGGCCTCGGCGGCGGGCTGGCGGCCGGACAGCGCCTGCCACAGGGCTCCGAGTACGGCGACCAGCCCGCAGCCCCCGGCGTCGACCACCCCGGCCCGGCCCAGCTCGGCCAGCTGCCCCGGGGTGTCGGCGAGGGCCGCGCGGGCCCCGTCGTAGGCGGCCAGGGCCACGTCGGCGGCGCTCGCGGCGGCGGCGCCGGCCGTCTCCCCGGCGCGTGCCGCCGCGGCCGCGACGGTGAGCATCGTGCCCTCCACCGGGTGCGCGACGGCGCGGTAGGCCTCCTCGGCGGCCCGGGTCAGCGCCTCGGCCAGCAGCCGGCCGGGGCCGCGCTCCCCGGGCTCGCCGCCGAGCACCTCGGCGACGCCGCGCAGCAGCTGGGCCAGGATCGTCCCGGAGTTCCCGCGGGCGCCTATGAGGGCGCCGTGCGCGTAGGCCCGTACCGCCTCGGCCAGCGAGGCGTCCGCTGTGGTCCCGCTCACGCCCGCGGGGGGTGTTCCGAGCGCCTCGGCCAGGGCGCGGTCCGCCGATTCGGCGGTCAGGTAGAGGTTGGTTCCGGTGTCCGCGTCCGCGACGGGGTAGACGTTGATCGCGTCGATGTCCTCGCGGGCCCGGCCCAGTGCGGCCACGGCCAGCGAGCTCCAGGTGCGCACCGCCCGGGCGTCGAGCTCGTCGGCGGGCTGCGGCTGGGGCTCGTGCTGCACCGGGCGTTCCTCCTCGTGCGGGCCGGGGTTCACCGCAGGGTAACCAAGGACTGCGGGCTGTCAGGGGCCCCGGGCGGGATCGGCGGCGGTCATGGTAGTTTTCTTGGACGGGCGCAGTCGTTGTATGCTGCTCCGGTTGCCCGGCGCGAGTCGGGCCAAATCCCCCGGCAAACCACTCAGACTTCCTCAGACTTCTGATCCGGTGCGCCGGATTTCACTGTAAGTGCATCTGAAGTCTTTGGAGTGACCTGTGGCTGCCAACTGCGACGTTTGCGCCAAGGGGCCGAGCTTCGGCAACAACATCTCCCACTCGCACCGCCGCACCTCGCGTCGCTGGAACCCGAACATCCAGCGCGTTCGTGCCGTGGTCAGTGGGACGCCGAAGCGCCTCAACGTCTGCACCTCGTGCATCAAGGCCGGCAAGGTCTCGCGCTGACGCCAACCGTCGTAGCGCAGCCCTTTCCGGTTGCCCAGAAGGCCGGTCCACCTGGTGGACCGGCCTTTTGCTTGACCGTGCCTGGACCGACCGGGCGTGAAGAGGACCACCGCATCGCCTGATGCGGTGGTCCTCTGCCGTTGCGCGGCCGTCAGCGGTTCCACTGCCAGGCGTGGTCCACGGGGCCGATGCCGGCGCCGAGCGCGAAGCCGGCCGCGAGGGCGCCGCTCACGTACTCCTTGGCCTCCATGGCGGCCTGCGGCACGTCCTGCCCCTTGGCGAGCCCCGCGGCCAGTGCGGAGGCGAGGGTGCAGCCGGTGCCGTGGGTGTGCCGGTTGCCGTGGCGCGGCGCCCGCAGCCACAGCAGCGTGTCCCCGTCGGTGAGCAGGTCGGCGGCCTGGTCACCGTGGGCGGCGAGGTGGCCGCCCTTGATGAGCGCCCACTGGGGTCCGTACGCGAGCACGGCGTCGGCGGCCCGCCGCATGTCGTCCTCGCTCTCGACCACCACTCCCGTGAGCTGGGCCACCTCGTCCAGGTTCGGGGTGGCCACGGTGGCCCGCGGCAGCAGCTCCTTGCGTACGGCGTCCAGCGCCGAGGCCGCGAGCAGCGCGTCCCCGTGCTTGGAGACGCCGACCGGGTCCACGACGGCGGGGGCGGAGGTGGCGGCCAGCAGTTCGGCCACCGTCTCCACCAGCGCGGTGGAGGCCAGCATCCCCGTCTTGACGGCGTGGACGCCGATGTCGTCGACGACGGCCCGGTACTGGGCCTTCACGGCCTCGGCGGGCAGCTCCCAGACCCCCTGCACCCCGAGGGAGTTCTGCGCGGTCACGGCCGTCACCACGCTCATTCCGTGCACGCCGAGTGCCAGCATCGTCTTGAGGTCGGCCTGGATCCCGGCGCCGCCGCCGGAGTCGGATCCCGCGACGGTCAGGCACAGCGGTGGCGCGACGTTCATCTGGTGGTCTCCTCGGTGGACGGGTCGGAGCCGAAGTGGTCCCAGCCGCCGGTGTTCGTCCAGGGGGCGCCGTCCACGGTCACCTGGGGCAGCGCGGACCGGTTCAGCACCTCCCCGATGACCTTCCACCGGGCCGGCAGTTTCACATCGGGCGGGAAGGTCGCCACGATGGCGTGATCTTCCCCTCCGGTGAGCACCCACTGCAAGGGGTCGACCCCGACGGCCTGCCCGATGTCGTGCATCTGCGTCGGGATGTCGACGGCCGCCGAGCGCAGGTCGATGCGTACCTTGCTGGCCTCGGCGATGTGCCCGAGGTCGGCGATCAGGCCGTCGCTGACATCGGTCATTGCGGTGGCGCCGAGCCCGGCGGCCGCGGGGCCGGCGTGGTACGGGGGCTCGGGGCGCCGGTGCGCCTCGACGAAGGCCCGCGGGGAGCGGAACCCGCGCGAGAGCACGGCGAATCCGGCCGCGGACCAGCCCAGCCAGCCCGTGACGGCCACGACGTCGCCGGGCTGGGCGCCGGAGCGCAGCACGGGCTCGTGGTTGCGCAGGTCGCCGAGGGCGGTGATGGCCACGGTGATGGTGTCCCCGCGGACGACGTCGCCGCCGACCACGGCGGCCCCGGCGACCTGGCATTCGTCGCGGATGCCGTCCATCAGCTCGGTGGGCCAGGTGACCGGCAGTTCGGCCGGGACGACGAGGCCGAGCAGCAGCGCCGTCGGCACCGCCCCCATGGCCGCGATGTCGGCGAGGTTCTGCGCGGCGGCCTTGCGGCCGACGTCGTACGCGGTGGACCAGTCGCGCCGGAAGTGCCTGCCTTCCAGCAGGATGTCGGTGCTCGCCACGACCCGCCGGTCGGGGGCCGACACGACCGCGGCGTCGTCGCCCGGTCCGAGCCGGACCGCCGGGGTGGTGGTGAGCCGTGAGGTGAGCTCTCGAATGAGCCCGAACTCCCCCAGCTCGCCCACAGTGCCCTTCATCGCTGTGCCCCTTCTTGCCCAGTCCGCTTGCGGTCGCGAGCCGTCACAGCTCTGGGTACCGTCAACAGATACGTCAACTTCTGCTCTCCGTACGCCCCGCCGTGCGTGGCGCCGGGCCCCCGGGTCTCCCCGTGGTGCTCGGCAACGCGGTACCGTGGCGTCCCTTTCCCCGGGCCCACTCGCATCCCTGGGCCCACCCGAAGGTTAGGGGAATCGATCCTCGTGGCCGCCCTGGAGGTTCCGTGGTACAGGCGTACATCCTCATCCAGACCGAGGTGGGCAAGGCGTCGCTCGTCGCCGAGTCCATCAGCCAGATCGCGGGGGTGATCCAGGCCGAGGACGTGACGGGACCGTACGACGTGATCGTGCGCGCCCAGGCCGACACCGTCGACGAGCTCGGCCGCATGGTCGTCGCCAAGGTGCAGCAGGTGGAGGGCATCACCCGCACCCTGACCTGCCCGGTGGTCCATCTGTAGCCCCCGTCTACTCTTGGCCGGTGATGACCCTCCACCGTCGGCCGCTGCGTCTGCCCGCCCTGCCCGTACTGGTCGCGGTACTGGCCCTCGCGGGCTGTACCCCGGGTGATGCCGAAGCCCGGGTGGATCCGCCGCCCACGCCGCCCGCCGACGTCGCGGGGTTCTGTGCAGCGCTGCACGGGGAACTCCCGGAGAAGGTGGCCGGCCTGGCGCGGGCGGAGGCGGCGCCGGAGTCGGATCTGACCGCCGCGTGGGGCGGCTCGGCGATCGTACTGCGGTGCGGTGTCCCCAAGCCCCCCGAGATGGCTGATCCGAAGCAGGAGGGCGTCGAGGTCAACGGCGTCCGATGGCTGCTGGAAAAGGTCCCCGACAGCGCCGGCGGGGGGTTCCGGTTCATCACCGGGATGCGCCTCGCGTACACCGAGGTCCGGGTCGACAAGGAGCATGCCACGGATGCGGGGATGCTCGTCGGGCTGTCCACGGCCGTGGCCAAGACCGTTCCGGAGGGCATCTCCTCGTACTGAGCGGCCCGGCGAGGGCCTCCCCTTCGCCCCTTCGCACACCGACCGCCCGCCGGGAATCCCGGCGGGCGGTCGGCGTGTACGGCGCTTCGGACCGCGCTCTGCGACCCGCTAGCGCAGGCCGGTGGAGCGGTTCAGGGCCGCCTGGATCAGGCGGTCCACCAGCTCCGGGTACTCGACGCCCGACTCCTGCCACATCCGCGGGTACATCGAGATCGGGGTGAAGCCCGGCATCGTGTTGATCTCGTTGATGACGAACGTGCCGTCCTCCGTGAGGAAGAAGTCGGCGCGCACCAGGCCCTCGCAGGACGCGGCGTCGAACGCCTCGACCGCGAGCCGCTGCACCTCGGCGGTCTGCTCCGGGGTGAGCGGGGCGGGCACGATCCCGGAGGCGGAGTCGATGTACTTCGCCTCGAAGTCGTAGAAGTCGTGGCTGGAGACCGGAGGGATCTCGGCGGGCACGCTCGCGCGCGGCCCGTCCTCGAACTCCAGCACCCCGCACTCGATCTCGCGGCCGCGCAGCAGCGCCTCGACGATGATCTTCGGGTCGTGGCGCTGGGCCTCGCGGATCGCGGCGTCCAGGCCGGAGACGTCGTCGACCTTGGTGATGCCGATGGAGGAGCCGGCCCGGGCGGGCTTGATGAAGAGCGGCCAGCCGTGCTCGCCGGCGAAGTCCAGGATGCGCCCCTTGGCGGCGTCCCGGTCGGCCTCCCACTCGCGGGGCCGGATGGTCACGTACGGGCCGACGGGGAGGCCGAAGGAGGTGAAGACCCGCTTCATGTACTCCTTGTCCTGGCCGACGGCCGAGGCGAGGACGCCCGAGCCGACGTACGGGATGCCGGAGAGCTCCAGCAGGCCCTGCAGGGTGCCGTCCTCGCCGTACGGGCCGTGCAGCATGGGGAAGACGACGTCGACCTCGCCCAGGGCCTTGGGGACGGCCCCCGGCTCGGTGTAGACGACCTCGCGGTTGGCGGGGTCGACGGAGAGCACGACAGCACCCTCCTCGGAGTCCGCCAGCTCCTCGACGCTCGGGAGCTTGCGGTCGGCGATGGCCATCCGCGCGGGCTCGTCGGCGGTCAGCGCCCACCGGCCGTCCGTGGTGATGCCGATGGGCAGCACCTCGTACTTGGACCGGTCGATGGAGCGCAGCACGGCGCCCGCGGTGACGACCGAGATGGCGTGTTCCGAGCTGCGGCCGCCGAACACGACGGCCACGCGGGGCTTGCGGCCCTGCTGCTCAGGGGTCTGGGGGAGGTTCTCGCTGCTCATATCGCCACGACGATACCCGGTCGGGCGGCCGGAACGGAGTCAGCGGCGTTCCGGTTTGGCGCTGCGTCCCATCAGTTCCTTCAGCGCGACCAGCGGCGGCTTGCCGTGGTGGACGATCTCGACGACCGTGTCGGTGATCGGCATGTCCACTCCGTGGCGGCGGGCGAGATCGGCCACCGACTGGCAGGACTTGACGCCCTCGGCGGTCTGCTTGGTGACCGCGATGGTCTGCTCCAGGGTCATGCCGCGGCCGAGGTTGGTGCCGAAGGTGTGGTTGCGGGAGAGCGGCGAGGAGCAGGTGGCGACGAGGTCGCCGAGGCCCGCGAGACCGGAGAAGGTCAGCGGGTCGGCGCCCATGGCCACGCCCAGCCGGGTCGCTTCGGCGAGGCCCCGGGTGATGAGGGAGCCCTTGGTGTTGTCGCCCAGACCCATGCCGTCCGCGATGCCGACGGCGAGGCCGATGACGTTCTTGACGGCGCCGCCCAGCTCGCAGCCGATGACGTCGGTGCTCGTGTACGGGCGGAAGTACGGGGTGTGGCAGGCGGCCTGGAGGCGCTGGGCCACGGCCTCGTCGGAGCAGGCGACGACGGCGGCGGCGGGCTGGCGGGCGGCGATCTCGCGGGCCAGGTTGGGGCCGGTGACGACGGCGACGCGCTCGGCGGGGACCTTGGCCACCTCCTCGATGACCTCGCTCATCCGCTTGGCGCTGCCGAGTTCGATGCCCTTCATCAGGGAGACGAGGACGGCGTCGGCGGGCAGCAGCGGGGCCCATTCGGCGAGGTTGCCGCGCAGGGTCTGGGAGGGGATGGCGAGGACCGCGAAGTCGGCGCCGGCCGCGGCCGCGGCCGGGTCGGTGGTGGCGCGCATGTTCGCGGGGAGTTCGACGTCCGGGAAGTAGTCCGGGTTGGTCCGGCCGGTGTTGATGGCGTCGACGACCTCGGCGCGGCGGCCCCACAGGGTCACCTCGCAGCCGGCGTCGGCGAGCACCATGCCGAAGGCCGTGCCCCAGGAGCCGGTTCCGAAGACGGCCGCCTTCACGGGACGTGTCACTTGTGGTCCTCCCCCGCGGCCTTGCGCCGCTGTTCCAGCCTGGCCTTGCGATGGTCGTACGGCTGCTCCGGCGCCTTCTCGCCGCGCAGCTCCTCCAGCAGCTCCGTGATGGCCGCCATGATGGTCTCGGTGACCTCCTTGAGCACGTCCGGGGTGGGTTCCCGGTCGTAGAACTCGGAGAGGTCCACGGGGGGTCCGGCCAGCACCTGGAGGGTCTTGCGCGGGAACAGGCGGACCTTGTTCTCCTTGGCGTACGGCGGCATGGCGAGGTTCGCGCCCCACTGGGCCACCGGAATGACGGGCGCCTTGGTCATGAGCGCCACGCGCGCCGCGCCGGTCTTGCCGGCCATCGGCCACATGTCCGGGTCGCGGGTGAGGGTGCCTTCGGGATAAAAGGCCACGCATTCGCCGCGCTCGATCGCGGCCACGGCGGCCCGGAATGCGTCCAGGGCGTTGGTGGTCTCGCGGTAGACGGGGATCTGGCCGGAGCCGCGCAGGATCGCGCCGACAATGGGGACCTTGAAGAGGGCCGCCTTCGCGAGCAATCGGGGCACCCGGCCGGTGTTGTACTGGAAGTGCGCGTAGGAGAGCGGGTCCAGATACGAGTTGTGATTGACCGCCGTGATAAACCCGCCGTCGGCCGGAATGTGATCCATTCCCCGCCAGTCCCGCTTGAAGAGCACGACCAGCGGCGGTTTTGCGATGACCGCCGCCAGGCGGTACCAGAAGCCGATTCTGCGGCGGGACACTCGGACACCTTCCTCTAGGACCGGTGCGCGGGCTGGGGCACCTCGTCGGCCGGACAAGTGTGGCCTCGGGTCCGGTCTCTGTCGAGAACACCGTACGCCCCGCCCGGAGCACCGAACCTCCGGGTCGACCCGGCAGAGGCGACAATGGGCCGACGCATGACCTGGCCATGACCCGGCCATGGTCCACAACCGGACGGGTGCGCGCCGCAGGAAGGGGGGTCGGCCACGAACGCGGTCTGGAGTCTGGTGGTCCCGCTGAAGCCGCTGGCGGTGGCCAAGAGCCGTCTCGCGGCAGCCGTGGGGGCGTCCCGCCCCGGGCTCGCGCTGGCGTTCGCGCTGGACACGGTGGCGGGGGCGCTGGCCTGCGCGGCGGTCGCCGATGTGGTGGTCGTCACGGACGACGCCGAGGCCGGAAAGGAACTGTCGCGGCTGGGGGCGCGGATCGTGGCGGACGCCCCGGCCGCCGGGCTCAACGCGGCGCTCGTCCACGGGGCGCGGGAGATACGCAGGGGACGGCCCCGGGCGGCGGTGGCGGCGATGAACGCGGATCTGCCCGCGCTGCGGCCCCGGGAATTGCTACGCGTGCTCGAAACCGCGGCGGTATTTCCGCGGGCATTTCTCGCGGACGCGGCGGGAATCGGTACGACCCTGCTTTCCGCTGCTCCGGACGTGGAATTGGCACCCTCGTTCGGGGGTCCGTCACGTGCCCGGCATTCGGCCTCGGGAGCTGCGGAAATGGCCCTCGCGGACGTCGAGAGCGTACGGCGGGACGTGGACACGGGAGCGGATCTGCGCACCGCCCTCGCCCTCGGTGTGGGCCGTCACACGGCCCGATACAGTGCGCGTATGCAGGCGACCGCGTACACGTACGACTCCCAGACCCGCAGCGGCAGTGTGCTGCTGGACGACGGCACACCGGTGCCCTTCGAGGCCTCGGCCTTCGACGCGGGCGGCCTGCGGCTGCTGCGGCCCGGGCAGCGGGTCCGGATCGAGACGGACGGCGAGGGCCCGGCGCTGCGGATCACGCTGGTCACGCTGCAGACCTTCTGACTCTCCCCGCCGGGACGGCTGTGACCTGCAACGACAGTTGAAACAGCACCGCGGGCCGGCTTCCCCAGGAGGGGGAAGCCGGCCCGGCGTGTGTGACTCGTGGCCTTACTTCTTGCGGGCCGTGGTCTTCTTCGCGGTGGTCTTGCGCGCCGTCGTCTTCTTGGCGGGCGCCGTGGTCTTCGCGGTGGCCTTCTTGGCCGCCGGAGCCGTCTTCTTCGCGGTGGCGGTGGTCTTCTTCGCCGTCGGCGCGGTCTTCTTGGCCGCGGCGGTGGTCTTCTTCGCCGTCGCCGTGGTCTTCTTCGCCGTGGCGGTGGACTTCTTCGCGACGGCCTTCTTCGCGGTGGTCTTCTTGGCGACCGCGGTCTTCGCCGCCGCCTTCTTGGCGGTGGTGGCCTTCTTGGCCGCGGCCTTCTTGACCGTCGCGGAAGCGCCGCCGGAAAGGCTGCCCTTGGGCGCCTTCTTCACCGACACCTCGCCGCCCTTGGGCAGCTTCTTGGTGCCCGCGACCAGGTCCTTGAAGCCCTGGCCCGCGCGGAAGCGGGGAACAGAGGTCTTCTTGACCCGGACGCGCTCACCCGTCTGCGGGTTGCGGGCGTAGCGGGCCGGGCGGTCGACCTTCTCGAACGAGCCGAAGCCCGTGACCGAGACCCGGTCGCCCGCGACCACAGCGCGGACCATCGCGTCCAGTACCGCGTCGACAGCGTCCGCGGCCTGCTGGCGGCCGCCCAGCTTGTCGGCAATCGCTTCTACGAGCTGCGCCTTGTTCACGTCTTCCCCTTCGGAGACTTCGCCAGAACGAATGTGTTCAAGCTTATTTCGCACGTTAGGCGGATATATACCGCAAATCAAACACGAAACGGGCTAATCACCCTAGTGCCGCAACGGTGTAGGTCGTTACGGAGTTCCTTCGCATCAGTCGCCTTCAGGGAATCGACCCTCGTCGAGGTCCTTCATCAACCTGTCCAGGCGCCTGGCCGCATCGGCGAGATCATGCTTCGCCGCGGCCGTGACGACCAACAGCTTCCGGGACAGCGCCATCCTTACGCCCTCCGGGACTTGCAGCGTGCGCACCCTTGCGTGTGCTTCTTTCAGCCGGTCCGCGACGAGTTCGTAGAGCTCAAGTTGACTGTCGCGTTCCATGCACAGATTGTGCCATCTGGGGCGAGTTGTCGCCTCACGGGGCCTCAACACACGGCTGTGCCCCCCGCCGGAGGGCGGGGGGCACAGTGTTGTCGATGTGATCACCCGGGGGTGAATAAGCGCTGATCAGGCTGGAATCAGACCCTGATCGTGCGCGGCTTGAAGCTCGGCCGGGCGCTTTCGTAGGTGTCGATGTCCGCTTCGTTCTGAAGGGTGAGGGAGATGTCGTCCAGACCCTCCAGCAGACGCCAGCGGGCGTTGTCGTCGAGTTCGAACTCCGCCTCGATTCCGGCCGCGCGGACCTGGCGCGCGACCAGGTCGACGGTCACCTCGGCGGTCGGGTCGGCCTCGGTCAGCTCCCACAGCCGGTCGACGGTCTCCTGCGGCAGGACCACTGTCAGCAGACCGTTCTTCAGCGAGTTGCCGCGGAAGATGTCGGCGAAGCGGGAGGAGATGACCGTCTTGAAGCCGAAGTTCTGCAGGGCCCAGACGGCGTGCTCGCGGGAGGAGCCGGTGCCGAAGTCGGGGCCGGCGATCAGCACGGTCGCGCCCTGGCGCTCGGGGCGGTTCGTGACGAACTCGGGGTCCTTGCGCCAGGCCTCGAAGAGCCCGTCCTCGAACCCGTCGCGGGTGATCTTCTTCAGCCAGTGGGCCGGGATGATCTGGTCGGTGTCGACGTTGGAACGGCGCAGCGGGACGGCCCGGCCGGTGTGGGTGGTGAAGGCTTCCATGGTTCAGACTCCGGCGGTCGCGTCGGCGGCGGACAGGTCGGCGGGCGAGGCCAGATGGCCCAGTACCGCGGTGGCGGCGGCCACCTGCGGGGAGACCAGGTGGGTGCGTCCGCCCTTGCCCTGCCGGCCCTCGAAGTTGCGGTTGGAGGTGGACGCGGAGCGCTCACCGGGCGCCAGTTGGTCGGGGTTCATGCCCAGGCACATCGAGCAGCCCGCGTGCCGCCATTCGGCGCCGGCCTCCTTGAAGACCGTGTCCAGGCCCTCTTCCACGGCCTGGAGGGCGACCCGGACGGAGCCCGGGACGACCAGCATCCGTACGCCGTCGGCGACTTTGCGGCCCTCGACGATGGAGGCGACGGCGCGCAGGTCCTCGATGCGGCCGTTGGTGCACGAACCTACGAAGACGGTGTCGACCTTGATGTCGCGCAGCGGCTGCCCGGCCGTCAACCCCATGTACTCCAGGGCCTTTTCGGCGGCGTGGCGCTCCGAAGCGTCCTCGTACGAAGCAGGGTCGGGGACGTGCGAGGACAGCGGCGCGCCCTGGCCCGGGTTGGTGCCCCAGGTGACGAACGGGGAGAGGGTCGCACCGTCGATGACGACCTCGGCGTCGAAGACCGCGTCCTCGTCGGTGCGCAGGGTCTTCCAGTAGGCGACCGCCGCGTCCCAGTCCTCGCCCTCGGGGGCGTGGTCGCGTCCCTTCAGGTAGTCGAAGGTGGTCGCGTCGGGGGCGATCATGCCCGCGCGGGCGCCGGCCTCGATCGACATGTTGCAGATGGTCATGCGCGCTTCCATCGAGAGCTTCTCGATGGCCTCGCCGCGGTATTCCAGGATGTAGCCCTGGCCGCCGCCGGTGCCGATCTTCGCGATGATCGCCAGGATCAGGTCTTTGGCGGTGACGCCCTCGGCCAGCTCGCCGGTGACGGTGATGGCCATCGTCTTGGGGCGGGCCAGCGGCAGCGTCTGGGTGGCCAGCACGTGCTCGACCTGGCTGGTGCCGATGCCGAAGGCCAGCGCGCCGAAGGCGCCGTGCGTGGAGGTGTGGGAGTCGCCGCAGACCACGGTGGTGCCCGGCTGGGTCAGGCCCAGCTGCGGTCCCACCACGTGGACGACGCCCTGCTCGACATCGCCCAGCGAGTGCAGGCGTACGCCGAACTCGGCGCAGTTCGCCCGCAGCGTCTCCAGCTGGGCCCGCGAGACCGGGTCCGCGATCGGCTTGTCGATGTCGAGGGTGGGGGTGTTGTGGTCCTCGGTGGCGATGGTGAGGTCCAGCCGCCGGACCTTGCGGCCGGCCTGGCGCAGGCCCTCGAAGGCCTGGGGGCTGGTCACCTCGTGCAGCAGGTGCAGATCAATGAAGAGGAGGTCGGGCTCGCCCTCGGCGCGCCGGACGACATGGTCGTCCCAGACCTTCTCCGCGAGTGTCCTACCCATCGCTTTCCCTCCGGCTCACCGTCCCGGACCCAGTGGTTCGTGGACCCGTACATACAGACTCGCTGGTTCTTGGAAAAATTGAACTTGCGTTTCACAGTGTGAGACGCGAATATCGTTTCATGGACAACTCTAGCGGCGTCGGCGTTCTCGACAAGGCAGCTCTGGTATTGAGCGCACTGGAGTCCGGTCCGGCCACCCTCGCCGGGCTGGTCGCGGCGACAGGGCTCGCACGACCCACGGCACATCGCCTGGCCGTGGCACTGGAACACCACCGGATGGTGGCGAGGGACATGCAGGGCCGGTTCATCCTCGGACCGCGGCTGGCGGAGCTCGCCGCCGCGGCCGGCGAGGACCGTCTGCTGGCCACGGCGGGACCGGTACTCACCCACCTCCGTGACGTGACGGGCGAGAGCGCGCAGCTCTACCGCCGTCAGGGAGACATGCGCATCTGCGTGGCGGCCGCCGAGCGGCTGTCGGGTCTTCGGGACACCGTCCCGGTGGGCTCGACGCTGCCGATGAAGGCGGGCTCGGCCGCGCAGATCCTGATGGCCTGGGAGGAGCCCGAGCGGCTCCACCGCGGGCTCCAGGGCGCGCGCTTCACGGCGACGGCCCTGTCGGGCGTACGGCGCCGCGGCTGGGCGCAGTCGATCGGCGAGCGGGAGCCCGGTGTGGCCTCCGTCTCGGCGCCGGTGCGCGGGCCGTCGAACCGCGTGGTGGCCGCCGTGTCGGTCTCCGGGCCGATCGAGCGCCTGACCCGCCACCCGGGCCGGATGCACGCCCAGGCCGTCATCGACGCGGCCGCCCGCCTGTCGGAGGCCCTGCGCCGCTCCGGCTGACCGCCCGCTTCCCCACTCCCCCGGGCCCGGGGGCGCGTACGACGCCGCACACGTCCGAACACGCGCCTCCGGGCCCGTACTTGTACGCGGTCGCCGCGGGGAGCACGGGGAGCGCGGGCCGGCACGGGAAAAGCGAAGAGGCCCTCCGCGATGAACGCGGAGGGCCTCTTCCGTGCGTACCCCCGACCGGATTCGAACCGGCGCTACCGCCTTGAGAGGGCGGCGTGCTAGGCCGCTACACAACGGGGGCTTGCTCTGTACTGCGCTGGGCTACCAGGACTCGAACCTAGAACAAAGGAACCAGAAACCTTCGTGTTGCCAATTACACCATAGCCCAATGTGGTCTATACCAGACCAGTACCCCCGACCGGATTCGAACCGGCGCTACCGCCTTGAGAGGGCGGCGTGCTAGGCCGCTACACAACGGGGGCCCTAGCGATCCTGCATCAAGACGTCCGGGAGCTACCCAAATGGAGATCTTGCGGGAAGGATCTGTACCCCCGACCGGATTCGAACCGGCGCTACCGCCTTGAGAGGGCGGCGTGCTAGGCCGCTACACAACGGGGGCAAAGCACTGCGTTACCACTGCACTGCGCTGGGGTACCAGGACTCGAACCTAGAATAAGGGAACCAGAAACCCTCGTGTTGCCAATTACACTATACCCCACCGAAAGTCAACCCCTCGGGGGCTTTTCTTTCGAGTGGCGCCTCCGTCCGGCCTTTCGGCCCGCTCCGGCGGCGCAGAAAGAACATTACCGGATGCCTGACCGTGCTCCAAAACGGGTATCGGAGGCCAGCAGCTCCGGGAGCAGGGCGAGACCGGTGATCCGGTGCACGCCCTCGGGACCCGGACCCCGCGCCCCGTCCCGGTCGAGCCAGACCGCGACCAGCCCGGCGTCACGGGCCCCGCGCGCGTCGATCTCCGGCTGGTCCCCCACGTACGCGACCTCGCCCGGCGGCAGTCCGAGGGCTTCGCAGGCGGTGAGGAAGGCCTCCGCCTCCGGCTTGCTGACGCCCAGTTCCGCGGCGCACAGCAGCACCTCGAAGCGCTCGCGCAGCCCGAGGTGGCGCAGTTTGGGGTCCTGGTTGACCGTGGAGGAGTTGGAGAGCACCCCGTGCCGGTAGCCGGCCGCGAGGGTGTCCAGTACGGGCACGACGTCGGGGAAGAGCGTCCAGGCGGCCTTGTAGTGCACCACGTACCGGTCGAACCAGCCGTCGGCCTCGGCGGCGCTCATCCCGGGCTCCCCGAGGAAGTCCCGTACACGGTCGCGGCGCTGCTCCTGGAAGTCCACCTCCCCGGCGGCGAAGCGGTCCCAGTGGCGGG
>NZ_LFML01000032.1:100252-168930 GCF_001044425.1 Streptomyces roseus
GCCCTCCTCGGCGAGCCGGCGCGCGAGGCCGGCCGTGTCCGCCCCGGTGTAGTCGAACAGGGTGTCGTCGATGTCCCACAGCACGGCGCGGATCGGCATACCTGCGACGCTACGACATCGCGGGGCGCGGCCGAAGGGGTTCGCGGATGTCCGCGCCGCGGACACGGATCCGCGCGCGGCCGTCCGCAGGCGCCCGGACAACGCCTCGGGGGGCGGCCGCCGGGGTGTCCCGGCCGCCGCCCCCCGAGAGGACGTACGGGTGGTGCCTACGCGGCGAGCTTCGCCAGGGCCGCGTCGATGCGGGCCAGCGAGCGCTCCTTGCCGAGGATCTGGAGGGACTCGAAGAGCGGCAGGCCGACCGTGCGGCCGGTGACGGCCACGCGGACCGGGGCCTGGGCCTTGCCCAGCTTGAGGCCATGGGCCTCGCCGGCGGTCAGGACGGCCTGCTTGAGGGACTCGGGGTCGCTCCAGTCGGCGGCTTCCAGGTTGGCACGGGCGGTGGTGAGCAGGGCCGCGGGCTCGCCCTTCATCGCCTTGTCCCAGGACGCCTGGTCCTCGACCGGCTCCTTGCGGAACAGGAAGTCGACGTTGGCGGTGATGTCCGAGAGGACGGTCACACGGGTCTGGGCGTAGGGCGCGATGGCCGCCCAGGCCTCGGGGTCGAAGTCCTCGGGCTCCCAGTTGGCGTGCGGGGCCCGCAGCCACGGGGTGCAGGCGTCGGCGAAGGCCTTCGGGTCCAGCAGGCGGATGTGGTCGGCGTTGATCGCCTCGGCCTTCTTGAGGTCGAAGCGCGCCGGGTTCGCGTTCACGCCGTCGATGTCGAACTTCGCCACCATCTCCTCGATGGAGAAGACGTCCTGGTCCTTGGAGAAGGACCAGCCGAGGAGCGAGAGGTAGTTCAGCAGGCCCTCGGGGAGGAAGCCGCGCTCGCGGTACAGGTTGAGCGAGCTCTCCGGGTCGCGCTTGGAGAGCTTCTTGTTGCCCTCGCCCATCACGTACGGCAGGTGGCCGAACTGCGGGACGGCGGTGGCGACGCCGATCTCCATCAGCGCCTTGTACAGCGCGATCTGGCGGGGGGTGGAGGAGAGCAGGTCCTCGCCGCGGAGCACGTGCGTGATCTGCATCAGCGCGTCGTCGACCGGGTTGACCAGCGTGTACAGCGGCGCGCCGTTGGCCCGCAGGATGCCGAAGTCCGGCACGTTCTCCGGGGTGAAGGTCAGCTCGCCGCGGACCAGGTCGGTGAAGGTGATCGGCTCGTCGGGCATCCGGAAGCGCACGATCGAGGGGCGGTGCTCGCCCCGGTACGCCTCCAGCTCCACCTGGGTGAGATTGCGGCAGTGGCCGTCGTACCCGGAGGGCTTGCCGGCGGCGCGGGCGGCGGCGCGGCGCGCGTCCAGCTCCTCGGTGGTGCAGTAGCAGTCGTACGCGTAGCCGCCGTCACGCAGGCGCTGGGCCACGTCCGCGTAGATGTCCATGCGCTCGGACTGGCGGTACGGGGCGTGCGGGCCGCCGACCTCGGGGCCCTCGTCCCAGGTGAAGCCGAGCCAGCGCAGCGAGTCGAGCAGCTGCTCGTACGACTCCTCGGAGTCGCGCGCCGCGTCGGTGTCCTCGATGCGGAAGACGAACGTACCGCCGTGGTGCCGGGCGAACGCCCAGTTGAACAGGGCGGTACGGACCAGGCCCACGTGGGGGTTGCCGGTCGGGGAGGGACAGAAACGGACGCGGTAGTTCGCGTTAGCCACGCTTGATCACCTTGTTGGTGAGAGTGCCGATGCCTTCGATGGTGACGGCGACCTCGTCGCCGACGTTGAGGGGGCCGACTCCGGCCGGGGTCCCCGTGAGGATGACGTCGCCGGGGAGCAGCGTCATGGCCTCGGTGATGTGGACGATCAGGTCCTCGATGGAGCGGACCATGTCACTGGTGCGGCCGAGCTGGCGCTGTTCGCCGTTGACGGTGCACTGGATGGTCAGGTCGCCCGGGTCGAGGTCGGTCTCGATCCAGGGGCCGAGGGGGCAGGAGCTGTCGAAGCCCTTGGCCCGGGCCCACTGCTTCTCGCGCTGCTGGACGTCGCGCGCGGTGACGTCGTTCGCGCAGGTGTAGCCGAGGATCACGTCCTTGACGCGCTCCTTGGGGACCTCGCGGCACATGCGGCCGATGACCACGGCGAGCTCCGCCTCGTGGTGGAGGTCCTGGGAGAAGGAGGGGTACGTGATCGGGTCGCCCGGGCCGACCACCGAGGTGGAGGGCTTGAAGAAGGTGATGGGCGTCTCGGGGACGGTGTTCCCGAGCTCCGCCGCGTGCTCCGCGTAGTTGCGGCCGATGGCCACGACCTTGTTGGGGAGCACGGGCGGCAGCAGCCGGACCTTGCTCAGCGGGACCTTCGTGCCGGACAGCTCGAAGTCCGCGAACGGGATGCCCTTGATGATGTCGAGGACGAGCTCACCCTCGGCGCCGGGGGCAGTGCTGCCCTCGACCGCGCCGAACGCGACATTGCCGTCGATGGAGAACCTGGCGATGCGCACGTGTTGCGTCTGCCCCTCTGTATTTCCGCTGGCTGGAGTCTGCGTGTCCAGGCTAACGCGGCGGGCAGCGGCGCTTCGCGCTCCTTTTGCCGGGAGGGTTACTGCGCCGCGGCGACCGGGGCGTCCATCAGGATCGTGCGGCGCGGGTTCGCGGTCTGGGCGGGCAGCTCGACGGCGTGCTCCGGGGCCTCGACCGCCTGCAGCTCTTCGGCGTCCTTGAGGTGCGCGAGGGTGGTGCGGCGGGGGTTGGCTATGTTGCGGAACATCATCGTCGTCTTCACGGTGTTTCGGGCCCTCGGCTCGGTCGTCGGGTGGGGGGTTGTCGGATCCTTCAACCCTGTAAAGGGCAAGGCTAAACATCCGATTCCCCGGCTCAACCGGGAAGTAATGGCCATGGCTGTGTGAGTTTGCTCACCCGTGACCCGGCAATTCAGGCATAACGGGCAGTCAATTTCCGGGGGCGAAAGGGACATTGCGCCACTGAATCAGCCATTCCGCTGCTGATCATCTCGACTGGGACACCTTGCCAGCCGCCGCGTTTAGTCGACGTAAGTCCGTTTCATCCCGAAAGACGGCCCACATCGCGTCACCTTCCCATCGCATTCCGTCACCGATGCTCCGGGCCGACACGCGCACCTTGTTGGAGATCCGCCACTGTGCTGGAATTCGCGGGACCGCCGCGGGAAACAGCCGGCGCGCAGGTGGCGCGAGACAGCGCCGCGCGCGGCGGCAAGGAGAGGGAGACGCGCCGGTCACCGACGACCACCATGGGGCGGGAACGCCCCACGACTCGACACCGTCCCACCGGTCGCCCGGCGGGACGCCTGGTCCAGAGGTTGCGACGCTAGTGCAGGGACGATTCAAGAGGGATGGCAGCGCTGCGGCGGAGCAGGAGCCGCGCGGCGGGACCGACCGTGGCTCCTCGCCCCAGCACGCCCAGAACCGCGGGCCGGCTGTCGAAGGCGCCGGCCCCGACTCCTCCACCACGGTGAACGCGGTGAAGGGGAAGGCTCGCCTCAAGCCCCGGGGCAAGACGAAGAGCGAAGAGCCGGCCGACAAGGACGTGGCGATACCGAAGGCCCCCAGCGGCCCCGGTGCGCGCTTCGCCATGCAGAACTGGCGCATCAGCACGCGACTCGTGTCGCTGCTGACCCTGCCCGTCGTCGCCGCCACCACGCTCGGTGGCTTCCGCATCAACGACTCGCTCAACGACATCAGCCAGCTGGAACACATGCAGCTGCTCACGACGATGACCCGGCAGGCCACCAACCTGGCCGCCATGCTCCAGGAGGAGCGGGACAAGTCGGCGGGTCCGCTGTCGGCCGACAGGTCGGGCAAGCCCAACAGCCTCGTCGTGGGTGTACGCGACCAGACCGACGCCGCCGCGAAGGCCTTCGAAGCCGCGACCGACAAGGTCGACAGCGCGGAGGACAAGGACGAGACCCTCAAGTCGATCCGCAACAACATCCTGCAGATCGGCCGCCAGCTCACCGGCATCGAGGAAATCCGCAAGAAGGCCTACCAGAACGGCGCCCAGCAGACCGTCACCGAGTACAACGCGCTGATCGTCTCGCTCCTCTCGCTCTCCCAGGACATGGCGCAGGCCACCTCCAACCCGGAGATGATCAAGCGCACGCGCGCCCTGGCGGCCTTCTCCTCCGCCAAGGAGTACGCCTCGATCCAGCGCGCAGTCATCGCCGCCTCGCTCCCCGACAGCGGCCAGACCGGGACCACGCTGACCGAGAACGACCGCCTGTACGCCCTCTCCGCGCTCCGCGGCGAGAGCCAGTCCAAGAAGACCTTCGAGCTCGTCTACCAGGGCAAGCCCGAGGAGCTCCTCGCCGCGCTCGGCGACGGCAACGCGGAAATCGGCAAGTCCGACCACTACGCGCGCCGCGTCCTGTCGACCCAGGGCCAGTTCGCCAAGGAGACGCAGTACCGGTCCTGGCTCGACTGGTACGACGCGGACGACAACAAGATCCAGGCCATGAAGGTCATCGAGCTGACCCTGCTCGAGGACATGGAGCAGAAGGCCCGCGAGCTCAAGAACTCCTCGCAGCAGGACGCCATCATCAACGGTGCCCTGATCTTCCTCGTCCTCGGTGTCTCGCTCGTCGGCGCCTTCGTCATGGCCCGGTCCATGATCCGCTCGCTGCGCCGCCTGCAGGACACGGCCACGCGCGTCGCCCAGGACCGTCTGCCCGAGCTCGTCAAGCAGCTCTCCGAGTCGGACCCGCAGGACGTGGACACCTCCGTGGAGTCCGTCGGCCTGCACACCCGCGACGAGATCGGCCAGGTGGCCGCGGCCTTCGACGACGTGCACCGCGAGGCCGTCCGCCTCGCCGCCGAGCAGGCCCTCCTGCGGGGCAACGTCAACGCGATGTTCACCAACCTCTCGCGCCGTTCGCAGGGCCTCATCCAGCGCCAGCTCTCGCTCATCTCCGAGCTGGAGTCGCGCGAGGCCGACCCGGACCAGCTGTCCTCGCTCTTCAAGCTCGACCACCTCGCGACCCGTATGCGCCGTAACGGCGAAAACCTCCTCGTCCTCGCGGGCGAGGAGCCGGGCCGCCGGTGGACCCGCCCCGTCCCGCTCGTCGACGTGCTCCGCGCCGCGGCGTCCGAGGTGGAGCAGTACGAGCGCATCGAACTCGCGTCGGTGCCCGGCACCGACGTCGCCGGCCGCGTCGTCAACGACCTCGTGCACCTCCTCGCCGAGCTGCTGGAGAACGCCACCTCGTTCTCCTCCCCGCAGACCAAGGTCAAGGTCACCGGTCACGCGCTGCCCGACGGGCGCGTGCTCGTCGAGATCCACGACACCGGCATCGGCCTCTCCCCCGAGGACCTCGCCGCGATCAACGAGCGGCTCGCGTCGCCGCCGACCGTGGACGTCTCCGTCTCCCGCCGCATGGGTCTGTTCGTGGTCGGCCGCCTGTCCCTGCGACACGGCATCCGCATCCAGCTGCGCCCCTCCGACTCGGGCGGTACGACGGCTCTCGTCATGCTGCCGGTGGACGTCGCCCAGGGCGGCAAGAAGCCGGGTCCGATGCCGGGCCAGGGCGGCCCCGGCGCGCCGGGCTCCGGTGCCCCGCAGGGCATGCCGGGCGGCCCGGGTGCTTCCGCGCAGGGTTCGGTCCCGGGTGGCGGCGCACGCCAGCCCGTGGGCGCCGGCCAGCAGCGCGGCCAGGTCTCCGGCGGCGGCCAGCGTGCCGCGCTGCCGGGTCGCGACGGCTCCGCCGGCCCGCAGGGCGGTCCCGGTACGCGTCCGCAGCAGGGCGGCCCGAACGCGCGCCCGCAGGGCGGTCCGGGGACGACCGGCATGCCGGGTGCCCCGACCTCCCAGGGCCAGGGCGGCTTCGCCGACGGCGCCTTCGGCGGCGGCGCACCGCTGCCGGGCCGCGGTCCGGCCGGCGGTCCCGGCTCCCGTCCGATGCCCGCGCCCGCGGGCTCCGGCCAGGGCGGGTTCCCGCAGGGCAACGGCTTCGAGCGCCCGCAGAACCCGCAGGGTCCCCAGAACCCGCAGCAGCAGCCCGCCCCGACGGGCCCGGTCCCCTCGGTGCAGGCCCCCGCCGGCCCGCCGCGCGGCTCCCGGCCGCAGCTGCCGCCGCGCGGTGGCGCCCCGCGTCCGGAGCTTCCGGGTACGGGCGGCGGTCCCGCCGGGATCCCGCAGACCACCAGCTGGGGCGCCGACCAGGCGCGCCACGGCGGCCACGAGGTCCCGCGCGGCCACGACGAGCTCTCGGGCCCCGGTTCGACGGCCGAGTTCGCCCGTCCGGACTTCAACGCCCCGCGCCCGCCGGCCGGCCAGAGCACCACCGGCCAGTTCGAGCGTCCCGACGTACGGACCCCCCTGCCCCCGGCCGGCCAGAACATGTCCACCACCGGGCAGTTCGAGCGCCCGGAGCCGCGCGGTGGCGTGGACCCCTCCACCACGGGCCAGTTCGCCCGTCCGGACTTCCAGGCCCCGCGGCCCGGCGGTCCCGGTGTCGGCGGATTCGCGCCGCAGCAGCCTCAGCAGCCCCAGGCTCCGCAGTTGCCGCAGGCCCATCAGCCGGAGGCACTGCCGCCTGCCCCGAGCTCCGGCAACGAGCGCAGCCCGATCTTCGACACGCTGGAGTCGAACTGGTTCCACCAGGAGGGCCCGCAGGCCCCCGGGCAGGCGCCGGTTCCCCAGCAGCCGCAGCAGAGCGTCCCGGCTCCGGCTCCCCAGCAGCGCCTGCAGCAGCCGCTGCCGCAGCGCGGCCAGGAGCCCGTGGCCGAGCCCGCCCAGGCGACGACCGGCAGCTCGCCGACCGTCAGCTGGCGGTCCTCGCCCAACGACGAGCTGATGCGGCAGGCCGAGCGCGTGCGCCAGCCCGCCGCCGGCGGCATCACCACCTCGGGGCTGCCCCGCCGGGTACCGCGGGCGAACCTCGTGGCCGGCACCGCGCAGCAGCAGTCCGACGCACAGTCGGGCCCGCAGGTCTCGCGAGCTCCGGACGACGTCCGCGGCCGTCTGACCAACCTCCGACGGGGTATCCAGCAGGGCCGTCAGGCCGGCAACAACGGCCCGGCGACCGGCAGTTACCACATCGACCCCACTTACCAGCAGGAGCGTTAGTTGAGTTCGATGAGCCAGGCGGCACAGAACCTGAACTGGTTGATCACCAACTTCGTGGACAACACCCCCGGGGTGTCCCACACGGTGGTGGTCTCCGCCGACGGCCTCCTTCTGGCGATGTCCGAAGGCTTCCCGCGCGACCGCGCCGACCAGCTGGCGGCCGTGGCCTCCGGTCTGACGTCGCTGACCGCAGGAGCCTCCCGCATCTTCGAGGGTGGCGCCGTCAACCAGACCGTCGTCGAGATGGACCGGGGATTCCTCTTCCTCATGTCCGTCTCGGACGGATCCTCCCTGGCCGTGCTCGCGCACCCCGAGTGCGACATCGGCCTCGTCGGCTACGAGATGGCCCTCCTCGTGGACCGCGCCGGCAGCGTCCTGACCCCGGACCTGCGCGCGGAACTGCAGGGAAGCCTGCTCATCTGACGCCACATCTCCCGGCCGGACGGTACTTCCGGCCGGGGGACCGGGGGCCCGCCCCGGAACCCAGTACCACCGCCAGGCCGTCATACCGTCCCCCCACCGGCCGCCCCGTCAGACGGCACGCTGACCACTGCTGTCCAGCCCGGAGGATCAATGACCCCGCCCCCCGCCTACTCCGACTCGTACGGCGATTCGTCGTACTCGGAAGGCGATCAGCCGCTCGTTCGCCCGTACGCGATGACCGGCGGCCGGACCCGGCCCCGCTACCAGCTCGCCATAGAGGCGCTGGTCAGCACCACGGCCGATCCGATGCACCTGTCCGGCCTGCTTCCCGAGCACCAGCGCATCTGCACGCTGTGCCGCGAGGTCAAGTCGGTCGCGGAGGTCTCCGCACTGCTGTCGATGCCGCTCGGTGTCGCCCGGATCCTCGTCGCCGACCTGGCCGAGGCCGGAATGGTGGCCATCCACCAGCCGGGCAATGGAGAGGCCGGCGGCACGCCGGATGTAACGCTGCTCGAAAGGGTGCTCAGTGGACTTCGCAAGCTCTAATGGCGGAACCGCCCGCTCCACCACCTCCGCGAAGATCGTGGTGGCGGGCGGGTTCGGCGTGGGCAAGACCACGTTCGTCGGGGCCGTCTCGGAGATCAATCCGCTGCGCACCGAGGCCGTCATGACGTCCGCGTCCGCCGGCATCGACGATCTGACCCACACCGGGGACAAGACGACCACGACGGTCGCCATGGACTTCGGCCGCATCACCTTGGACCAGGACCTCATCCTGTACCTGTTCGGAACCCCCGGACAGGACCGCTTCTGGTTCATGTGGGACGACCTCGTTCGCGGCGCCATCGGTGCCATCGTGCTCGTGGACACCCGCCGGCTCGCCGACTGCTTCCCCGCGGTCGACTACTTCGAGAACAGCGGGCTGCCGTTCGTCGTGGCCCTCAACGGCTTCGAGGGACACCAGCCCTACACCCCCGAAGAGGTGCGCGAGGCCCTGCAGATCGGACCGGACGCCCCGATCATCACCACCGACGCCCGCCACAGGGCGGACGCCAAGAGCGCGCTCATCACGCTCGTCGAGCACGCCCTCATGGCCCGACTCAAGTAACACACCCGGGCGACGGCTCTCAAGGGGCACCACCCAAGTACCACGGGTTCTTCACAACGTAGAGAGGGCGGGCTGTGTCATAGGACACGGCCCGCCCTGTCGGTTCATAACGTTTCGACAGTGAATTGGAGCCACTTGGACACAGGGTGCGGTCGGGTGATGCCGCTGCGCTCACAACCGGCTCCATTTTTGCCGCAGCTCGCTCTTTATGTCCGTTTTATGCGTGACATAAGGCTCGGGGAATGGCTGATTCCAACTGTTTGGAACACGGCCGTCGAGCGTGCTGGAATTCAACCAACTAGCTAGTAGCACCGCCGGAAGGTTGTTGGTCGAGTGAGGCGAAGCAACTCAAGCCCCGCGGATGAACCCGCGCGCGGCAACTTCACCCCGCCGCAGCGTGGGGGGACGTCGCCCGTCGACGTACCCGTCGACCCGCCGGCGAAGAGCGGCAGCACCAGCAGGTTCTCCCCCCGCAACTGGCGTGTGCCCACCAAGCTGAACGCGATCCTGCTCGTCCCCGTCCTCGTCGGACTGGTGATGGGCGGCTTCCAGGTCAAGGGATCCGTCGACCGCTGGAACGAGGCCAAGGACGCCGAGAAGACGGCCCGCATCGTCCAGGCGGCGGCCGAATACGGCCAGGCCCTCCTCAATGAGCGCGACCTGACGGCCGAGCCCCTCCTCAAGGGCGACCGGAACAACCAGGCCGTCACGAAGGCGTACGCCGCCACCGACGCGGCCAAGGAGAAGTTCGCCCAGGCCGCGAAGGACCTCCCCTCGAACTCGGGGCTGGAGCGCCGCCTTGAGCTCTTCCACCAGGAGGAGCCCAAGCTCGCCGCCGTCCGCCAGTCGGCGTACGCCGTGCAGGAGACGGCGAAGAAGAACCCGCCGAGCGCGAACGGCCCCATCCCCACCGAAGAGGGGTACGTGCTGGTCCAGCACTACCTCATGACGTTCTCCAACGAACTCGGCCTGGGCACCGGCAACGTCACCAGCTACGGCCGCATGGTCTACGCGGTCGAGCTGGCCAAAGCCGCGAACTCGCTCCAGCGCTCGGTCGGCACGCACCTCCTGGTGCGCCCGAACGAGAACGAGGACATCCGCAAGGCCCAGCTCGTCGCCTTCTCCTCGTACGCCTACCTGGAGGACATCGCGATCGGCGAGTACGTCGCCGCCGGCACCGAGGACGACGTCAAGCGCCTCCAAGAGGTCATGGGCAAGAAGTCCCAGGAGGGCGCGGAGAAGCTCGCGCTGGCCAAGCGGGCGGCCGAACAGGCCGGCACCCCCTTCAAGGCGCCGCCGATCGTCAACAACTCCGCCCTCACCGGCATGACCGAGGCGATAGCCAGCGGCGAGAGCAAGAACAAGGTCATCGCGAACGGCACCACGCCCCAGGCCTGGCAGGCCGGCGCCACCGCCAAGTTCGAGGGCTACGCCGAGATCGAGAAGGAGCTCCTCGGCAAGGCCGTGACCGACTCGGTCGCCGTCTCCGACGAGGCCCGCAACGACGCCATCCTGACCGGCGCCATCGTGGTCGTCGCCCTGCTCGCCGCGTTCATCCTGGCCGCCCTGATGGCCCGCCAGATGAGCAACTCGATGCGCCGGCTGCGCTCCGCGGCCTTCGACGTCGCCGAGCAGCGCCTGCCGATGCTCGTCGACCAGCTCTCGCGCACCGACCCGGGCAAGGTCGACACCCGTGTCGCCCCGATCCCGATCAACTCCCAGGACGAGATCGGCGAGGTCGCCCGCGCCTTCGACCAGGTCCACCGGGAAGCGGTCCGGCTCGCCGCCGAACAGGCCCTCCTGCGGGGCAACGTCAACGCGATCTTCACCAACCTCTCCATACGCAACCAGTCGCTGATCGAGGGCCAGCTGACCCTCATCACCGACCTGGAGAACAACGAGGCCGATCCGGACCAGCTGGAGAACCTCTTCCGCCTGGACCACCTGGCCACCCGTATGCGCCGCAACGGCGAGAACCTCCTCATCCTCGCGGGTGAGGAACCGGGCCGCCGCTGGGACCAGCCGGTGCCCCTCGTCGACGTCCTGCGCGCCGCCTCCTCCGAGGTGGAGCAGTACGAGCGCATCGAGCTCTCGGGCGTCTCCGAGGCCGAGATCCACGGCCAGGCCGTGACCGACCTCGTGCACCTGCTCGCCGAGCTCCTGGAGAACGCCACGACGTTCTCCTCCCCGCAGACCAAGGTCCGCGTCAATGCCACGCGTCTGCCCGACGGCCGCGTGATGGTGGAGATCCACGACAAGGGCATCGGCCTCACCGCCGAGGACTTCGCGGACATCAACCACAAGCTGGCCAACCCGCCGACCGTGGACGCCGCGATCTCCCAGCGCATGGGCCTGTTCGTGGTCGGCCGGCTGGCGGACCGCCACAGCATCCGGGTCCAGCTGCGCCCCTCGGGCGAGGCCGCCGGCACCACGTCGCTGGTCATGCTCCCGGACGCGATCACCCACGGTGGTGGTGGCGAGGGGATCCCGGACGACGACTTCACGGTCTCCTCGATGATCCCGCAGCAGCAGATCCAGCAGCCCGTCCCGATGCGCACGGCCGCCGAGCTGGGCTTCGACGACTCCCGCTACGAGGCGGGCGGCGCCGGTCAGCAGGGCGGCGAGGGCAACGGGCTGAACCCGGTCGGCCGCTCCCTGGCCCAGCAGGAGCGCCGGGCCGCGCTCGAAGCCCAGGTGGGCTACGGGCAGGAGCAGCAGGGCGAGTTCGCCGAGCAGGAGTATGCGGAACCCCAGCCCGAGCACGGGTACCAGCCGTACCAGGAGTACGAGCAGCAGCCGGAACAGGGCTACGACGGCTCGTACGACTCCCGGCAGGCCCAGGCGGCCCAGGCGGCCCAGCAGGGCTACGAGGCGTACCCGCAGCAGGACTACGGCTATCCGGAAGCGGGATACCAGGATGGCCGGCAGGACGCCCCGGCGTACGACGCCGGCTACGCATCCCAGTCCCCGCAGGCGGAGTGGCCCGAACAGACCAGCTATTCCGGCGGCTACCAGCAGGACTACGGGACCGAATCGGAACCCCGGTCCGCTCCCGAACCCGCCCCGGACCGCGTAGGCTTCGACCGTCCGGGCGCCGCTGCCGACACCGGCCACCAAGTGACCGGAGCGGGCCTGCCGCGCCGCGGCAGCCAGCAGCAGTGGCAGCCGGCGCAGAAGGAAGCGGAGTCCTCCGGATCCCTCTTCGCACAGCGGCCGCAGCGACAGCAGCGGCCCGCTGGGGCGGAGCAGGCCCCGGAGGGTGCGGACGGCGGCGACGACTGGCGCTCGAACAACGACGAGCGCTGGCAGCAGGCCGCCAAACTCCGTGAGCCGAAGGCGGGCGGGGTCACTCCGTCCGGTCTCCCTCGGCGCGTGCCCAAGGCCAACCTGGTCGAGGGCGCGGCGGAGACGACCCCGCAGGGCGGCCCCCAGGTCTCCCGCGCACCGGAGGACGTCCGCGGCAGGTTGAGCAATCTGCGGCGCGGTGTCCAGCAGGGACGCAGCGCGGGTTCTGAGCAGTCAAGTAACAGCTATGACCAGGAGCGTTAGTGTGAGCCCGATGAGCCAGGCGGCACAGAACCTGAACTGGTTGATCACTAACTTCGTGGACAACACCCCCGGGGTGTCCCACACGGTGGTGGTCTCCGCCGACGGCCTCCTTCTGGCGATGTCCGACGGATTCCCGCGCGACCGCGCCGACCAGCTGGCGGCCGTGGCCTCCGGTCTGACGTCGCTGACCGCAGGAGCCTCCCGCATCTTCGAGGGTGGCGCCGTCAACCAGACCGTCGTCGAGATGGACCGCGGGTTCCTTTTCCTCATGTCCGTTTCCGATGGATCGTCCCTCGCGGTGCTCGCGCACCCCGAGTGCGACATCGGCCTCGTGGGCTATGAGATGGCCCTCCTCGTGGACCGAGCAGGCAGTGTCCTCACCCCGGAACTGCGTTCGGAGCTGCAGGGAAGTCTTCTCAACTAGCAAACAGGCAGTGCGTTTCGCGTCATCGCACCATAGGGTGCGGTGGCGCGGTTCCACAGGGAGTACTGCGTTCTTGGAGTCGGAGGAGGAGACGTGACAACACCCGGAGGACATCCTTATGGCGGCGCGCAGCAGCCGCAGGGTGGGCAGCACGACCAGAACCGCTTCAACTTCCCCTCCGCTCCGAGCCGGCAGGTTCCGGAGCACAATCCCTACCAGCAGCAGCCGTACGGCCAGCCCCAGCAGGCCCAGCCGCCCCACCGGCCCTCGCAGCAGCCCCTTCGGGCTCCGCAGCAGCAGGCCCCCAAGGCGCACAACCCGCTGGTGCGTCCGTACGCGATGACCGGCGGCCGTACCCGGCCGCGCTACCAGCTCGCCATCGAGGCGCTGGTCAGTACCACGGCGGATCCGGCGCGCCTGCAAGGGCAGTTGCCCGAGCACCAGCGCATCTGCCGCCTGTGCCAGGAGATCAAATCCGTCGCGGAGATCTCGGCACTTCTCTCCATTCCTCTTGGTGTCGCCCGCATCCTCGTCGCCGACCTGGCGGAGGCGGGCCTTGTCGCCATTCACCAGCCCGGCGGCGACGAGTCTGCCGGCGGCCAGCCAGATGTGACACTGCTCGAAAGGGTGCTCAGTGGACTTCGCAAGCTCTAACGGCGGAGCGGCTCGCTCCACCACCTCCGCGAAGATCGTGGTGGCGGGCGGCTTCGGCGTGGGCAAGACCACGTTCGTCGGCGCGGTCTCCGAGATCAACCCGCTGCGCACCGAAGCCGTGATGACGTCCGCGTCGGCCGGCATCGACGATCTGACCCACACCGGGGACAAGACGACCACGACGGTCGCGATGGACTTCGGCCGCATCACCCTGGACCAGGACCTGATCCTGTACCTCTTCGGTACGCCGGGCCAGGACCGCTTCTGGTTCATGTGGGACGACCTCGTCCGCGGCGCCATCGGTGCCGTCGTACTCGTCGACACGCGGCGCCTGGCGGACTGCTTCCCGGCCGTGGACTACTTCGAGAACAGCGGCCTGCCGTTCGTCATCGCCCTCAACGGCTTCGACGGCCACCAGCCGTACACGCCGGAGGAGGTCCGCGAGGCCCTGCAGATCGGGCCGGACGCCCCGATCATCACCACCGACGCCCGCCACCGCGCGGATGCCAAGAGCGCGCTCATCACCCTGGTCGAGCACGCCCTCATGGCCCGCCTGCGGTAGGCACCGCGACCGGCACAGTGAAAGGCCCCCGCACTCCTCGGAGTGCGGGGGCCTTTCACTGTGTCGCGCGCGGACCGGTGGGACCGGCCTTCTGGGCTAGCCCTGCCAGCTGTGCGGGGCGCGGAAGCCGGGGGTGCGCTCCAGGCGGCGCCAGCCGGCCTGGGAGCCGATGCGGTGCACCGCGGGGCTCTCGGGGGTGGACGCGGCGCGGGCGAGCAGGATCGCGGTGATCGCGGCCAGCTCCTCGGGGGCTGCGTTGCCCTTTTCGACGCGCAGCAGGGTGTCGGCGGTCTTGGTCATGGGTGGCAGGTCTCCTTCGCTCTACTGCGGCGGGTTGCCGTGCTTGCGGGACGGCAGGTCGGCGTGCTTGCTGCGGAGCATCGCCAGTGCGCTGATCAGGGTCTCGCGGGTCTCCGCCGGGTCGATGACGTCGTCGACGAGGCCGCGCTCGGCCGCGTAGTACGGGTGCATCAGCTCGGCCTTGTACTCCTTGACCATGCGCGCGCGCATCGCCTCGGGGTCCTCGGCCTCCGCGATCTGCTTGCGGAAGATGACGTTGGCGGCGCCCTCCGCGCCCATGACCGCGATCTCGTTCGTCGGCCAGGCGTACGTGATGTCCGCGCCGATGGACTGCGAGTCCATGACGATGTACGCGCCGCCGTAGGCCTTGCGCAGGATCAGCGAGATCCGCGGGACGGTGGCGTTGCAGTACGCGTACAGCAGCTTGGCGCCGTGGCGGATGATGCCGCCGTGCTCCTGGTCGACGCCCGGCAGGAAGCCGGGCACGTCCAGCAGCGTGATGATCGGGATGTTGAAGGCGTCGCACATCTGGACGAAGCGCGCGGCCTTCTCGGAGGCCTCGATGTCGAGGACGCCGGCGAGGTGGGCGGGCTGGTTGGCGACGATGCCGACGACCTGGCCGTCGAGGCGGGCCAGCGCGCAGATGATGTTGCGGGCCCAGCGCTCGTGGACCTCCAGGAAGTCGCCTTCGTCGACGAGCTCCTCGATCACCTTGTGCATGTCGTACGGGCGGTTGCCGTCCGCGGGCACCAGGTCGAGCAGGACGTCCGAGCGCCGGTCGGCGGCGTCGGAGGTCTCGTGGACCGGCGGGTTCTCGCGGTTGTTGGAGGGCAGCATCGAGATGAGGTAGCGCACCTCGGAGATGCAGGTCTCCTCGTCGTCGTACGCGAAGTGCGCGACGCCGGAGGTCTCGGCGTGCACGTCGGCGCCGCCGAGGCCGTTCTGGGAGATCTCCTCACCGGTGACGGCGCGGACGACGTCGGGGCCGGTGATGAACATCTGCGAGGTCTCGCGGACCATGAAGACGAAGTCCGTCAGCGCCGGGGAGTACGCGGCGCCACCGGCGCACGGGCCCAGCATGACCGAGATCTGCGGGATGACGCCGGAGGCCCTGGTGTTGCGCTGGAAGATGCCGCCGTAGCCGGCGAGGGCGGAGACGCCCTCCTGGATACGGGCGCCGGCGCCGTCGTTCAGCGAGACCAGCGGGGCACCGGCCGCGATGGCCATGTCCATGATCTTGTGGATCTTCGTGGCGTGGGCCTCGCCCAGGGCGCCGCCGAAGATGCGGAAGTCGTGCGCGTAGACGAAGACCGTGCGGCCCTCGACCGTGCCCCAGCCGGTGATGACACCGTCGGTGTAGGGCTTCTTGCTCTCGAGGCCGAAGCCGCTCGCCCGGTGGCGGCGCAGCTGTTCGACCTCCTTGAAGGAACCCTCGTCGAGCAGCAGCGCGATGCGCTCGCGCGCGGTCAGCTTGCCCTTGGCGTGCTGCGCCTCGGTCGCCCGGTCACTGGGTCCACGCCGCGCCTGCTCGCGCAGGGAGTGCAGCTCGGCCACGCGCCCGCGGGCGTCCGTCGGCTCGCTCGGAGTCTGGTCCACAACGGTCATGTATCGACCTTACGAAGCGGTCGGAGAAAAACCTCCGTTGATTCCGCACAGTCTCGGAAGTGTTCCGCTGTCCGGGCCGGACAGAACCGCCCCGTGATGCGCGGAGACCACCAGGCCGGACCCCTCTCCTTTGTGGAGGTTCCACAAAACGCCGACACACGACCCCGAGATGTTGAAATTTGAACGGAATAGGTCTAGCGTCGTTCTCGTTGAAAGTTCAACCAACATGGGGCACGCCGGACCCCCCAGCACCAGGGAGCACATCATGGGTCTCTTCAACCGCCGCAGCCAGGATGCCACCGCCACCGTCGCCACCGTCGACGTCGACCCCGCCCTCGCGGCCCTCACGGGCGAGTACGTCATCGACGCCGCCCACAGCAGCATCGGCTTCACCGTCCGCCACGCGATGGTGACCAACGTCCGCGGCACCTTCACCGACTACTCCGGCGCCCTCCAGCTCGACGGCAGCGACCCGGCCCGCTCCGCCGCCTCCATCGAGGTGAAGATCGCCTCCGTGGACACCGGCATCGCCGACCGCGACGGCCACCTGCGCAGCGGCGACTTCTTCGACGCCGAGGCGTTCCCGCTGATGACCTTCCGTTCCACCGGGGCGGCCCAGCTCGGCGGCGACGCGTACCGCATCACCGGCGAACTGACCATCAAGGACGTCACCCGCCCGCTCGCCATCGACCTGGAGTTCAACGGCTCGGCCACCGACGTCTACGGCAACGAGCGCGTCGGCTTCGAGGGCTCCGCCGAGATCCTGCGCTCCGACTGGGGCCTGACCTGGAACGCCGCGCTGGAGGCCGGGGGCGTCATGGTCAGCGACAAGGTCAAGCTGACCTTCGACATCTCGGCCATCAAGCAGGCCTGAACCGCCTGACGCCGCCGGGTCCCGGGGGCGGCGCCGTGGGGCACAGCCCCTAGAAGCCGCCCCCGCCGTCGAACCCGCCGCCGCCGTCGAACCCGCCACCGCCGCCGAAGTCCCCTCCCCCGAAGTCGGAAGGGTTGAAGTCGGCGCCGGAGAAGTCCCCGCCGTCGTAACCGCCCCCCATGTCGGAGGCGTAGGCGGGGCTCGACATCATCGAGCCGAGCATCGTGCCCACGAGCAGACCGGGCAGGATGCCGCCGCCGAAGTATCCACCGGCCCACGGGCCGTACGCCGGGCCCGCGTCGTAGTACGGACGCGGGCCGTACTCCGTGTCGACCGTCCGGACCATCGGGTCCTTGCCGTCACGCAGCCGCACGGCGTCCGCCGCGCACACCGGGACGGTGCGCTCCGCCCCACCGGCCGGCGACCACTGCGCGTCCTGCGTGCTCGGCCCGTGCCGCGGGTCGAAGAAGCAGGGCGAACGGCGCTCGGGCAGCGGCCTCCCCCGACGGCGCGCGTCCAGGCAGGCCAGCGCGAACCGGCCGTCCTCCAGGGCCTGGGTGACCCCCTTGACCTCTTCGGGGTGCTGGACCGAGGCCATGATCTCCTTGGCCTTCTCGTACGAGTCGAGGCCCTTCTCGTAGTCCCCGCGCATGGCGTCGTCCGCGCCGGGCTCACCGGGGTGGAAGTCCAGCCGGTCGAGCTCCTCGCCGAAGGCCGTGATGTCCTCGTCCACGACCACGCGCAGCTTCTCGATCGCCTCGCGCCGCGCCTCTTCCTTCTTCTTCCGGTTCCGGCGCACCAGTGCGTACGCACCGCCGCCGCCGATCACGGCCACCGCGCCGAGCGCGACCAGACCGCCGACCGGGGTCCCGGCGTCCGCGCCCGTGTCGCCCCACGAGGCCGGCGCCCGGCCCTTGACCTGCGTCAGCGCCTGGTCGACGAAGTTGTTGATCTCCGTCGCCGCGTCCACGGGACCGCCGGCCTTCACCGCGTCCGTCAGGTTGCGCACCGCGGTCGGCGCCATGACCGCGCGGTCGGCGCCCGCGTTGAAGCCGTCGCCGAGCCGGATCGCGTACAGCCCGGTGATGCCGGTCTCGGTCCGGACCGTACGCAGCACGCTGTCGGCCGGAAACTCGGAGCCGGCGGGCAGCACGGCGACGAACACCGGCTTGCCGGCGTCCTTGATCTTCTTGGTGAGCGCGTCCGCCTGCTCCTTCGGCAGTTGCGCCGCGGCGCGGGGGTCCACGTACACCGGGCCCTGCTTGAGGGCCTCGGCCACGGCGGCGGGGCCGGTGGCCGCCGCCGCCTGCGGGGCGGCGACCAGCGCGGTCGCGGACAGGGCCAGCAGCAGCGCGGCCAGCAGTCGACCGGGACGTACGGATATCAGCCTGGTCCTCATGGTCAAGACGCTACCGGAACCGCCCCTTTTCTGTGTGAGGTGGACATAAGGCCCACCGGCCGCCGTCGGGGCTCCCGCCCCGCGGCTACTCGGCCGGTTCGACGCCCGCGTGGAGCAGTCCGTACGTGAAGGCGTCCTCCAGGGCCTGCCAGGACGCGGAGATCACGTTGGGGGCCACGCCCACCGTGGACCACTCGCGGGTGCCGTCCGTCGTTGCGATCAGGACGCGCGTCGTGGACTCCGTGCCGTGCTTGCCCTCCAGGATGCGGACCTTGTAGTCCACCAGCTCGAACTTGGCCAGCTGGGGGTAGAACCGCTCCAGGGCCACCCGCAGCGCCCGGTCCAGGGCGTTGACCGGGCCGTTGCCCTCCGCCGTGGCGACGATCCGCTCGCCCTTGGCCCACAGCTTGACCGTGGCCTCGTTGGCGTGGGTGCCGTCGGGACGGTCCTCGACGATGGCCCGCCAGGACTCGGTACGGAAGTACTTGCGGGCGCGGCCCTCGACCTCGGCGCGCAGCAGCAGCTCGAAGGAGGCGTCGGCGGCCTCGTACGTGTAGCCGGAGAGCTCCCGCTCCTTGACGCGCTCGACGACCCGGGAGACCAGCGCACGGTCCCCGCCGAGGTCGACGCCGAGCTCCTTGCCCTTGAGCTCGATGGAGGCGCGGCCGGCCATGTCGGAGACCAGCATCCGCATGGTGTTGCCGACCCGCTCGGGGTCGATGTGCTGGTAGAGGTCCGGGTCGACCTTGATGGCCGAGGCGTGCAGGCCGGCCTTGTGCGCGAAGGCCGAGACGCCGACGTACGGCTGGTGCGTGGAGGGCGTGAGGTTGACGACCTCGGCGATGGCGTGCGAGATGCGGGTCATCTCGGCGAGCGCGCCCTCGGGGAGGACCCGGCGGCCGTACTTGATCTCCAGCGCGGCGACGACGGGGAAGAGGTTCGCGTTGCCGACGCGCTCGCCGTAGCCGTTCGCGGTGCACTGGACGTGCGTCGCGCCCGCGTCGACGGCGGCCAGGGTGTTGGCCACGGCGCAGCCGGTGTCGTCCTGGGCGTGGATGCCCAGGCGCGCGCCGGTGTCGGCGAGCACGGTCGCGACGACCGCGGTCACCTGGGCGGGGAGCATGCCGCCGTTGGTGTCGCAGAGGATGACGACGTCGGCGCCGGCCTCGTGGGCGGTGCGCACGACCGACTTGGCGTACTCGGCGTTGGCCCGGTACCCGTCGAAGAAGTGCTCGCAGTCGACGAAGACGCGCCGGCCCTGGGCGACGAGGTGGGAGACGGTGTCGCGGACCATCTCCAGGTTCTCTTCGAGGGTGGTGCGCAGGGCGAGCTCGACGTGCCGGTCGTGGGACTTGGCGACCAGGGTGATCACCGGGGCGCCCGATTCCAGCAGAGCCCGTACCTGCGGGTCCTGGGCGGCCGAGCCGCCCGCCCGCCGGGTCGCCCCGAAGGCGACCAGCTTGGCGTGCTTGAAGTCGATCTCGGCGCGGGCGCGGGCGAAGAACTCGGTGTCCCGGGGGTTGGCGCCGGGCCAGCCGCCCTCGATGAAGCCCACTCCGAAGTCGTCCAGGTGCCGGGCGATCGCCAGCTTGTCGGCGACGGTGAGGTTGATGCCCTCACGCTGGGCGCCGTCGCGCAGGGTGGTGTCGAAGACGTGGAAGCTGTCTGCGTCGTCGGCGGGGTGCTGAGCCGCCGGCCCTGTCGCCTCTGTCGTCGTCATGCTGAGTGACTCCTGTCGGATGAGTGGTTCCGGACTGCCCGCCCGAGAGCGGGCTGCCGCCACTGCCCCCAATCATCGCGCGCGGGCCGCTTCCGGCAGGAGTGGAGCCGGGAAACGAAAAGACCCCTCGCGGGTGCGAGAGGTCTGCGCGCGGGTCTGGGGCACTGCGGCCGCTTCCGCGAAGTTCTTCCGCGGTTCAGCGGCCACTGCGGACCGGCGCGCTGCTGTCCATAATCATGAGCTGAGCAGGCACGTCCGCAGTGTGTCACACCGTCTCACCGCGGGAGCACCGCGTCTCACGATACGAGAGCCTCGTCGAGGAATTCCGAGACGTGGGCCAGAATGTCCCCCCGCCCTATCCCGGGCAGGCCGACGGCGACCTGGATGCTGAACCCGTCGAGCAGGGCCCGCAGCCGGGCGCCGAAGCGGTCGGGGTCCACGGGCCGGAACTCCCCCCGCGAGATGCCCTCGGCCAGCAGGGCCACCAGGTCGCGGTGCCAGGCGCCCTCGATGGCGGCCTGCCGCTCGCGTTCCTGCGGACCGGCGTTCTGCGAGCGGTTCCAGACCTCCAGCCACAGGGTCCAGTGCGGATCCCGGGCCTCCTCGGGCACGTAGAGGTCCACGTAGGCCTGGAGCCGCTCGCGCGCCGAACCGCTGCGGGCCAGCAGCGCCCGGCGCCGGGCGCCCAGGGCGGCCTCGCTCCACTCCAGCGTCTGCAGCAGGAGCTCGTCCTTGCTGCCGAAGTAATAGAGGAGGTGGCCGCTGCTCATGCCGACCTGTCGGCCGAGCCCGGCCATGGTCAGGCCCTCCAGGCCACGCTCGGCGATCGTGGCCATGGCGGCGACGAGTACGTCCTCGCGCGGCGGCGCGTTCTTCCGCACCGCACGTACTCCACCCGCCGCCATGGGCCACTCCTTCGTCGTTCCGCCGCAGGTCAGACCTTCGGCTGCTGCTGGGTGATGCAGTGGATACCGCCACCCCCGGCGAAAATCGTACGTGCGTCGACCAGGGTCACGGTCCGCTCGGGGAACAGGCCCCGGAAGATCTCCGCGGCCTCCTCGTCGCGCGGGTCGTCGAAGGAGCACAGCACCACGCCGCCGTTGCACAGGTAGTGGTTGATGTAGGAGTAGTCCACCCACTCCCCGTCCTCCTCCAGCACGGTCGGCGCCGGGACCTCCACGACCTGGAGCCGGCGGCCCTGCGCGTCGGTGGAGGCGCGCAGGATGGCGGCGATGGTCTTGCAGCGCTCGTGGTCGGGGTGGGCCGGGTCGGGCTGGGTGTGGACCATGACCACGCCGGGGCGGGCGAAGGCGGCCACGATGTCCACGTGGCCCTGCGTGCCGTAGGTGCCGTAGTCGCCGGCCAGGCCGTACGGCAGCCAGATGGCCTTGGTGGTGCCGAGGTGGGCGTGGATCTCCTCCTCGACCTGCTGGCGGGTCCAGCCGGGGTTGCGCCCGGCGCCCAGCTGCACGGTGTCGGTCAGGAGCACCGTGCCCTCGCCGTCCACGTGGATCGCGCCGCCCTCGTTGACGAGCGGGGTGCTGTACGTACGGGTGCCGGCGAGGTCCGAGACGTGCCGGGCGACCTTGGAGTCGTGCTCCCAGCGGGCCCACTCCTGGGCGCCCCAGCCGTTGAAGGTCCAGTCCACCGCGGCCAGCTCGCCGGCCTCGTTGGTGACGAACGTGGGGCCGATGTCGCGCATCCAGGCGTCGTCGAGCTCGCGCTCCACCAGCTGCACGTCCTCGCCGACGAGCGCGCGGGCGCTCTCGGCGTCACCGGGCGAGACGACCAGGGTCACCGGCTCGTACGAGCGCACGGCGCGGGCGACGGCGCCCCAGGCCTCGCGGGCCTCGGCCAGCTCCCGCTCGTTGGTGAAGGTCGGGTTGGGGCTGGGCCAGGCCATCCAGGTGCGCTCGTGGGGCGTCCACTCGGCGGGCATCCGGAAGCCGTGGTCCGTGGGCTTTGCAGTCATGGCAGGGTCCTTAGAGGGCTGTGCTGGTTCACAGGAAGTACAGGCGGTTGAGGGAGACCGAGTCGGCCGCTTCGGAGCGCAGCGGGTCGCCGTCGAGGGTGACGAGCCCGGTGCGCGCGTCCACGTCGACCGCGCCCACCCGGGAGTTGAGCAGGAGGTTCCCGGGACCGATGCCGCGGGTGCCGCGGACGGCGACGCGGCGGCGGCGGGTGGGCATCTCGTCGCCGCCCAGCGCCGCCGCGGCGGCGGAGACGAAGGCGACGGAGATGTCGGCGGCGGTGGCTCCGTACGAGCCGAACTGCGGTCCGAGGACCAGCGGTTCGCAGGTGTCGGTGGCCGCGTTGGGGTCGCCGGTGACCCCGTACGCGGGGAAGCCGGACTTGAGGACCAGCTGCGGTTTGGCGCCGAAGAACTGGGGGCGCCACAGGACGATGTCGGCCAGCTTGCCGACCTCGATGGAGCCGATCTCGTGGGCCAGGCCGTGGGCGATGGCCGGGTTGATGGTCAGCTTGGCCATGTAGCGCAGGACGCGGGCGTTGTCGTCGCCCTCGCCGTCGCCTTCGAGGGGGCCGAGCTCGCCCTTCATCTTGGCGGCCATGGCGAAGGTGCGGCGGATGGTCTCGCCGGCGCGGCCCATGCCCTGGGCGTCGGAGGAGGTGATGCCGATCGCGCCCAGGTCGTGCAGGACGTCCTCGGCGCCCATGGTGCCCGCACGGATGCGGTCCCGGGCCATGGCGGCGTCGCCGGGGAGGTCCGGCTTGAGGTCGTGGACGGAGACGATCATGCCGTAGTGCTCGGCGACCGCGTCCCGGCCGAAGGGCAGGGTCGGGTTGGTGGAGGAGCCGATGACGTTCGGTACGCCCGCCATTTTGAGCACGTTGGGGACGTGTCCGCCGCCGCAGCCCTCGATGTGGAAGGCATGGATGGTGCGGCCGTCCAGGACGCGCAGGGTGTCCTCGACGGACAGGCACTCGTTGAGGCCGTCGCTGTGCAGGGCGACCTGTACGTCGTGCTCCTCGGCCACGCGCAGGGCGGTGTCCAGGGCGCGGGTGTGCGCGCCCATGTCCTCGTGGACCTTGAAGCCGGAGGCGCCGCCCTCGGCCAGGGCCTCGACCAGGGGCGCGGCGTCCGAGGAGGAGCCGCGGGCGAGGAAGCCGATGTTGACGGGCCAGGCGTCGAAGGCGTTGAACGCGTGCTTCAGTGCCCAGGGGGAGTTGACGCCGACGCCCCAGACGGGGCCGAACTCCTGGCCGATGATCGTGGTGACGCCCGCGGCGAGCGAGGCCTCCATGACGCGCGGGGAGAGCAGGTGGACGTGGGTGTCGACGGCGCCGGCGGTGGCGATCAGGCCCTCGCCGGACACGATGCTCGTGCCGGTGCCGACCACGACGTCGACCCCGTCGAGGGTGTCCGGGTTGCCGGCCCTGCCGATGGCGTGGATACGGCCCTCGCGGATGCCGATCGAGACCTTGCGGATGCCGAGGACGGCGTCGATGACCAGCACGTTGCTGATCACGACGTCGCAGGTCTCCCGAACGGCCGCGGCCTTCAGGTGCAGCCCGTCGCGGGCCGTCTTGCCGAAGCCGGCCAGGAACTCGTCGCCCGGCTTCTGCGCGTCGTGCTCGACGCGGACGGTGAGCCCGGAGTCGCCGAGCCGGACCCGGTCGCCGGCGCGGGGGCCGAAGACGGAGGCGTACTCGTGGGGGTCGATGTGCCGGCTGCCCGGCGCACAGTGGTCGCTGTGCCTGGTCTGCTTGCTCACGCCTGCTCTCCGTCTGCCGTGTCGTGCGCCGGGGCGCCGGGTCCCGTACCGAGGTAGCCGCAGGCCGCGGCGCGGCGCAGGGCCTCGTCCTTGGCCCCGGGGGCGTCCAGGGGCCCGTCGACCAGCCCGGCGAAGCCGATCGCGATGCGGTCGCCGCCGATGGGGACGAGGCCGACCTCGGCCTCGCCGTGCGGGTCGAACCGTACGGACGAGCCCGCGGGCACGCACAGCCGCATGCCGTAGGCCGCGGCGCGGTCGAAGTCGAGGCGGGGGTTCGCCTCGAAGAAGTGGAAGTGGGAGGTGACGCTCACCGGTACGGAGGCCGTGTTGCGCACGCGCAGGTGCAGCGCCGGCTCCGGCTGGGGGGCGCCGGGGCCCGGTACGACGGCGCCCGGGGCGTCCTCGCCGAGCGGCACCGCGCCCCGGATCGGGGCCGAGACCACCGCGAGGCGGGAGCCGTCGTCGAAGACGGCCTCCACGTGCACCTCGGTGACCACGTCGGCCACGCCGGGCAGCACATCGGCCGGGCCGAGCACGCTGCGGGCCTCCTCGATGGCCTCCGCGAGCCGCTTGCCGTCGCGCGCGGCCTCGCAGACCGTGTCCGCGACGAGCGCGGTGGCCTCCGGGACGTTGAGCTTGAGTCCGCGGGCCCTCCGGGCCCTGGCCAGTTCCGCCGCGCTGCGCAGCAGCAGCCGGTCGCGCTCCGTAGGGGTCAGCCGCACGCCGATCCACCACCTTTTGAGTCGATGGGTTAGAGCATCACTCTAACTCTTCATTTCTCTGCAATGAAGCATTGACCTGGGACCTGGGCTTAGGTCACATTGAGTGTCGCTCAAACACATGTGAACCACCCCCCGCCCTGCCAAGGGAGTCCCCCCATGCCCATCGAACAGCGCGGAGTCGACACCATCCCCGAGGAGGAGCGGACGAGCGGTCCCCGTGACCTGATCTCGATCCTGCTCGGCTCCAATCTCTGCCTCGGCGTGATCGTGTTCGGCTGGCTGCCCCCGTCCTTCGGACTGGGCCTGTGGCCCTCGGTCACCGCCATCGTGACCGGCACGCTCGTCGGCATCGCCTTCACCGCGCCGCTGGCGCTGGTGTCCCTGCGCACGGCGACCAACCTCTCCACCTCCAGCGGCGCCCAGTTCGGCGTCCGGGGCAGGCTCGTCGGCTCGGTGGTCGGCCTGCTGCTCGCCCTCGGCTACACCGCCCTCACCCTGTGGATCGGCGGCGACGTCATGGCCGGCGTCCTGTCCCGGCTCACCGGACTGCCCGACACCGGCGTGACGCGCGCCGCGATGTACGGGGTGCTGGCCGCCTGTACCGTCGTCGGGGCCGTCTTCGGCTACCGGCTGCTGCTGCGCATGAGCAAGGTGCTCTCCATCGGCATGGTGGTCCTGCTCGCCGTCGGCCTCATCGCGTACGCCCCGGACTTCACCACCGCCGCCCCGCCGCAGACCTCGTACCTGCTCGGGTCCTTCTGGCCGACCTGGCTGCTCGCCGCCGTCGCCGCCGGGCTCAGCGGTCCCGTCGCCTTCATCACCCTGCTCGGCGACTACACCCGGTACATCTCCCCCCGCAAGCACGGCTCCCGCAAGGTGTTCTGGTCCACGGCCCTCGGTCTGCTGATCGGCCTGCTGATCCCGCAGCTGTTCGGCACCTACACCGCGCTCGCCGCGGGGGCCGGCGCCGATTACGCCGGGCCCCTCGTCGAGGCCGCGCCGTTCTGGTACCTGCTCCCGCTGCTCTCCGCCGCCGCGGCCGGCTCGGTGGGCAACGCCGGGCTGATGCTCTACTCCATGGGCCTCGACCTCGACGCCATCGTGCCCAGGGCCACCCGCGCCAAGGCCACGCTGGTCGCGGCCGCCGTCGCCACCGCCTTCGTCTTCATCGGCTCCTTCGAGTGGGACGTGCAGTCCGCGATGACCTCGTTCGTCCTGCTGCTGACGGCCATCGGCACCCCCTGGGCCGTGATCACGCTGATCGGCCACGTCCGCTGCCGCGGGCAGTACGACGCCGACGCGCTCCAGGTCTTCAACCGCCGCTCGGTGGGCGGGATCTACTGGTACCGCGCCGGATGGAACGTGGCCGCGACCGCCTCCTGGGCCGTGGGCGCCGCCGTCGGCCTGCTCGCGGTGACCACCCCCTTCTACGAGGGCCCGCTGCTCGCCCTGACCGGCGGCGTGGACTGCTCCTTCGTCCTCTCCGGCCTGGCCGGCGGCCTCGTCTACACGGCCCTGACGTACCGGACCGCGTCGGCCGGCGCGGCGACGCCGGCCGACGCGGCGGGCAAGGTGGCGGTCGCCGCCGAGTGACGGCGGGCGCCGGGACCGGTGCACGGCGCGGGCCCCGGGGGAACTCCCCCGGGGCCCGCGCGGCCGCCGCCGCCGCGCGCTAGCGGCAGTTGTTCGCGGTGGTCGCCTGGGCGGCCGCGGTGTCCAGCGCCTGGATCTGCGGCTGGAGCTGGGTGATCGCGTCCTTCCCCGTGGTGTCGCCCGGCAGGTTCTCGTAGGCCTTCTTGAGGTCCTCCGCGGCCGTCGTCACGGCCTCCTTCTCGGCCGACTTCAGGGCCGAGCTGCTCTCCTTGACCTTTTTCCAGTCGTTCTGGACTGCGTCGTACGCCGACTTCAGCTGGTCCTTGGTGGCCGTGGCCGGGTTCAGCGCCTTGAGCGCGGCATTGTCCGACTTCAGCTGGACCAGGTTGGTGCACAGCGCCGCGCTGGCCGACGAGGCTGCCTCCTGCGGCGTTGTGTCGTCACTGCTGGAGCATGCCGAGGCGCCGAGGACCACGGCCGCGCACAGCAGGCTGGAGGCAACGAACCGCTTCATGGGAATCCGCCTTCCCGCCGGCCGTGGCGGCCGGCGCACGAGAGGTTCACGCCGCTGGGGCGCGATGTGCCGCCCGGAGCCGCTGTCCGGCGCCGCGAGGGCGGGCGCGATCAACGTCGCACGCCCGTACCTCCGCCGCATCTCCAGGCGGACCGGGTCCGGGCGGCCCGACGCGGCGCCGGACGGAGCCGGAAGGGCCCGCGGACACGGGCGCCGGCGGGCACCGCGCCCCGGGCGCGCTGCGGTGCGCGGCGGCGTCGGCGTACCGCCAAGGGGTGCTCCGGACGGGTGAGACGACCACCCGCGCCGGCCGGGCCCCGGGGCACGTGAAGAGGTCCCGGCCTGCCGGCCGGGACCTCTTTTCTCCGTGCGCGCCGGTGACTAGCCGAGCGGGTGCATCCAGCCGTGGGTGTCGGCGGTGCGGCCGGTCTGAAGCTCCAGCAGCGCCTTGCGGAGCTTCATGGTGACCTCGCCGGGCTCGCCGGTGCCCTGGGTCCAGTTGGCGCGCTCGGACTTGACCGAGCCGACCGGGGTGATGACGGCGGCGGTGCCGCAGGCGAACACCTCCGTCAGGGTGCCGTTCTCGTTGTCGCGCTTCCAGTCCTCGGTGGAGATGCGTCCCTCCTCGGCGGTGTAGCCGAGGTCGCGGGCGATGGTGAGGAGGGAGTCGCGGGTGATGCCCGGCAGGAGCGAGCCGGTCAGTTCCGGGGTGACGATGCGGTCGCCGTACACGAAGTACAGGTTCATGCCCCCCATCTCCTCGATCCAGCGGTGCTCGACGGCGTCGAGCCAGACCACCTGGTCGCAGCCGTGCTCGGCGGCCTGGGCCTGGGCCACGAGCGAGGCCGCGTAGTTGCCGCCGGTCTTGGCCGCCCCCGTACCGCCCTTGACGGCGCGGACGTACTCCTCGGAGAGCCAGACGGAGACCGGCTTGACGCCGCCGGGGAAGTACGCGCCGGCGGGCGAGGCGATGACCATGAAGAGGAACTCGTTGGCCGGGCGCACGCCGAGGCCGACCTCGGACGCGAACATGAACGGCCGCAGGTACAGGGAGGCCTCGCCGGACTCCGGCACCCAGGCCCGGTCCTGCTTGATGAGCGCGTCGCAGGCCTCGATGAAGAGGTCGGCGGGCAGCTCGGGCATCGCCATGCGGCGGGCGGAGGCCTGGAAGCGCTCGGCGTTGGCCCGCGGGCGGAACGTGGCGACCGTGCCGTCGGGCTGCTTGTAGGCCTTGAGGCCCTCGAAGATCGTCTGCGCGTAGTGCAGGGTCATGTTCGCCGGGTCGATCGACAGCGGCGCGTACGGGACCAGCTCTGCGTCGTGCCAGCCGCGACCCTCGGTCCACTTGATCGTCACCATGTGGTCGGTGAAGTGGCGGCCGAAGCCGGGGCTGGCCAGGATCGCCTCGCGCTCCGCATCGGACAGCGGGTTCGAGGAGGGCTTGAGCTCGATCGTGGGCGTCGTCATGAGTGCTTGTCCTTCACCGGTTTTGTAGGGCGGACCGCGCTCACGGCGTACCAGGACGTCCGAGCTTTCCCGCATTCCGCGGTCTCGCGTTCGATTATCGCTCGCGAGGTGCCTGCGGAGAAGCGGGGTGAAGCGGAGTGAATGCGGCCCAGGGGAGATGGTGGCACCCGGGGCCGCACAGGAAAAGCCGCCGGGTGCGTCGTGCGCGCGACCCGGCGGCTTCCTGGAGGTGGAGCTGCCGGGTCAGCCGGCTACTCGGGCGGCGAGCGCGTCGCCGATCTGCTCGGTACTGCGGAAGGTCCCGTCGCGCTCCGCGAGGTCGGCGCTGACCGCGTCCTCGATGCGGGCGGCCTGGTCCTCGAAGCCGAGGTGGCGCAGCAGGAGGGCGACGGAGAGGATCGTCGCGGTCGGGTCGGCCTTGCCGGTGCCGGCGATGTCCGGGGCCGAGCCGTGGACGGGCTCGAACATGGACGGGAAGGCGCCGGTCGGGTTGATGTTCCCGGAGGCGGCGAGGCCGATCCCGCCGGTCACGGCCGCGGCCAGGTCGGTGAGGATGTCGCCGAAGAGGTTGTCCGTGACGATGACGTCGAAGCGCTCGGGCTGGGTGACGAAGAAGATCGTCGCGGCGTCGACGTGCAGGTAGTCGGTGGTGACCTCGGGGTACTCCTGGCCGACCTTGTCGAAGATGTTCTTCCACATGTGGCCGGCGTACACGAGGACGTTGTTCTTGTGGACCAGCGTCAGCTTCTTGCGGGGGCGGGAGTCGGCCCGCTCGTACGCGTCGCGGACGACGCGCTCCACGCCGTACGCCGTGTTGATGCTGACCTCGGTGGCCACCTCGGCGGGCGTACCGGTGCGCAGGCTGCCGCCGTTGCCGGTGTACGGGCCCTCGGTTCCCTCGCGGACCACGACGAAGTCGATCTCCGGACGGCCGGCCAGCGGGCTGGCCGTGTTCGGGAAGAGCTTCGACGGACGAAGGTTGATGAAGTGGTCGAAGGCGAAGCGGAGCTTCAGCAGCAGGCCGCGCTCCAGCACGCCGGACGGGACCGACGGGTCGCCGATGGCGCCCAGCAGGATCGCGTCGTGGTGCTTGAGGGATTCGAGCTCCGCGTCCGGGAGGGTCTCACCGGTGCGGTGCCAGCGCTGCGCGCCGAGGTCGTACTCCTTGGTCTCCAGCTTCACATCCTGGGGCAGGACCGCGGTAAGGACCTTGAGGCCCTGAGCCACGACTTCCTGGCCGATGCCATCACCGGGGATCACTGCGAGATTGATGCTGGTCGACATGGTGGAACCGTACTCCCGGTCCCAGCCCTCGGTCATGCTGCGTCCACCATGTGGACCAATACGGCCGAGGGCCGGCGGGCTCGGCGGGGTGCTCAGTGGCCGGTCGAGCCGCCGTTGTCCCGGCGGTCGAGGGCGCGCTGGAGGGCGGCAGCGGCGTTCTTGCGGTCGGCGTCGGCGGAGGAGGAGTGGCGGACGCGGCGGGCTGCGGTGGATGCGGTCATGGTGATCGACTCCTTGAGATCACGGCGTGGCGGGGCCACGGATGAGGGGTTCCTTCAAGGCGCCGGAAGAGGCGGGGAGCGGTGCGCGGCAGGGGTTGCCTGCCCGAGGGCGCGCGCTCTCGACCGCCATTCGCCGGATCGGCGAGACGTTCGGCTCCTACAAAGCTAGGGCAGCTCCCGTTGTATGTCTCCGCAATTAGTCGGGCTTCCTACTATCTGAGACGGACGAGCCCTCGAAAGGCCCCTGCGCAGGGCTCCGATTCAGGCCGTCTCGGAGCGAAGTTCCCTGATCAGGGCCCGTACAGCGAGAGTCGACGCGGATTCCGGCGTGGTGACGTATCCCACGCGTCTCACGGGCCCCGAAGGACCCAGTCCGGTGACGTCGACGGCGTCCGTGGCCTCGCGCAGCGACAGCTCGGGCAGGATCGCCATGCCCAGCCCGCGCCCGACCATGGTCAGCACCATCGCGTCGTCCTCCGCCTTGACGGTGGCGCGCGGGATCCAGTCCTGCGCCCGCCACCAGTCGCGGGTGTACGAGCCGCAGTTCTCGTCCCAGTCCAGCAGGGGCAGCGTCCTCGGGTCGGGGTGTCCGGCCGGGTGGACCAGGGCGTACGCCTCCTCCCGGAGCACCCCGGTCAGCAGCGCCGCCGCACCGGCCCCCGCACCGGCCTCGGCGGCCCCGGTCCCGGTCCCGTTCAGCGTCGCGATGCCGAGGTCGGCGCGGCCCGCCGCCACCTCCCCCGCGGTGCCGTCCCCCAGCTCGCGCACCACCCGGACCTCGGGGCGGATACCGGGGTGGCGGGCCGTGAGCCGCTCCAGGGCCGGGGGCAGCAGGTGCAGGGCCGCGCTGCGGAACGCCGCGATGCGCAGCACGCCCCCGACGGCCTGCGAGCCCTCCCGGCCGGCTCCGCGCACCTCCGCGCCGAGTACCTCGTACAGCCGCAGGATGCGGCGGGCGAGGCCGACGGCCCGCTCCCCCGCCGGGGTGGGCGAGGCTCCGGTGCGCCCGCGTTCGAAGAGGACCGCGCCGACCTTGCCCTCGCTGCCGCGCACGGAGTGCGAGACGGCCGACTGGGTGAGGCCCAGCCGCACGGCCGCGGCGGAAAAGCCACCGGTCTCGGCGACGGCGACCAGCACGCGGAGTTCGTGCGGAGCGAGCTCGGCCACGGCGGCCCTCACCTCGTTCTATGAGCGGTGTTCATGGATGTGCGGCTTCCATGAGCGCAACCCCCTGCCCGGGCCGGTGATTCCTTCCTAGCGTCCTCGCCATGACCACGAACCACACCGCCCACGCCGTCCACCTGATCGCCCGCCCCGCCGGCTTCCCCGTCGCGGCCGACTTCGCGTACGTCGAGGCCGCCGTCCCCTCCCCCGCCGCGGGGACCGCCCTGGTGCAGAACCTGCTGCTCTCGGTGGATCCGTACCACCGAGGGCTGATGGACGGCGGCGAGGGCGGCTTCGCGCTGCACACCCCGCTGGAGGGCCGCGCGGTGGGCCGGGTGCTCGCCTCCCGCGACCCGGGGCTGCGCGAGGGCGACCTGGTCTTCCACCGCGCGGGCTGGCGCACCCACGCCCTCGTGACGCTCGGCGCGGACGGCACCCGCAAGCTGCGCGGCCACGCGGGCGTCCCGCTCGAGGCGTACCTGAGCATCCTCGGCGGCACCGGCCTGACCGCGTACGCCGCTCTGACCCGGACCGTGGCACTGCGCGAGGGCGAGGACCTCTTCGTCTCGGCCGCCGCGGGCGGGGTGGGCACCGCCACCGGGCACATCGCGCGACTGCTGGGCGCCGGCCGGATCATCGGCAGCGCGGGCTCGGCGGCGAAGGTCAACCACCTCACCGGCGCGCTCGGCTTCGACGCGGCCTTCGACTACCACGACGGCCCGGTCGGCGAGCAGCTGGCGCAGGCCGCGCCCGACGGTATCGACGTGTACGTGGACAACGTGGGCGGGGACCACCTGGCGGGCGCGATCGACGTGCTGCGCGAGTACGGGCGGATCGCCTGGGTCGGCGGGATCTCGATGTACAACGGGGACCGCTCGCCCGCCGCGCCGCGCAACCTCTTCGAGATCGTCCACAAGTCGTTGCGCCTGGAAGGGGTATTGGTTCGCAATCACACCAATTTGCAGGACGAGATGGAGGACTTCCTGGTCCCATACCTGCAGAGCGGCCGGATCGGCACGGACACCACCGTTTTCCAGGGAATTGATCACACGGTGGAGGCCTTCCTGGGCATGCTGCACGGCGACAATCTGGGCAAAACGCTGGTCCGTCTCGCGGACTGAATCCAGCCAACCGGATGTTCACCGACTTCTTACCGCACGGATGTAGACCTTTGGCCCGGCGCCCGCCACTCTTTCCGTCAATGTGCCAGCGGGGCACTTGAGTTGGAGGCGAGTAGCCAGTGACACCGATCAGCCGCAGAGGTTTCGTGGGAATCGGCGCCGGGCTGGTGGCCGGGGCCGCCCTGCCGGCGATCGCGCCGACGTCGGCGGCCGCTGCCGCCGCGACCGGCACGATCACCGACGTGAAGCACGTGGTGATCCTGATGCAGGAGAACCGCAGCTTCGACCACTACTTCGGCAGGCTGAAGGGTGTCCGCGGCTTCGGCGACCGCGCCGCCGGCAACATCCCGGGCGGCTGGGGCACGTTCAACCAGCCCAACTGGGGCGGCCGCCAGTACCCGTGGAAGCTCAGCTCCACCCCCGCGGCGGGCGGTGTCGACGGCGAAACCCTCGCCCAGTGCAACGGCGACCTCCCGCACAGCTGGTCCTCGCAGCACGCGGCCTGGAACAAGGGCCGGATGGACAACTGGGTCACCGGCGTCGGCAACACCCGCACCCTCGGCTACCTCGACCGCGCGGACATACCCTTCCACTACGGGCTCGCCGACAACTACACGATCTGCGACGCCTACTTCTGCTCCACGCTGAGCGCGACCGGCCCGAACCGCACCTTCCTGTGGAGCGGCAAGGTCGATGCGGGCAGCAAGGACGGCGGCGACGAGTCCGGGCTGACCTGGGAGACGTACGCGGAGGCCCTCCAGCGGGCCGGCATGAGCTGGAAGGTCTACCAGAACGCCCAGGACAACTACGGGGACAACGGGCTGGCCTACTTCAAGAAGTTCACGGACGCGGCGCCCGGTAACCCGCTGTGGGACCGCGGCATGGGCTCCGTCCCGAAGGTCACCGGCTCCACCCCCGACGACATCGCGGCCGCCATCCGCGCGGACGTCGTCGCGGGCACCCTGCCGCAGGTCTCCTGGGTCGTCGCGAACGAGGCCTTCTCGGAGCACCCTTACGCCCCGCCCGGCGACGGCGCGCACTTCGTGGACCTGGTCTACCGGGCGCTGTCCGCGAACCCGGAGGTCTTCGACTCCACCGTCCTCTTCCTCAACTACGACGAGAACGACGGGTTCTTCGACCACGTCCCGCCGCCGATCGCCCCGCCCGGCACCCCGGGCGAGTACATCGACGGCACGCCGATCGGCCTCGGCTTCCGCGTCCCGATGATCGTCATGTCCCCGTGGACGCGCGGCGGCTGGGTGAGCTCGGAGGTCTTCGACCACACGTCGGTGCTCCGGTTCATGGAGACATGGACGGCGGCCCTCGGCACCCCGGCGACCTGCCCCAACATCAGCGCTTGGCGCCGCAAGGTGACCGGCGACCTGACCGGCGTCTTCGACTTCGCGCGCCCGGTGTACGGGGTGCCGACCGGTCTCCCCCCGACCGCGAAGGTCATCGGCCAGGCGACCTGCGGTCCGTTGCCCAACCCGGCACCGCAGGACAACGCGCTCCCGGTGCAGGAGGCCGGTACCCGCCCGGCGCGCGCGGTCCCGTACCAGGTCAACGGCAACCTGGACCGCTTCGAGTTCGGCGCGGCCGGCAAGATCCTGGCCTGGTTCTCGATGACCAACCAGGGCGCGCAGGCGAAGCAGGCGGCGCACTTCTCGATCCACCCGCACCAGTACCGGGACACGGCGGCCTGGCAGTACACGGTGGATCCGGCCGGCACGGCGACGGACTACTTCAACATCGGGCTGGGCAGCGGCTCCGGCAAGTACGACATCTCGATGTACGGGCCGAACCGCTTCCTGCGCCGGTTCATCGGCGACGCGTCGAAGGCGGGCAAGGCGGTCGAGGTGGCGGCCCGCTTCGCGGTGGAGCCGGGCACGGGCAAGACGGCGATCTACTTCACGATGACGAACAGCTCGGCCGCGCCGGTGACCTTCACGATCCGCTCGAACGCGTACCGCTCGGACGGGCCGTGGACGTACACCGTCCCGGCGAACTCCTCGCGCGAGGACTTCTTCAACGCGGTCGCCTACCACAACGGCTGGTACGACTTCACGATCCTCGCGGACAACGACGGCACCTGGTCGCGTCGCTACACGGGCCACATCGAGACGGGCGCGCCCAGCGTCTCGGGCTGACGCGCTACAGCACGTCGCCGTCGCGCCAGTCGAAGTCGAGCCGCCCGGCGGGGTCCTCCAGGGTCCCGCCGGGCGGGAACCAGACGTACGTCGAGCCCTCCTCCTCGGCGAGCCGCACCGGCCCGGCGGGCGACAGGGCTCCGATCGGCCCGCCCCACGCGGCCCATCCGCGCCCCTCGTACAGCCGGGCCCCCGCCGCGGAGGCCGACAGGGCGCCGAGAACGTAGGCCCGCTCGACGACCCCCTCCAGCGCGCCCATCACCAGCCCGCCGAGGCCGCGGCGGCGCCGGTCGGCCCGTACGGCCACGGCCTCGACGTATCCGGCCCGCAGCGCCCGGCCCCGGTACAGGACCCGGCGCTGCACCACGCTCCCGTGGGCGACGAGTTCGCCGTCCTCGTGGATCAGGGCGTGCATGCCGCCGAGCGCGTGCTCGAAGTCCTCGTCGCCGAAGTCGCCCTCGAACGCGGCGTCGAGCAGGGCCCGGATCCGCTCCCGCGTCCCGGGGTCCAGTTGCGAGGTGTGGGCGAGCCGTGTCCGCGTACCGGTCATGGAACCAGTGTCTCCCCGCCACGAATCGACCGGGACGCTCCTGTCCGCCGGCGGGTCCTCCTCGGCAGACTCGGCCCATGTCGCCCGATACCGAACAGTGGACCCCCACCCACGGCGAGCCGTACCGCCCCGTCGCCTACCGGCCCGACCGGCTGCCGAGCGCCGAATCCCTCGCGCGCTCCGCGTGGCTGAGGGAGCGCATGGACGAGCGGCGGACCGTGCGGCACTTCTCCCCCGACCCCGTTCCGGACCAGGTCGTCAAGGACGCCGTCGCGTGCGCCGCGACCGCCCCGTCGGGGGCCCACCAGCAGCCGTGGACCTTCGTGCTGGTCAAGGACGCGCAGGTGCGCCGGCGGATCCGTGAGGCCGCCGAGCGGGAGGAGTCGCTCTCGTACGACGGCCGCCTCGGCGAGGAGTGGCTGGCGGCCCTGCGCCCCCTGGGCACGGACGCCGTCAAGACCCACCTGACCGACGCCCCGGCCCTGCTCGTCGTCTTCCAGCAGCGGTACTGGCTGGGCCCGGACGGCGCCAAGCGCAAGCACTACTACGTGGACGAGTCGGTCGGCATCGCCGTCGGCATGCTCCTGACCGCCCTCCACCTCAGCGGCCTGGCGGCCCTGGTCCACACCCCGAGCCCGATGCGCTTCCTCTCGCAGGCCCTGCACCGCCCGGAGAACGAGAAGGCGTTCGCGGTCATCCCGATCGGCTACCCGGCGGAGGACTGCGAGGTCCCGGACCTGGTCCGCAAATCCCTGGATCAGGTCATGACCGAGGTATGAGCCCTACGGGGCCTCGTGCAGGCGGGTCAGCAGAGCCGTCAGCTGCTCGCACTGCGCCGGGGTCAGGGGTGACAGGAACTCCGCGTTCGCCGTCTCGGCCAGGGCGGCGCAGCGGGTGAGGGCGGCCCCGCCCGCCGGGGTGAGGGTGACGGCGTTCTTGCGGCGGTCCGCCGGATCCGGGGCCCGCAGGAGGAGGCCCGCGCCTTCCAGGTGGTTCAGGAGCCCGACCAGGTCCTTCGGGTCGATCCCGAGCACGCGGCCGAGGTCGGCCTGGGCCACCGGGCCGTACTGCGCGGTCGCTGCCAGCGCGGCGTGGTGCGCGGGCTTCAGCCCTTCCGCGGCCAGCGCCTCGGCCACCAAGGCGCGGCCGCGCGCCGCGACCCGCCCGGCGAGCCAGCTGGGAAGGGACTGGATGTGTGCGAGGGCCGAGGTCATGGATCCAGCCTAACAATTCATTGGAGTTCCCCACGATCTCGTATATCGTTGGGATCCCCAATGAATTTGACTCCGTCCGGGAGGTCCTGTGCTGCGCATCCGCCACGAGGTCAACGGCGGCCCCGAGGTGCTGTTCGCCGAGGACGTGGCCGTACCCGTCCCCGGCCCCGGGGAGCTGCTCGTCGCGGTCGAGGCCGTCGGGGTCACGCTGCCCGTCGTGCGCAAGGTGTGGGAGGGCGCCGAGCCGGTGGCGCTGGGCGGCGAGGTCGCCGGGACCGTGGCCGCGCTCGGCGACGGGGTGCGCGCCTTCGCCCTCGGCGACCGCGTCACCGGGCTGTGCTTCGGCCACGGGTACGCCGAGTACGCGCTGCTCGCGGCCCCCTTCACCTCCGCCGTCCCCGCCGGGGCGAGCTCCGTGGACGCCGTCGCGCTCGTGCGCAGCGGGCTCGTCGCCCGGGGCGCCTGCGAGGCCGGGCGGATCCGCCCCGGGGAGTCCGTCCTGGTGACGGCCGCCGCGAGCGGGGTCGGCAGCCTCGCCCTCCGGATGGCCCGGGCGGGCGGGGCGGGCCGGGTGGTCGCCGCCGTCTCCCGGCCCGACAAGGCCGGGTTCCTCCGGGGCCTCGGCGCCGACGAGGTGGTGCTGTACGCGGACCCGGCCGCCTGGGGCGGCCCGTACGACGTGGTCCTCGACGGGGTCGGCGGCGAACTGCTCGGCCCCGCCGTGCGGGCCCTGGCCACCGGTGGCCGGCTGGTGGCGTACGGCTCCGGCGGTGGCTCGGTGGAGGCGTACGAACTGCTGGTGCGCGGCGCCTCGGTGATCGGATTCCAGATCCGGGCCGTCGCCCAGGGCCGGCCCGAGGTGTACGAGGGCTGGCGGCGCGCGCTGTGGAAGGCGTACGCGGACGGCTCCCTGCGCCCGGCCGTGCACGGGCGGATCCCGCTGGCCGAGGCGGCCCGCGCGCACGCCCTGATCGAGGAGCGGCGCAACCTCGGCAAGGTGGTCCTGGTCCCCTGACCGGCGGGGGCGGAACTGGGACCGCCCCCGATCCGGACTTGGGGGTACCGGAACGGGGGCGGGGTTCAGCAGGGGCCGGATCAGCCCATGTGCGGGTACGCGTAGTCCGTCGGCGTGACCAGCGTCTCCTTGATGGAGCGCGTCGAGGTCCAGCGCATCAGGTTCGAGGCGGCGCCCGCCTTGTCGTTCGTGCCCGAGGCGCGGCCGCCGCCGAAGGGCTGCTGGCCGACCACGGCGCCGGTCGACTTGTCGTTGATGTAGAAGTTGCCCGCCGCGAAGCGGAGCTTCTCCATCGCGTCGGCGGCCGCGTAGCGGTCGGCTGCGATGATCGAGCCGGTCAGGGCGTACGCCGACACCGACTCCATCTGGGCCAGCATCGCGTCGAACTCGGCGTCCTCGTAGACGTGGACCGCCAGGATCGGGCCGAAGTACTCGGTCGTGAAGACCTCGTTCTCCGGGTCGGTGCACGCGATGACGGTCGGGCGGACGAAGTAGCCCTCCGAGTCGTCGTACGTGCCGCCGGCGATGATCTCGCAGGTCGGGTCGGCGATCGCACGGTCGATCGCGGCCTTGTTCTTGGCGAACGAACGCTCGTCGATGACGGCGCCGATGAAGTTGGTCAGGTCGCGGACGTCACCCATGGTGATGCCGTCGACCTCGGCCGCGAAGGCCTCCTTGAAGCCGTCGTTCCAGATCGAGGCCGGGATGTAGGCGCGCGAGGACGCCGAGCACTTCTGGCCCTGGAACTCGAAGGAGCCGCGGGTCAGGGCGGTCTTCAGGACGGCGCGGTCCGCGGACGGGTGCGCGACGACGAAGTCCTTGCCGCCGGTCTCGCCGACCAGGCGCGGGTAGGACTTGTACTTCTCGATGTTGTTGCCGACCGTCTTCCACAGGTACTGGAAGGTCTTGGTCGAGCCGGTGAAGTGGATGCCGGCCAGCTCGGGGTGGTTCAGGGCCACCTCGGAGACGGCGATGCCGTCGCCCGTCACCAGGTTGATGACGCCCTTGGGCAGGCCGGCCTCCTCCAGGAGCTCCATCAGGAGGACCGCGGAGTGGGTCTGCGTCGGGGACGGCTTCCACACGACCACGTTGCCCATCAGGGCGGGGGCGGTCGGCAGGTTGCCGGCGATGGCCGTGAAGTTGAACGGCGTGATCGCGTAGACGAAGCCTTCGAGCGGGCGGTGGTCGCTGCGGTTCCACACGCCGGCGGAGTTCGCGACCGGCTGCTCGGCCAGGATCTGGCGGGCGAAGTGGACGTTGAAGCGCCAGAAGTCGACGAGCTCGCACGGGGTGTCGATCTCGGCCTGCTGCGCGGTCTTCGACTGGCCCAGCATGGTGGAGGCGGCCAGCTTCTCGCGCCACGGGCCGGACAGCAGCTCGGCGGCGCGCAGGATGATCGCGGCGCGGTCGTCGAAGGACATGGAGCGCCAGGCCGGGGCGGCGGCCAGGGCGGCGTCGACGGCCTCCCGGGCGTCGGCCTCGGTGGCGTTCGCGTACGTGCCGATGACCGACTTGTGGTCGTGCGGCTGCACGACGTCGAAGCGTTCGCCGCCGCCCATCCGCTTGACGCCGTTGATCGTCATCGGCAGGTCGATCGGGTTCTCGGACAGCTGCTTCAGCTGCGTCTCGAGGCGCGCGCGCTCCGGGGTGCCGGGGGCGTACGAGTGGACCGGCTCGTTGACCGGCACGGGGACCTGGGTCACAGCATCCATGGGGCTGGTAACTCCTTGACCTGGTTCTGGGCTAGTTCTTGGTGATCATCGAGCGGAGGAAGAACAGGAGGTTGGCCGGCTTCTCGGCGAGGCGCCGCATGAAGTAGCCGTACCAGTCCGTCCCGTACGCGGTGTAGACGCGCATGCGGTGGCCCTCGGCGGCGAGCCGCAGGTGCTCCTCGCTGCGGATGCCGTACAGCATCTGGAACTCGTACTCGTCCAGCTTGCGCCCGGCCGTGCGGGCGAGCTCCTGCGCGATGGCGATCAGGCGCGGGTCGTGCGACCCGATCATCGGGTAGCCCTCGCCCTCCATCAGCGTCTTCAGGATGCGGACGTACGCCTTGTCGATCTCGGCCTTGTCCTGGTACGCGACCTCGGCGGGCTCCTTGTACGCGCCCTTCACGATGCGGACGCGGCTGCCGGCGGCGGCCAGGCGGCGGGCGTCGCCCTCGGTGCGGAAGAGGTACGCCTGGATCACGCAGCCGGTCTGGGGGAAGTCCCGGCGCAGCTCCTCGTGGATGGCGAACATCGAGTCGAGGGTGGTGTGGTCCTCGGCGTCCAGCGTGACGGTGGTGCCGATGGCCGCGGCGGCCTCGACGACCGGGCGGACGTTGGCGAGCGCGAGCTCGTGGCCGCCCTCCAGCGCCTGGCCGAACATCGACAGCTTGACCGACATCTCGGCCTTCTCGCCCAGGCCCAGGCCCGCCAGGTGCTCGATGAGGTCGAGGTAGGCGTCGCGCGCGGCGTGGGACTGCTCCACGGTGGTGATGTCCTCGCCCACCACGTCGAGCGTGAGCTCCAGGCCCTTGTCCGTGAGGTCCACGACGATCGGGATGACCTGGTCGACCGTCTCACCGGGGATGAACCGGTTCACCACGGGCTTGGTCACCGGGGCGGCAGAGACGATTCGGCGCATCTTGTCGCTGCGCGAAGCGGCGAGGATCGCGGGACCCAGCACGGGGCACCTCCAACAGGTGGCAGAAGCAGTCGTACGGTCCGCGAAGGGGTGGGCGGGGCCGTAAAGAAAACGCAAGTAAAACCACCGTGAAACCTAAGGATCGCTTTGATCCTCTGCCATCGACAGCTGTCACGCATCCGTGTCCCCGATCTCATACATCTGTCTGAAGACCGGTTCCGCAGGTGGGAGAATGTCCGGGTGAAGGGCGATTACCAGGACCTGGTGGATGAGATCTCGGCGCTCCTCGGCGCCCCGGCGACGCTGGAGAACCGGGATTTCCGCCTCATCGCCTTCGGCGCGCACGACAGCGAGGACGACCTCGCGATGGACCCCGTCCGCACCCGGTCGATCCTGACCCGGCAGTCGACCGCGGCCGTGCGGGCCTGGTTCGAGGGCTTCGGCATCGCGCGGGCGACCGGGCCGGTGCGCATCCCGGCGGCGCCCGACGCGGGGGTCTTCCGGGGGCGGATCTGCCTGCCGGTGCGCTACCGCGGGATCGTGCACGGGTACGTGTGGCTCCTCGACCAAGAGCCCGGCCCCGGTCCGGACGCCCTGGCGGCGGCCATGGAGGTGGCCGAGCGGATCGGGGTCCTGCTCGCCGAGGAGGCGAAGGCCGGGGCCGATCTGTCGCGGGAGTTCCGGGCGGTGCTCGTGGCCGGGCGGGGCTGGCGGCAGGACATGGCGTTGGCCGCGCTGCGGTCGGCGCTGGGGCCCGGCGCCGACGGGCTGCACGCGGTGGTGTGCGTGCTGCCGTGGCCCGGCGAGGCGCCCGCGTCGGTGCCGGGCACGGCCGCCGTGTGCACGGTTCCCTGGCCGGGGGGCGGCGACGAGGACGGCCGGGCCGGTGGGGACGGCGCCGAGGGGGGCTCCGGGTCCGGGCCGGGCCCGGGCTCCGGCGCCGCCTCCGGGAACCGGCCTGCCCGGCGGGCCGGGCAGGCGCTCGCCGTGCTGGTCAGGCTCCGCTCGGCCGAGGTGCTCGTACCCGCCGAGGGCGTCGCGACCCGGCTGCTGGCGGGCGGCGGCGCGAGCGCCGGGATCGCGGAGCCCCGCCGGGGGCTGGCGGAGCTGGCCGACGCCTGGTCGCAGGCCTCGGCGGCGGCGCAGGCGGCCGCGGCGCAGCCCCGGTTCGGGCCGGTGGCCCGGTGGTCGGCGATCGGCCCGTACCGGATGCTGGCGGCCCTGGCGGCCGCGGGTCCGGCCGGCGACCCGGCGACGCGGGTCCTGCTGGAGCCCGCGCACCGGGAACTCGCCCGTACCGCCGAGCTGTTCCTGGACTGCGCGGGCCAGGCGGGGCGCGCGGCGGCGGCCCTGGGGATCCACCGCCAGACCCTCTACTACCGGCTCGCCCGGGTGGAGCAGCTGACCGGCCTGGACCTGGACGAGGGCGAGGACCGGCTGTTGCTCCACATGGCCCTCAAGGCGGCCCGCCTGTACGGCTGAACGGCGGTACGGCGGCCCGGACAGCCGCAGCAGCCGGGCAGCGGATCGACTCAGGCGCGGGTGTCGGCGCCGGCGTCCTCGCCGCTCAGCATCATCTGCGCGGCACGGCGCATCCCCTCGGTCAACTCCTCGGGGGTGACCGCGTTCTCGGGGTTGTACAGCCACTGCACCATCATTCCGGCGACCAGCACCTGGTACAGCCCGCCCAGGGTCCGGACGTCCCGTTCTTCGAGCTGCTCCTCCGGGATGCCCGTGAACATCTCGGTCAGCCCCTTGCGCCCTTCGTCCTCCGAGGCCACGACCATCTCGCGCAGCTCCGGCAACCCGTCGCGGTCCATGGCGATCTCCAGGCTGGCCGCCCACATCGGGGCCGCCCGGTCACGCTGTCCGCTCATCCCGTCCCAGACCGAGCGGAAGCGCTCCAGCGAGCCGCCCGCTCCCCTGACGTCCGGCGTGAAGGAGTCGCCCCACTCCTCGACCATCGCGAGGAACGCCTGCGTGAGCAGGGCGTTCTTCGAGCCGTAGTGGTAGCCGATCGACGCCAGGTTCGCGCCGGAGGCGTTGACGATGTCGCGCGCGGTCGTCCGCGCGAAACCCTTCTCGGCCAGGCACTTCTTGGCGCCTTCGAGCAGATCTTCGCGGTGTCCCATGCCCTCACCGTACCAAGACAACCGTCCTATACGACCGTTCCATACAGTCGTACTAGACAGACGTTTATGACGCTTGTACATTGCTGCTCATGACGAACTCCGCCGCACGTCCCGCCGGTCGCCGGGAATGGATCGCCTTCACCGTCCTCCTGCTGCCGCTGCTCCTGGTCTCGATGGACGTCTCCGTCCTCTACTTCGCCATCCCGGCGATCACCCGCGAGCTCGACCCGAGCGCCACCCAGCAGCTCTGGATCTTCGACAGCTACGCCTTCGCGCTGGCCGGCCTGCTCATCACCATGGGTTCGCTCGGAGACCGGATCGGCCGCCGCAAGCTGCTGCTGATGGGCGCGACCGCCTTCGGGGCCGCCTCCGTCTGCGCCGCGTACGCCACCAGCGCCGAGATGCTGATCGCGGCCCGCGTACTGCTCGGGATCGGCGGCGCGACCCTGATGCCCTCCACGCTGGCCCTCGTGCGCAACCTCTTCCAGGACGACGGGCAGCGCGGCCGGGCCATCGCCATCTGGTCCGCGGCCATGGCCGGCGGCATCGCCCTCGGCTCGGTGATGAGCGGCGTGCTGCTGAACCACTTCTGGTGGGGCTCGGTCTTCCTGGTCAACGTGCCCGCGATGCTGCTCCTGCTGGCCCTCGTCCCGGTGCTGGTCCCGGAGTTCAAGGACCCGGCGCCCGGCCGCTTCGACGTGCTGGGCGTCCCGCTGTCGGCGGCCGCCGTGCTCCCGGTCGTCTACGGCCTCAAGGAGATCGCCGCCGAGGGCCTGGAGCCCCTCCACGCCACCTCCGTCGCCGTGGGCCTGGCCTTCGGGTACGTCTTCGTCCGCCGCCAGCGCACCCGTGACGACGCCATGATCGGCCGGGCCCTGTTCCGCGGCCGCGGATTCGGCGCCGGGATCGCCCTGAACACCGTCGCCGCCTTCGCGATGATGGGCTCGGCCTACTTCACCACGCAGTACCTCCAGTCGGTGCTCGGGATGGGCACGCTGGAGGCCGCCCTGTGGAGCCTCGCGCCCTCGTTCCTCGTCGGCGTCGCCGCCCCCGTCAGCGCGGCCCTGGCCCGGAAGACCGACCGCGCCCGCGTCATCGCCGGCGGCTTCGCCCTCGCCGCCGCCGGGTTCGCCCTGATCGGGCTGGTCGGCAGCGATTCCCTGTGGCTGCTGCTGACGGGCGCCGGCCTACTGGCCTGCGGGATCGTCACCGTGATGTCCCTGGTCTCCGACATGGCGCTGGGCGCGGCCCCCGCGGAGAAGGCCGGCTCGGCCGCGTCCCTGCTGGAGACGGGACAGGAGTTCGGCGGCGCGCTCGGCATGGCGGTCCTGGGCAGCCTCGGCACCGCCGTCTACCGCTCCGACCTGGCGGGCGCCGAGCCCGCCGCCCGGGAGACCCTGGGCGGGGCCGTGGCCACCGCCGGGCAGCTCGGCGGGCCCGCCGGCCAGCAGCTGCTGGCCCTGGCCCGCGAGGCCTTCGTCCACGGCATGCAGTACGCGGCCTGGGGCGGCGCCGCCCTGCTGCTGGCGGCGGCCCTGCTCGCCGCCGCCCTGCTGCGGGGGCCCGGCGCCACCGCGGTACCGCCCGCCGGGGAGCCCGCGGGCCAGGGGCCGGCCCTCGCGGCCTGAACCCCGTACGCCCAACCCGTACGGCGGGGGCGAGCGGCGGCGGAAAAGACAGAAGGGCCCGGGGAGCTCCCCGGGCCCTTCCCTGTGCCGTGCGGGTCAGGCGAGGCTGACCGTACGCGCCGAGACGGCGCCGATCTCGGCGGAGATCTCCGCCAGGACGTTCACCGGGACCTCCGCGTCGACGGTGAGGACGCCGAGCGCCTCGCCGCCCTCCTCGGCGCGGGCGACCTGCATGCCCGCGATGTTGAGGCCGGCTTCGCCGAGGATGCGGCCGACGGTGCCGACCACGCCCGGGCGGTCGGTGTAGCGCAGGACGAGCATCTGGTCGGCGAGCGCCAGGTCCACGTCGTACTCGCCGATGCCGACGATCTTCTGCAGGTGCTTCGGGCCGGCGAGCGTGCCGGAGACCGACACCTCCTGACCGTCCGACAGGGTGCCGCGCACGGTCACCACGTTGCGGTGGTCCGGCGACTCCGAGCTGGTGGTCAGACGTACCTCGACGCCGCGCTCCTGCGCGAACAACGGGGCGTTCACGTAGGAGACCGTCTCGTCGACGACGTCCTCGAAAACGCCCTTGAGGGCGGAGAGTTCCAGCACCTTGACGTCGTGCTGGGTGATCTCGCCGCAGACCTCGACGTCGAGGCGGACCGCGACCTCGCCCGCGAGGGCGGTGAAGATGCGGCCGAGCTTCTCGGCGAGCGGCAGGCCCGGACGGACGTCCTCGGCGATGACACCGCCCTGGACGTTCACGGCGTCCGGTACGAGCTCGCCCGCGAGCGCCAGGCGCACCGACTTGGCGACCGCGATTCCGGCCTTCTCCTGGGCCTCGTCCGTGGACGCGCCGAGGTGCGGGGTGCAGACGACCTGGTCGAGCTCGAAGAGCGGGGAGTCCGTGCAGGGCTCCTTCGCGTACACGTCGAGGCCGGCGCCGGCGACGCGGCCCTCCTTGATGGCCGAGTACAGCGCGGCCTCGTCCACGATCCCGCCGCGCGCGGCGTTGACGATGCGGACGGACGGCTTGACCTTGTGCAAGGCCTCGTCCCCGATGAGACCGAGGGTCTCGGGGGTCTTGGGGAGGTGCACGGTGATGAAGTCGGCGACCTCGAGGAGCTCGTCCAGCGTCAGCATCTTGACGCCCATCTGGGCGGCGCGCGCGGGCTGTACGTAGGGGTCGTACGCGACGATCTTCATGCCGAAGGCCGACATGCGCTGGGCGACCAGGACGCCGATGCGGCCGAGGCCGACGACGCCGAGGGTCTTCTCGCTGAGCTCGACGCCCGTGTACTTGTTCCGCTTCCACTCGCCGTTCTTCAGGGCGGTGTTGGCCTGCGGGATGTTGCGGGCCGAGGCGACGAGCAGGCCACAGGCCAGTTCGGCGGCGGTGACGATGTTGGAGGTCGGGGCGTTCACGACCATCACGCCGGCCTTGGTGGCGGCGGAGACGTCGACGTTGTCGAGGCCGACGCCGGCGCGCGCGACGACCCTCAGCTTCTTCGCGGCGGCGATGGCCTCCGCGTCGACCTTGGTCGCGGAACGCACCAGGATGGCGTCGACGTCCGCGATCGCGGGGAGCAGCTCCGCGCGGTCGGCTCCGTTGACGTGCCGGATCTCGAAGTCCGGACCGAGCGCGTCGACGGTGGCGGGCGACAGCTCTTCGGCGATGAGTACGACAGGTTTCGAGCTCACGTGGGTCATCCTCACAAGTCCAGTGCGGACGGCCGTCCCGACGGCCGCAGGCGGTGGAGGGGGTAGCCGCGTGGAAGACGCACGACACTGTGGGCCTGACGCGTTGTGTTGAGCAGTGTAGTGGCGGATTCCGCAGGGAATTCCGCCTGTCCGGAAGGATCACCCTTCCGGGGTTGGCCGGGGTGGACAAGCGCCGCGTACGGAGCCGCCGATCCGGCCGGTCGTGCGCGGCGGGGCCTGGACCCTCGTCCCGGCCCCGCCGCGTGCGGATCAGCTCTCGTCGCTGTCGACCCAGCTCATGAGCTTGCGCAGCTTCTTGCCGGTGGTCTCCAGCAGGTGCGCCTCGTCGGCCTTCTTGTACTCGTTGTACTTCGGCAGACCGGCCTTGTACTCGGCCATCCAGGTGTTGGCGAACTCGCCGCTCTGGATCTCCGCGAGGACCTGCTTCATCTCGGCCTTGGTGGCGTCGGTGATGATGCGGGGGCCGGTGATGTAGTCGCCCCACTCGGCGGTCTCGGAGACCGACCAGCGCATCTTCTCCAGGCCGCCCTCGTACATGAGGTCGACGATGAGCTTCAGCTCGTGCAGGCACTCGAAGTAGGCGATCTCCGGCTGGTAGCCGGCCTCGGTCAGGGTCTCGAAACCGGCCTTGACCAGCGCGGAGGCGCCACCGCAGAGGACGGCCTGCTCACCGAACAGGTCGGTCTCGGTCTCCTCGGTGAAGGTGGTCTTGATGACGCCGGCGCGGGTGCCGCCGATGCCGGCCGCGTACGAGAGCGCGAGGGCGAAGGCGTTGCCCGAGAAGTCCTGCTCGACGGCGGCGATGCAGGGCACGCCGCGGCCTTCCTCGTACTGGCGGCGCACGAGGTGGCCGGGGCCCTTCGGCGCGACCAGGGCGACGTCCACGTTGGCCGGGGGCTTGATGAAGCCGTAGCGGACGTTGAAGCCGTGGCCGAAGAAGAGCGCGTCGCCCTCCTCGAGGTGCTCCTTGATGGACTCCTCGTAGATCTCGGCCTGGAGCGGGTCCGGGGTGAGGATCATGATGACGTTGGCCCAGGCGGCGGCCTCGGCGACCGGGACGACCTTCAGGCCCTGCTCCTCGGCCTTGGCCTTGGACTTCGAGCCCTCCTTGAGGCCGACGACGACGTCGACGCCGGAGTCACGCAGCGACAGCGCGTGGGCGTGGCCCTGGCTGCCGTAGCCGATGACCGCGACCTTGCGGCCCTGGATGATGGACAGGTCGGCGTCGTTCTCGTAGAACAGCTCGGCCACTGGGATATCTCCTTGGTGCGCTGGTGTTGCTCCCACCGTACGGCGGGGAACGATAGGGAAGTTTCCTGGTCTCGCGATGCGAGAGGCAACGCGGCGTCAGGGTGTGTTTCAGGCGCTGCGGTCGAGCGCGCGCAGGCTGCGGTCCGTGATGGACCGGCCGCCGCGCCCTATGGCGATCGTGCCGGACTGCACGAGCTCCTTGATGCCGAACGGCTCCAGCATCTTGAGCATCGCGCCGAGCTTGTCGGCGCCGCCGGTGGCCTCGATGGTGACGGCCTCCGGGGAGACGTCGACCGTCTTGGCGCGGAACAGCTGGACGATCTCGACGATCTGGGAGCGGGTCTCGTTGTCGGCGCGGACCTTCACCAGAACGAGTTCGCGCTCGATGGCGTTGTGCGGCTCCAGCTCGACGATCTTGAGCACGTTGACGAGCTTGTTCAGCTGCTTGGTGACCTGCTCCAGCGGGAGGTCCTCGACGTTCACGACGATCGTGATGCGCGAGATGTCGGGGTGCTCGGTGACGCCGACCGCGAGGGAGTCGATGTTGAACCCGCGGCGGGAGAACAGCGCGGCGATCCGGGCGAGGATGCCGGGCGTGTTCTGGACCAGGACGGAGAGCGTGTGCTTGGACATGTGAGGCGTTCTCTCTCTCGGCTCAGTCGTCTTCGTTGTCGCCGAAGTCGGGACGGACGCCCCGGGCTGCCATGACCTCGTCGTTGGAGGTGCCGGCGGCGACCATCGGCCACACCATGGCGTCCTCGTGGACGATGAAGTCGATCACGACGGTGCGGTCGTTGATCGCGTTGGCCTCGGCGATGACCTTGTCCAGGTCGGCCGGGTCCTCGCAGCGCAGGGCCACGCAGCCCATGGCCTCGGACAGCTTGACGAAGTCCGGGACGCGGGTGCCCTTGCGGGGGGCGGTGGACTCGCCGAGCTGGGAGCCGACCGTGCCGTGGCCCGTCTCGTCCGCGTGCAGGACGGTGTTGGAGTACCGCTGGTTGTAGAACAGGGTCTGCCACTGGCGGACCATGCCCAGCGCACCGTTGTTGATGATCGCGACCTTGATCGGGATGTTGTTCAGCGCGCAGGTGACCAGTTCCTGGTTGGTCATCTGGAAGCAGCCGTCGCCGTCGATCGCCCAGACCGTGCGGTCCGGCATGCCGACCTTGGCGCCCATCGCGGCGGGGACCGCGTAGCCCATGGTTCCGGCGCCGCCGGAGTTCAGCCAGGTGCGGGGCTCCTCGTAGTCGACGAAGTGCGAGGCCCACATCTGGTGCTGGCCGACGCCGGCCGCGTAGATGGTGTGCTCGGGGGCGAGCTCGCCGATGCGCTGGATGACCTGCTGCGGGGAGAGCATGCCGTCACCGGGGGTCTCGTAGCCCAGCGGGTACGTCTCGCGCCAGCGGCTGAGGTCCTTCCACCACGCGGTGTAGTCCCCGGCGTTGCCCTCGGTGTGCTCGGCCTGGACGGCCTGGATCAGGTCGGCGATGACCTCGCGGGCGTCGCCGACGATCGGGACGTCGACCTCGCGGTTCTTGCCGATCTCCGCCGGGTCGATGTCCGCGTGGATGACCTTGGCGAACGGGGCGAAGCTGTCCAGCTTGCCGGTGACGCGGTCGTCGAAGCGGGTGCCGAGCGCGATCAGCAGGTCCGACTTCTGCAGGGCGGTGACGGCGGTGACCGCGCCGTGCATGCCCGGCATGCCGACGTGCAGCGGGTGGCTGTCGGGGAACGACCCCAGCGCCATCAGCGTGGTGGTGACCGGGACGCCGGTCAGCTCGGCCAGGACCTTCAGCTCGGCGGTCGCGCCGGACTTCATGACGCCGCCGCCGACGTACAGGACCGGGCGCTTGGCCTGGCAGATGAGCTTGGCGGCCTCGCGGATCTGCTTGGCGTGCGGCTTGGTCACGGGCCGGTAGCCCGGGAGGTCCTGCGACGGCGGCCACGAGAAGGTGGTCTTCGACTGCAGGGCGTCCTTGGCGATGTCGACCAGGACCGGGCCGGGGCGGCCGGTGGAGGCGATGTGGAAGGCCTCGGCGATCGTCTTCGGGATGTCCTCGGCCTTGGTGACCAGGAAGTTGTGCTTGGTGATCGGCATCGTGATGCCGACGATGTCCGCCTCCTGGAAGGCGTCGGTGCCGATCGCCTTGGAGGAGACCTGGCCGGTGATCGCGACGAGCGGCACCGAGTCCATGTGCGCGTCGGCGATGGGGGTGACCAGGTTGGTGGCGCCCGGGCCGGAGGTGGCCATGCAGACGCCCACCTTGCCGGTGGCCTGCGCGTAGCCGGTCGCGGCGTGGCCGGCGCCCTGCTCGTGGCGGACCAGGATGTGGCGGACCTTGGTGCTGTCCATCATCGGGTCGTACGCCGGGAGGATGGCCCCGCCCGGGATACCGAAGACGGTGTCGCACCCCACCTCTTCGAGAGAGCGGATGAGGGACTGCGCACCCGTGACGTGCTCAACTGCGGCGGGCTGGTGTCCGCCGGAACGGGGCCGCGGCTGCGGATGGTGGGCCCCGGTGGCCTGCTCGGTCATCGACATTCTCTTCTCGAAGCTGAGGGTTTTACGAGGATTCGAAGGTGTGCCAGTGCAACAAAAAACCCCTCGTGCCGGGAGGCAAGCGAGGGGAGCGCGTCGGGCGTGTGGAGCAGGGACATGCTGGTCCCAGCTTCAGCCGACGCGCTTTCCAAGTACGAGAATTCGGGTGCGCATGGCACTGACCCTCCCTCCGGCGGGAGGGGGATGTCAAGCGGGTGGGACGGGCGTCTCATTATGTGAGCCTCTACGGATGGCCATCGAGCCCCCGGGCGAACCACCGGCCAAGGCGGGCTGGGCCGCCGCGCCCGGTACTGGGAACGTACCGCGCACGAGGGCGCGGCGCAGCCTGTACTCGTCGAGTGGGCCGGAAAAGGCCACTCCCTGGCCGTGTGTGCACCCCATCGCGCGCAAGGCGGCGACCTGCTCGGGAAGGTCCACCCCGTCAGCCACCGACTGCATGCCCAAATCATTTGCGATGCGCAACAAACCAGCGGTGATCTTGTGGAGGCGGGCGGACTCGACCACGCCCTCGACCAGGCCCCGGTCCACCTTGAGGATGTCGACGGGGAGCCTGCGCAGGGCGCTGATGGCCGCGTAGCCGCTGCCGAAGCCGTCCAGGGAGATCAGGACCCCGAACCGGCGCAGGGCCGCCAGGCGCCGCTCCAGCTCGTCGAAGGGGACTCTGGGGTCCGACACGGTCATTTCGATCACGAGAGCCCCCGACGGCAGCCCGTGCCGGGCCAGCAGGGCCTCCACGGAGCCGGGCGGCGGCGCGGCTCGCCCGGCCGCGGCCGGCGCCGTCCCCGGGTCGAGCAGTCGCTGGGCGCTCATCCGCACGGCCACGGGTACGTCGTGCCCGATCCGGTGCCGCTCGGCGGCCTGCGCCACGGCTTCCTCCAGCAGCCAGTGCCCCAGTTCGGCGGCCCGGGCGGGCATGCCCGCGGGGAGGCGGGAGCGGCCGTCGGCCCCCGTCGCGGCGCCCTCGCTGTACTCGGCCACCCGGAGGAACTCCGCCGGGGTGAACAGGATCCCCTGGGCCGAGCGCCAGCGGGCCTGCGCCGCCACGGCCGTGACCTCGCCGGTCGCCAGCGAGACCACGGGCTGGTGCAGCAGCGCGAACTCCCCGTCGTGGAGCGCGGTGCGCAGCCGCCCGGCGATCTCCGCCTTCCGCACGATCTCGGCCTGCATCTGGGGTGCGTACAGCTCGACCCGGTCCTTGCCGCCCGCCTTGGCCCGGTACATCGCCAGGTCCGCGTTGCGCATGAGGTCCGAAGGGGTGATGCCGGGGTCGGCGAAGGCCACGCCGATGCTGGCGGCGACCCGTACGTCGCTCCCGGCGATCCGGTAGGGCTGGGAGAGGGTGGTGCGCAGCCGGTCCGCGATCTCGTGCACCTGGTACTCGCGGGCGCTGCGGTCGCGGCTGCCGTCGCCCAGGATCAGCGCCGCGAACTCGTCCCCGCCGAGCCGGGCCGCGGTGTCCCCGGCGCGCACCGAGTCCTGGAGCCGGCGCGCTGCCTCGATCAGCAGCTCGTCGCCGGCCTGGTGGCCGATGGTGTCGTTGACCGCCTTGAACCCGTCGAGGTCGATGAAGAGCACGGCCGTGCTGTGGTCCCCGGCGCGCCTCCCGGTCAGGGCCTGGCGGACCCGGCGGGTGAACAGCGCGCGGTTGGGCAGGTCGGTCAGGGGGTCGTGCTCGGCGCTGTGCTGGAGCTGCGCCTGGAGGCGCACCCGCTCGGTGACGTCGCGGCTGTTGAGGATGAGGCCGCCCTGGTGGCGGTTGACGGTCGATTCCACGTTGAGCCATTCGCCGCCGCCGGACTTGAAGCGGCACTCGATGCGGGTGGTCGGCTCCTCGGCGGGCGGCGCGGCCAGGAAGCGGCGCACCTCGTGGACCACGCGGCCCAGGTCGTGCGGGTGGATCAGGGTGGCCAGCTCCGTGCCGACGAGCTCCTCGGCCTCGCGCCCGTACACCCCGGCGGCCGCGGGGCTGACGTACCGCAGGGTGCCGGTGGGGGCGGCGATCATGATGACGTCGCTGGATCCCTGGACCAGGGAGCGGAAGTGGTTCTCCTTCTGGGCGAGTTCCTGCGTCAGCGCGATGTTGTCGATGAGCATGATGCCCTGCCGGATGACGAGGGCGAGGACCACCGTGCAGCCGGTGAAGACGACCACGCGGTCGACCTTCCGGCCGTCCACCACGTTGTACAGGATGCCCAGGGTGCAGACGGCGGCCGCGAGGTAGGGCGTGAGGGCGGGCAGCGAGCCGGTGATGGGGCGGCTGACCGGCCGCTCGCTGCGGCCGGGCCCCGGCGGCCCCGGCTCCGGGTGGGCCCGCCGGGCCCCCCAGGGCGCGTACGCGAGCAGCAGCGAGCCGGCGAACCAGCCGGCGTCGAGCAGCTGGCCGGACTGGTATTCGGCGCTCAGCAGCGGCGAGGTGAAGAGGGCGTCGCTGAGCACGGTCAGGGCCAGGGCCGCGATGGCGGTGTTGACGGCCGAGCGGTTGGCCTCGGAGCGCCGGAAGTGCAGGACGAGCACCATGGAGACGAGCGCGATGTCCAGCAGCGGGTAGGCGAGCGAGAGCGCGGCGCGCGGGACGCTGCCGGGGGCCCCGGACTGGGCGGTCCGCGCCGCGTGGGCGAGGGCCAGGCTCCAGGACAGGGTGAGCAGGGAGCCCCCGATGAGCCAGGAGTCGAGCCCGAGGCAGACCCAGCCGGCGCGGGTGACGGGGCGTTTGGCGAGGACGAGCAGGCCCACGATGGCGGGCGGTGCGAAGCAGAGGAAGGCGAAGTCGGCGAGCGAGGGCTTCGGCACGGCCTCGCCGAGGACCACCTCGTACCAGCCCCAGATGCCGTTGCCGCAGGCGCCCATGAGGGAGGAGAACGCGAAGAGCAGCCAGGCCGGGCGCTCGCGGCTGTCGATCGTCCGCGCGTACGTGTAGCAGGAGACGGCGGCGAGTAGCGCGGCGCCACTGAGCCCGAAGTCGCCCATGATCGCGGCGAGTTCCCCGGAGCCCCAGCCGAGGGCGGCGCCGACGGCGTATCCGCCGCTGATCACGGCCAGGAACAGCTGCATCGCCAGGCTCCGGGCTCCGCCGCCCGCGACGGGCGGCCTGCCGGTCAGCAGCGCCGCCCCCGGGGCACTCACCGGTCCCCCTCGCCGGCTGGTTCCGGCGCAGCCCAGTCCCGGCTGCGCCGCCTCCGGCGGCTGTGCCGCATCGGATCCTTCGTCCATTGGCCGTACATCGCCCGTCGCCCCCCAAAGTGTCCGATCACTCCCCAGCGCCAGACGAACGCGCTGCAGCCCCTTGTTCCGGACGATACACCACTTTCGTCACTCAGGGACATAGATGGTCTACTCTCCGTTACCACGCGGGGAGTTGCTGCCACCGTGCGCGTCCGGACGGATGCGGAGCGTGGGAACCGCGCGTCAGTCGGTGACCAGGACCGTGTTCTCCACCGGCTCCCCGGCGGCGAACCGGTGGAGCTGGCGGGCCACCAGGCGCCGCGCGCGCGGCGCGAACGCCGTGCTGCTGCCGCCCACGTGAGGCGTGATCAGGACATTCGGAGCATGCCAGAGCGGATGGCCGGCGGGCAGCGGTTCCGGGTCGGTGACGTCGAGTGCCGCGCGCAGCCGGCCCGATTCCAGCTCCGCCAGCAGGGCTCCGGTGTCGGCGACCGGGCCGCGCGCCACGTTCACCAGCAGGGCGCCGTCCTTCATCCGCGCCAGGAACGCGGCGTCGGCCAGGCCCCGCGTCGCGGCCGTCAGCGGAGTGGAGAGGATCACCACGTCGGCCTCGGGGAGCAGCCGGGGCAGTTCGGCGTGAGCGTGTACGGGCCCGCGCGCGGTGGTGCGCGCCGAGCGTGCGACCCGTACGACCCGCGCGCACTCGAAGGGCGCGAGCCGGTCCTCGATGGCCGCGCCGATCGACCCGTACCCGACGATCAGCACGGACTTGTCGGCGAGGGCGTCGTAGAAGCCGGCGCGCCACTCCTCGCGGTCCTGCCCGCGGACCATCCCCGGGATCCCGCGCAGGCAGGCGAGGGTGAGGGTGAGCGCCAGCTCGGCGGTGCTCGCCTCGTGGACCCCGCGCGCGTTGCACAGCCGCACGCCGGGACGCAGCAGGCCGAGGCCGCCCAGGACGTGGTCGATGCCCGCGGTCAGGGTCTGCACGACCTGCAGGTGCGGCATGCCGGGCAGCGGGCGCAGGGTCACCTCGGGGGACTTCATGTACGGGGTGACGTAGAAGACGCAGGCCGACGGGTCGGCCGGGAAGGCGTCCTCGCCGTCCCAGTGCCGGTAGGTGAAGGCGTCGGGGAGGTCCCCGATCTCCTCGGCGGGGAACGGCAGCCAGACGTCCGGGGTCTTTGCATCCATGACCAGGAGGCTATGCCAAGGCCAAAGGATCCTGATCAAGCCGTTAGTTTGTTTGCCGGACCGGGAGGGGGACGCACGGGTGGAGCGCAGGTCGATCGGGGCGGGTGCGCTGGCGGTGGGCGCCGTCGGGCTCGGGTGCATGCCCATGAGCTGGGCGTACGCGCCCTCGCGGCGCCACCGCGAGGAGTCGCTGGCCACGGTGCACGCGGCCCTGGACCTCGGGGCGAACCTGCTGGACACCGCCGACCTGTACGGGCCCTACACCAACGAGCTGCTGCTGGGGCGGGTGCTGCGGGAGCGGCGGGCCGAGGCGTTCGTGTCCGCCAAGGTGGGGCTGCGGGCGGGCGAGCAGCACGTGGTGGCGGACGGGCGGCCCGGATACGTGCGGCGGGCCTGCGACGCCTCGCTGCGCCGGCTCCGGACGGACGTCATAGACGTCTACCAGCTGCACCGGGTGGATCCGGACGTCCCGGTGGAGGAGACCTGGGGGGCGATGGCGGAGCTGGTGGGTGCCGGGAAGGTGCGGGCTCTGGGGCTCTGCGCGCTGGGGGCGGGCGCCGGGCCGGGGGCGGGGCGGCGCGGGGACCGGGCGTACCAGGTGACCCTGGGGCACCTGGAGCGGGTCCAGCAGGTGTTCCCCGTGAGTGCGGTGCAGGCGGAGCTGTCGGTGTGGTCCCGGGAGGCCCTGCGGCGGCTGCTGCCCTGGTGCGCGGCGCGCGGGGTGGGGTTCCTGGCGGCGATGCCGCTCGGCAGCGGGTTCCTGACCGGGACGCTCCGGCCGGGCGAGGGTTTCGAGTGGGAGGACGTGCGGGCCCGGCACCCGCGGTTCACGGCGGAGTCGATGGCGGGGAACCAGGCGCTGGTGGCGGGGCTGCGGCGGGTGGCGCGGCGGCACGGGCCCCAGGTGACGGCCGCGCAGGTGGCGCTGGCCTGGGTGCTGGCGCAGGGGCCGCAGGTGGTGCCGGTGCCGGGGGCCGACCGGGCGCACTGGGCGGCGGAGAACGCGGGGGCGGCGCGGCTGCGGCTGACGGCCGGGGACCTGGCCGAGATCGCGTCCCTGCCGGCGGCGGTGGGAGCCTGGGACTGAGGGGGCCCGGGACCGCGTGAGCCGGGGACCGAGCCCTGGCGCGAGCCGGTTCCGGCTCCGGGACAACCACTCGATCGGGTGTACGAGCGCCGGAACTTCGTGGAGCGCCGCAGCTGTTGAGACAGGTGAAAGGCGCGATCGCCGACCGGAGGGGAGCAGGATGATGGGATACGGACAGGCACAGGCGTCCGAGAGGTACGGGGGTCCGCGCGGCCGGAACCGCCCGGTGCTGGCCGTGTTCGCCTTGGCGGGCTGCGGGGCGCTGCTCGCAGCGGGCTGCGCTCCGGCGGGCCATCCGGCCGCCAGGCCGGGCACGTCACCACCGGGCCCGGCCCCCGCCTCGTCGGGGTCCGGCTCCGCGGGCACCCCGTCCGGCTCGCCGGAGGCCGCGCCGCCGGCCAGGGGCTCCGTGACGGTGACGGGCGAGATCGCCAAGGACCTGGAGTCGCCCTGGGGGGTGGCCCCGCTGCCCGGCGGGGATCTGCTGGTCGCCTCGCGGGACAAGGGGACGATCAGCAGGGTCGCGGCGGCGACCGGCGCGGTGACGCAGATCGGCAAGGTGCCGGGGGTGGCCCCGGGCGGCGAGGGCGGGCTGCTGGGGCTCGCGCTGTCGCCCTCGTACGCCTCGGACCGGATGGTGTACGCGTACTTCACGACGGAGTCCGACAACCGCATCGCCCGGATGCGGTACGACGAGCAGCGGGACGCGGGGCAGCAACTGGGTGCGCCGGACACGGTGTTGCGGGGCATTCCCAAGGGTCTGATCCACAACGGGGGCCGGATCGCCTTCGGCCCCGACAAGATGCTCTACGCGGGGACGGGCGAGACCGGTGACACCGGGCTCGCACAGGACAGGAAGTCGCTGGGCGGCAAGATCCTGCGGATGACCCCGGACGGGCAGCCGGTGCACGGGAATCCCGAGGCCGACTCGGTCGTCTATTCCTACGGGCACCGCAATGTGCAGGGCCTGGCCTGGGACAAGGACAAACGGCTGTGGGCGTCCGAGTTCGGCCAGAACACCTGGGACGAGCTGAACCTGATCGAGCCCGGTGTGAACTACGGCTGGCCCGAGGCCGAGGGGAAGGCGGGCAAGCCGGGCCTGCGCGATCCGGTGGCCGTGTGGAAGACCGACGAGGCCTCGCCGAGCGGGATCGCGTGGGCGCAGGGCTCGGTGTGGATGGCCGGGCTGAAGGGCGAGCGGCTGTGGCGGATCCCGCTGGCCGGGGCGGTTCCGGTGGCCGAGCCGGAGGCCTTCCTGATGGGGAAGTACGGTCGCCTGCGCACGGTGATCGCCCTCGGCGGGGACAGATTGCTGCTGGTCACGAGCGAGACGGACGGCCGCGGGTCGCCGGAGGCGGGCGACGACAGGATCCTGACCCTGACAGTGCGGTGACCGAACCCCGGTGGGGGCGAAAGGCACGGTGGACGCGGTGTTCAACATGATCGAGGAGCTCTTCAGCCCGGGACGCAAGCACACGGACGAGGAGAAGAAGCGGCTGGAGCTGTCCCGGACCGAGGTGAACGACGGCGATCCGGGACGCGGTCCCATAGACCTGGAATCCGGCAAGGTGCTCATACGCCCGGCGGAGCCGTCGCCGCGGGAGTGAGCGGCTCGAACAGCCGGAGCCGGTGGGCCAGGGCGGCCGCCTCGCCGCGGCCGGCGACGCCCAGCTTGGCCAGGATGTTCGAGACGTGGACGCTGGCCGTCTTCGGGGAGATGAACAGCTCCTCGGCGATCTGGCGGTTGCTCTTGCCGGCCGCGACCAGACCCAGGACGTCCCGTTCACGGCTGGTCAGGCCCAGGGACTCGACGGGGTCCGGGGCCGGTGCGGGCGGGGCGGCGGGCTCGTCCCCGGTGAGCGGGAGCCGGGCGCGCTGGGCGAGCAGGGCCAGGTCCTCGCGGAGCCTGCGGGAGCCGAGGCGGTCCGCGGTGGCGTAGGCCTCGCGGAGCAGGGCCGCGGCGCTCTCGCGGTCGCCGCCGGAGGCCAGCAGCGCTTCGGCGAGCCGGTGGCGGGCGCGGGCCAGCAGGTACGGGCGCTCCAGCGGGCGGACGGCCCGCTCGACGCCGGCCCAGTCCGCGGGGGTGTCCCGGTCCTCGGCCCGCAGCAGTTCGGCGCGGAGGAAGTCGGCGTGCGCGGCCCACACGGGAGCGGGGGTGGCCAGGGCCCGGGCGGCGGCGCGGAGCACGTCGAGGGCGGCTCCGCGGCCGGCGTCGGCGACCGGGAGGCCCCGGGCGTCGGCCTCGGCGGAGGCGGCGGCGAGCAGCAGCGGCCAGGCGTAGCGGTGGTGGCCGAGCGGGAAGCCGTAGGCGACCGCGTCGGAGATCTCCGCGCGGACGTCGGCGATCCGGCCCTCCTCGGCGGCTATGCCGACGGCGAGGCGGTAGAGCGGTATGCGGTGCTGGGGCTGGCTGTCGTGGGTGCCGAAGTGGGCGTGGGCCGCGGTGAGCCGGGCGCTCGCCTCGGCCAGTTCGCCGCGCGCCAGCGCCAGGTAGGACAGCCGTGCGGAGGCGGAGCCGCGCGGGGCCGCGCTCTGGCCGACGCGCAGACCGCGCCGGGCGGCTTCGGCAGCCTCCTCCCAGCGGCCGAGGCTGTACAGGCTCTCCGCCATGTTCCCGCTGAGCCAGGCCTCGGTGTCCAGCAGCCGTGACTTCTTGACGAGTTCGACCCCTTGTTCGGCCAGTTCCACGGCTTCGCGGGACCGGCCCATGCTTTCCAGCTGAGAGGTGAGATTGATATGTGCGCGTCCCGCCAGCATGACGAGGCCGAGTTCGGCGGCCCGCTCCCGGACCACGAGCATCTCGGCGAGTCCGCGTTCGGGGTCGCCGGCGTCGGTGAGCAGGCTGCCGACCGTGATCCGCGCGTTGAGCTCGATCTCCTCGGCCCCGAGCATGCGTGCGTAGGCCGCGGCGCGTTCCGCGGCTTCGAGGTTGCCGGGGCCCGGGCTGTGGAGCATGCCCCAGCCCGCGGCCCGGACCAGGACCTCGGCGTGTACCTGGGACGGGGGCAGCCCCTTGACCAGCTCCTGGGCCTTGGCGAGTTCCTCCCAGCCGTCGCCGCGGGCGAGGCTGGAGACGAGCCGGGAGCGCTCGGTCCAGAACCAGGCGGCGCGCAGCGGGTCCTGGTCCTCATCCAGCAGCCGCAGCGCGGTCTTGGTGAGTTTGAGGGCGCGTTCGCGTTCGCCGCCGAAGCGGGCGGCGACGGTCGCCTCGGCCAGCAGGTCGAGCCGCTTCAGCGGGGTGGTGGCGGGGTCGCAGCCGCACGGCGGGTACACGTCGGTGTAGTCGACCGGGCGCAGGGCCTCGCGGATCTCCCGCGGCGCGCTCTCCCACAGGTCCAGCGCCCGCTCGAGCAGGTTGAGCTGCTCGGAGTAGGCGTGCCGGCGGCGGGCGGCGACCGAGGCGGCGAGCACGGCGGGCAGTGCTTTGGCCGCGTCGTTGGCGCAGTACCAGTAGTTGGCCAGCCGGATGACCCGCTCCTCGGCGCGGATCAGCCAGTCGTCGGCTTCCATCGCCTCGGCGTAGCGGCGGTTGACGCGGGCGCGTTCGCCGGGCAGCAGGTCGTCGCTGACGGCCTCGCGGACCAGCGAGTGGCGGAAGCGGTAGCCGTCCCCGTCGGGGGTGGCGAGGAGGATGTTGGCGCCGACGGCGGCCCGCAGGGCCTCGATCAGCTCGTCCTCGCCCAGTCCGGCGACGGCGCGCAGCAGCGGGTACTCCACGGTGGAGCCGCCCTCGGCGACCATCCGCACCACGCGCTGGGCCTCTTCGGGCAGCACCTCGACGCGGACGAGCAGCAGGTCGCGCAGGGACTCGGTGAGTCCCGCGTGGCAGCCGCTCCTCTGGCAGGCGGCGAGTTCCTCGACGAAGAAGGCGTTGCCGTCGGAGCGGTCGAAGACGGAGTCAACGAACGCCTCGTCGGGCTGCGAGGCGAGGATGCCGGCGAGCTGGCGGCGCACCTCGGCCCGGTTGAAGCGGGGCAGTTCGATGCGCTGGACGGTGCGGAGCCGGTCGAGCTCGGCGAGCAGCGGGCGCAGCGGGTGGCGGCGGTGGACGTCGTCGGCGCGGTAGGTGGCGACGACGACGAGCCGGCCGCTCGCGAGGGTGCGGAACAGGTAGGAGAGCAGGTGGCGGGTGGAGGTGTCCGCCCAGTGCAGGTCTTCCAGGACGAGGACGACGGTGCGGTCGGCGGCGAGCCGCTCCAGCATCCGGGCCGTCAGCTCGAAGAGCCGGGCGGTGCTCTCCTCGTCGTGCGGGCCTCGGGGGGTCTCGCCGAGTTCGGGGAGGATCCGGGCGAGTTCGTCCTCCTGGCCCGCGGCCGCGGCGGCCAGCTCCCCCGGGAGCAGGCGGTGCAGGGTGCGCAGGGCCGTCGAGAAGGGGGCGAAGGGAAGGCCCTCCGCCCCGATCTCGACACAGCCTCCGACCGCCACCACCGCGCCGCGCCGTTCCGCCTCGCAGAGGAACTCCTCGGTGAGGCGGGTCTTTCCGACCCCGGCCTCGCCGCCGACGAGCATCGCCTGCGGCTCCCCGGCCGCCGCGCGGGTCAATGCGTCGGTGAGTACGGCCAGTTCGTCGGCTCGGCCGACGAACACCGGGCTGACAGATCTGGTCTCCACGTCGCCGAGCATCGCACAGGAGGCCTGGCCGGCGGCACCGGCCCGGGGTGCGCTTCTCATCACGTGTCAGTCCACGCGGTCCGCGGCCCGGGTCACGCGGCGCGCGTGAAGCGGCTCCGCTGCCCTGTCACCTGCCGTTCGGGCTCCTGGCTGCGCGAGGAGGCGCGGCGCGCCTTCTTGGCCTCCCGGACCATGCGGTACCGGGCGGCTTCGCGGATGCGGTCGGCGCTGCGGGCGGTGGCGATCTCGTACTCGAACATCTCGTACTCCCGGGTTCGTGTTTCTCGGCACCTCGTTCGGTGTGATCCAAGATTCGCGTCCCAGGGGGTGCCGGCACATCGGGCGCTTGCCGCATCTGTACGGGGCGGGGGTCCTTAGGCCGCGGCCGAAGGGCCCCGGGCCGGACCGGGAGCGCCTAGGAGGGGGTCCTAGGCGGGCACGTGGAGGTCCTAGGCGGCCTTCGGGAGGGGGGCGAGGATGTCGAAGTACATGAGGCCGAAGAGCAGTACGCCCAGCGCGCCGAGGGCGACGGCGGCCCAGGAGACGGCGCGGACCCAGGTGGGGAGGGTGCGGCCGGGGGCGCCGAACGCGGGGCGGGCCAGCACGAAGACGGCGAGCAGCAGGGCGAGGGTGGACAGGACGCCGTTGACGAGGGCGGTCATGTGCCAGGCGTCGCCGTACAGGGCCTCGATCTTGGCCTCGGTGGTGGCGGCGTTGACCGATTCGATCTGGCCCACGAGGGTCTGGCGCTCGGCGATGACGCGCGAGACCCAGCTTCCGCTGAGGGCGACGAGCCCGAGCCCGGCCGCGACGACGGCGGAGGCCGCGGCGCCGACGCCCTCGGGCTTCTTCTCGTCCTCGTGGAGCTCGTCGTGGAGCTCGTCCTCGAGGTCCTCGTCGGTGAGGTCGGCCCCGGGGGCCTCTGCGGCCTCGGCGCTCTGCGCGGCGGGGGCGTCCTTGAGGTCGGCCTGGGCCTCGGTGGCCTGGGGCTCGGCGGTGTCCGCCTCGGGAGCGGTCGGGTCGGCGGTCTTCGTGGTGTCCATGCCGGGCACCGTAGGCGGCTTGTCTGAGAGGTTTCTGAGAAGGCCCCGGTGGCTTCGGTCAGGGCTGCCGGCGGAGGTGGCTCTCGCGCGGGAGGCCCTCGCGGGTCATACCGAGACGTTCCGCGACGGCGGGGCTCCTGTGGTCGGCGGCGGTCTCGCGCGCGTACGGGGAGAGGAACGCGCGCGCCGGGTCCGGGTCGGTTCGGGTCTCGTGCGGCGGGTCGCCGGATCACCGCGTTGCGGGGGCGGGCTCGGCGCCGTCCTCCCTCGTGGCGGTGGCCGCGGCGGGCCGCTGCGCGGGCAGTGTCGCCCGCGTCCGGCACTCCGGGGGCTCGATGCTGATCTTGGGGAGACGGCGGTCCAGCCAGGCGGGCAGCCACCAGTTGGCGCCCCCGAGCAAGTGCATCAGCGCCGGGACTAGGAGGGTGCGCAGCACGAAGGCGTCGAGTGCGACGGCCGCGGCGAGCGCGATGCCGAACATCGCGATGATCCGATCGCCGCTGAGCACGAAGGCCAGGAAGACGGAGATCATGATGACTGCCGCCGAGTTGATCACCCGGCTGGTCTCGGTGAGTCCGACGCGGACGGCCCGGCGGTTGTCGCCGGTCTCCAGCCACTCCTCGTACATCCGGCTGACCAGGAACACCTGGTAGTCCATGGACAGTCCGAAGAGCACCGACACCATGATCACCGGCAGGAAGGGCTCGATCGGGCCGGCGCTGCCGAGGCCCAGCAGCTCGCTGCCCCAGCCCCACTGGAAGATCGCGACGACGACGCCGAAGGAGGAGGCCACGGCCGCGACGTTCATGGCGGCCGCCTTGAACGGGATGCCGAGGGAGCGGAAGGCCAGCAGCAGCAGGACGCAGCCGAGGGCGATGACCACCCCGACGAACAGCGGCAGTTTCCCGACGATGACGTCGGCGAAGTCGTCGTAGCCCGCGGTCACGCCGCCGACGTGGACGGTCATGGAGTTGCCGTGGCCCGCGGCCGGGATGACGCTCTCGCGCAGCGTCGTGACCAGCTCGCTCGTGGCCCGGGACTGCGGGGCGGAGTCCGGGATGACGGTCAGGACGGCGGTGTCCCCGCTCCGGTTGAAGACGGCCGGGCCGGTGGCGGCGACGCCCTCGGTCGTGCGGAGCGCCTCGGCCAGCCGCTCGACGGCGAGCCGGTCCCCGGCTCCGTCGAGGCGGGAGACGACGGTGAGCGGGCCGTTCACTCCGGGCCCGAACCCGTCGGCGAGCAGGTCGTAGGCCTGCCGTGTGGTGGAGCCCGCCGGGTTGTTGCCCTGGTCGGAGGTGCCCAGGTGGAGCGAGAAGGTCGGCAGCGCCAGAACCACCATGACCAGCGTGGCGAGGATGCCGAGCAGCTTGGGCCGGCGCTCCACGAACGCCGACCAGCGGGCGGCGAACCCGGTGGGCGTCTCGGGCCGCGGCCCCTCGGCGGCGAGCCGGCGGCGCTCGCGGCCCGAGAGGGCGCGCATGCCGATGCAGGAGAGGAGGGCGGGGAGCAGGGTGACCGAGGCGGCGACGGTCAGCACCACCGTGAGGGAGGCGGCGATCGCCACGCCGTTCAGGAAGTTCAGCCGCAGCACCAGCATGCCGAGCAGCGCGATGCAGACGGTGGCCCCGGCGAAGACCACGGCCCGGCCCGTGGTGGCGACGGCCCGGGTGGCGGCCTCCTCCACCGGCAGGCCCCGCATGAGGCCCTTGCGGTGCCGGGTGACGATGAACAGGGCGTAGTCGATGCCGACGCCGAGTCCGACGAGGGTGCCGAGCATCGGGGCGAAGTCGGCCACGGGCATGGCGTGCCCGAGCAGGGTGATGCCGAAATAGGCGGTGCCCACGCTGACGAGTGCGGTCGCGATGGGCAGCAGGCTCGCGGCGAGCGAGCCGAAGGCGAGGAAGAGGACCAGGGCGGCGACGGCCACACCGATGACCTCGGCGAGGTGGGTGGCGGGGGCCTCGGTCAGGGCGACGGCCTGGCCGCCGAGCTCGACCTGGAGGCCGTCGGCCTCGGTGACGGGGTTCTTCGCGGCGTCGACGACGGCCTTGGCCTGCGCCTTGGGGACGGAGTCGGCCTGCCGGTCGAACGTCACCACGGCGTAGGCGGTCCGGCCGTCGGGGCTGATCTGCGCGGCGCTCTCGGGGCCGGGACCGTAGGGGCCGGCGACCGAACCGACCCCGGGGAGCCCGGCGATGGTGTCGAGGGCTTTGGCCATGCGCTGTTCGACGGCGGGAGTGCGGGCGCTCTGGTGCTCAGGGGCCCGCCACACGATGGTGTCGGTGTCCCCGCCCTGGCCGTGGAACCCGGCGCGCAGCAGGGCGTGGGCACGACTGGACTCGGTGCCGGGGACCTCGTAGTCGTTGGAGAAGGCCGATCCGGCGATCCCCGCGGCCAGGGCCGTGCCCCCGAGGGCGAGCAGCCAGAGGAGGACGGTCGCCAGGCGGTGCCGCAGGCACCAGCGCGCGATCACTGCCAACGGACGTGCTCCCTGGTGGTTCGGATCTTTACGGGGGCTGCCCGATGCAAAGACGCTGGAACTCGTGAAGGCCCGGCCGACGGTCCGGGGGATGCCCAGGGACCGGCCGGATTTTGACCGGAGATCGGCCAAGATGGTCTGCACCGCCACGATCCCAGCGTTTGGTGATCGTTGGCCCGTTTCGTGTGCATCGTCACAGGGGCCGGGGGCGGTATGGGACCGAGGTCATTCCTCCGACGGGCCGTTCGGCGGGCCGTCCGGGCCATCGGCCCGGTAGCCGGGGACGGAGGGCCATCTGACGGTGAGCACCACCGCGTCCTCCTCGGCGTACCAGGAGTGGTCGACGCCCCGGCCCCAGACGACGTAGTCGCCCTGCTCGGCGAGGACGACGGTCCGGCCGGGGAACTCCAGCCGGAAGCGGCCGCTGATCAGCACCTGGAGGGCGGTGCGCTCCTCGCCCCGCACCCACTGGGCCCGCTCTTCACCCTTCGGGTGGACCCCCCACTTGATCTCCACGTCCTTGCTGTGGCGCGGATCGGCGGGGTCCTTGAAGTGGCCGAGGAGCCAGCCCCGGTCGGTGGCGGCGTCCGGGGCGGCCTTGCCGGTGTAGACGGAATCAGCGGCGGAGGGGCCCGAGGACGAGGCGGAGGAAGAGGTGGAGGCGGAGGCGGAGGCGGGGTCGTCGTTCACGGGCTGAGGCTAATGCAGTTGTGCGGCCGGGCGGAGCCCTGGTGAGCTGGGCCGATGACGATGAATGCCGATGAACTGGCGATCGTACGGGCCGCGTACGACCGGGAGATGCGCCGCGGCGCGCTGCCGGACACCCCGGACGCCCGGGTGGAGCGGGTGGGGGCGGTGGTCAGGTACACCGCGGACGCCGCCGGTGGCGGTGGCGGCGCCGGCTGGAACGGGGTGCTCTGGTCGGACCTCGACGAGGAGACGGCCGACGCGGAGATCGCGGCGCAGGTGGCGTACTTCGCGGGCCGCGGGGTCGGCGAGTTCGAGTGGAAGCTGTACGGCCACGACCGGCCGGCCGATCTCGCGGACCGGCTGCGCGCGGCGGGCTTCGTACCGGAGCCGACCGAGACGCTCATGGTGGGGCGCGCCGACGAGCTCGCCGCGCTGCCGGTGGAGCCGCCGGAGGGGATCACCCTGCGGGTGGTGACGGACGAGGCGGGCGTCGACCTGATGATGGACGTCCACGCGAAGGCCTTCGGTACCGAGCGCCCCGCGATCCGGCACCTGCTGCTCACCCTCCTGAAGGAGCAGCCGCAGACCCTCGCGGCGGTGGTGGCGATGGCCGGGGACACCCCGGTGAGCGCGGCGCGCATGGAGATGCGCCCGGGCTCCTCGTTCGCCGGACTCTGGGGCGGCGGCACCCTGCCGCAGTGGCGGGGCCGCGGCATCTACCGCCTCCTGGTCGCCCACCGCGCCCGCCTCGCGGCGGCCCGCGGCATCCGGTACCTCCAGGTCGACGCCTCCGCCGACAGCAGCCCGATCCTCCACCGTCTGGGCTTCGCGACCCTGGGCACCACGGTCCCGTACGTCTGGACCGCAAAGCCGTAGCGCGGACGGGCGGGTCCGGGGGAAGATCGCGGGATGGAACGTATCGGGCCGCCCCTGACCGGGGACGAGCGGGAGACACTGCGCGCATTCCTCGACTACCACCGGGCCACCCTCGCCTGGAAGTGCGAGGGACTCACCGACGAGGAGCTGCGGCGGACTTCGATGCCGCCGTCCACCCTCTCCCTGCTGGGCCTGGTCCGGCACATGGGCGAGGTCGAGCGGCACTGGTTCCGCCGCACCCTGAACGGGGAGGAGCTCCCCCACCTCTGGTCCGAGACCCACGACTTCCAGGCCGCCTACGACGCCTCCGGCGCCACGCGCGAGGAGGCGTTCGCGGCCTGGGAGGCGGAGGTCGCGCACGCGCGCCGCATCGAGGCGGCGGCCGAGTCCCTCGACGTGACGGCGTACGTGGCCAGTTGGAAGGAGGAGGCCTCGGTGCGGCTCGTCATGCTCCACTTGATCCACGAGTACGCGCGCCACAACGGCCACGCCGACTTGCTCCGCCAGGCCATCGACGGCGCCACCGGAGCCTGACGCCCCAGGGCCGGCTCGCCCCCCCCCGGCTCGCCCCGCCCCCGGCCGGCCCGGCAACGGCCGGCCCGGCAACGGCGTCCGGCCGCTCGGGCGTTCCTCAGGCCGCCCGCCAGTAGCCCAGGCCGTTCACCCGCTGCTTCGGCAGGGCCAGGTCCTTGCGGAGGTACGCCGTCAGCGTGCGCGTCGTGGCGGTGTCGCAGGCGAGCCAGACATAGGCCGACTCCGGGTCCCGGGCGAGCTCCGGCAGCTCCGCCTTGACCTGCTCCACCAGCGCCGAGCCCGCGCGCCCGACCCGCCGGACGTCGTGCCGTGCCGGGTCCAGCCGGACCGGGAGCCCGGCGTCCGAGGCGTGCCGGGTCTCCAGCCAGATCGTGGCCGGGGTCTGGGGGTAGGCGTCCAGCAGGGAGTTGATCGCCGGCAGCGAGGCCGGGTCTCCGATCACCAGCAGCCGCTCGGGCGCCGGCACCGGGGCGGTGAAGCCCGTGCCCTGGACGGTGGCCTCGATGGTGTCGCCCGCCTTCGCGGTCCGCGCCCACGCGCTCGCGGGGCCCTCGTGCAGGGCGAACTCCAGGGCGAACGTTCCGGCCCCGGGATCCGGGTCGACGAGGGTGTACGCCCGCGTGTGCGGCTTGCCCGCGTTGTCGAACCACAGCCGCACCCACATGGTCGGGTGGACCGATGCGCCCGCCGCGGCCAGCAGCCCGCCGTCCGTCACGCACACGCGGCGATAGTGCTCCGTGACCTGTTCCGCGCCCGTGACCGTGAGCGTGAAGTCCTTGCCGCGCAGAAGCCGCAGGACCACGCCTTCCCATCCCTTGCCGGCGCCTGCCATGTGCGACCACCCCTCCCCAACGAACCCCTATAGTTAGGGCAGCCTAACCTAATGCACTGGGGGAAGAGTGTGAGCCTTCTGAACGACGCCGGCACCGGCGAGGCCTTCGAGCTCTACCGGGACGACTGGGGCATCCCCCACCTGCGCGCCCGCGACGCCGACCGCCTCGCCTACGCCCAAGGCTGCGCCACGGCCCTCGACCGGGCCTGGCAGCTGGAGGTCGAGCGCCACCGCGCCCAGGGCTCCAGCGCCGCCTTCCTCGGCCGGGACTCCGTCGCCTGGGACCGGTTCGTGCGCCAGGCCCGGCTCGCCGACACCGCCCGCCGCTGCCACGAGGCCCTCGACCCCGCAACCGCCGCCTGGGTCGGGGCCTACGTGGACGGAGTCAACGACGGGCTCGCCCGGGGCGCCGCCCGCGACGAGCGCTTCGCCCGCACCGGCCACACTCCCACCCCGTGGGAGCCGTGGGTCCCGCTCGCGATCTGGATCGCCACCCACATCCTCTTCGCCGGGTTCGCCACCAAGCTGTGGCGCGAACGCGTGGGCCGCGCCCTCGGCGACGGCGCCGTCACCCTCTTCGCCACCGACGGCCCCGGCACCGCCGGCAGCAACGGCTGGCTGGTCCCGGGCGACCGGACCGCCACCGGCGCGGCGCTCATCGCGGGCGACCCGCACCGGTTCATCGAGGACCCGGGCGTCTACCAGCAGATACGGCTCTCCTGCCCCGAGTACGACGTCATCGGCCTGGCCGTCCCCGGCATCCCCGGCCTCGGCCACTTCGGGCACACCGGCAGCGCCGCCTGGGCGATCACCAACGCCATGGCCGACTACCAGGACCTGTACGTCGAGCGGCTGCGCCCCGCCGCCGGAGGCGACGGCGTCGAGGCCCTCGGCCCCGACGGCGCCTGGGAGCCCGTCCACCGGCACACCGAGACGATCACCGTGGCCGGCGCCGACCCGGTGGAGATCGAGGTGCTGGAGACCGCCCGCGGCCCCGTGATCATCCACGACGACCCGGCGGACCACACCCTCTCGCTCCGCTACCCGCCCCGGGTCCGTCGCGACCTCGGCTTCGCCGCCCTCCCCGCCCTGCTGCGCGCCCGTACCGTCGCCGACATCGACCGCGCCCTCGACGGCTGGGCCGAGCCCGTCAACGTGGTCCACGCCGCCGACACCGCGGGCGGCCTGCTGCACCGCGTCGCGGGCGCGGTCCCGCTGCGCGACCCCGCCAACCGGCTGCGCCCGGTGCCCGCCTGGGATCCCCGGTACGTGTGGCGGGGCTGGGCCGAGACCCCCGCCGAGCCCGTGCAGGGCTTCGCCGTCATGGCCAACGCGCGCGGCATCGCCTCGCCGCTCGGCGTGGAGTTCGCGCCCCCGCACCGCGCCAACCGCATCCGCGAGCTGCTCTCCGGATCGGCGGACTGGTCCCCGAAGGCGATGGCCGGCGTCCACGGGGACACCCACCTGGGCTCGGCCGCGGCGCTGCTGGCCCTGCTGCCCGGGCTCGACGGCCTCTCCCCCGCCGCGCAGGCGCTGCGCGCCCGACTGCTGGCCTGGGACCGGCACATGGCGGCCGAGAGCACGGACGCCACCGTCTTCTCGGCGCTGCGGGCCGCGACCGTACGCCGCTTCGCCGCCGACCCCGCCCTCGCGGGGCTGGCCGGGGCGCCGGCCGGCCCCGAGGTGTTCCACCCCTGGCTGTACCTGGTCCCCCGGGTCGGCTACGCCCTGGAGGGGCTGCTGACCACCCCCCTGCTCCCCTCCCTCGACCGGGCGGCCCACGTACGCGCCGCCCTGGAGGAGACGGCGGCGGCGGACACCCCCGACACCCCGTGGTCGCGGGTCCACCGGCTCGCGCCCTGGTCGGCGCTGCCCGACCAGGACGCCCGGTGGCCCGGACTCGGCGGCGACCACGACTGCGTGAACGCCACCTCCACCGTGCCCGGTTTCACCGATCTCACCGCCCGCGCGTCGGCGGCGCGCTACGTGTGGGACCTGGCCCGGCGCGAGGACAGCCTCTGGGCGGTCCCGCTCGGCGCGGACGGCGTCACCGGATCACCCCACCACCGCGACCAGCTCCCGCTCTGGGCCCGGTGCGAACTCGTCCCCGTCGTCACCGACTGGACCCGTCTGACCAAGGAATCCGTATGACCAGCAGCAGCGCGTCCGCCTCCGCCGCCGGTACCCGGCAGCCCGTCTACTCCCAGCGCGTCGAAGGCGTCGGAACGGTCACCCTCACCCCCGTGGACCCCGTCGCCGACGCCCCTCTGATCCACTCCTGGGTCACCGAGGAGCGGGCCCGCTTCTGGGGCATGGGCGAGGCCAGCCGCGAGCTCGTCCGGGAGATCTACGAGGACGTCGACCGCCGCACCACCCACCACGCGTTCCTCGCGCGCCGCGACGGCGAGCCCGTCGGGCTGTTCCAGACGTACGACTGCGCCGAGGACCGGATCAGCGAGTGCTACGAGGTCCGGCCCGGCGACACGGGTGTGCACCTGCTGATCGGTCCGGCGCGCGGCGCCGGCCAACGCGGTTTCAGCGCCGGCCTGATCGGCGCGTTCCTCTCGTACGTCCTCTCGGACGGGACCACCCGCCGGATCGTGGCGGAGCCCGACGCCCGCAACGAGAAGGCCGTGGCCCGCCTGGTGCGGTCCGGCTTCGAGCTGGGCCCGGAGATCGAGCTCCCGGAGATCGACCTGCCCGAGGTGTACCTGCCGGCGAAGCGGGCCCGCCTCGCCTTCCTCAGCGGGCCGCAGGGCGGCTGAGGGGCACCCGCCGCCGCGCGGTCCCCGCGCCCCACCGCTGCGGACAGCGAGCCTCCCGTCACGCCCCGCGGCGGTGAAATGCGCCGTTCCCGTTGACCGGGCACACCCGGCGGCTGGAAGCTGATGCCCACTCAAAGCACATGCAGTGGGGGACAATTGACCAGCCAGAATTTGCACATCGGGCCGGACGCCGCAGCGGACCGGTACCGATTGCTCCGGTCGATCGGCCGCGGCGGCGAGGCCGTGCTCTATCTCGCGGAGATCGAGCTGGCAGGCGGGGCCGAGCCGGTGGTCGTGAAGGTGCTCGACTCGAAGACGACGATCACGCCGGACGTCTTCGACCGGATCAGCCGGAAGTGGAACGAGCAGGCGGAGCTGCTCCGCTTCGTGCACCGGCCGGGGGTGGTGGGAGTACGGGAGCACTTCGAGGGGCCGCCGATCCATCGGGCCGGGGACTCCTCGACGCTCACCGGCCGGGCGCTCGTCCTCGTGATGAACCACGTCGACGGGCTGGACCTGCGGGACTGGCGGGCCGAGCGGACGCTGGCCAGTGCCGCCGAGCGGCGCGAGGTGATGCGGACGCTGGAGCAGCTCGCCGACGTACTGGACTGGCTGCACTCGGGGAAGGCCACCCCGTCCGGACGCCAGGTGATCCACGGTGACCTCTCACCCGGCAATGTGATGGTCGACGCCCATGGCCAGGCCACGCTGGTGGACTTCGGGCTGAGCAAGCTGACCGCCGACCACCAGACGGCGGAGGTGTGGTTCACGCCCGGGTACGCGGCCCCCGAGGTCTTCGACGGCAAGCGCACACCGGGTACGGACCGGTACGCCTTCGGGGCCATCGCGTACTTCCTGCTGAGCGGGCAGTCCCCGCCGGCCACCCCGGAGCAGCTGGCCCAGTCCCTGGCCGGACTCCCGCAGATCGCCGTGCTGGACGCCGAGCAGCGGGCCCGGATCACCGCGATCTGCTCGGCGGACCCGGCGCGGCGGCCGGCGCACCTGGCCGGCTGGATGA
>NZ_LFML01000033.1 GCF_001044425.1 Streptomyces roseus
GTGGGGCTAACAGGATTTGAACCTGTGGCCTCATCCTTATCAGGGATGCGCTCTAACCAACTGAGCTATAGCCCCATCCGCGCTGCGCGCTGACTCCTGAAGATTAGCGCACAGACACGGTCGAGCCAAAATCCGTTCCCCGGGGCAGTCCCCGCAGGTCAATCAGCGGTCATTCGTCCTCGGCGAGCGTGAGCTCCACGCCGCCGACGAAGCCCGCCGACAAGTTGTAGATGAACGCGCCCAGCGTGGCCAGAGCCGTCGCCAGCACCACGTCGATGACCGCGATCACCGACGTGAAGATCAGAACGCGCGGCAGCGACAGGAACGACTGGAGGTCGAAACCGTTGCCCTCGTTCGACCCGGTGGCCTCGCTGATGGTGCCGCCGACGGTCGAGAAGACGCCCATGGCGTCCATGACCATCCACAGCACCGCCGCCGCGACGATCGTGCACACGCCCAGCGCGATCGACAGCAGGAAGCTGACCTTCATCACCGACCACGGATCCGCCTTGGCCACCCGCAGCCGCGCCTTGCGCGTCCGGGGCGTCGTACGGGCCCCCGTCCGCGCCTTGCGCTGCGCGGCGGCGTCCCCGGCGCCCCGCGGCGCGCCCGGCGCCTGGGGCGCCGCGTACGCCTGCGGCGGGTGGTACGGCTGCTCCGGCGCCCGGCCGGGCGCGGCGGCGGCCGGGGCCGCGCCCGCGGCCGCCGGTACCGCGCCCGACGCGGCCGGCGCGGCCTTCCCCGGCTTCGGCTTGCGGGTGTCCGTCACGGTTCTCCCCCTGCCCTCGGCTGCCTCGGCGCCCCCGTCGGGGGAGTCCGCGGCGGGGCCACGGGTACCGTCCTCCCCAGTCTTGGCCGGTCCGGCGCCCGTGGCTCCACTCACGACTTACTCCTCGTGCTCCCCGGCCGAGGGCTGCGTGCCCTCGGCGGCCTCGGCGGCCTGTCCGTCGGCTGCGTCGGTCTCCTCGACCTCGTCAGCTTCCTGACCGGCCTCGGCGTTACGAGCGATACCGACCACGGCATCGCGCTTGCCCAGGTTGATCAGCTGGACGCCCATGGTGTCACGGCCGGTCTCCCTGACTTCGTTGACTCGCGTACGGATCACACCGCCGCCGAGCGTGATGGCGAGAATCTCGTCCGATTCGTCGACCACCAGCGCGCCGACGAGCGACCCGCGGTCCTCCACGATCTTCGCGGCCTTGATGCCCAGACCGCCACGACCCTGGACGCGGTACTCGTCGACCGGCGTCCGCTTGGCGTAGCCGCCGTCGGTCGCGGTGAAGACGAACGTACCCGGCCTCACAACGCTCATGGAGAGCAGTTCGTCACCCTCGCGGAAGCTCATGCCCTTCACGCCCGAGGTCGCGCGGCCCATCGGGCGCAGCGCGTCGTCGGTCGCCGTGAAGCGGATCGACTGCGCCTTCTTGCTGATGAGCAGCAGGTCGTCCTCGGCGGAGACCAGCTCGGCGCCGATCAGCTCGTCGTCGCCGCCGTCCTCGGTCTCCCGGAGGTTGATGGCGATGACGCCGCCCGAACGGGGCGAGTCGTAGTCCTTGAGCGCCGTCTTCTTCACCAGGCCGCCCTTGGTGGCCAGGATCAGGTACGGGGCGGCCTCGTAGTCGCGGATCGCGAGGATCTGGGCGATCTTCTCGTCCGGCTGGAACGCCAGCAGGTTGGCCACGTGCTGCCCGCGGGCGTCGCGGCCGGCGTCCGGCAGCTCGTACGCCTTGGAGCGGTAGACCCGGCCCTTGTTCGTGAAGAACAGCAGCCAGTGGTGCGTGGTCGAGACGAAGAAGTGGTCGACCAGGTCGTCCTGCTTCAGCTTCGTGCCGCGCACGCCCTTGCCGCCGCGCTTCTGCGAGCGGTAGTCCTCGGTCTTGGTGCGCTTGACGTAGCCGCCGTGCGTGATCGTGACGACGATGTCCTCTTCGGCGATCAGGTCCTCCATGGACATGTCGCCGTCGAAGGGGACCAGCTTGGAGCGCCGGTCGTCGCCGAACTTCTCGACGAGGGCCGCCAGCTCCTCGCTGACGATCGAGCGCTGCTTCTCCGGCGAGGCCAGGATCGCGTTGTACTCGTTGATCTTCGCCTGCAGCTCGTCGTGCTCGGCGACGATCTTCTGCCGCTCCAGGGCCGCCAGGCGCCGCAGCTGCATCTCCAGGATCGCGTTGGCCTGGATCTCGTCGATCTCCAGCAGGCCCATCAGGCCCTCGCGCGCGATCTCGACGGTGTTGCTGCGCCGGATCAGCGCGATGACCTCGTCGATCGCGTCCAGCGCCTTGAGCAGGCCGCGCAGGATGTGCGCCCGCTCCTCCGCCTTGCGCAGGCGGAACTTCGTCCGCCGGACGATGACCTCGATCTGGTGCGTGACCCAGTGGCGGATGAACGCGTCGATCGACAGCGTGCGCGGCACGCCGTCCACCAGCGCCAGCATGTTCGCGCCGAAGTTCGTCTGGAGGTCGGTGTGCTTGTAGAGGTTGTTCAGCACGACCTTGGCGACGGCGTCGCGCTTGAGCACGATCACCAGGCGCTGGCCGGTGCGCGAGGAGGTCTCGTCGCGCACGTCGGCGATGCCGCCGATCTTGCCGTCCTTGACCAGGTCGGCGATCTTCTGGGCCAGGTTGTCCGGGTTGGTCTGGTACGGAAGCTCCGTGACCACCAGGCACTGGCGGTTCTGGATCTCCTCGACCTCGACCACCGCGCGCATCGTGATGGAGCCGCGCCCGGTCCGGTACGCCTCCTCGATGCCCTTGCGGCCCACGACCAGCGCGCCCGAGGGGAAGTCGGGACCCTTGATCCGCTCCAGGAGTGCGTCGAGCAGCTCCTCGTGCGAGGCGTCCGGGTGCTCCAGCGCCCACTGGGCGCCGGCCGCCACCTCGCGCAGGTTGTGCGGCGGGATGTTGGTGGCCATGCCGACCGCGATGCCGGCGCTGCCGTTGACCAGCAGGTTCGGGAAGCGGGCCGGCAGGACGGTCGGCTCCTGGTTGCGGCCGTCGTAGTTGTCCGTGAAGTCGACGGTCTCCTCGTCGATGTCCCGGAGCATCTCCATGGCCAGCGGCATCAGCTTGCACTCGGTGTAGCGCATCGCGGCCGCCGGGTCGTTGCCCGGGGAGCCGAAGTTGCCGTTGCTGTCGACCAGCGGCATGCGCATCGACCACGGCTGGGCCAGGCGGACCAGGGCGTCGTAGATCGAGCTGTCGCCGTGCGGGTGGTACGTGCCCATGACGTCGCCGACGACGCGGGCGCACTTGTAGAAGCCCTTCTCGGGCCGGTATCCGCCGTCGTACATCGCGTAGAGCACGCGGCGGTGGACCGGCTTGAGGCCGTCCCGTACGTCGGGCAGCGCGCGGGACACGATGACGGACATCGCGTAGTCGAGGTAGGAGCGCTGCATCTCCGTCTCGAGCCCGACGGGCTCGATCCGCAGCACGGGCTGCTCCTCCGCCGGGTTCTCGGCGTTCTGTGCGGGCTGGGTGGTTTCGTCGGCCATTGCTGGTCAGAAGTCCTTTCAGGCGGCGGTCAGCGGAGGCCGACTCAGATGTCGAGGAACCGAACGTCCTTGGCGTTGCGCTGGATGAAGGAGCGCCGTGCTTCGACGTCCTCACCCATGAGCACCGAGAACAGGTCGTCGGCCTGGGCCGCGTCGTCGAGGGTGACCTGGCCGAGCACGCGGTGGTCCACGTCCATGGTCGTGACGCGCAGCTCCTCGGCGTTCATCTCGCCCAGACCCTTGAAGCGCTGGATCGAGTCTTCCTTGATCCGCTTGCCGTTCTGCTTGCCGAGCTCCACCAGCGCGTCGCGCTCGCGGTCCGAGTACGCGTACTCGAAGTCGTCCCGGCCCCACTTGATCTTGTACAGCGGCGGGCGGGACAGGTACACGTGACCGGCCTCGACCAGCGGGCGCATGAAGCGGAAGAGGAAGGTCAGCAGCAGGGTGTTGATGTGCTGGCCGTCGACGTCGGCGTCCGCCATCAGGATGATCTTGTGATAGCGGAGCTTCTCGATGTCGAAGTCCTCGTGCACACCGGTGCCGAAGGCGCTGATCAGCGCCTGGACCTCGGTGTTCTGGAGGATCTTGTCGATACGGGCCTTCTCGACGTTCAGGATCTTGCCGCGGATCGGCAGGATGGCCTGGTACATCGGGTTGCGGCCGGACTTCGCGCTGCCGCCGGCGGAGTCGCCCTCGACGATGAAGATCTCGCACTTGGTCGGGTCGTTCGACTGGCAGTCGGACAGCTTGCCCGGCAGTGAGGCGCTCTCCAGCAGGCCCTTGCGGCGGGTCAGGTCGCGGGCCTTGCGGGCCGCGACGCGCGCCGTGGCCGCCTGGATGGACTTGCGGACGATGTCCGCGGCCTCGACCGGGTTGCGGTCGAACCAGTCGTTGAGGTGCTCGTGGACGACCTTCTGCACGAAGGTCTTGGCCTCCGTGTTGCCCAGCTTGGTCTTCGTCTGGCCCTCGAACTGCGGCTCGCCCAGCTTGACCGAGATGATCGCCGTCAGACCCTCGCGGATGTCCTCGCCGGCGAGGTTGTCGTCCTTCTCGCGCAGCAGCTTCTTGTCGCGCGCGTAACGGTTCACCAGACCCGTCAGCGCGGCCCGGAAGCCCTCCTCGTGCGTACCGCCCTCGTGCGTGTGGATCGTGTTCGCGAAGGAGTACACGCCCTCCGTGTACTGCGAGTTCCACTGCATCGCGATCTCGACCGAGAGCATGCGCTCCTTGTCCTCGGCCTCGACGTCGATGACGGTCGGGTGGATGAGCTCGCCCTTGCGCGAGTTCAGGTACTTCACGAAGTCGACGATGCCGCCCTCGTAGTAGTACGTGACGGTGCGCGCGGTGGGCGGGGCCGTGTCCGCCTCGGGGTCGTCCGCGCCGACGGTCGCCTTCGCCGACTCGCGCTCGTCGGTCAGCTTCAGGGTCAGGCCCTTGTTGAGGAAGGCCATCTCCTGGAAGCGCCGCGACAGCGTCTCGAAGGAGTACTCGGTCGTCTCGAAGATGTCTCCGTCGGCCCAGAACGTGACGGAGGTGCCGTGCTCGTCGGTCGCCTCGTTCTTGGCCAGCGGGGCCGTCGGCACGCCCAGCTTGTAGTCCTGGGTCCAGCGGTAGCCGTCCGTCTTGACCTCGACCGCGACCTTGGTCGACAGGGCGTTCACGACGGAGACGCCGACGCCGTGCAGACCGCCGGAGACGGCGTAGCCGCCGCCGCCGAACTTGCCGCCCGCGTGCAGGACCGTCAGGACGACCTCGACCGCCGGCTTCCCTTCGGACGGCACGATGCCGACCGGGATGCCGCGGCCGTTGTCGATGACCCGCACACCGCCGTCGGCGAGGATCGTCACGTCGATGGTGTCCGCGTGCCCGGCCAGGGCCTCGTCGACGGAGTTGTCCACCACCTCGTACACGAGGTGGTGCAGCCCGCGCTCACCGGTCGAGCCGATGTACATGCCCGGCCGCTTGCGGACCGCGTCCAGTCCTTCGAGGACCTGGATCGCACTGGCGTCGTACGAGGCGGTGACCTCGCCCTTCTCGCCGGCTGTGGACTGGTTGTCGTTGGGGTTGCCGGAATCGGCCACGAAGCGCCCTTTCTGGCACAGCACAGGCCGTACTCCGGGCCAGCAGGCATGCAAGCAGGAGCGGCTGCGTCGATCTGCGTTGTCAGCGTGTATCAGCTAGATCCCGCAAGCGGCGGGATTCGCTTCAGTCTACCGGTACCACGGACATGAATGGGGGTTTGCCGGTACCTGAGTCCGCATGTGCCGCCCTGAACCTCCTCTCTCCGACTCCCCATATCCGGGAAGGGGCTCAAAGAGGCTCACACGGGCGTGCAGCGCTTCGGCCTGTCAACCTCCCGCTACCGTGAGGGACGCCACGCGAGCGCGGTCTATCCGTACGTGTCCCCCGGACCCGTACTGCCCGGCGCGCGCAGCGGTCCGTACCGCCTCGGGCGCCCGCCCGGGCCCTGGACCTTGATCATCCGAACCGTGCCCTGGCCCAGGTCCGCGTTGAGCCGGGCCACGAGCTGCGGGGCCAGCAGCTTCAGCTGCGCCGCCCACGCCGAGGAGTCACAGCGCACGACCAGTTCACGGTCCTCGTAGCGGTCCGGTTCACAGTGCGCGGCGATCTCCGGCCCGACGATCTCGGGCCAGCGCTCCATCACGCCCGCGACCGCCATCGGCATCTCCCAGCCGTGCTCGGTGCGCAGCCGGTCCAGCGCCGCCATGAGGGGCATCGGGTCGCGGCCGTCGGCGCGGGCGCCCGAGCGCAGGCCCGGCCGGTGCTTGTTCTTCCCGGTGGCCGCGTTGCCGCGGGCGCGGGCCTGCTCGCGGGCGGCCGCCAGCGCCTGCCGGGCGAGGTCCACGCCCGAGGGCTCGGGGACCTTGCGGGGTCCGGTCGTACCGGGTTCCTTCTCTTCGCCGCTCACAGCCGGGTCACCTCGCCGCCGGACACCCCGAACCGGGTCCCCGCCAGGACCCCCGGGACGTCGTCGTCCACCGCCGCCGTCACCAGTACCTGCTCGCCCGGGGCCACCAGCTCCGCCAGCCGCTCGCGGCGCCGCGCGTCCAGCTCGGCGAACACGTCGTCGAGGATCAGCACCGGCTCGGCGCCCTCCGAGCGCAGGAGCTCGTACGAGGCCAGCCGCAGGGCCAGCGCGTACGACCAGGACTCGCCGTGGCTCGCGTACCCCTTCGCCGGGAGGTCGCCCAGGCGCAGCACCACGTCGTCCCGGTGCGGGCCGACCAGGGTCACGCCCCGCTCGATCTCCTGCTTGCGCGCCTCGGCCAGGGCGGCCAGGAGCACCTCGTACAGGACCTCGCGGGTGCGGGCACCGCGCCCGCCTCCGTCCTCGTCCCCGTCCGCGCTCCCGGCTCCGGCCACGGCTTCTCCGGCCTCGCCGGCGGCGGAGGACTTGTACGCGAGCCCCAGCGGGCCGCCGCCGGGCGCGAGCTGCTCGTACGCCTTGTCGGCGAGCGGCTGCAGCGTCGCGATCAGGTCGAGGCGCTGCGCCAGCAGCTCCGCGCCCGCGCGCGCGAGGTGCTGGTCCCAGACGTCGAGGGTGGACAGGTCCATGGAGCGGCCGCCGTGCCGGCGGGCCATCGCCGCGGACTTCAGCAGGGTGTTGCGCTGCTTGAGCACCCGCTCGTAGTCGGAGCGGACCCCCGCCATCCGCGGCGAGCGGGCGGTGACGAGCTCGTCGAGGAACCGCCGGCGCTCCCCGGGGTCCCCCTTCACCAGGGCCAGGTCCTCCGGCGCGAACAGCACCGTCCGTACGATCCCGAGCACGTCCCGGGGCCTGACCTGCGAGGACCGGTTGATGCGGGCGCGGTTGGCGCGGCCCGGGTTCAGCTCCAGCTCGACCAGCTGCTGGCGGGCTCCGTGGGTGACGGCGGCGCGGATGACCGCACGCTCCGCGCCCATGCGGACCAGGGGGGCGTCCGAGGAGACGCGGTGGCTGCCGAGCGTGGCCAGGTAGCCGATGGCCTCGACCAGATTGGTCTTGCCCTGGCCGTTGGGGCCCACGAAAGCCGTGACGCCCGGGTCGAGGGGAACCTCGGCCCGGGCGTACGAGCGGAAGTCGGCCAGTGAGAGATGCGAAACATGCATACGGCGCCGACCTCCCCCGGCTTCCTGCTGCTCTGTGCTCTGTACTGCTGTGGATCCGTGCTGCTGTGGACCGGTGGTGGACGGCCCGCGGACGCCCCGGAGACCGCTGTGGACGACCCTCGCATCGCTGTGGACGGCCCGAAGACCGCTGTGGACGGCTGCGGACCGCCGTGGATTACGCCTTCTCGACCGCGTGGCCGCCGAACTGGTTGCGCAGCGCGGCGATCATCTTCATCTGCGGCGAGTCCTCCTGGCGCGACGCGAAGCGCGCGAAGAGCGAGGCGGTGATCGCGGGCAGCGGCACGGCGTGGTCGATCGCCGCCTCCACCGTCCACCGGCCCTCGCCCGAGTCCTGCGCGAAGCCGCGCAGCTGCTCCAGGTGCTCGTCCTGGTCGAGGGCGTTCACGGCCAGGTCCAGCAGCCAGGAGCGGATGACGGTGCCTTCCTGCCAGGAGCGGAAGACCTCGCGGACGTCGGTGACCGAATCCACCTTCTCCAGGAGCTCCCAGCCCTCGGCGTAGGCCTGCATCATGGCGTACTCGATGCCGTTGTGGACCATCTTCGCGAAGTGGCCCGCGCCGACCTTGCCGGCGTGCACCGCGCCGAACTCGCCCTCGGGCTTGAGGGCGTCGAAGATCGGCTGGACCCGGGCGACATGGTCCTTCTGGCCGCCGTACATGAGCGCGTAGCCGTTCTCCAGGCCCCACACGCCGCCGGAGACACCGCAGTCGACGAAGCCGATGCCCTTGGCAGCCAGCTCGGCGGCGTGCTTCTCGTCGTCGGTCCAGCGCGAGTTGCCGCCGTCGACGACGACGTCGCCGATCGAGAGCAGCTCGGCGAGCTCGTCGACGGTGGACTGCGTCGCCGCACCTGCCGGGACCATCACCCACACGACGCGGGGGGCCTGCAGGCTGTCCACAAGTTCCCGCAGGCTGTGGACATCGGCAAGGTCCGGGTTGCGGTCGTATCCGATGACGGTGTGGCCTGCGCGGCGGATGCGCTCGCGCATGTTGCCGCCCATCTTGCCGAGACCGACGAGACCAAGCTCCATCAGGTGGTTCCTTAAGCGTTGTGGCCGTCTGTGCCGGGTACCCCCCATCGCCGGGGGCACCCAGGCTCCGAGCCTACGCCGGGCGGTGCCGCCGGGCGCCACGGGCGCTCCAGGACGGCCGTAAGGGGCCGTGCGCGGGCTGGTACGGGGCCGGTGGGATTCGCACCGGCGGTTCGTACGGGGGAGGTCGTACGGGGCGAACGCCGTCGGGCCCGGCCCCGCGCCTGCGAGACCGGGCCCGACGTCCGCGCGCGTCAGCCGGACAGGCGGACCGGCATGATCAGGTACTTGTACGCCTCGTCCGCCTCCGCGTCGACGGCAGGACGGCCGCTCAGCAGGGCGGGCTTGGTGGACGTGGTGAAGCTCAGCTGCGCGGCCGGCGAGTCGATCGCGCTCAGGCCGTCCAGCAGGAAGGTGGGGTTGAAGGCGATCGAGATGTCGTCGCCCTCCAGCTTGGCGTCCACGCGTTCCACAGCCTGTGCGTCGTCGGAGGAGCCCGCCTCCAGGATCAGCACGCCCTGCTCGAAGCTGAGGCGGACCGGGGTGTTGCGCTCGGCGACCAGGGCCACGCGCTTGACGGCCTCGACGAACGGGGCGGTCTCGATCACGGCGATGGAGTTGAACTCCGTCGGGAAGAGCGTGCGGTACTTCGGCAGGTCGCCTTCGAGCAGGCGGGTGGTGGTGCGGCGGCCCGCGCCCTCGAAGCCGATGAGGCCCTCGCCCGCGCCGGAGCCGGAGAGCGCCAGGGTGACCGTGTCACCGCTGGTGAGGGACTTGGCGGTGTCCAGGAGCGTCTTCGCGGGCACGAGGGCGACGGCGGAGGCGTCCGGGTTCTCCGGCTTCCACAGGAACTCGCGGACCGCGAAGCGGTAGCGGTCGGTGGAGGCCAGGGTGACGCGGTCGCCCTCGATCTCGATGCGGACACCGGTCAGCACGGGCAGCGTGTCGTCGCGGCCGGCGGCGATGGCGACCTGGGCGGCGGCGGAGGCGAAGACCTCACCGGGCACGGTGCCGGTCGCGGTCGGCATCTGCGGCAGCGCCGGGTACTCCTCCACAGGCAGGGTGTGGAGTGTGAATCGCGAGGAGCCGCAGACCACGGTCGCCCGTACACCGTCTGTGGAAATCTCCACCGGGCGGTTGGGGAGGGCGCGGCAGATGTCGGCGAGGAGGCGGCCGGAGACGAGGACGGTGCCGTCCTCCTCGACGTCGGCCTCGACGGAGACGCGGGCGGAGACCTCGTAGTCGAAGCCGGAGAGGGACAGCGTGCCCTCCTCGGCCTTCAGCAGCAGGCCCGCGAGAACGGGCACCGGCGGCCGGGCCGGGAGGCTGCGGGCAGCCCAGGCCACCGCCTCCGCGAGTACGTCGCGCTCCACCCGGATCTTCACCGGAACCGCCTCCTGCTGTTGCTCGCTCGTCTGCCGGCCTTCGTTCCCGGCCCGATGCCTCGATGCCCTCGATGGCTCGGAGCCTCGGTGCCGGGGACCAGTCTGACGTACGGCGCCGACAGTCGGTGCTGCCGGAGGTCAAGTCGGGAGCGAGGTGTCGGGGAGGCGTGTCCACCGAGTTGTGCACAGGACCCGCTTGAAAACCGAAACCGGGCTAACTCTCTATGGGGGTAGTAGTAGGGCCTGTGGAAACGGTGGATAAGCCCGTTGTCCCTGGTCAGCCCGCGTTTTTTATCCACCGACCCTGTGGGTGACACCGGTGGACAACCCCCGGTGTCTGTGGAGAACGAAAAGTTCTGCACAGGCCGTCCCCAGGGGACCCCGACTACTCCACAGGTGTGTCCCCAGGTTTCCCCCAGTACTCCACAGCCCAAACGTCGACTTCCGTGTGACGGCTTTCACTCCCGGCGGTGACGGGAGGTGGAATGTTGCCGAACAGTGGACAGCGGTGTGGGTAACTCGTCTGATCCTGTGCACAGGGTGCGGGAACCTGTGGGCGGGCGGTGGACAGAGGCGTGGACGAACCTGTGGATGAAAGTTCTATCCACAGGCTGTGGATGACGCTTGCGCACAAATCCACAGGGGTCTGACCAGTGCTGATGGTGCCTCATCCCGCAGCCCTGTGGACAGATTGTGGGTGACGGAACCCGTCCCCAGCCTGTGGACGGAAGAAAGTCGGGAAATCTGTGGATGAGTTGCTCCACAGGGGGCGTATTCGAACAGGCCAGGGGCGCGCGCACGGGAAAGGGCGCCCCCGAAGTACCCCGGGAGCGCCCTCTGGAAGCGTGTGGAAGGGCCCGTGCGGGCCCGCCGACCCGGCCAACAGGGCCCCGGCTCAGCCGTTCTTGATGCGGTTGGTGAGCTCGGTGACCTGGTTGTAGATGGACCGCCGCTCCGCCATCAGGGCCCGGATCTTCCGGTCGGCGTGCATGACCGTGGTGTGGTCGCGGCCGCCGAACTGCGCCCCGATCTTGGGCAGGGAGAGGTCCGTGAGCTCCCGGCACAGGTACATGGCGATCTGCCGCGCGGTGACCAGGACGCGGCTGCGCGAGGAGCCGCACAGGTCGTCCACGGTGAGCCCGAAGTAGTCCGCAGTGGCCGCCATGATGTCCGTGGCCGTGATCTCGGGGGCCGAGTCCTCGCCGCCGGGGATCAGGTTCTTGAGGACGTCCTCGGTCAGGCCGAGGTCGACCGGCTGCCGATTCAGGCTCGCGAAGGCCGTGACCCGGATGAGCGCCCCCTCCAGCTCGCGGATGTTGCGCGAGATGCGGGAGGCGATGAACTCCAGTACCTCCGGCGGGGCGTTGAGCTGCTCCTGTACGGCCTTCTTGCGCAGGATCGCGATACGGGTCTCCAGCTCGGGCGGCTGGACGTCGGTGATCAGGCCCCACTCGAAGCGGTTGCGGAGCCGGTCCTCCAGGGTGACGAGCTGCTTGGGCGGCCGGTCGGAGGACAGCACGATCTGCTTGTTGGCGTTGTGGAGCGTATTGAAGGTGTGGAAGAACTCCTCCTGCGTCGACTCCTTGCTCGCGAGGAACTGGATGTCGTCGACGAGCAGGATGTCCATCTCGCGGTAGCGCTTGCGGAACGCGTCGCCCTTGCCGTCGCGGATCGAGTTGATGAACTCGTTGGTGAACTCCTCGGAGCTCACGTAGCGCACCCGGGTGCCGGGGTAGAGGCTCCGCGCGTAGTGGCCGATGGCGTGCAGGAGATGCGTTTTGCCAAGCCCCGATTCCCCGTAGATGAAGAGGGGGTTGTACGCCTTCGCGGGCGCCTCGGCGACGGCCACCGCGGCGGCGTGCGCGAAGCGGTTGGACGCGCCGATGACGAACGTGTCGAACAGGTACTTGGGGTTGAGCCGGGCGGTGGGCTCCAGCGGTCCCGAGGTCGAGCCGCCCGAGGGGGACGGAGCCGCGGGGCGGCCGGGCGCCTGGCGCGGGGCCGGCTGCTCGTACTGCTGCTGCTCGTACTGATGGGACTGCTGGGACTGGCGGGGCTCGTACTGCTGCTGGTCGTACTGCTGCTGGTCGAAGGAGCCCTGCTCGTAGCCGCCGGGGTCGGACTGCTGGAGGTAGCCCGGCTGGGGAGAGGCGTAGGGGTCGCGCTCGGGGAAGCCGCCGAGGCGCGGCTGCTGCCAGCCGTAGTCGTCCTGCTGGCCGCCGCGCGGCCAAGAGCCGGGCTCGGGGCGCGACTGCTGGTAGTCCGGGTAGGCGGGCCGGGCGGTCGGGAGCTGGTCGTCGGAGGGGCCGCCGGGGCCGGTGTGGCCGCCGCCGCGCTGGTTGCCGTACGGCTCGTACCCGTCGGAGCGCTGCTGCGCGGCCGCGGGCAGGGGCGCGGGCTCGCCGGCGGAGTCGTCCACGGTGATGGCGATACGGATGGGGCGGCCGCACTCACGGCTGAGCGCATCGCTGATCAGCGGGGCCAGCCGGCCCTCCAGGACGCGCTTGCCGTATTCGTTGGGAACCGCCAGCAGTGCGGTGTCCGCGACCAGTGCCAGGGGCTGGCAGCGCTCGACCCACTGCTTGTCCTTGGGCTCGATCGCCTGCTGTCCCTCCCCGAGGAGCTTTTCCAGCACCCTTGGCCACACTGCGGCAAGATCGGCAGGTACGTCAGCCACAGAGCACGCTCTCTCACAGGGGTCCCACGAATGTGTGGTTCTTTGGGACGGTCGGGACAAAAAATCCGGGATCAGACAACGGTAGTCAGGCCGACGGGTACGGTTCAAGTCGTTGTCCACAGCCTGTGCACAGTGTGGGGGCACGTCGCCTCGGTTTGACCGGATGGCGTAGCCGCGCGTACCGTAACGAGGTCGAGTTGTCGATGGCTGCTGCCGCCTGCCTACCGATGGGCGAAGATCACCTTTTGTGATCGTTTAGCGGTGCCACTCGGGCGAACACGCGAGTTTCCTCGTGGGCGCACGGTGACAGCCAGGCGATGTCCCGCCACAACGATTCATTCTCTGGAGCCCCCGAGTGAGCAAGCGCACCTTCCAGCCGAACAACCGCCGTCGTGCCAAGACCCACGGCTTCCGTCTCCGGATGCGTACCCGTGCCGGTCGCGCGATCCTGGCGAACCGCCGTGGCAAGGGCCGCGCCGCCCTTTCCGCGTAACAACGCGCAGGTCGTGACGTCGTGCTGTCTCCCGAGAATCGGCTGAGGCGGCGCGAGGACTTCGCGAGCGCGGTACGACGAGGTCGGCGGGCAGGTCGCCCGCTTCTCGTCGTCCACCTACGTACAAGCGGTGCAACGGACCCGCACGCGCCGGGGGAGATCGATCCCTCGACGCGTGCGGGTTTCGTCGTCAGCAAGGCCGTGGGTGGCGCCGTCGTCCGTAACCGGGTAAAGCGCCGTTTGCGCCATCTTGTCCGCGAGCGGCTCTCCCAGCTGCCCGCCGGTAGCCTGGTGGTGGTGCGGGCATTGCCCGGAGCGGGTGACGCCGGCGCCGATGAACTGGCCCGGGACCTGGATGCCGCCATCGCGCGGCTCCTGGGAGGCGTGGCTCGATGAAGTACCCGCTGCTCGCATTGATCAAGCTGTACCAGTGGACCATCAGTCCGCTGCTCGGGCCGGTGTGCCGTTACTACCCCTCGTGCTCGCACTACGGGTTCACGGCCATCGACCGGCATGGTGCGGTGAAGGGGACGGTCCTGACCGGCTGGCGGATCCTGCGGTGCAACCCGTGGTCCGCCGGTGGTGTCGACCATGTCCCACCCCGTAAACGCCCGCGTTGGCACGAGCAGCTGCGCAGTGCGTTGCGTAGATCTCGCAATGCTCAAGGAGCCTGATTAGTGGACACGATTGCCAGTCTGTTCAGCTTTATCACCACGCCCGTCTCGTGGGTCATCGTCCAGTTCCACAGCCTGTACGGCGCGATCTTCGGGCCGGACAGCGGTTGGGCCTGGGGCCTGTCGATCGTGTCCCTGGTGGTCTTGATCCGCATCTGTCTGATCCCGCTCTTCGTGAAGCAGATCAAGGCGACGCGCGGTATGCAGGCGCTCCAGCCGAAGATGAAGGCGATCCAGGAGCGCTACAAGAACGACAAGCAGCGCCAGTCCGAAGAGATGATGAAGCTGTACAAGGAGACGGGTACCAACCCGCTCTCCTCGTGCCTTCCGATCCTGGCGCAGTCCCCGTTCTTCTTCGCGCTGTACCACGTGCTCGCGGCCATCGCCAACGGCAAGACCATCGGTGTCATCAACGAGTCGCTGCTGGCCAGCGCCCGTCAGGCGCACATCTTCGGTGCCCCGCTCGCGGCGAAGTTCACGGACAGCGAGGAGAAGGTCGCCGCACTCGGCGCCTCTCTGACCGACGTCCGGATCGTGACCGCGATCATGATCATTCTGATGTCGCTGTCGCAGTTCTACACCCAGCGCCAGCTGATGCAGAAGAACGTCGACCTCTCGGTGAAGACGCCGTTCATGCAGCAGCAGAAGATGCTGATGTACATCTTCCCGCTGATCTTCGCCTTCATGGGCATCAACTTCCCCGTCGGTGTCCTCGTCTACTGGCTGACCACCAACGTGTGGACCATGGGCCAGCAGATGTACGTGATCAACCAGAACCCGACCCCCGGCAGCAAGGCGCAGGACCAGTACCTGACCCGACTGCTGAAGCACGTCTCCACGCACGGGGAGCTCAAGGGCCGGGGCAAGAAGAAGATCGTCGCGGCGATCGTGGCCAAGGGCCCGGACCGCAACGACAACGAGCGCAAGTTCATCGCGGCTCTCACGAAGCAGGGTCTGGCTGCGCAGGCGGACGGGTCTGTGATCAAGAGTGCCGAGGCCACGGCCGAATCGGATGCGGCGAGCGGCGGTGCCGCCAAGCGGCAGCAGCCGAAGCGGCAGTCGAAGTCGCAGCGCCAGACGCCCCCCAAGCCCTCTTCCAAGAAGTAAGAAGGAGTCCCTCCCGTGACGGAAGGCACCACCACCGCCGCCGCTGAGAGTGGCGACACCCTGACCCGCCTCGAGCAGGAGGGTGAGATCGCGGCCGACTACCTGGAGGGTCTGCTGGACATCGCCGACCTGGACGGGGACATCGACATGGACGTCGAGGCCGACCGGGCCGCGGTGTCGATCGTCAGTGACTCGTCCGGCCGCGATCTCCAGAAGCTCGTGGGCCGCGACGGTGAGGTCCTGGAGGCTCTGCAGGAGCTCACCCGCCTCGCCGTGCACCGCGAGACCGGGGACCGCAGCCGGCTGATGCTGGACATCGCGGGCTTCCGTGCGAAGAAGCGCGAGGAGCTGGCGGCGCTCGGTGCCCAGGCGGCGGCGGACGTGAAGGCGTCCGGTGAGCCGCTGAAGCTGGCGCCGATGACGCCCTTCGAGCGCAAGGTCGTCCACGACGCCGTGGCGGCCGCCGGTCTGAAGAGCGAGTCGGAGGGCGAGGAGCCGCAGCGCTTCGTCGTCGTGCTCCCCGCCTGACCGCAAGACCGAGTGCTCGGCCCCGTCTGTGTCGCAGGCGGGGCCGAAGTTTGTCAGCCTGGCAGTGCCGGCCTGGGCGGTGCCAGTTCGAGCAGTGCGTTTTCAACGATCCATGCGGTACGGAAGGACGGTCCCCGTGACGGAGGCAGCGGAGCTTCCCCCGGCGCCTGAAGAGGCGCGCGCGGTGTTCGGCGAGTTTTTCCCGGAAGCTGTGCGGTATGCGGAGCTGCTGGCGGACGCGGGGGTCAAGCGCGGCCTGATCGGCCCGCGTGAGGTGCCGCGGTTGTGGGAGCGGCACCTGCTGAACTGCGCGGTGCTCTCGGAGGTGGTGCCCGAGGGCGTCACCGTCTGCGATGTCGGCTCGGGCGCCGGCCTGCCCGGCATTCCGCTGGCTCTGGTGCGCCGCGATCTGAAGATCACGCTGTTGGAGCCGCTGCTGCGGCGGACGACCTTCCTCCAGGAGGCCGTGGAGCTGCTGGGCCTGGATCACGTCACGGTGGTGCGGGGCAGGGCCGAGGAGATGCTCGGCAAGGTACAGCCGGTCCACGTGGTGACGGCGCGGGCCGTGGCTCCGCTGGACCGGCTGGCGGGCTGGGGCGTGCCCCTGCTGCGCCCGTACGGGGAGATGCTGGCGCTCAAGGGCGACACCGCCGAGGAGGAGCTGGTGGCGGCGAAGACCGCACTGGCGAAGCTGGGTGTGGTGAAGACCTCGGTGCTCCAGGTGGGTGAGGGCGTGGTGGATCCCCTGTCCACGGTCGTCCGGGTGGAGGTCGGAGAAAGCCCCGGCGGGGTGAGGTTCGCGGCCAAGCGGGCTAAGGCCGCTCGCACCAGCCGGACCCGTCGGCGTCGCTGATTGACGGGGCGTTGAGCCCTATAGGTATGGATTTCGGAGTGTCGTAGCGGCTCGAAGACCCTGTCCGGGCACTGTCCGGGCATCGTGTTTCACGTGAAACATCGCTCTCTGCTGCACGGAATCATCAGCCGCGGCCGTGCGGCCGCGTCCCCTCGTCACCGCAAGGGCGAAGGGGGGACGGAGTTGTCCACAACGGTGGATTCATCCACAGGAGTACGGGCCCCGCTGGTTCGCGACCCGGGTGTCATGGCAGGCTCTGTTCATCGCGAGCCTGATGCCGAGGAGAGTGACACCGTGCGGTCCGACGCCAACCTCGCGGGGCCGATGGCCGACCCGGTCCCCGGTCCCCGCTCTGAACCAGCGGGGGACGATGTTTCACGTGAAACATCGTCGCCCCTTGTAGACAACGACACGCCCATCGGCCGTGCCGCGCAGATGGCGGTTGAGGCCCTGGGGCGGGCCGGTGAGGGGCTTCCCCGTCCGGCGCAGACCCGGGTCATCGTGGTCGCCAACCAGAAGGGCGGCGTGGGCAAGACCACGACGACCGTGAACCTGGCGGCTTCCCTGGCCCTGCATGGCGCGCGCGTCCTGGTGGTCGACCTCGACCCGCAGGGCAACGCGTCCACGGCTCTGGGTATCGACCACCACGCGGATGTGCCCTCGATCTACGACGTGCTCGTGGACAGCAGGCCGCTGCTTGAGGTCGTCCAGCCGGTGGTCGACGTGGAAGGGCTCTTCTGTGCCCCGGCCACGATCGACCTCGCGGGTGCGGAGATCGAGCTGGTGTCCCTGGTGGCGCGCGAGAGCCGGCTCCAGCGGGCCATCCAGGCCTACGAGCAGCCGCTGGACTACATCCTGATCGACTGCCCGCCCTCGCTGGGGCTGCTGACGGTGAACGCCCTGGTGGCCGGCGCGGAGGTGCTGATCCCGATCCAGTGCGAGTACTACGCCCTGGAGGGCCTCGGCCAGCTGCTGCGCAATGTCGACCTGGTGCGGGCCCACCTGAACCCGGCACTGCACGTGTCGACGATCCTGCTGACGATGTACGACGGCAGGACCCGGCTGGCCTCGCAGGTGGCGGAGGAGGTGCGCACCCACTTCGGCAAGGAGGTGCTGCGCACGAGCATCCCGCGTTCGGTGCGCATCTCCGAGGCGCCGAGTTACGGCCAGACGGTGCTCACCTACGATCCGGGTTCGAGTGGTTCTCTCTCCTATCTGGAAGCGGCGCGTGAGATCGCGCTGCGGGGGGCCGGAATTTCGTACGACGCCCGGCACGCCCATCTGGGCGCGGGCATGAACAGCACGCAGAGTGTGGCGGAGGGGATCCAGTGAGTGAGCGACGTAGGGGTCTGGGGCGGGGGCTGGGCGCGCTGATCCCCGCCGCTCCGCAGGAGAAGACACCGCCGGTGATCGGTGCAGGTTCGACGTCTCCGTCGGCGGTGCCGGTGTTGGCTTCGGAGCGCGGGGTCGCGGCGGCGAAGCTGGCTTCGCTGGCGCAGGCCGATGGCTCCCTGGGGGCACCCTCAGCGGCGTCGGCGACCGCGGTTGCGGTGGTGGATGAGCCGGAAGCGGTGGAGCCCGAGGCCAATGTGGTGGCCGGGGCGACGTTCGCCGAGCTTCCGATGGACTCGATCACGCCGAACCCGCGGCAGCCCCGTGAGGTCTTCGACGAGGACGCGCTGGCGGAACTGGTCACCTCCATCCAGGAGGTGGGCCTGCTCCAGCCGGTGGTGGTGCGGCAGTCCGCCCCCGGCCGCTACGAGCTGATCATGGGTGAGCGTCGCTGGCGGGCCTGTCGGGAGGCCGGGCTGGAGCGCATTCCGGCGATCATCCGGGCCACGGACGACGAGAAGCTGCTGCTGGACGCGCTGCTGGAGAACCTGCACCGGGCCCAGCTGAATCCCCTGGAGGAGGCGGCCGCGTACGACCAGCTGCTCCAGGACTTCAACTGCACCCACGACCAGCTGGCCGACCGGATCGGACGTTCGCGTCCGCAGGTGTCCAACACGCTGCGCCTGCTGAAGCTGTCGCCGCCGGTCCAGCGCCGGGTGGCCGCGGGTGTGCTGTCGGCCGGTCACGCGAGGGCGCTGCTGCCCGTGGAGCACTTCGAGGCGCAGGACAAGCTGGCGCAGCGGATCGTGGCCGAGGGTCTCTCGGTGCGGACGGTCGAGGAGATCGTCTCGCTGATGGGATCGGAGCCCGAGGGACCCGTGAAGCCGAAGGGCCCGCGGGCCGGTGCCCGGGTGGCTCCGGCGCTCAGCGAACTGGCGACGCGGCTGTCCGACCGGTTCGAGACGCGTGTGAAGGTGGATCTGGGCCAGAAGAAGGGCAAGATCACCGTCGAGTTCGCCTCGATGGAGGATCTGGAGCGGATTCTGGGGACGCTGGCGCCGGGCGAGGGCCGGGTGCTGGAGCAGGGTCTGTCCGGGGAGTGAGTCCCCGGCCGCCGAGGGGCGGATCGTGCCGGTGTACCGGCGCGGTCCGCCCCTTTGCCTTGTCGCGGTTTCGCCTGATTCGGGCTGTGGATACGATGCGCTCATGGGGCGTCGGTTGGTACCACTCACGCTGGACAACCTCCAGGACCTGCCTCGGCGTTGCCGGTCCTGCGTGTTCTGGGAGCTGGATCCCGTCAGTGGTGAGGCCGCCGTGAAGGCGGGCACGCCGGCGCTGGAAAAGGAGGCGTGGATCTCCGCCGTCCTGCTGGAGTGGGGCTCCTGCGGCCGCGTGGTCTACGTGGACGAGGTCCCGGTGGGGTTCGTGCTGTACGCGCCGCCGGCGTACGTACCTCGGGCCGCTTCTTTTCCGACGAGTCCGGTGTCCCCGGACGCCGTACAGCTGATCACTGCGTGGATCATGCCCGGCTATCAGGGGCAGGGCCTGGGACGGGTGATGGTGCAGACGGTGGCAAAGGACCTGCTGCGGCGCGGGTTCCGGGCGATCGAGGCGTTCGGAGACGCGCGCTGGGAGGGCCCCGCCTGTCTGTTGCCGGCTGACCACCTGCTGGCCGTGGGCTTCAAGACGGTGCGGCCGCACCCTCTGCACCCGCGCCTGCGGCTGGAGATGCGCTCGACGCTCTCCTGGAAGGAAGACGTGGAGCTCGCGCTGGACCGGCTGCTCGGAGCCGCGCGCAAGGAGCCCGCGCTGCGGCCGCTGTGATGTCTGGCGCTGTGTTTGCTGCGCTGTGCTTACTCGTGCTTGCTGTGATGTGCGAAACGGGGCCGCCCCTGTGAGGGGCGGCCCCGTTTCACGTGAAACATCCCCGGCGCTGGCCGGGCGCAGTTCCGGCTGTCAGGCCTTGGGCGTGATGAACCCATCGAGGTCGCGGAGGATGGCGGCCTTCGGCTTGGCACCGACGATGGTCTTGGCGACCTCGCCACCCTGGTAGACGTTCAGGGTCGGGATGGACATGACCCCGTACCTGGCGGCCGTGTCCGGGTTCTGGTCGATGTTCAGCTTGACGATCTCGATCTGGTCGCCGTACTCGGCCGCGATGGCCTCCAGCGAGGGGGCGATCTGGCGGCACGGTCCGCACCACTCGGCCCAGAAGTCCACCAGGACGGGCTTGTCGCTGTTGAGGACCTCGGCGTCGAAGTCGGCGTCGGTCACGTTCTTGAGGGTGCCGGCCACTGCGGCCTCCTAATTCTTTCCTGCGGGGTGTGGAGTGGGGGGTAGTTGAGGGGTCAGACCGTAGCGTGCGCCTTCTCGGCGTCGGCCAGGGCGGAGAGGAAGCGCTCGGCGTCCAGGGCGGCGGAGCAGCCGGTGCCTGCGGCGGTGATGGCCTGACGGTACGTGTGGTCCACGACGTCGCCGGCGCCGAACACACCGGTCAGGTTGGTGCGCGTCGAGGGCGCCTCCACCTTGAGGTAGCCCTCCTCGTCGAGCTCCAGCTGGTCCTTGAACAGCTCGGTGCGCGGGTCGTGGCCGACGGCGATGAAGAGGCCGGTCACGGGCAGCTCGGAGGTCTCACCGGTCTTGGTGTTGCGCAGGGTGAGGCCGGAAAGCTTCTGCTCGCCGTGGATCACGGCGACCTCGCTGTCCCAGGCGAACTTGATCTTCGGGTCGGCGAAGGCGCGGTCCTGCATGGCCTTGGAGGCGCGCAGCGAGTCGCGGCGGTGAACGATGGTGACGGACTTGGCGAAGCGCGAGAGGAAGGTGGCCTCCTCGATCGCGGTGTCGCCGCCGCCGACGACGGCGATGTCCTGGTCCTTGAAGAAGAACCCGTCACAGGTCGCACACCACGACACACCGCGGCCGGAGAGGGCGTCCTCGTTGGGCAGGCCCAGCTTGCGGTGCTGGGAGCCGGTCGTCACGATCACGGCCTTCGCGCGGTGCACGGTGCCGGCGGTGTCGGTGACGGTCTTGATGTCACCCGTCAGGTCCACGGACACGACATCGTCGGGGACGAGCTCGGCGCCGAAACGCTCGGCCTGACCGCGCATGTTGTCCATGAGGTCCGGACCCATGATGCCGTCCTGGAAGCCGGGGAAGTTCTCGACCTCGGTGGTGTTCATGAGTGCGCCACCGGCCGTGACCGCGCCCTCAAAGACCAGCGGCTTGAGCGAAGCGCGTGCGGTGTACAGGGCGGCGGTGTAGCCGGCCGGCCCGGAACCGATGATGATCACGTTTCGTACGTCGCTCACGGGTTTCTTCCTCGTCTCTGTGGACTGCACGCTGCTTGCCGAAGGGGCCGGTGTGTTGTCTCACCCCACCCAACGGATCCTACGGCGCATGCATTCCCCGCCCGCTCCCTCGCGGACGCGAAGGTGTCAGCTCCGAGGATATGTCCTGGTCAGCAATGGTTTGTCAGGGGTGGTCGATGGGTTGCTCGCGCACTCGGCGCCCACGAGGTAGGCATCCACCCGGGCGGGGTCGCCGGGGTGCGGCAGGACGAGGAGGTAGACCTCGGTGCCCTGGTAGCTGCCACGTTCGACAGCGAGCGGGCTCTCGGGACGACCAGTGGCGTTCTGGACACAGGCCGGCACCGAGGAGGCGTCCGTGCGGTTGCCGTCACCGGGGGCCAGCTTCGGGGACGGAGTGGTGTTCTCCAATCCGTACGTGTTGTTCCGCTGTTCCTCCTGCGGGGCGGTCTTGGCACCCGGTCCGGCGGCCATGAGCCGGCGCACGTTGTCTTGGAGGCCCTGCGCGGTGTACGTGCCGTCGGCGGGCGCCTCGGCTGTGGCGCTCGTCGCGGACCTGCGGGCGGCGGTGTCCGGGGAGCCGCTCCCGATCAGGTTGCCCGTGAGGAAGACGCCCAGCGCGCAGGCGGCCGCTCCGGCCAGGCCGGCGATGACGGCGATGCGGCGGCGAGCGCGTCGGCGTCCGGGACCGGTCGCTCCGGCCGGGTGACCGGCGGGCCGCCGGCTCTCGGGACCCGAGGGAGTGGCCGGCGATGTTTCACGTGAAACATCGGAGGGCGGGACGGTCTCCGCGCGGGGCGCGGTGGAGTCGAGAAGGGCCTCGGCGGCGAGGGCCGCGTCGATGCGCCCGGCGATATCGGACGGCATCCGGGGCGGCCCGGGCAGGGTGCCCAGGAGCCCCCGGATCTCCTCCAGGGAGGCGAGGACGTCGGCGCACAGGGGGCAGCCGTCCAGGTGGCGGCGCACCTCGGAGCTTCGGACCGGGGAGAGGAGCCCTTCGGCCAGGTCGGAGATCTCCGAAACGTCAGGGTGCCGGATCGTGCCGGTTGCGGGAGTCACGTTCGTCCACCTCCACCCTTCACCGTGTCTGCGTCTGGGGCCGGCCGGCTGGAGCCTGCCGCTGGTGGGACGGGTGTCCCCGGCGTCCGGTTCCTTCCCCGCTCGGCGTCGGTGTTATCCCCGGCATTCGAGCGCAGATGAGTGAGCATCGGAAGGAGTTTCGCCCGGCCGCGCGCGCACCGGCTCTTCACGGTGCCGGTGGGGACGTCGAGGATGTGGGCGGCCTCGGCGACGGGGTATCCCTGCATGTCGACGAGGACCAGGGCGGCCCGCTGTTCGGCCGGGAGCGTCCCGAGGGCGGCCAGGAGCTGACGGTGGAGATCGTGGCGCTCCGCGGGTGCCTCGGCGGACTCGTGGGGCTCCAGGAGGCGCTCCAGGCGGTCCGTGTCGTCGAGGGGCGAGGTCCTGCGCGAGGCGGCCTTGCGGGCCCGGTCGAGACAGGCGTTGACGGTGATGCGGTGCAGCCAGGTGGTGACGGCCGATTCACCGCGGAAGGTGTGGGCGGCCCGGTAAGCCGACACGAGGGCGTCCTGTACGGCGTCGGCGGCCTCCTCGCGGTCGCCGAGGGTGCGCAGGGCCACCGCCCACAGCCGATCGCGGTGGCGCCGTACGAGTTCCCCGAAGGCATCGGGATCACCGGCGGCATGCAGCGCCAGCAGCTCCTGGTCGCTCCGCTCGTCTCCCCTGGGTGACTGCATCACACCTCTCCTCCGGAAGGGAGCGTACGGTGCGGGCGGGACGAATACGAGGGACCGCCGCGCAGTCGGCGCAGCGGTCCCGTATTGGTGGCGGTCCGGTCCTACTCGGCCGTGCCGAGCACCTTGATCTCGCTGATGCCGCCCCGGTAGCCGCCGCTCGAATCGGAGGGCAGCGCGGTGATGTGGATCACCAGGTACCGGGCCTTCAGCGGGGTCTCCAGAGTGGTCTTCAGGTTCTTCCCCGCAGTGGTCAGCTTGACGACCTCGTGGGAGAAGTCAGAGAGGGAGCGGGGCGAGGAGGCCTCCGGGGAGGCGGCCCGGACCTCCACCTTCTGCCCCGCCGCGTACATGTCGACGTCAAGGCCGGCCACGTCCTGCACGCTGCCGAGGTCGACGACGATCCCGCTGCCGTCGTCGTAGCTGTCCAGGTTGCCGAAATTGGCGTAGCCGTAGAACACCTTGGTGACCCAGGCGCTGTCGGGGTTGCCGTCGGCGGCCTTGTCGGCGTCCTCCGGCTTGATCGGCTCCTTGCCGAAGGCGGTGGCGTTGCCGATGTGCAGGGGCTTGCCGGGGGTGGTCGGCTTGGCCCCCTTGGGGGCTTCGCCGGCCTTGGGCTGCTGGGTGGAGCCGTTGCTGCCGGTGTCGCCCTTGACGCGCTCCAGGAGCGTGTCGGCGAGCTGCCAGCTGCCCAAGCCCAGTGCGGCGATGAGCAGGGCGGCCACGCCCCACTTGAGGACGCGACCGGTGCGGCTCTGCAGCGGGGGCGGCGGCACGGGGACGGACATGGTGAGGCTGCCGGGCACGCCGGGGTGCGACTGCGGACGGCCGTAGCTGCCCTGCTGGTAGGTGGTGTGCTGGTACTCGGGCGGAGCGGTGAAAGCGGGCTCGGGCGGCCGGATGCGCGGCATCGCGGCGACGGCCTTCGCCAGCTCCTCCGGGGTGGTGCAGGGCGGCTCCTGCCGGGAGGCGGTGGCCCCGTCGTTGGCGAGGGCGCGCATGGCGAGCTCGCCCAGTCCCCGGTGGACTCCGGCGCGGACCTGGTCGGGTGCGATCAGGCCGACGCCCTTCGGCAGGCCGGTGAGCCCGTACGCGTCCTCCTCGTACGGCCAGCGCTGGGTCAGGGCGGCGTACAGGAGCGCGCCGATGGCCTCGGTGTCCGCGCGCTGCGGGGTGTCGCTGGTGATGCCTCGCAGGGCGGCGTTCACGGCGAGCCCCCGGATGCGGTACTGGCCCGTGGAGGTCCGCAGTATGGCGCTGGGCGTCAGCCGCAGGTGGGCCAGGCCCTCGCGGTGCGCGGCGGCCATGGCCTGCGAGACCTGGGTAACGAGCTGGTAGGCCTCGTGGGGTTCCAGGGGGCCCGCTGCGAGGATCGCGGTCAGCTCGGTGGCGTCGGGCAGCCACTCGTGGACGACGTAGACGAGGTCGTTCTCCTCGACGGCGTCGAGGACGTGGACGAATCGCGGGTCGCCGAGCAGGGCGGAGGAGCGGGCGGCGGCCAGGACGGCGCGGGCCCGGGGGTGGTCGGCGGGCAGCAGGTGGACGCCCACGGCTCGGCGCAGCTTCTCGTCCATGGCGCGCCAGCTGCTGAATCCGTCCAGACGGGTGACGCACTCTTCGAGGCGGTAGCGCCTGGCGAGCTTGTGGCCGCTGTGGAGTTCGGGGGCGGCAGCAGGGGCCGCTTTTCTGCGTTCGCCGTCCTTTTCGGGCATGGGTCCGTCCGCGGCTCGTCCGTTCTGGGTGTCCACCCCGTCGGCCGTGGCCTTCGCCGCATCTGCGGCCGGCGGCTCATTGCCGCCGTTGTCGGCCACGTCGACGGCAGCCGTGCTACGTTCCGCCACCGTCGTTCCTGCCTCCCCATCCGTTACGCGCTGTCGGCCAGTCTGCGAAGCCATGCCAATTGTGCCCACAGTCCGGCCCTATGCACGACACGCGAAGGGGTCCGACGGTTGTGCGCATCAGCGACCCATACGGCCGCGGACCATTCCGACCATGGCGTTGAGCTCTTGGATGCGCATCCGCTTGGCCGCCACGATGAAAACGGCGGCCAGCGCGATACCGCCGGCGCCCAACGCGGCGAGGGAGCCGGTGACTCCGCTCCCGAGCCACTGGGTGACAGCGTAGGCGGCCGCGCCCGCCACGGCGGCGGCGGGGACGCAGGCGCCGGTGAGGCGGGCGTAGGTGCGCATCACGTGGGCACCGTCGAGGTCGCCGCCCAGCCGGTTGCGCAGGCGCCGCCAGGCGACGCCGACACCGACGGTGTAGCCGAGACCGTAGGCGGCGGCCATGCCGACGACGGCCCAGCGCGCGGGGAGCACGAAGAACGCGGCGGTGGAGACGGCCGCGTTGACGCCCGCGACGATGACCGTGTTGTAGAAGGGCGTCCGGGTGTCCTCGTAGGCGTAGAACCCGCGCAGGACCACGTACTGCACGGAGTACGGGATGAGTCCGAGGCCGAAGGCCATCAGGACGTAGCCGATGTTCTGGGCGCCGGATCCGGAACCGGCGTACAGCAGCGTGGCCATGGGGACACCGAGGGCCAGGAACGCGAAGGCGCAGGGCACGATCGCGACGGCCGAGGTGCGCAGCCCGTAGGAGATGTCGTCGCGGACTGCGGCGGCGTCCCCGTCGTGGGCGGAACGCGAGATGCGCGGCAGCACGGCGGTCATGACGGAGACGGTGATGATGGCCTGCGGCATCTGCCACAGCAGCAACGCGTAGTTGTAGGCCGTGATGCCGGTGCCGGGGTGCCCCTGCTTTTCGGCGACGGAACCGGCCCAGGTGGCCAGCTGCGTGACGACGACGAGGCCGACCTGGTTGGCCAGGACGAAGAAGAAGGTCCACTTGGCCAGGCGCGCGGCCTTGCCGAGGCCGTGTCCCCGCCAGTCGAACCGCAGGCGCGGCCGGAAGCCGGCGTCGCGCAGGTAGGGCAGCATCGCCAGGGCCTGGACGGTGAGGCCCAGGAGGGTGCCGAGGCCCAGCAGACGGACACCCTCGGCGGTGACGGTGGTCGCGTTGACACCGGAGGTGGTGAAGCCACCGAAGGCCCAGATGAACGCGCCGAACGTGGCGATGACGACGATGTTGTTGAGGACCGGGGTCCACATCATCGCGCCGAACCGGCCGCGTGCGTTCAGGATCTGACCGAGAACCACGTGCACGCCCATGAAGAACATGGTCGGCAGGCAGTAGCGGGCGAAGGCGACCGCGACGTCCATCTGCTGGGGGTCGGACGCGAGCTTCGGCGACATCATCGTGATGAACACCGGCGCCGCGAGGACGCAGATGGTGGTGATGGCCGCCAGCAGCACGACGACGAGCGTAAGGAGGCGGTTGGCGTAGGCCTCGCCCCCGTCGTCGTCCTGCTTCATGGCCCGAACCAGCTGCGGGATGAAGACGGCGTTGAGCGCGCCGCCACCGACCAGCACGTAGATCATCGTCGGCAGGGTGTTGGCGATCTGGTACGTGTCGTTGAACGTGCCGACGCCGATGGCGCCGGCGATGACGAGCGTCCGCAGGAAGCCGGTGATGCGGGAGACGATCGTGCCGGCGGCCATGAGGGCGCTGGACTTGAGCAGGCTGGAGGCGCGGCCGGCGGGCTTGCTCGGCGCCGGTACGGCGACGGGGGCGTCCTCGGCGGGGACGCCGGGAGCGCCCTCCTGGTCGCGGTAGAGGTGTGCGAAGGCGTCGGGCTCGGGCTTCTCGTCCGCCGCCTTGGTCACCAGGGAGTCCACCCCGACGAACTGGGTGGTCGTCGCGTGGTCGCCGTAGGGCAGGTGCCGCGAGGGCCCGTCCGGCTCGGGCGCCGGGGTCTGGGCCCAGACGTGCGGGTCGGGAGCGTGCGCGGGAGCCTGCGGGGCCGCGTAGAGCGGCCCGGGCTCCTGGTAGGTGCCGGGCGGCGGCGGAGGGTGCGAGGCCCGGTCGTAGAGGACCTCGGCCACGGGGTCCTGGGCCGACAGGTCCTGGGACCGGTACGGGTCGTAGTCGTAGGCATCCTCGACGTAGGGGTCCCGGTCCGGCGCGGGCGCAGGTGCGGGGACCTGCCCGGCCACCGGGGTGCCCGGGGCAGTGCCCTGGGAGGGCGCGGGCCCACCAGTGCCCTGCGCGCGGTCACCGTCGTACGGCGCGTTCATCGAAACCCCACCTCATCGTCCCCAGGCCGACCGGCCACGGCATCGCTCAACGGTCCACTGTCTCACCCGTGCCGGACGGCCCGGTGCTTTGCGCTCCGGTGTCCGGGGTCCCGTCACTCGGCTGCGTGCTCTCCTCGGCCGCCGCCCGCGCCGCGATGCGCTTGCGGCTGGCGTACATCTTGATGCCCGCCAGGACGAGAAGGAGGACGCCGCCGGCGATGACGAGCATGACGGTCGGAGTGATCTCGGTGGCCTCCACGGTGAACTTGCGGGCCTTGCCGTACGGCACGCCGTCCGTGGTGAAGAGCTGCGCGGTGACCTCGACGGGACCGCTCGCGGTGGCGTTGGCGGTGAACTTGACCGTCTGGCTGTGTCCACCCGGGACGGTCACTTCCTGCTCGGCCTGGCCGCTGTCGCCGAACATCAGGCGGGTCGGGTTGGCCGACCTCACCCGCAGGACCAGGTTGTGGACGTCCTGGACGAGGCCGTTTTGGACGCTGACCGGGATCGTCGCGCTGTGCCCGGACAAGGTGGCGTCCGACTTGGGGACGACCTTGACCTTCTCGGTGAGACCGATCAGGTACTCCTGCACCTGGTCCCGGTAGAGCCGGCCCTCCTCCGGGCGGCCGCGCCAGGAGGTGGACATCTCGCGGTTCGTGGTGTTGCCGAAGGGGATCTCCACGCGGTCGGGCGCGCTGAGGATCACCTTGAAGTGGTCCAGGGTGTTCTGGGTGGTGCGGATCTTCTCGAACGCGGAGACCGGAAGCTCCGTCTTGCGCAGCGCCTCGGGGTACTGGCCGGCGCCCGGGACCTGGGTGTTGACGCCCGGGTCGGGCTTGGCCGCGGCCGCCGCGTCGAGGTCGGCCGGCTGGGTCCAGCGGCCCGCCTGCAGCCCCCGTATGGCGGCCGCCATCGTCTGCACCTGGCTCGTGGTCGGCATGCGCTGCGGAGTGACGACGAAGCTGCGCGGGCTTTCGGTCTTCTGGAGGTTCAAGGCGAGGCTCTGGGCGAGGAAGCGCTGCACGGCCAGCGTGGCGTCCCCGGCGTTCAGCATGTCGCCCTGGAAGGCGGTCGACAGGTCGGCGTCGGCGACGACCGCCGTGGTGCCCGCGCCGATGGGGCGGGCCGCGGAGGGCGTGTAGCCGAGGGCGCCGGTCTCCTGGAGGCTGTCGCTGCGCGTCAGGACGTTGTGGGCGCCCGCCGAGGTCGCCACGTTGACGATCGAGGGGTCGATGGCGCCGTCCAGGGGCCAGGAGAAGTCGGTGGACGGTGTGACGTGCAGGACGGTCTCCACGGCCTGCTTCGCCTTGTCGGTGGCGGGCCTGAGCTGGCCCAGGGTGCCGGAGACGTCCTTGCCCTGGTGGGCCAGGGAGGCGATGTCGGGGTCGGCGAACGGCAGCGCGACGATCTTCTTGCCCTGGACCGCGGTTTCCAGGGAGCTCAGCCACTGCTCGGCGACGGCCTTGTTCTTGCCCTGGACGATCCGCCCGTCCGGTGCGCGGTACCGGTAGCCCTTGGTCATGGCGTCGACCGTGTAGAGCAGATCGGGGTCGATGACCCAGGTGACGGGCAGGTCCTTGCCGAGGGCGACCATCTGCTGGAGGCGCCCGCCGGGCTTGAGCTCCTCCGCCAGGGAGTCGTCGAGGAAGACGGGGGTCTGGAGCTCGTCCGAGCCGGTCTCCGCCGTCAGACGCGTGGTGGAGATCAGCGGCCACAGGTAAGTGAGCTGAGAGCGTTTGGCGGCCGCCTCCGGCTGCCAGGGCAGGAAGGTCCGCTTGATGCCGAGCACCTGCTCGTACTGGCGGCTCTCGGTCTCCCCGGACAGCGAGACGCCGAGCTGGTAGACGCCATCCTTGTCCAGCTCCAGCTTGTTCACGGGAACCGTGAGGGTGAAGTCCTGCTTGACCTTGGACGGCAGCGAGGGGATTTTCACGGCAAAGGCCGGGTCGATCTCACCGGGATCCGTGCCGGCCCGGAACCCGGCGCGTTCCGCCGCCTCGTCGATGGAGGCCCGGTCGCCCAGGGCAGGCCCGACCCGCAGGCCCACGTGCGCGCCGGTGATCGTCTCGCGGCCGTTGTTGACCACGCTGCCGGAGATGGTGAGCGTGTCGCCCTTGACCGGGGCCGCCGGCGCCATCCCGTCCAGCTGTACGTCGACGGTGCCCGCCTCGGCGGCTTGGGCCGCCTGCGGGGCGGGCGAGTACACCAGGGCGGCGAGCACCGGGGTCCCGGCCAGCAGGACGACTGCGCGCCGCAGCCAGCGGCGCCGGGCAGGTGCGGGGGATGCCCCCTGGATGTCTGCCGCCTCGGCCACGCGCTAGCCCGTCCCTCGAAGTGTCAGTGGTCTCGTTTGTGCGTCCACGCATGGTAACGAGACCCGCTGTGCGCGAGTGCCGCGCCTTGCTCCACATGATCGGGGCCGGGCCGGCGGTCCCGCATGCCGGGGCCGCCATAAAGGCGGAAGCCCTCGCCGGGCGGGGCACGTACCCTTTTCTGTTGTGCCGAACGCCAACGAAGACAACCCCAGTGCCCTGAGTCAGGTGCAGCTCCGCGCGGTCAGTGAACTGCTGCGGGTCGCCCCTGTCGCCGACGAGCTCGGCCGCCGGTTCGAGCAGGCCGGTTTCCGCCTCGCCCTCGTCGGCGGGTCCGTACGCGATGCGCTGCTCGGGCGTCTCGGCAACGACCTCGACTTCACCACCGACGCCCGCCCCGAGGACGTCCTGAAGATCATCCGGCCGTGGGCCGACTCGGTCTGGGACGTCGGCATCGCCTTCGGCACGGTCGGAGCGCAGAAGAGCGCCCGCGTCGCAGAGGCCGATCGGAACTTCCAGATCGAGGTGACCACCTACCGCTCGGAGTCCTACGACCGCACCTCGCGCAAGCCCGAGGTCTCCTACGGGGACTCGATCGAGGAGGACCTGGTCCGCCGCGACTTCACCGTGAACGCGATGGCGGTCGCCCTCCCGGAGAAGGAGTTCGTGGATCCGCACGGGGGCCTGGAGGACCTCCAGGCGGGCGTTCTGCGTACTCCCGGCACCCCGGAGGACTCCTTCTCCGACGACCCGCTGCGGATGCTGCGTGCGGCGCGTTTCGCCGCCCAGCTCGACTTCGAGGTCGCCCCGGAGGTCGTGGCGGCGATGAAGGCGATGTCGGACCGGATCGAGATCGTCTCGGCGGAGCGGGTGCAGGGCGAGCTGAACAAGCTGCTGCTGTCCGCGCACCCGCGCAAGGGCCTGGGTCTGCTCGTGGACACCGGGCTGGCCGACCACGTGCTGCCCGAGCTGCCCGCCCTGCGGCTGGAGAGTGACGAGCACCACCGGCACAAGGACGTCTACGACCACTCGCTGATCGTGCTGGAGCAGGCCATCGCTCTGGAGCACGAGGGCCCGGACCTGGTGCTGCGGCTGGCGGCCCTGCTCCACGACATCGGCAAGCCGCGCACGCGCCGCTTCGAGAGCGACGGCCGGGTCTCCTTCCACCACCACGAGGTGGTGGGCGCGAAGATGACCAAGAAGCGCATGACCGCGCTGAAGTACTCGAACGACATGGTCAAGGACGTGTCCCGGCTGGTGGAGCTGCACCTGCGCTTCCACGGCTACGGGGACGGCGAGTGGACCGATTCCGCCGTGCGCCGCTACGTCCGCGACGCGGGCCCGCTCCTGGACCGCCTGCACAAGCTGACCCGGTCGGACTGCACCACCCGCAACAAGCGCAAGGCCAATGCCCTCTCCCGTACCTACGACGGCCTGGAGGAGCGCATCGCGCAGCTCCAGGAGCAGGAGGAGCTCGACGCCATCCGGCAGCGGACCTGGACGGCAACGAGATCATGCAGGTCCTGGGCGTCGGTCCGGGCCCGGTGATCGGCAAGGCGTACGCGTTCCTGCTGGAGCTGAGGCTGGAGAACGGCCCGATGGAGCGCGACGCCGCGGTCACGGCGCTCAAGGAATGGTGGGCGGCTCAGGCCTGAACCGTGGCCGGCCGGGTCGATGTTTCACGTGAAACATCGACCCGGCCGGTGCGTCAGACGCCTCGGGAACGGGGTCCGCGCCGCTTGAGGTAGACGGCGGTCAGCGCGTAGAGGAGGGTCACGCTCACGATCAGCGTGACGGAACGCCCGTCCGGCGGGAGCATCAGGGCGGCCACGGCGGCCGCGCTCACGAACGCGATGTTGAAGAGCACGTCGTAGACGGAGAACACCCGGCCGCGGAAGTCGTCGTCCACATGGGACTGGATGGCCGTGTCGGTGGAAATCTTGGCGCCCTGGGTGGCGAGGCCCAGGAGGAAGGCCGCGGCCAGCATCGGACCCGGCGCGAAGAACAGGCCGAGCGGGGGCACCAGGACGGCCGCGCCGGCAGCGCAGACCGTGATCCAGCCGCGGGTGCCCAGCCGCCCCACCAGCCAGGGGGTGATCACGGCGGCGGCGAAGAACCCGGCCCCGGAGACGCCGACCGCGATGCCCAGCAGGGCAAGGCCGGCTGACTCGCTGTCCGACCAGGCGTACCGGCAGAGCATGAGCAGCGTCACGAACAGGGCCCCGTAGCAGAAGCGCATCAGGGTCATGGCGGTCAGCGTCTGGGCCGCCTCGCGCCGGGAGGCCAGGTGCCGCAGCCCTTCCACCATGCCGCGGACGGTCAGGGCTATCCCCTGCGCGACCGAGGGGTGGACCTGGCCGGCGGGGTGGTCCGGGCCGAGCAGGCCGACGGCCAGGCGCAGCGAAACCAGGGCCGCGCACAGGTAGAGACCGGCGCCGACCAGCACGACCAGGGCGTTGGAGTCGGAGGCCAGCAGCCTGACGAGGAAGGCGAGCCCTCCGCCGGCGACCGCCGCGAGCGTCCCGGCCGTGGGCGAGAGCGAGTTGGCCGTGACCAGTTGGGCGGGGGCGACGACACGGGGCAGGGACGCGGCGAGCCCGGCCAGGACGAAGCGGTTGACGGCGGTGACCGACAGGGCCGAGGCGTAGAAGAGCCAGTCGGGGACGTGTACGACGATCAGTACGCCGGTGACGCAGGCGAGGAGTGCCCGCAGCAGGTTGCCGTAGAGGAAGACCTGGCGCCGTCGCCAACGGTCGAGCAGTACTCCGGCGAAGGGGCCGATCACCGAGTAGGGCAGCAGCAGGACCGCCATGGCCGAGGCGATGGCCGCGGGCGAGGTCTGCTTCTCGGGGGAGAACACCACGTACGTGGCGAGCGCCACCTGGTACACGCCGTCGGCGGCCTGGGAGAGCAGCCGTACGGCGAGCAGGTTGCGGAAGTCCCTCAGGCGCAGGAGTACGCGCAGATCACGTACGACAGGCATGAGGGCAAGGGTCACATACGCGGAGGGTCCCCGGGCACATTGCCCGGGGACCCTCCGCGGAAGAACGGTCGAAGACCAGGTGTCCGAAGACCCGTGGGATCCGACTTAGCGCTCGACCTCGCCCTTGATGAACTTCTCGACGTTGGCCAAGGCCTCGTCGTCGAAGTACTGCACCGGCGGGGACTTCATGAAGTAGCTCGAAGCCGACAGGATCGGGCCACCGATGCCGCGGTCCTTGGCGATCTTCGCGGCGCGCAGGGCGTCGATGATGACACCGGCGGAGTTCGGGGAGTCCCACACCTCGAGCTTGTACTCGAGGTTCAGCGGGACGTCGCCGAAGGCGCGGCCTTCGAGGCGGACGTAGGCCCACTTGCGGTCGTCGAGCCACGCCACGTAGTCGGACGGGCCGATGTGGACGTTCTTCTCGCCGAGCTCACGGTCGGGGATCTGCGAGGTGACGGCCTGCGTCTTGGAGATCTTCTTCGACTCCAGGCGGTCGCGCTCCAGCATGTTCTTGAAGTCCATGTTGCCGCCGACGTTGAGCTGCATGGTGCGCTCGAGACGGACACCGCGGTCTTCGAACAGCTTCGCCATCACGCGGTGCGTGATGGTGGCACCGACCTGCGACTTGATGTCGTCGCCGACGATCGGCACACCGGCCTCGGTGAACTTGTCGGCCCACTCCTTGGTGCCGGCGATGAAGACCGGGAGGGCGTTGACGAAGGCGACCTTGGCGTCGATGGCGCACTGGGCGTAGAACTTCGCCGCGTCCTCGGAACCGACGGGCAGGTAGCAGACGAGAACGTCGACCTCACGGTCCTTGAGGACCTGGACCACGTCGACCGGGGTCTCGGCGGACTCCTCGATCGTCATGCGGTAGTACTTGCCCAGGCCGTCCAGGGTGTGGCCGCGCTGCACGGTCACGCCCGCGTTGGGGACGTCGCAGATCTTGATGGTGTTGTTCTCGCTGGCGCCGATGGCGTCCGAAAGGTCGAGGCCGACCTTCTTCGCGTCGACGTCGAACGCGGCGACGAACTCGACGTCACCCACGTGGTAGTCGCCGAACTGGACGTGCATCAGACCGGGGACCTTGGCCGCCGGGTCGGCGTCCTTGTAGTACTCGACGCCCTGCACCAGCGAGGCGGCGCAGTTGCCCACGCCGACGATGGCTACGCGAACCGAACCCATTCCGGTTGCTCCCTGTTCGTTCTTGGACGAGGCCTGCGAGATGCAGGCCTCACTTTGCAGTTTCGTCGGGCGGACCGGGTCGTCTCCGATCCCGTCCCGCCCGCTCACTCTCGATGAGCTCGTTCAGCCAGCGCACTTCGCGCTCCACGGACTCCATACCGTGCCGCTGCAGCTCAAGCGTGTAGTCGTCGAGCCGCTCCCGCGTACGGGCGAGCGAGGCGCGCATCTTCTCCAGACGCTCCTCCAGCCGGCTGCGGCGGCCCTCCAGGACCCGCATGCGCACTTCCCGCTCGGTCTGACCGAAGAAGGCGAAGCGCGCGGCGAAGGACTCGTCCTCCCAGGCATCGGGGCCCGTGTGGGACAGGAGCTCCTCGAAGTGCTCCTTACCCGCGGCCGTCAACCGGTAGACGATCTTGGCGCGGCGCCCTGCGAGTGAAGTGGCGAGAGCGTCTTCCGGGGCGTTGCCCGGTTCTTCGATCAACCAGCCGTTGGCGACCAACGTCTTGAGGCAGGGGTAGAGCGTCCCGTAGCTGAACGCGCGGAACACCCCCAGCGAGGTGTTGAGCCGCTTGCGGAGCTCGTACCCGTGCATGGGGGATTCGCGAAGCAGGCCGAGGACGGCGAACTCGAGGATGCCTGAGCGCCTGCTCATCCGCCTGCCTCTCCCTCGCCCCTGAGTTTTATACCGAGCTGATGTATCGGCTCGATACATCCAGACGATAGAACGGGGCGCCCCCGGCGACAAGGGGAGACGTGGTGACCGGCGTCACATCACTAATTCGCACCAAGCGAGTTGCCTGATTTGGGGTGAACTTCGGCACTGTTCGGGTTTTGAGCGTGCGTAGTCTGTGGGCCATGACAACGGGGGAACCGGAATTCACCTGCCGCTTCCAGGCCACTCGCCTGCCCGAGGAGTAGTCGTTCGATGAGCGAGCACCGCCGCAAACCGCCGCAGCCCGAGGGAGGCGGACGTGCCGCGGCCCGCCGGGCCGCCCAGCAGCGCCCTGGCCGGGGCGCCGGGCCCGAGCGCGACGTCCCCACAGCGTCGCCCAGCGGACCGTACGCAGAGCCGCCCGGCCACGGCGGCCGGGCCGGCGCGCGCCAGGCCACCCCCCGCGGGCGCGGCGCCGCGGGCGCCGGCGCAGGCCGCGCGGACAAGAGACTGATCAACTACCCGCGCTCCGACAAGGACGGCTGGCAGCGGTTCGTACCGTCCTGGAAGCTGGTCTGCGGCACGGCGCTCGGCTTCTTCGCCGTCGTCACGGCGGGGGCGGGCATCGGCATCGCCTCGGTGAACACGCCCGACCCGAACAAGGCGGCCCAGGCCCAGAACAACGTCTTCTTCTGGGCGGACGGCACCCAGATGGTGGCCACCGGCGGTTCGATGAACCGCCAGATCGTGCCCATCGACAAGATCCCCAAGTCGATGCAGAACGCCGTGATCGCCGCGGAGAACGAGTCCTTCGAGACGGACAAGGGCGTCGACCCGATGGGCATCGCCCGCGCCGTGTGGAACATGGCCAAGGGCGGCTCCACCCAGGGCGGCTCGACCATCACCCAGCAGTACGTCAAGAACACGTACCTGGACTCCGACCAGACGCTGAAGCGGAAGGTCACCGAGCTCTTCATCTCGATAAAGCTGGGTGTGTCCGAGGAGAAGGACACGATCCTCGCCGGCTACCTGAACACCGCCTACTACGGCCGGGACGCCTATGGCATCCAGGCGGCCGCGCGGGCCTACTTCGGCAAGGACTGCAAGGACCTCACGCCGTCCGAGAGCGCCTTCCTGGCCTCCGTGCTCAAGGGCCCCAACCTGTACAACCCGGACGGCGGCGTCGGCACGGCCGCCACTCCCGAGAAGAACACCGAGCGGGCCAAGGAGCGCTGGGCCTGGGTCCTGGACCGCGAGGTCGCGGTGGGCCGCATGCAGAAGGCCGAGCGGGACCAGTTCAAGGAGTTCCCCAAGATCGTCGACTCCGAGCAGGCCCGCAGCCTGTCCGGACAGACCGGCTATCTGGTCGACACGGCCAAAAAGTACGTGATGAAGGTCACGGGCCTCACGGGCGAAGAGATGGCCCGCGGTGGCTACCAGATCAAGACCACCTTCCAGAAGCCCAGGGTGGACGCCCTGGTCAAGGCCGTCGAGGACACCCGCAACAACTTCCTCGACGAGAAGGCCCGGCCCGAGTACGACACCTTCGTCCAGTTCGGCGCCGCCTCGGTGGACGTGAAGACCGGGGCGATCGTGGCCCTGTACGGCGGCCCGGGCATGGACAAGAAGTACTTCAGCAACAACGCCGACACCCTCGGCGTCCCGGTCGGCTCGACCTGGAAGCCGTACGTGCTGGCGGCCGCGATGCGGTACGGCACCCAGAACTCGCACGGCCAGGGCATCTCGGCCGACAGCAAGTACAACGCGAACGACGAGACCGTGATCAACAACCGCGACGGCAAGCCGCTGCGGGACGCCTCCGGCAAGCCGTTCCGGCAGAAGAACGAGGGCCCGTACCCCTACGGCTACGTGACCCTCAACGAGGCGATGGAGAAGTCCATCAACGTGCCGTTCGCCCAGCTCGTCTTCGACGTCGGCCACAGCAAGGTCCGTGAGGTCGCCCAGTCCACGGGCATCCTCAAGGACTCGATGAACCCGAACGACGACGCCTCGTTCGCCCTCGGCACCTCGACGCCGAGCGCCATCCGCATGGCCGACTCGTACGCGACCTTCGCCGCCTCCGGCACCCACCGCGACCCCTTCTCGGTGACCAGCGTCGAAAAGGACGGCAAGGAGCTGCCCGGCTTCGGGGCCCCCAAGGAGCAGCGGGCGATGGACAACTCCATCGCGGACAACATCACCAAGGTGCTGGAGAACGTCGTCGACAACGGCACCGGCACCAAGGTCCGCAAGCTCGGCTTCACCCGGCCCGCCGCCGGCAAGACCGGAACCACCGACCAGAACAAGTCGGCCTGGTTCGTCGGCTACACCCCGGAGCTGTCCACCTCGGTCGCCCTGTTCCGCACCGACCCGAACTCCAAGGACAAGAAGCTCATCTCCATGAACGGGGTGGGCGGTGTCGACTCCATCCACGGTGGTGACATCCCGGCCGCGATCTGGACCGAGTACATGAAGGAAGCCCTCAAGGGCGTCCCGGTCAAGGAGTTCCCGGAAGCCGAGAAGATCGGCGTCACCGCGGACGCCTCCGGTGCCCCCTCGCCGTCTCCGTCCTTCTCCCCGTCGCCCTCCCCGTCGATGCCCTCGCCCTCGGCGAGCTCCTCCCCGCCGGTCTCCCCCTCCCCGTCGAAGGGCGGCAAGCCGACCTGCAAGCCGTGGGAGCTGTACTGCATCCCGGACACCAACGGCGGTACGAACAGCGGCAACACCAACGGAGGCCCCGGCGGAACCGGGGGACCCAGCGGATCGCCGTCGGGAAGCCCCTCGGGCAAACCGGGCCGCCCCGGCGGCACCAGCTGGGGGACCTCCATGGGCACCTCGGGCTGACCCCCTCCCCCGCTCCGACGAGGGCCGTCGCACACCGTGCGGCGGCCCTCCCGCGTGCCCGGCCCCGTACGGCAGGATGAGCGCATGACGAAGGTGCACGAGGACCGGCCCGTACTGCCCACCCAGCAGGACGAGGTCGCCGCGGCCGGCAGCGAGTTCCTGGGCGGCCCCATGGGCCGCTACGCCCGGCTGGGCGGACACTGGCTCACCCCGGTCCGGGTCGTGGCCCTCGTGGCCCTGGGGATGTTCGCGCTGGGCATGGTGCAGAAGCTGCCCTGCTACGACTGGGCGTGGTTCCGGGGTGCCGGCTCCCAGTACACGCACTCCTGCTACTCCGACATCCCGCACCTGTTCTCCGTACGCGGCTTCGCCGACGGGCTCACGCCCTACTTCGACCGCCTCCCGGGCGACATGGAGTACCTGGAGTACCCGGTCCTCACCGGCCTCTTCATGGAGGTCGCGTCCTGGCTGACCCCCGGCGGCGGCTCCATCCAGCACCGCGAGCAGATGTACTGGATGGTCAACGCCGGGATGCTGATGGCCTGCACCGCCGTCATCGCCGTGTGCGTCGTGCGCACCCACCGCCGCCGGCCATGGGACGCGCTCCTCTTCGCCCTCGCGCCCGCCTTCGCGCTCACGGCGACGATCAACTGGGACCTGCTGGCCATCGCCCTGACCGCCGCGGGGATGCTCATGTGGTCCCGCGGCCGGACCCTGCTCTTCGGCGTCTTCATCGGCCTGGCCACCGCCGCGAAGCTCTACCCCGTCCTGCTGCTCGGGGTGCTGTTCGTGCTGTGCTGGCGGGCCGGGAAGTGGCGGGCGTTCGGCTCCGCGGTCCTCGGCGCCGCGGTCTCGTGGCTCGTGGTGAACCTGCCCGTCATGATCTTCGCCTGGGACGGCTGGAAGAAGTTCTACACCTTCAGCCAGGAACGCCCGATCGACTTCGGGTCCGTGTGGCTGCTGATCTCCCAGCGCTCCGGGAACCCCCTGGAGGACGCCAACACGTACGCCACGGGCCTCACGCTGCTGCTGTGCGCGGGCATCGGCGTGCTGACGCTGACCGCCCCCCGCCGCCCCCGCTTCGCGCAGCTGGCCTTCCTGGTGGTGGCCGCGTTCATCCTGGCCAACAAGGTCTACTCGCCGCAGTACGTGCTGTGGCTCATCCCGCTCGCGGCGCTGGCCCGCCCGCGCTGGCGGGACTTCCTGATCTGGCAGGCCGGCGAAGTCGTCTACTTCTTCGGCATCTGGCTGTACCTCGCCTACACGACCAGCGGGGACAAGCACCAGGGCCTGCCCGCGGAGGGCTACCAGCTGGCGATCGCCGCCCACCTGCTGACGACCCTCTACCTGTGCGCGGTCGTCGTCCGCGACATCCTGCTGCCCGAGCGGGACGTCGTGCGCCGCGACGGGTCGGACGACCCCTCCGGCGGCGTCCTGGACGGCGCCGAGGACGTGTTCGTGCTGTCGGACGCCGCGAGGGCGCCGCAGGACGCGGCGCCCTCGGCGGGACAGCGGGTGGAGTGGGGCACGGCCGCCAGGGACTGACCGGTCAGGCGTCGAGCACCCGGTCGAACTGAGTGGTGGTGTGACGCAGGTGCGCCACCAGCTCGTCGCCGACACTCGGCTCGGGGGCGTCCGACGGCACGAACAGGATCGACACCTGCATGTGCGGGGGCTCCGCGAACCAGCGCTGCTTGCCCGCCCACACGAACGGCGACAGGTTGCGGTTCACGGTCGCCAGACCCGCCCGGGCCACGCCCTTGGCGCGCGGCATCACGCCGTGCAGGGCTTTGGGGGCCTCCAGGCCCACCCCGTGCGAGGTGCCGCCCGCGACCACGACCAGCCAGCCGTCGGAGGCGGCCTTCTGCTGCCGGTATCCGAACCGGTCGCCCTTGGCAACGCGCGTGACGTCCAGGACGGCGCCGCGGTACTCGGTCGCCTCGTGGTCGCCCAGCCACAGCCGGGTGCCGATCCGCGCCCGGAAGCGGGTCTGCGGGAACTGCTGCTGGAGCCGGGCCAGCTCCTCGGCCCGCAGGTGGCTGACGAACATGGTGTGCAGCGGCAGCCGGGCCGCGCGCAGCCGGTCCATCCAGCCGATGACCTCCTCGACGGCGTCCGAGCCGTCCGGGCGGTCCAGCGGCAGGTGCAGGGCGAAGCCCTCCAGCCGTACGTCCTCGATCGCCGCGTGCAGCTGGCCCAGGTCCTGCTCGGAGATGCCGTGGCGGCGCATCGAGCTCATGCACTCGATGACCACCCGGGCGCCGACCAAGCCGCGGACCCCGTCCAGCGAGGACACCGAGCGGATCACGCGGTCCGGCAGCGGCACCGGCTCCTCGCCCCGCCGGAACGGGGTGAGGACGAGCAGGTCGCCGCCGAAGTAGTCCTTGATGCTGGCGGCCTCGTACGTGGTCCCGACGGCCAGTACGTCGGCGCCCAGACGGGTCGCCTCCTCGCACAGCCGCTCGTGGCCGAAGCCGTAGCCGTTGCCCTTGCAGACCGGGATCATCCCGGGGAACTGGTCCTGGATCTGCTTCTGGTGCGCACGCCAGCGCGCGGTGTCGACGTAGAGCGTGAGCGCCATGCCCGTCCGGAGCCTCTCTCGAAAAAGCTGCCTGTGCAGCGGTGCGGTGTGTGGGGGGGTGCGACAGCGGGTCAGCGGCGCGACATGTAGATGTCGAGCGCCTTGTGCAGCACCTTGTTGAGCGGGAAGTCCCACTCGCCGACGTACTCGACGGCCTCGCCGCCGGTGCCGACCTTGAACTGGATGAGGCCGAACAGGTGGTCGTTCTCGTCGAGCGTGTCGCTGATGCCGCGCAGGTCGTAGACGCTCGCACCGAGCGCGTACGAGTCGCGGAGCATGCGCCACTGCATCGCGTTCGAAGGCCGCACCTCGCGCTTGTGGTTCGCCGATGCGCCGTACGAGTACCAGACGTGCTGGCCGACGGTGAGCATCGTGGCCGCGGCCAGCGGCTCTCCCTCGTGCTTCGCGATGTACAGCCGCATCCGGTTCGGGTCCTCGGAGTTGAGGGCCGTCCACTGGCGCTGGAAGTAGCTGAGCGGGCGCGGGCGGAACTTGTCGCGCTCGGCCGTGACCTCGTACAGCTCCTGCCAGACCGGCAGGTCCTCGTAGCCGCCCTGGACGACCTCGACACCGGCCTTCTCGGCCTTCTTGATGTTGCGGCGCCACAGCTGGTTGAAGCCCTTCAGGACGTCGTCCAGCGAGCGGTTGGCCAGCGGTACCTGGAAGACGTAGCGGGGCTGGACGTCACCGAAGCCGGCGCCGCCGTCCTCGGCCTGCTGCCAACCCATGCGGCGGAGCTTGTCCGACACCTCGAAGGCGCGGGGCTCGATGACCGAGGCCTCCACGTCGCGCAGGCGCTTGACGTCCGGGTCCTGGATGCCGGCCTTGATGGCGGCCGAGTTCCAGCGGCGGATGACGACGGGCGGGCCCATCTTCACGGTGAAGGCGCCCTGCTGCTTGAGGTGGGCCAGCATGGGCTGGAGCCACTCCTCCAGGTTCGGGGCGTACCAGTTGATGACCGGGCCCTCGGGAAGGTACGCGAGGTACCGCTTCACCTTGGGCAGCTGTCGGTACAACACGAGTGCGGCACCGACCAGTTCGTCGTTCTGGTCGAACCAACCGAGGTTCTCGGAGCGCCACTCGTTCTTCACGTCGGCCCACGCCGGGACCTGGCAGTGGCTAGCCGAGGGCAGGCTCTGGAGGTATCCCAGATGCTGCTCTCGGCTGATGGTCCTCAGGGACAGGCTCATGCGGGGCGTCTCCTCCGGCGGCTTCGCTGGCTATGGCGCGAAGCCTACTGCGACAAGGGCGCCACCCATCTGGGGGACGGGCCGGGCCCGGCCCATCAGTGGCCGGCGCCCTGTCGCCGAGGTGCCCCCGGTCAGCCCGCCCAGCCGCCGAAGAGACCGCCGTGCGCCATGCCCAGGTAGAAGCCCACGCCCGCGGCACCAAGCCCGATGATCAGTGCGAAGCGCTCGCGTGTCGTCTCCGAGATGAACTGTCCGTACGCGCCGGTGAGGATGCCGACGAGCCCGGTCCACGAGCTCAGCAGGTGCAGATTGTCGAAGAAGCCCGTGATGAACGCCACGGTGCCGAGCACCACCGTGGCCACCATGAGGGTGTCCTGGAGCGGATGGGGCTTGCCGTCGGTCGCGAGGAGCGAGATGGAGGACTTGGGTTGCATGGCCTGTGCCATCGGAAGGCACCTCCTGGCTGAAGCAGAGCGGTGCACGGCCGCCCCCGGCTGGGGCCGGGGGCATAGCACCGAGCACACCCGATGAATACAGAGTGTGGCCTCTTCCTGCCGGATTTCAACCGGAAGGAGTCGAGCAGGTAGTCTGTACAGCTGCGCGGTGTCTGCTCACAGACGCCGTGCGCACGCATCACGACCCTCCTGCCACGGAACGACCGTGGCCGCTGAGTCCAAAGGAGGTGGGTTCCACATGCGTCACTACGAAGTGATGGTCATCCTCGACCCCGATCTCGAGGAGCGCGCTGTCTCCCCGCTGATCGAGAACTTCCTCTCCGTCGTCCGTGAGGGCAACGGAAAGGTCGAGAAGGTCGACACCTGGGGCCGTCGTCGTCTCGCTTACGAGATCAAGAAGAAGCCCGAGGGCATCTACTCGGTCATCGACCTCCAGGCCGAGCCTGCGGTCGTCAAGGAGCTTGACCGACAGATGAACCTGAACGAGTCGGTTCTCCGGACCAAGGTCCTTCGCCCCGAGACCCACTGAACCTCGGTTCAGCGGTAATCGGGACCGAGTAGCACAGCAGCCCAGCAGCAATCCCCGCCGAGAGGTTCATCCATGGCAGGCGAGACCGTCATCACGGTCGTCGGCAATCTCGTCGACGACCCCGAGCTGCGCTTCACCCCCTCGGGTGCGGCGGTCGCGAAGTTCCGTGTCGCGTCCACTCCCCGCATCTTCGACAAGCAGACCAATGAGTGGAAGGACGGCGAAGGCCTGTTCCTGACCTGCTCGGTCTGGCGTCAGGCGGCGGAGAACGTCGCCGAGTCCCTTCAGCGGGGCATGCGCGTCATCGTGCAGGGCCGGCTGAAGCAGCGGTCTTACGAGGACCGTGAGGGTGTCAAGCGCACGGTCTACGAGCTGGACGTCGAGGAAGTCGGCCCCAGCCTCAAGAACGCCACGGCCAAGGTCGCCAAGACCACCGGTCGCGGTGGCCAGGGCGGATACGGCGGGGGCGGCCAGCAGCAGGGCGGCGGCGGTGGCAACTGGGGCGGAGCCCCTGGTGGCGGCCAGTCCCAGGGCGGCGGAGCTCCCTCCGACGACCCCTGGGCGTCCAGCGCGCCGGCCGGCGGCCAGCAGCAGGGCGGCGGCGGTGGCGGCTGGGGCGGAAGCTCCGGCGGCTCCGGCGGTGGCTACTCGGACGAGCCGCCCTTCTAGGGCAGCTCGCACCCCCACTTCTTGATTTCACAGGAGAGACACAATGGCGAAGCCGCCTGTGCGCAAGCCTAAGAAGAAGGTCTGCGCTTTCTGCAAGGACAAGACCGCGTACGTGGACTACAAGGACACGAACATGCTGCGGAAGTTCATTTCCGACCGCGGCAAGATCCGTGCCCGCCGCGTTACCGGCAACTGCACGCAGCACCAGCGTGACGTCGCCACGGCCGTCAAGAACAGCCGTGAGATGGCGCTGCTGCCCTACACGTCCACCGCGCGATAAGGAAAGGGTGACCGACTAATGAAGATCATCCTGACCCACGAGGTCTCTGGCCTCGGTGCCGCCGGCGATGTCGTCGACGTCAAGGACGGTTACGCTCGCAACTACCTGGTCCCGCGTGGTTTCGCGATCCGCTGGACCAAGGGTGGCGAGAAGGACGTGGCGCAGATCCGCCGCGCCCGCAAGATCCACGAGATCGCGACCATCGAGCAGGCCAACGAGTTCAAGGCCAAGCTCGAGGGCACGAAGGTCCGTCTGGCCACCCGTTCGGGTGACGCCGGCCGTCTCTTCGGCTCCGTGACCCCGGCCGACATCGCCACGGCGATCGAGGCTTCCGGTGGTCCGAAGGTCGACAAGCGCCGCGTCGAGCTGGCTGCCCCGATCAAGACCCTCGGTTCGTACCAGGTCTCGGTGCGTCTGCACCCCGAGGTCGCTGCGAACGTGGGCGTCGAGGTCGTCGCCGCCTAAGTGCTGCGAGCGAAGGGCCGCACCCCCCGTGGGGGTGCGGCCCTTCGTCGTTTCCGGGGCTCCGCCGGTCGATGTCCCGGCCGATGTTTCACGTGAAACACGCGGTGTCCCAGCTCATGTTTCACGTGAAACATGGGCTCAAGACCAGCGCGTCAGCGCGTCATCGGGTCGCTCCGGCGACCAGCCAGCGGCCTGAGCGGGCGCGCAGCTGGAGGGTGGCCATCCGGACCAGCATCATCAGCGTCATGGCCCACCAGAGCGTGGTGAGACCGCCGCCGAGGGCCGGGACGAGCAGGGCGGCCGGGGTGAACACCGCGAGCGTCAGGAGCATGGCCCAGGCCAGGTAGCGCCCGTCGCCCGCGCCCATCAGAACCCCGTCGAGCACGAAGACGATGCCGCACACGGGCTGGGAGACGGCCACGACCAGCAGAGCGGGCAGCAGGGCGTCCTCGACCACCGGGTCGCCGGTGAAGAGCGGGATGAACAGCGGGCGGGCCGCCACCACCAGAGCGCCGAGGACGATTCCCGAGGCGATCCCCCACTGCACCATGCGGCGGCAGACGGCCTTGGCCCCCTCGGTGTCACCGGCGCCCAGGTAGCGGCCGATGATGGCCTGCCCGGCGATGGCGATGGCGTCGAGGGCGAAAGCGAGCAGGCTCCACAGGGAGAGCAGTATCTGGTGGGCGGCGATGTCCGCGTCGCCGAGCCGTGCGGCCACGGCGGTGGCGATCATCAGGACGGCGCGCAGGGACAGCGTGCGTACCAGCAGGGGTACTCCGGCCTGGGCACAGGCCCGGATGCCCGCGAGGTCGGGTCGAAGGGAGGCCCCGTGCCGACGGGCCCCACGGACGACGACGAAGAGGTAGGCGCCGGCCATCGCGCACTGGGCGATCACCGTGCCCCAGGCGGAACCGGCTATGCCGAAGCCGGCTCCGTAGACGAGGGCGCCGTTCAGGCCCGCGTTGAGGGCGAATCCCCCGATGGCGACGTAGAGCGGTGTGCGGGTGTCCTGGAGGCCGCGGATGACGCCGGTGGCGGCGAGCACCATCAGCATGGCCGGGATGCCCAGGGCGGAGATCCGCAGATAGGTGACCGCGTACGGGGCGACGGTGTCCGAGGCCCCGAAGAGGGAGACCAGCCAGGGCGCCGCCGGAAGCAGGACGGCGACCACGGCGGCGCCGATGAGGAGGGCGAGCCAGATCCCGTCCATGCCCTGTCGGATGGCGGCCCGGAGGTCACCCGCGCCGACCCGTCGGGACACGGCCGCGGTGGTGGCGTACGCGAGGAAGACGAAGACGCTGACCGCGGTGGTGAGGAGGGCCGCGGCTATGCCGAGACCGGCCAGCTGGGGGGTGCCGAGGTGTCCCACGATGGCGCTGTCGGCCATCACGAACAGAGGTTCGGCGACGAGCGCGCCGAACGCCGGGACGGCGAGGGCGAGTATCTCGCGGTCGTGCCGTCTCGGGGCAGGCTTCAGCGGGGCGAGGGCCTGTGTCATGCGCTCAATCTAATCTTCCACAGGTAATGGATGCAATGGTCTTTGGATCCTTACCGGCGAGTTGGTTCACACGTTCTCGGCACCCCGTTGGAGGCGATCTCGAAACTGGTGCCCAGAAATTTCTCCCCCACAGCCCGTGGAGAAAGAAATCGCAGGTCAGGATGGGTGTATGGGTGGGCCAGGTGATTTTGTCCACAGCGCCGTCCCCCGGTCCGTGCACAGCTTCCGGCGAGTTACCCACAGCATTGGGTCGGTCATCCACATCTCATCCACACAGCCTGTGGATAACAAGATTGGCTGACGTCGCCGTCGGCCCTACCGTTGTGCGTTGCCCGACTCGCCGACGGCGGATCCGGGTGCCCCACATGTCAGAGCCGTGTCGTAGAAAGAGTGGCACGGCAAGGTCCGCTTTGCGGACGGGAGGAGGCGGCCCGGTGAGTATGCCCGAGCCCATGGACGACCCCTGGGCCGACAGTGGTCCCGGTGACCGTCTGCCCGCCCGTTCGCGCCGCAACGGCGACAGCCGGGTCCGAGGGGACGAACAGCACGACCGGGGCCGCGAGGGCGGCTCCTGGGACGGCGGTGGCGGCGGCTTCGAGCGCGTCCCGCCGCAGGACCTCGATGCCGAACAGTCGGTGCTCGGCGGCATGCTCCTGTCCAAGGACGCCATCGCGGACGTGGTCGAGGTCATCAAGGGCCACGACTTCTACCGCCCCTCGCACGAGACGATCTACCAGGCGATCCTCGACCTGTACGCCAAGGGCGAGCCGGCCGACCCGATCACCGTCGGCGCCGAGCTGACCCGCCGCGGCGAGATCAGCAAGGTCGGCGGTGCTTCGTACCTGCACACGCTCGTCCAGTCGGTGCCGACCGCGGCGAACGCCGAGTACTACGCGGAGATCGTCCACGAGCGGGCGGTCCTGCGCCGCCTGGTCGCCGCCGGCACGAAGATCACGCAGATGGGATACGCGGCGGACGGTGACGTCGACGAGATCGTCAACAGCGCCCAGGCCGAGATCTACGCGGTCACCGAGCAGCGGACGTCCGAGGACTACCTGCCGCTGGGCGACATCATGGAGGGCGCGCTCGACGAGATCGAGGCCATCGGCTCCCGCAGCGGCCAGATGTCGGGCGTCCCGACCGGTTTCACGGACCTCGACTCGCTGACCAACGGACTGCACCCCGGCCAGATGATCGTCATCGCGGCCCGCCCCGCCATGGGTAAGTCCACTCTCGCGCTCGACTTCGCCCGGGCCTGCTCGATCAAGAGCAACCTGCCCAGCGTGATCTTCTCCCTCGAAATGGGGCGCAACGAGATCGCGATGCGCCTCCTGTCGGCGGAGGCCCGGGTGGCCCTGCACCACATGCGCTCCGGCACCATGACGGACGACGACTGGACCCGGCTGGCCCGCCGGATGCCCGACGTCTCCGCCGCCCCGCTCTACATCGACGATTCCCCGAACCTGTCGATGATGGAGATCCGGGCGAAGTGCCGGCGCCTCAAGCAGCGCAACGATCTCTCGCTCGTCGTCATCGACTACCTCCAGCTGATGCAGTCGGGCGGCTCGCGCCGGCCCGAGAGCCGCCAGCAGGAGGTCTCGGACATGTCCCGAAACCTCAAGCTGCTGGCCAAGGAGCTCGAGGTGCCGGTGATCGCGCTGTCCCAGCTGAACCGTGGCCCCGAGCAGCGCACCGACAAGAAGCCGATGGTCTCCGACCTGCGTGAATCGGGTTCGATCGAGCAGGACGCCGACATGGTCATCCTGCTGCACCGCGAGGACGCCTACGAGAAGGAGTCGCCCCGCGCGGGCGAAGCGGACCTGATCGTGGCGAAGCACCGAAACGGCCCCACGGCGACGATCACGGTCGCCTTCCAGGGCCACTATTCGCGGTTCGTCGACATGGCCAACACGTAGCATCCGATCCGCAGACCTCGGATCTCGCGCCCTGATCTCCCGAGGGACGCTTGAACGCGCAGCAGCGGTCGGCAACGGTTTCGGGTCAGCTCTGGAGCGGAGTGTCATCCGCCTCGAACGGCGAGCCGATGTTGTTCCACATGAACCCGACCTTCCAGTCGGCCTTGCCGACCGCCCAGCCGAGCACCGCGGTCACGACCTTCTCCTGGGAGACGGTTCGCGTCCGGTAGTGCTCGGCTCCCACGCCGTCCTGGAATTCGAGCTGGTACGTGTTGTCGTCGCGCAGCAACACCTGGACGTACCAGCTGCCTTCCAGGCTCTCCTCCACGCGCTCCAGCACCAGATGCGCGTTACCGCGCTGGAGGTTGGCCAGCATCCTGCCTATCGCCGGCTTCGAGGGCCTCTTCACCACGTGCCCGGCCGCATCAGTTGCAATCAGCATGGCGTGATCCTCCAGCATGACTCTGACACCGCCGCGGTGAGCAGAGAGAGCAGGCCGTCATCATGGGCTGGTGACGACATGGATGCGCTGCTACTGGGACGAGGAAGACGTCTGGTTCTACTTCGAGGTCGACGCCGAAGGCTGGGTGACACGGCAGATCGAGCTCGAAGGGCCGGAGCTGACCCCCATCGCAGCCGCCTCACTCGCCGAATGGCAACAGGCCTCCGACACGGGTCGCCTCGACGAGTACGACAGCAGGTTCGGGATCACGGCAGAACTGCCCGTCTCCGAGTGGGAAGGCCATGATCCGGAGCAGCTGACTTCTGACGAGTTCGATGAAGTCTGGCACTCCGCCCATCAGCAGATGGCCACGCGCCAGAACCCGGGCCGACCCACGTGAGACATCGCCATCATGCGCAGGTCACATCGCAGCGACATGACACCGAAAGCGAGAACCTACAGATCATGGATGCCGTGTCTGAAGACCTGGAGCTGCTTCCCACCACCCGGCGTGCCCTGAGGCACCGGATCGCCGTCGCGCAGAGCGAGGGCCGGGCGCCGTCGGTGGTGGCGGCCGTGGCCCGCGGCGGCGAGGTGGTCTGGGAGGGCTCTCGGACCTTCGTCGAGGGCCACGGTCCCGATGGGAACGTGCAGTACCGGATCGGGTCGATCACCAAGACCTTCACCGCGGTTCTGGTGATGCGACTGCGGGACGAGGGCCTGCTGAGCCTTGAGGACCCGCTGGAGAAGCATCTGCCGGGAACGGGCGCCGGAGAGGTGACCCTCGCCCAGTTGCTTTCCCACACCGGCGGGTTGGCCGCCGAGACACCCGGCGAATGGTGGGAGCGCTCGCCCGCGGAGCTGCGGCCCGAGCTCGCGGACGTGCTGGGCGAGGAGCCCTTCCGCTTTCGGCCCGGCCGGCGGCATCACTACTCCAACCCGGGCTACACGCTGCTCGGTTCGCTCGTGGAGGCCGTACGCGGCAAGCCGTGGGACGAGGTGCTCCGGGCCGAGGTGCTGGAGCCGCTGGGGCTGGACCGTACGACGGCGCGAGCGCGGGCTCCGCACGCGGGCGGCTGGGCGGTGCACCCCTGGGCCGACGTGATGATGCCCGAGCCCGCGCAGGACCTGGGCCTGATGGCTGCGGCCGGACAACTCTGGTCCACGGCACGTGATGTGGCCCGGTTCGCGGTGTTCCTCGCCCATGGTGACGAGCGGGTGCTGAGCCCGGAGTCGGTACGGGAGATGCGGACGTCGGCCGCGCCGCCGGAGCCCGGTGTCGCCGAGCTCGGCTACGGGCTCGGCATGCAGCTGACGGACGCCGGCGGTCGCAGGCTCGCGGGCCACAGCGGTTCGCTGCCGGGGTTCGTCGCGGGGCTGTGGCTGAGCGAGGCGGATGACGTGGCGGCCGTGGTGCTGGCGAACTGCACGTCCGGGCTGCCCGCGGCGTCGGTGGCGGCGGAGCTGGTGGGGATCGTGGCGGACGCGGAGCCGCGGTTCCCCCGGCCTTGGCGGCCGTTCCGGGAGGCCGATCCGGTCGCCCTGGAGCTGTGCGGGCCCTGGTACTGGGGCACGTCCCCGCAGGTGCTGCGGCTGAAGGCGGACGGGCTGCTGGAGCTCGCACCGGTGGGTGCGACGGGCCGGGCCGCCCGGTTCCGGGCGGAGCCCGACGGCAGTTGGACCGGGCTCTCCGGCTACTACGCGGGGGAGACCCTCCGCGTCGTCCGGCGCGAGGACGGTTCGGTGAGCCACCTCGACCTGGGCTCGTTCGTGTTCACGAGGGAGCCGTACGACGCACAGGCCCCGGTGCCCGGCGGGGTGGATCCGCAGGGCTGGCGGGGTATCGGCTAGGTCGTCGCCGCGACCGGCCCACGGGGCAACCCGCGGGATCAGGAGACGAGTTCGCGTTCCAGTGGGGTGCGGAAGCGCGGGGTGATTCGGGCCTCGCCCACCCATCGGGCGAGGCGGTCCGCCTCGGCGGCGACGCCCTCCTCGGCGGCGCGGCCGCGGTCGGCGGGCAGCCGCCAGACGATCTCGCCGTCCGCACGCTGGGCCCAGCCGCCGACGATCTCACCGTTCCACCAGACCGTGGGGCCGATGTTGCCGGCGTAGTCGAAGAGTGCGGGCCGGTGGGCGGGGTCGAGGTGGAAACCCCGGTCGGCCCAGCCCATGCCACTGGGGTCCAGGCCGGGCAGCAGCGCGGCCCAGGGCTCCGGTGCGGGTTCGGGTGCGGTGTCCCCGGGGGAGACCAGGCCGGTCGTGCCGTCGTCGAGGAGGACCTGGTCGGGCCCGACCGCGGCGAGGGCCTTGCGGACGTCGGTGAGGGTCCAGCCCGTCCACCACTTGAGGTCCGCCTCCGTGGCCGGTCCGTAGGCGTGCAGCCAGCGGCGGGCGATCTCGGCGCGCGCCTCGGCTGGAGGCACGGTGGGCCAGGGCTCGGTGTGGGCCCAGCGGAACTGGCTGGAGGTCCACGATCCGCGCGGTCGGTCACGGCGGATCCGGCCGTCGGCGGCCAGGAGCCGGATCACCCGGGTGGCGACACCGGTCTCGGCCTCGTACTTCTTGCCCCGGCCGACGGTGATTTTCTGTCGCAGGGCCGGCACGGCCGCGGAGAGCTGGCTCCCGGTGCTGGGGCCGAGCGTGTCGAGGGCATCGAGTGCGGCTGCCTCGGCCGCGGCCAGCCAGTCGGCGTCGAGGCCTTGGCCGTCCTCTACGAGGTGTTTGAGCAGGGAGCTGCGCTCCTTGACGGCGATGTCTCGCGCGGTGGAGGAGTCCACGTACGGGGCGAGTTCGCCGGAGACGGCGAAGAGGGTCCTGCGCATGCTGAGCAGCCGGACGAGGGAGACGTCCTCGTAGAGGGCCTGTTCGATCGCTGCGGGGCCGCCCTCCGCGAGCCGGGCGCGAGCCGAGAGGAACAGGGTCGCGGCGTCAGTGGCGTGTAGGGCGACGACGGCGTCCGCGGCCTCGGTGACAGTGGCGGCATGCGCCGAGGGAGCCAGGCGGTGTCTGCGCCCGAGCCGGTTGCGGCGCTCGGCGGTGGTGACGATCGGGAAGCTGGGGCTCATCCTCCCGATCGTAGGCCGGACCACCGTCACCGGGCGGGCCTGTGGAGCCGGCGATCAGAGGGAGAGTTTGAACCCGAGATGGGATGCGGTGAACCCGAGCCGCTCGTAGAAACGGTGGGCATCGGTGCGGGACACGTCCGAGGTGAGCTGCACGAGTTGGCAGTTCTCACGGCGGGACTGCTCGATGGCCCATTGGATGAACCGGGTGCCCAGGCCGCCGCCGCGCTCGTCGGCATGGACCCGGACGCCTTCGATGATCGAGCGGGTGGCTCCCTTGCGGGACAGTCCCGGGACGATGGTGAGCTGCAGGGTGCCCACGACGCGGCCCTCGTGGACGGCGACGACGACGTGCTGATGGGGGTCGTCGGCCAGGCGCTTGAAGGCCGCGACGTACGGGGTGAGGTCGTCGGGCGATTCGCGGGCGGCGCCGAGCGGATCGTCCGCCAGCAGGGCGACGATGGCGGGCAGGTCCGCCTCGGTGGCCGGCCGGATCGCAGGCTCGTCGGATTCGGTCATGGGGTGGTTCCCTTCTCGGTCCGCTGCTCTCAGCCCGCTGCCACGGTGATCGGGGCCCAGCGACGGGTCCAGTCGCCGGGGAGGCCCGGGATGTCACGGGTCATGACGGTGTTGAACGCCACGGAGTCGAGGCCGCGGTCCTTGAGCCAGCCGAGGAGCTCCTCGTGGCGTACGTCGATGTCGGTCCGCAGCGGCCGGTCGGTGACGGCGGCGAGCGCGGTGACGAGTGCCTGGGCGTCGGCCGTGTCCCGCGCGATCAGCGGGCCGATCACATGGGTCTCCATGTTGGGCCAGATCGCGGCGTAGCCGACGAGCTCCCCCCGGGCGTCCTCGGCGACCAGCAGCCGGTCCGCGAAGGCGGGAAGTCGCGTGATCATGTGTGTCCGGTCGGTACCGAAGACCTCGGTGTCCAGGCGGACGATCCGCGGGATGTCCTCGCCGCTCGCCGGGCGGACCGTCGCGGAACCGGCCTGGGGAGCCATGTCGGCAGGCTCTCCGCGGAAGGTGCCGCGGAGCATTTCCGCACGGCCCGTGGTGTCGAAGCCGAGCTCCTCGTAGAGGGGGCGGCCATAGGGGGTGGCGTGGAGGGTGAGGGGGATCCCCTTGAGGACGTCGTCGCAGACGTACGTCATGAGGTGGCGACCCAGGCCCTGGCGGGCAAAACGCTCGGCGACGAGGACCATCCCAATGGCGGCCAGCTCCGGCCCGGAAGGCCTGTGCCCGTACGAGGTGACGACGCACGCCGCGGCGAGCCCCTGTCCATCGGGAGCGTCGATGCCGTAGCCGCTGCCCGCGGCGAGAAGCAGCCCCCACTTGTGGTCCTCGCGCGGCCACCCGCGGTCTTCGGAGAGGTCGGCACAGCTGCGGAGATCATCCACGGTCAGTGCACGGATCGGCAGGTCGGTGAGGTGTGGTGGTGTCACAGGCCCAGACTGGATCATCGGCTGGGGGGCGTCCAGAGGATTTGGGAGCGATGTTTCACGTGAAACATCGACCGGACGATGTTTCACGTGAAACGTGCACGGGTTAACCTCCCGTGCATGAGTCTCCTGCATCTTTTCGATCTCGACGGGACGCTGATGCACGGCTCGGCGGCGCCGGTCGAGATCTCCCGCCAGCTCGGTCTGAGCGCGGAGATCGCCGAGTTGGAGCGGGCCTTCGGTGCTCAGCAGATGGGACCACATGAGTTCTCGGTGGCGGCCCATGCGCTGTGGGCGGAGCTGACGCCCGCACACGTCCGGGCGGCGTTCGACGGAGCTCCGTGGCTGGCGGGGATCCGTGAGGTGTGGCGGGAGATCAGGGAACGCGGGGACTACTGCGCGGTGATCTCGCTGTCCCCCTCGTTCTTCGTGGAACTCCTGCTGGAGTGGGGCGCACACGCCGCTCACGGTTCGGTATTCCCGGCGGTGCCCTTCACCCGGCCCGTGGACGCGGCCGGGATCCTGACACCCGAGGGCAAGGTCAGGGTGGCGGACCGGCTCTGCGCGCAGTTCGGGGTGGGTCGTGCCGACTGCGTCGCGTACGGGGATTCACCGACCGACTCGTTGCTCTTCGAGGCCGTTTCGGTGTCCGTGGCGGTCAACGCCGGGCCGTACCTGGCGGAGCGGGCGACCTACGTCTACGAGGGCCGGGACCTGCGAGAGGCGTACCGGCTGGTGGGGGCGGCGCGCGAAGTCCAAGTATCTTAAGAGGGAAGCGGGTTCGAAACGCGGAGTTTCCGGTTTTCCCCTTGAACGGTCGGGGTAGCTGGCAGGCTCTGAGGCCCGGAACCACGGATTCGAAGGCCGTGGCGCGTTACCGACCGAGATGTTCGAAGCGAGGCATCGCATGGACGCTCCGCCCACCAGATCGGCCAGACGGACGGCCCGGATACCGTCCGGGGGCGGTGTGGTCGAGCCCTCCCCGGACGCCGTGCTCATCCGCCGGACCCTGGAGGAGATCGCACCGATCGCCGACCGGGTGACCTCCTATTTCTACGCCCTGGTGTTCACCGGGCATCCCGAGGTACGGGACATGTTCCCGGCCGCCATGGACGCGCAGCGCGATCGGCTGCTGAAGGCCCTGCTGACCGCGGCCGAGCACATCGACGATCCGGAGGTGCTCGTCCCGTACCTGCGCCGCCTGGGTACCGGGCACCGCAAGTACGGGACGGTGGCCGGGCACTATCCGGTGGTGGGCGAGGCCCTCATCGGCGCCCTGTCCCGGTACGCGCAACAGACCTGGGGGCCGGAGACCCAGGCCGCGTGGGTTCGGGCCTACACCACGATGTCCCAGACGATGATCGACGCGGCGGCGGAGGACGAGAGGGAGAGCCCCGCGTGCTGGCACGCGGAGGTGGTCTCTCACGACCTGCGCACCCCGGACATCGCGGTGCTCACGGTCCGCCCCGACCAGCCGTACGCCTTCCTCGCGGGCCAATACACGAGCCTGGAGACCCCGTGGTGGCCGCGGGTGTGGCGCCACTACTCGTTCGCCTCGGCGCCTCGCGCCGACGGGCTGCTGTGCTTCCACGTCAAGGCCGTTCCGGCGGGCTGGGTCTCCAACGCGCTGGTACGCCACGCCCGGCCCGGCGACGTGCTGCGGCTCGGACCGCCGGCCGGGTCGATGGTGGTGGACCACAGCACCGACAACGGGATGCTCTGCCTGGGCGGCGGAACGGGCATCGCCCCGATCAAGGCGCTGATCGAAGACGTCGCGGAACACGGCGAGCGGCGTCCGGTGGAGGTGTTCTTCGGGGCGCGCAGCGACGGCGACCTGTACGACAAAGACACCCTGCTGGGGTTGCAGCGCTCCCACCCCTGGCTGTCGGTACGCCCGGTGGTCGGCGCGGGCCTAGCGAGCCAGTTGCCCCAAGCGGTTGGCGAGCACGGGCCGTGGAGCTCCTACGACGCGTTCGTCTCGGGGCCGCCCGCGATGATCCGCAGCGGCGTGAGCGAGCTCAAGCGGATCGGGATACCGGGCGACCGGATCCGCTTCGACGCGGTGGAGGAACTGGTGGGCGCGGCCGGCTGAGGCCGGGCGACGGGCCGGCACCGCACCGTTCAGAGCGACCCGGGCCGAGACGACCCGGGCCGCACCGTGTGCGACCCGGGGCGGAGTCAGCCCAGGTCGGGGGCGTGCATGGCGCGTACGCCCTCGATGTTGCCGTCGAGGTAGTGGCGCAGGGACAGCGGGACGAGGTGCACGGCGGCGATGCCGACCCGGCTGAAGGGCACGCGGACGATCTCGTACTCGCCCGCGGGCTCGTCGATTTCGGGGCCGTGCCGCTGGCCGGGGTCCATGGATTCGAGGTGGCAGACGAAGAAGTGCTGCACTTTCACTCCGGTCACCCCGCCGTCGGCGATGTGCTCGACGGTGTCGACGAAGCAGGGCACCACATCGGTGATCTTCGCTCCGAGTTCCTCGTGGAGCTCTCGGTGGAGGGCGTCGACGACGGTGGCGTCCGAGGGCTCTACTCCCCCGCCGGGGGTCACCCAGTATGGATCGACGCCGGGCTTGGTGCGCTTGATGAGGATCAGGTCGTCACCGTCGAGCAGGATCGCGCGGGCGGTGCGTTTGACCACGGGACGTTCGGTCATGGGAGAAGAGTGGCCCACGCCGGGGTGTCTGAAACGCGTGGCGGCGAAACCCGCCGCAGGGGCGGAAGCGGAGGCTCACCAGTGCGCGGCAGCGCGCAGCAGGCGGTCGTGCGCACGGGCGAGGTGGGCGAGGGCGAGACTGCCGGTCCGGACGACGAGGAACCAGGTGCGCAGCGGGGGTACGGGCGGCTCCAGCAGGGCGACGATCTGCCCGTTGTCGAGAGCGTCCTGGCACAGATAGCGAGGCAGGACGGCCAGTCCGGCGCCGGCCTTGACGCACTCCAGCACGGCCCGCAGGTCGGGGGCGACCACGGTGGCGGCATCGGGCCGGGTGCCGGGACGGGTCTCGAAGACAGCGGCCCAGTAGCGGGCGACGAGCGGAAGCGTCTCGTGGACCTCGACGAGCGGAATGCCGTCGAAGGCGGCGGGACCGATCTCGCGGAGCCGGTCCGGATCGACGAGGGCGGCCCAGTAGGGTGCGGCGACCAGGACGTGCTCCTCGTCGCACAGGGCGGTCGCGCTGAAGAGCCCGCCGCGCGGGCGGGCCGTGGTGGCGATGAGATCGTGATGGCCGGCGGCGAGTCCGTCGAGAGCCTCCTCGGCCCCGGCCTGGAGCACGGTGCGCAGTGTGTGGCCCTGGCCCACGAGCGGCGCGAGGGCGGGCAGGACGCGCAGGCAGAGGAACTCGGGAGGACCGGCGAGGTGCAGGGTGCGTAACGCGCCGGCGGCCTCGCGCTCCGCTTCGGTGATCCGCAGCAGGGCGTCGAGGTGGGGGGCCGCTTTGTGGGCGAGTTCGTCGCCGACGGCGGTGGGGGTCACCCCGCGGGCCCTGCGGTGGAAGAGGGGCCGGCCCAGCTGGCGTTCGAGGGTGCGGATCTGCGAGGTGACGGCGGGCTGTGACAGCCCGAGGAGCGCGGCGGCCCGCGTGAACGAGCCCGCCCGGTGCACGGCGACGAAGGTGCGCAACAGGGCCAGGTCCATGAAGGCCCCTCTCGGTGGGGGCCTTCAACTATAAATATGTCGATAGGCCCCTGTCGTTACCGTGATTGGACTCTGACGTTCAGTCAACTAGCCTTGAGCCCGTGGTTCTTCGCGCGCGGAACCCGGAGCGGTCCGAGCCACCAGGGGGGAGGCTCGGACCGCTCTCGTTCCTGCTGCTCAGGCGCCCGCGACCGCCGCGTCCAGTGCCCGCAGCACGTCCGCGACCAGGTCGTCAGTGTCCTCGACGCCTGCGGACAGGCGGATGAACCCCTCCGGGACGGGGTCGCCGCCCCACCGTCCGCGCCGCTCCGCGGTGGATCGCACGCCACCGAAGCTCGTGGCGTCCTCGACCAGGCGCAGGGCGGCCATGAACCGCTCCGCGTGCGCGCGGTCCGGCAGGGTGAAGGAGACGACGGAGCCGAAGCCCCGCATCTGCCGGGCGGCCGTCTTGTGCGACGGGTCCGCGGGCAGGCCGGGATAGCGCAGCCCGGTGACGTCCGTACGGTCGGCCAGCGCCTCTGCGACGGCCAGCGCGTTCGCCCACTGCCGCTGGGCCCGCAGCTGGATGGTGGCCAGAGAGCGGTGGGCCAGCCAGGCCTCCATCGGGCCCGGGATCGCGCCGATGATCTTGCGCCAGCGCCGGACGGAGGCGGCGAGCTCCGGATCGCGGCAGGCCACGTAGCCGAGCAGGAGGTCGCCGTGGCCGGTGAGGCCCTTGGTGCCGCTGGCGACGGAGAAGTCCGCGCCGAGTTCCAGGGGCCGCTGTCCGAGCGGGGTGGCGAGGGTGTTGTCGACGGCGACGAGGGTGCCGCCGGCGTGGGCGGCCTCGGCCAGGCGCGGGATGTCGCACACGTCGAGGCCGGGGTTGGAGGGCGTCTCGATCCACAGCAGCCTGGCCTCGTCGAGGACGGCGAGCTGCGCGTCCCCGGCGGTCGGCGCGGTGCGGACGTGGATCCCGTAGGCCTCCAACTGCTCGCGGACCAGCGGCAGTGCCTGGTAGCCGTCGTCGGGCAGGACGACGGTGTCACCGGTACGGGTCTGGGAGAGGAGGACGGCGGAGACCGCGGCCATGCCGGAGGCGAAGACGACGGTGTGGACGCCCTCCTGGCCGGGCGCTTCGAGTTCCCCGATGGCCCGCTCCAGCAAGGTCCAGGTGGGGTTCGTGTCCCGTCCGTAGGTGTACGGGCCCTCCACGTCGCCGGGGAGGTGGAAATGGGCGGCGAAGACGGGTCCGGGCAGGGGCGGTTCGTTCTTCACGGGCTCGGGCAGCCCGGCGCGTACGGCCCGGGTGCCGTCGCCGATCCCCTCCGCCGCTGCCGCCCCGGTCGCGGGCCCGGCTCCGGCCGCAGCGGCCCTGTCGGCGTGCTGGTTCATGCGGTGTGCTCCTTCACTGTCTCGCGTACGGCCTCCAACAGGCCCGCGCTCGCCGCCTCGACGAGCTCCAGGCACTGCTCGAACCCCGCGCGGGAGCCGTAATAGGGATCCGGTACGTCGGCTTCTGCGGCGGTCGCCGCCGGGTCGTAGGAACGCAGCAGGCGCACCTTGGCGGCGTCTTCGGGAGTGGGTGCGAGCGACCGCAGGTCTCGCAGGTGCCCGGCGTCGAGTGCGATGACGAGGTCGAGACCGGCGAACCACGAGGCCCGGAACTGCCGGGCACGGTGATCCTGCTCGTACCCGGCGGCTTCCAGGACGGCGACCGTGCGCGGATCGGCGCCGTCCCCCTCGTGCCAGCCGCCGGTGCCGGCGCTGTCCACCTCGACCAGGGCGTCGAGCCCGGCTTCGACGACGCGGGCCCGGAAGACGGACTCGGCCATGGGGGAGCGGCAGATGTTGCCCGTGCAGACGAAGCACACGCGATACATGGAAGCCGCTCAGTCCTTGTCGGGCAGGGCCATGTTCACGGCCCAGGAGACGACGGAGATGATCAGGCCGCCCAGCAGGGCGGTCCAGAAGCTGTCGACGTGGAAACTGAGGTCGAGCTGCTTGGCCAGCCAGGAGGTCAGCATCAGCATCAGGGCGTTCACGACGAGGGTGAACAGTCCGAGGGTGAGGATGAACAGGGGAAGTGAGAAGAACTTCACCACGGGCTTCACGATCAAGTTGACCAGGCCGAAGACCAGGGCGACCAGAATCAGGCTGAGGGTCCGGCGGCCGAGGGAGCTCTGGTCGTCGAGCGTGATGCCGGCGAGCAGCCAGATGGCGACGGCCAGGGCAGCCGCGTTGGCGAGCGTCTTGACTACGAAATTCGTCATGTGTCTGATCGTGGCAGAGAAGATCCCGGTGGGACATCAGCAGATCAGCGGATGCCTGGGGACGTGAGAGAGCAAGGGGCACAACGACGATGAAGGCCTTCCGGCTGGATGAGCTCGAGGCGGAGCGGCTCGCGAACGACGGCGCCTATCTGCAGTTCCTGCGCGAACGGAACATGTCGGTCGGGCTGTACGCCCTCGACGCCGGCCAGAGCGACCCGCAGCAGCCGCACCGCCAGGACGAGGTGTACTTCGTGGTGAGCGGGCGCGGCTCGATCACGGTCGGGGAGCAGACGACGACGGTGGCGCGCGGCAGCGTCGTCTACGTGCCCGCCGGGGAGGTTCACAAGTTCCATCACATCACCGAGGACCTGCGGGTATTGGTGGTGTTCTCCCCGCCGGAGGCCTGAGCGGGCGGGCCCCGACCCAGGGTCGGACCCCCTGATTCCCCTAAGGGGCGGATCAGGGGAGTCCGAGGGCTCGCGGGCCCCCGGGCGGCCGAGCGGCCTCCTAGCATCGAGAGCAGGAAGTCACGGCTCGGGAAGCTCAGGAAGAGGTTGAGGACATGGACGGGATCCGACGGACGTTCGCAGGCATGCCCTGGTGGGTCAAGTGGGTCGCGATCCCGCTTCTGGTGCTCTTCGTCTTCGGCGGCGTCATCACGAGCATCCTCGGTGCCCTGATCTCGTTCGTCTTCCAGCTGCTGCTCTTCGTCGCCCTCGTGGGCGGCCTGGTCTTCATCGTGAAGAAGTTCACCGGCGGTGGTGCAAAGTCCTCCTCGCGCGACTGGTAGGTCGCCGGAGCCCTGATCTCCGGGCCGAGATCTGCGGGCCCTGGTCCCGGGCTTCGAGCCCGGGACCAGGGCCCGGGTCAATCCGGGGGATTAACCCGGGCGGGGGAACGGGGGGTGGCAAACCACCCGCACCGCGGGAATCGGCCGATAGGGTGGCAATCTGCGCCGTTCCCTGGGCACCGGACGCCGGTGGTACCGCCTTGACCTGCGGTTTTCTCCAGTGTCGGCCTGGTGCGACCCCCAGGAATCGCGGCGCGCGCGGGGGCGGCCCCCGCAGGGCGGGCCCTCCCCAGGCCCGCCGCCACGCCTGGGGGTGAGCTTTGTCTCCGGTTCACAATGCCGGTGTGCCGACGCTGATCGGTTCGGTGCAGCGCGCGTTGAGGCTGCTCGAAGCAGCGGGCTCCCACAGCGCGGGAGCCCCGGCGAAACAACTGGCGCGCGAAGCCGGGCTCCCCCTTCCCACCGCGTACCACCTGCTGCGCACCCTCACGCACGAGGGCTACCTGCGCCGCGAGGGCGGCGTGTTCGTGCTCGGCGCGGCCGCCGGGCGGCTGGCGGGCGGCGGACTCCAGCAGAAACGTCGCAGCATGATCCTCGACTCCCTCGCGCACTTCCGCGACGCGGTCGGGGCCCCCATCTACTTCGCCGTGTTCCGCGAGGGCGAGATCGAGCTCGTGGGCGTCTCGGACACCCCGGCCAGCCCCGCTGTCGAGGAGTGGGCGGATTTCCGTGCGACCGGCCACGCGCACGCCATCGGGCAGTGCCTGCTGGCCCAGCTCGACGAGAAGACGCGCAAGGACTACTACGAGCGGCACCCGGTCGAGGCCGTCACCCAGTACACCGTCCGGGACCAGAGCGCCCTCGAACATCGCATCGGCTCTCTCGGTCGCATGGAGCCGGTTACGGAGCGTCAGGAGTACGCGCTGGGCACGGTCTGCGCGGCCATCCCCATCACGGCGGGCGATACCGCCGCAACAATGGCGATTTCGCTCCCTTTGCACCAGGAGGAACGATTGCCGAATGTAGTCAATCGACTACGGAGTGAAGTAGGCGCGCTGTTGAGTACCCTCTCGTTCTCTATCAGTATCTGAAAACTCACTCCTTGTGATCTGCATGCGCTTCCACCACCCTTGTCAAGAGGGCCCTGGGGGATCATTCCTGGCCACTTCCACTACAGCGGGGTAGTCCATGCGCGAGTCGGTACAGGCAGAGGTCATGATGAGCTTCCTCGTTTCCGAGGAGCTCTCCTTCCGGATCCCGGTGGAACTCCGGTACGAAACCCGAGACCCCTACGCAGTGCGCCTGACGTTCCACCTTCCCGGAGACGCCCCCGTGACCTGGGCGTTCGGCCGCGAGCTGCTCCTCGACGGCATCAACAAGCCGTGCGGGGACGGCGATGTGCACATCGCTCCCACCGAGCCGGAGGAACTGTCCGACGTCCACATCAGGCTCCAGGTCGGCAGCGACCGGGCCCTGTTCCGCGCCGGCGCGGCGCCGCTCGTCGCGTTCCTCGACCGTACCGACCGGCTTGTTCCGCTCGGTCAGGAGCGAAACCTCGGCGACTTCGAGGAGAACCTCGACGAGGCGCTGGACCGGATCCTGGCCGAGTCCCGGCAGAACGAGCAGAACGCCGGCTGAGCGGGCGGACCCGACCGGCCGAGCCGGCCGACCGTACGCGCCGAGTTCCCCCGGGCCCCCGAGCCTCCCGGGCCGCTCAGCGCTTGCGCCGCCGGCCCCGGCCGCCGCGGACCCGCCCCGAGGCCGCCGCTGCGGCCGGGGATCCCGGCCGGTCGGCGGAGACCACCAGCGCCGCGAGCGCGGTGGTCACCGGGACCGACGCCACCAGGCCGATCGATCCGACGAGGGTGCGCACGATCTCCTCCGCGACCAGCTCGCTGTTGGCCACCGAGCCCATGCTGCTGTTCGCGATCGAGAACAGCAGCAGCAGCGGAAGCGCCGCGCCCGCGTAGGCCAGTACCAGGGTGTTGACCACCGAGGCGATGTGGTCGCGGCCGATCCGGATGGCCGCCCGGTACAGGGCACGGGGGCCCATCGACGAGTCGGCCTGGTGGAGTTCCCAGACCGCCGACGTCTGGGTGACCGTCACGTCGTCGAGTACGCCGAGCGACCCGATGATCACCCCCGCGAGCAGCAGACCGCTCATGTCGATGTCAGGGTAGAGCCCGTGGATGAGCCCGGTGTTGTCGTCGGTGTTGCCGCTGAGGAACGCCCAGTCGACGAACACCGAGCCGAGCAGCCCGATCAGCAGCAGCGAGACGAGTGTGCCGAGGACGGCGACGGACGTACGGGCGCTGAGGCCGTGGCACATGTAGAGCGCGATGAGCATGATCGCGCTTGCTCCGACGACCGCGACGACCAGTGGGTTCGAGCCCTGGAGGATCGCCGGGAGGATGAAGAGGGTCAGCACGCCGAAGCTGACCACCAGGGCGATCAGCGCGAACAGGCCCCGCATCCGTCCGACGACGACCACGGCCACGGCGAAGATGGCGGCCAGCACCGCCAGCGGCAGCTTGCGGTTGACGTCGACCACGGAGTACTGGAGGTCCCGGGGCGCGTCCGGTGCGTACGCGACGACCACCTCCTGGTCCTTCTCCAACTGCCGCGGCGCGCCCGGCTGGACGATCTCGACGAACGTCCGGCCCTTGTCCGGACCGGTGCCGACCTCGACGGTGGCCTTCTTGCAGTCGCCCGTCTGCCGGGCCCGGGCCTCGCGGCCCTCCGGCGTGGTGACGTTCCCGGTGGTCGGCACCTGCGAGGCGTTCACCGATTTGCAGTCGACCTGTTCGAGCGCGACGACCCGGCCCTGCTGGGTCTGCCGGTCGAAGCCCACCCCGGAGCGCTCGTGGGCGGGCGCGCCGCCCGGCCAGAGGACCACCATGCCGACGAAGACGGCGACGGCGAACGGGATCAGGACCGCCGCGATGACCTTGCGCAGGTGCTTCGAGACGGGAGCAGCCGGTCCGTGGCCGTGCGAATGACCGTGGGAGTGGCCCGGGGCCGGGACCTGGTCATGCCGGTGGTCGTCGTGCCCGTGGCCCGCGTGGATGTGGTCGTTGTGACCTGTGGGCTCGGTGGGCTGGGTGGGGGGCTGCGGCGAGGACGTCACCGGCAGATCATCGCAAGAGTTGAGGGGGCCCACTGTTCAGCACGCCACAAATGACGCTAGCGTGGGGGCACCTTTGCACAACGCGGGAGCTCGGAGCACCGGGCTGAGAGGGCGCTGATCACCGTACGCGCAGCACAGATGCGTACGGGAAGAGGCTGCGTCGACCGCCGAACCTGTTACCGGGTAATGCCGGCGTAGGGAGATCAGGTCTCATGACCATTCAGGACGCACGCACGCCTGCCGTCAACCAGGACGATGCCGGCCGGACCGAGCGCCAGCCGGGCTGGCACAAGGGCTACGTGGCGGGCTCCCGCCCCGACATCCGGGTGCCGGTCCGCCAGGTCCATCTCACCAACGGCAAGGACGTGACGCTCTACGACACGTCCGGGCCGTACACCGACCCGCAGATCGAGACCGACGTACGGCGCGGACTGCCGCCGCTGCGCGAGAACTGGATCATCGGCCGCGGCGACACCGAGGAGTACGCGGGCCGCCCCGTGCGCCCCGAGGACGACGGCATCAAGCACACCTCGCCCCGAGGTGGGCTCAAGAACCTCGACGCTGTCTTCCCGGGGCGTCCGCGCCAGCCCCGCCGGGGCCGTGACGGCGCCGCCGTCACACAGCTCGCGTACGCCCGCCGCGGTGAGATCACCCCGGAGATGGAGTACGTCGCGATCCGCGAGAACGTCTCCCCGGAGGTGGTCCGTGAGGAGATCGCCGCAGGCCGCGCGGTGCTCCCCGCCAACGTGAACCACCCCGAGATCGAGCCGATGATCATCGGCAAGCGGTTCCTGGTGAAGGTCAACGCCAACATCGGCAACTCCGCCGTCACCTCCTCCATCGAGGAGGAGGTCGACAAGATGACCTGGGCGACCAAGTGGGGCGCCGACACGGTCATGGACCTCTCGACCGGCCGCAACATCCACACCACCCGCGAGTGGGTGCTGCGCAACTCCCCGGTCCCGATCGGCACCGTGCCGCTGTACCAGGCGCTGGAGAAGGTCGACGGCCGCGCCGAAGACCTGACCTGGGAGATCTACAAGGACACGGTCATCGAGCAGGCCGAGCAGGGCGTCGACTACATGACGGTCCACGCCGGTGTGCTGCTGCCGTACGTGCCGCTGACCGCCCGCCGCAAGACCGGCATCGTCTCCCGCGGCGGTTCGATCATGGCCGCCTGGTGCCTGGCGCACCACAAGGAGAACTTCCTCTACACGAATTTCGAGGAACTCTGCGAGATCCTCGCGACGTACGACGTCACGTACTCGCTCGGCGACGGCCTGCGCCCCGGCTCCATCGCGGACGCCAACGACGCGGCGCAGTTCGCGGAGCTGAAGACGCTGGGCGAGCTGAACACGATCGCCAAGCGGCACAACGTGCAGACCATGATCGAGGGCCCGGGCCACGTCCCGATGCACAAGATCAAGGAGAACATCGACCTCCAGCAGGAGATCTGCGAGGAGGCGCCGTTCTACACGCTCGGCCCCCTGACCACGGACGTCGCCCCGGCGTACGACCACATCACCTCGGGCATCGGCGCCGCCATGATCGCCTGGTGGGGCACCGCGATGCTGTGCTACGTCACGCCGAAGGAGCACCTGGGCCTGCCCAACCGTGACGACGTGAAGACCGGCGTCATCACATACAAGATCGCCGCCCACGCGGCGGACCTGGCCAAGGGCCATCCGGGCGCCCAGGAATGGGACGACGCCCTGTCGGACGCGCGCTTCGAGTTCCGGTGGGAGGACCAGTTCAACCTGGCCCTCGACCCGGACACGGCTCGCGAGTTCCACGACGAGACGCTCCCGGCCGAACCGGCCAAGACCGCGCACTTCTGCTCGATGTGCGGTCCGAAGTTCTGCTCGATGAAGATCTCCCAGGACATCCGCCGTGAGCACGGCGGCGATCTGAAGGCCGACGAGATCGAGGCGGGCATGGCGGAGAAGTCCGCCGAGTTCGCGGCGAGCGGCAACCGGGTCTACCTCCCCCTGGCGGACTGACCCGCTCTTGAGCGGCCGGCGCTGCTCTGGGGAGGATGAGGGGGCTTCCCAGAGCAGCGTCCCGGCGCGCAGCCGTGCGCCGGTGCGGGTCAGACCTTCGCGTCGCGCGATGTTTCACGTGAAACAGGGACGGACGGCACACTGCGGGCCGCTGCGAAGCCGCGATTGGCCTCCGTCTGCAGGCGGTACGACTCCGGCAGGTCGGGCAGGGCCAGCAGTCGGTCGCAGGCGCGCAGCGAGGCCTGCATGTCCCCCACCCAGTACGCGGTGATGGAGTGCTCGAAGAGCAGCCCCCACTGGTACACCCAGGGCTGGACGAAGAGCAGGTCCGACGGGGCCGGGCGGTCCAGCACCGCTGAGGTGATCGCGTGGGCCGAGTGGTGGCGCCCCATCACCCGAAGTCTGGAGGCAAGTTCGTAGCAGGCTTCCAGCCGGGTGGGACGGGACTCCCAGGCCTGTGAAAGGGCGTCCATGGCCGCGGGCCAGTCGCCGGACTCGGCGCTCAGGACTCCGGCTTGGAGCAGCGCGTAGTAGACCTCCTCGGCCCAGCCGCCCATGGCCGCCCGGTGTCGGTAGAGCCGGATCGCCGCGGCCGTGTCGCCCATGTCCCGCATCGTCTGGGCGAGGTAGAAGACCGTCCTGGTGTTGGAGGGGTCCCGTTCCAGTTCGGCGCCGAGCAGACGGGCATCACGTTCGAACTTGTCGTGCCGGGAGCCCCCGTCGGCATGGTCCTCGATGAACAGCGCGTCGAGGTTCTCCTGGAAGCCGGGACGCTCGTCGTACTCTCCGGGGGCGTCGCAGGTCAGGTATTCGTGGGTGACGCCCTCGTACCGCCAGGGGAGGTCACCGCGGACCAGCCGTTTGATGCGGTACTCCGTCGCGCCCTCGTGGCGCAGCATGTACGACTGCGCCGTGAGCGGCGGCAGCGGGCCGGTGCGGCGCAGGACGAGGTCGGCGTCGAGGAGGAGCAGGTAGTCGGCTTTGCCCCGGGCATGCGCGATGTTGAGACTGCGGTTGTGCCCGAAGTCGGTCCAGGGTTCCTCGTGTAGTTCGCCGGGGATCCCGCGCAGGGCACTGCGGATCAGCTCCTGCGTGCCGTCGGTGGATCCGGTGTCGGAGATGACCCAGGTGTCGATGAGGTCCCGTACGGAGTCGAGGCAGCGCTCGATGACGGCGGATTCGTTCTTCACGATCATGCAGAGGCAGATGGTCGGCTTCACGGCCGCTGACCCTAGGGACGCGGCTGGACGGCCCGTCGGAGCCGCGCCGGGGTGTGGACCCGGGTGGCTCCCTCCTGCACCGCTAAGTGGCTGTGGGCGCTGGTCCGTTCTGTTGACAGGTGGGCGCGGCGAGGTGGCGGACGGGGCGCCGGTCTTCAGGATGACCCGCGGGGTCCGGGCGTCTGTCCGGACTTCGAGCGATCATTCGATCCGGTGTGTGCGAGGAGCGCTACATGAGTTCTGAGGAGAGGGCCCGATCCATCCTGGGGCCCCTGCCCCGTAGGGCCGGCTGGCTTGCGGGAGGCACCTTCGCCTCCGTCGCGCTGGTTCTGGCGAGCATCGCGGCCCCGGCCGCGGCCGGCGCCACGCAGCCGACGGGGACGGTGGTGACCGGTGGTGGTGACCACTGCAAGCAGCACCCCAACAAGAAGGCGATGACCCCGTCCGCGCCGTCGGGGTCCGACAGGTGCAACGTCGGCCCGACCGGGCCGCGGGGTCCGCGCGGCCCCAAGGGCAGCACCGGGGCAACGGGCCCGACCGGCCCGACGGGTGCCACTGGCGCAACGGGCGCCACGGGCCCGACCGGCCCGGCGACCGGCGTGACCGGTCCGACGGGTCCCACGGGTCCCACGGGGTCGACGGGCATTCCGGGTCTGACCGGTGCCACCGGTGCCACTGGCCCGACCGGCCCCACCGGTCCCACGGGCCCGACCGGCGCCACGGGTGCCAGCGGTCAGTGCTTCGACGTGGACTCGATCCGGCCCGCCGCCTCGCGCGAGGTCAAGGCGGTCCTCTCCGAGACGATCACCTACGCGGGCATCCGCGACCTGACGCCCAGCCCCACCAACTGGCGCTGGTACGACCTCACCGACACCGGGGACACCTACCCGGCCGACGCGTGCGCCGTGTCGATCTCCTCGCAGGCCAACATCGTCAACATCGAGGTGCTGACGACCGGGGGCGACATCTGGGAGACCTCCTGCACCATCAACCCGGGTACGCCGGACGCACTCACCTGCAACGAGGTGTGGACGCCGGCGACCCCCCAGCCGACGCCGGGGTCCAATGGCGTCATCACGCCTCTGTCGCGGTTCTCGCACCAGGTGACCAAGGAGGACATGAACCTCCGCCCCAAGGAGATCAAGTAGCGGCGGTCCAGGCCGCTGTCACTGCGAGCCGCCGTCCGGGCTCGTGAAGTCCGGGCTCGTGAAGTCCGGCGGGGTGTAGCCGGGCCGGGGTCCCTGTGAAGCGGATCCCGGGCTGGTGAAGTCGGGCCGGGTGTATCCCAGGTTGGGGATGCGCCCGGCCTTCGGCGTGTGCGGGGCCGGGTACGCCGGTCCCGCGCTCGGATCGGCCAGCGCGTCCCGCAGGAACGGCAGGATGCCGCGCTCCAGCAGGGCCCGCCGCCAGGCCTCGCGCGCCCGCGCGACCTCGTCGGGCATCGCGTCCTCCCCGTCCTCGGCCACCACCTCGGTCGCCCGGTTGCGGACGGCCGTCACCACGAGCCCGATCACCGCGAACAGCAGCGAGACCACGGTCAGTGCGCCGAAGAGCCAACCGGCCGTCAGCATCGTGTTGGCGAAGGAAGGTTCGGGCTCGATCGCCTTCAGGGTGTATCCCACCAGCAGGAATATCAGCATCGCGGTGCCCGCCAGGACCGGCGCGAGCACCGCGACCACGGCGCTGACACCCGCGCCGTCCTCGTCCTCGCCCTGTGGCCCGCCGCCCCGCTCCCCGGTCGAACCGGGGGTGGACAGGACCTCGTCGCGCCGTTCTCCGCGGAGTTTCACGTAGTGGTCGTACTCGGCCGCGGCCGCCGTCGCCAGCAGCGCGCTGGCCCCGATGGCCATCGTGCGCAGCTGTTCGGCGTTCAGACGCTCACCGAGGGCGGCGAGCTCGGGCCGTTCGTGCGCGGTGCGCAGCGCCTCGTCGAGGAGCCGATCGAACTCGGGTCGGTCTTCGGTCAGCAGGTGCGGAGCGCTGTTCATGTGCATCCCCCGATGCTCCGTGGGGGCCGGTTTGCCCGCGTAGACCCGGGCGCCGGCACAAACGGAGGAGAGCCTGCTACGGATAGGGCGATGGTAGAGCGCCCATGCCACGCCGTGACAGGGGCTTTCCCGAAATTACCCCCCTTCTGATAACCCTCAGTCGTTCAAGGGGAGTTGCACGACCAGCAGTTTGCCCGCCATCGTGACCCCGCCGTCCATCGCGATGGCGAGCCCCTCCGCGTACACGTGCGGCCCGTTCACGGCCTCCGGACCGCGCGACGCGTCGCCGTCCTCGGTGCCCACCTCGCCCAGCAGGTACGGGATCGGGCTGTGCCCGTGCACGACGCGGCCGCCGCCGTACGTGCCGAGGAGCTCGCGTACGGCCTGGGGGCCGGTCTCCTCGTCGCGGAAGGCGAACCGCTTGGTGAACTTGCGGAACAGGTCCCAGGTGATGTCGGCGTCGTTGCGGTTGAGCAGCTCGTGGATGGTGTCGTTGACGTCCTCGACGGAGTCGCCGTAGTCGAGGTACGCGGTGGTGTCGGAGTGGAGCAGCAGGTGCCCGTCCTCCAGCACGGCCGCGTCCAGCCGCTGCATCCACTGCAGGTGTACGTCCTCCAGGCGCTCCATGTCGGTGCGCTGGCCGCCGTTGAGGAGCCAGGCGGCCTGGAAGGTGGCGGTGCCCGCGCCCGAGGCGACCGGGGTGTCGCCGAAGCGCTTGGCGCCGATGAGCAGCAGCTCGTGGTTGCCCATGAGGGCCTTGCAGTAGCCGCCGGCGGCGGCGGCCTCGGCGGAGAGCCGCATCACGAGGTCGATGACGCCGATGCCGTCGGGGCCGCGGTCGGTGAAGTCGCCGAGGAACCAGAGGCGTGCGTTGCCGGCCGACCAGCGGCAGTCGGCGTCGATGAGGCCCTGTGCCTGGAGCTCCTGGATGAGCTCGTCCAGATAGCCGTGGACGTCGCCGACGACGTACAGCGGTCCGGGTCCCGAGGCCTGGGGCTCCTGGGGGACGTACTGGACCTGGACGGTGTCGCCCGGTCCGCCGCGGCTGATGACCGGCAGGTCGCGCTGGGTGGGGGTGTAACCCTCGTCGTAGACCTCGTCGCTCCCGTCGCCGTCCCCCTTGGCCGGGGCCGGTGCGCCGGAGTCGGGCGCGTGGCCCCCGGTCGGCTGCGGCGGCACGGAGGGCTGGGGCGGTACCGGCGGCTGAGGGGGCACGGGTGCGCCCTCGTCGTAGTACGCGGGGTACTCGCCGTACACCGGGGCTTCTTGGGGAAGCGCGCCGGGCACGCCGTACGGGACGGGCTCGGTGACCGGAACCCGGAAGTCCCGCAGCGTCTCCGTCCGCATAGCGGGTCCCTGACCGGCCCCCTGAGTCATCGACCCCTCCACCACCGTCGCGCTGCCGTACACCTGCGGACCCTCCTGGCCTCCTGGGCGGAGGGTCCGTGATGTCGTGCGCCCATCATAGGAATGCGGCTCGCGCTCTGTGACGCACCAGGGGTGGTGAATCCTGGGCGGAACCAGTAGTTCCTGCCGCTTTCTCCCGAAATGGGTGTTGCGGAAATCCCCGGCGGGACCGTCAGTCCCGCCGGTATCGCGCCGCGGCGGTCAGTCCTTGGCCGGAGAACGAGGCGGGCTGACGGTCGTGCGGGGCTGCCTGCGCTGCGAGGAAGTCCGGATGATCAGCTCGGTCGGGACCACCTGTTCGACCGGGCGACCGGTGTCGACCCCCTCGATGGCATCGATCAGCAGCTGTACGACGGCGGTGCCGATGCGGCGCGGTTTGAGGGAGAGGGTGGTGATGGGCGGCTCGGTGTTGGCGTAGACGGTGGACTCGCTGCAGCAGACGAGCAGCAGGTCCTCGGGAACGCGCAGGCCGTAGCGCCGGGCGGCGGCGAGCAGATCGGTCCCGTTGGGGTCGAAGAGCCCGTAGACGGCGTCGGGCCGGTCGGGCCGGGCGAGCAACCGGTCCGCGGCGACGGCTCCCGCGCACGGGTCGTGGGCGGGGTAGGACTCGTAGACGGGGTCCTGGCCGACGCGCTCGCACCAGTTGAGGTAGGCGGTGGTCGACAGCCGGGTGTACGTGTCCGTGGTGGTGCCGGTCAGCAGCCCGATCCGGCGGGCGCCGGCGGCAGCGAGGTGGTCGAGCAGGTTGAGTACGGCGGCCTCGTGGTCGTTGTCGACCCAGGCGGTGACGGGGAGGGAGCCCGCGGGGCGTCCGTCGGAGACGACGGGAAGGCCCTGGCGGACCAGTTCGCTGACGACGGGATCGTGGTCGGAGGGGTCGATGACGACGGTGCCGTCGAGGGCCACGTTTGACCACACGTCGTGTCGGGAGGTGGCGGGCAGGATGACGAGGGCGTAGCCGCGGGCGAGCGCGGCGGAGGTGGCGGCCCTGGCCATCTCGGCGAAGTACGCGAATTCGGTGAAGGTGAAAGGTTCATCCCCGTACGTGGTCACGGTCAGGCCGATGAGGCCCGATTTGCCCGTACGGAGGGTGCGGGCCGCGGCGGAGGGGCGGTAGCCCAGCCGGTCGGCGACCTCGCGAACGTGGCGGCGGGTGGCGTCCGGCAGCCGTCCCTTGCCATTGAGCGCGTCGGAGACGGTCGTGATCGAGACGCCCGCCGCGGCGGCCACGTCCCTGATGCCGGCCCGGCCTTGTCGGCCGGCGGCCCGCCGGGTGGTCTCGGTCCGGCTCACCTGATGCTTCCCTGCTGCTGTCATGGCGAGCCGATAGTAGGGCTCGGCGGGGTGGGTGGTCCGGGTGCATATGCACCCGTTGACAGGCACGATTCTGCATGGATCGCCACCCCCAATGACCTTGGAAATGAAGGAATTTGAGCGCAGAGAGTGAGTGGTGCGTTTGTCGTCGGGTACGGGCATGCCAAAGCGGGGCGGTCTCGGGACGGTCTCAACTCACCTGTACGAGGGACGCGCGCCACGGCGCGGGCCACCGGCGTGCGCATATATGCGCACGCTCCCCCGCATTCCTGGCGCCGCCCATTTTCGGAAGAGCGGAATCCTCATAAGGTGAGGAGTATTGAGTCGACGGCGACGTCGTACGGGACGGTCGAGGAGGACCTGCGGTGAGCGAGAAGAGCCCGAAGCTGCGCGCCGAGCTGGACGGCATTCCCACCTACAAGCCCGGGAAGCCCGCCGCCGCGGGCGGGCCCGTCGCGTACAAGCTGTCCTCGAACGAGAACCCGTACCCGCCGCTGTCCGGGGTGCTGGAGACCGCGGTCGCGGCGGCCGGACAGTTCAACCGCTACCCCGACATGGCCTGCACGGGGCTGGTGAACGAGCTCGCCGAGCGGTTCGGGGTGCCGGTCGAGCACATCGCCACGGGCACGGGCTCCGTGGGCGTGGCACAGTCGCTCATCCAGTCGACGGCCGGCCCGGGCGACGAGGTCATCTACGCCTGGCGCTCCTTCGAGGCCTACCCGATCATCACGCAGATCTCGGGTGCCACATCCGTGCAGGTCCCGCTGACCTACGGGGACGTGCACGACCTCGACGCGATGTTCGACGCGATCACCGAGCGGACCCGGCTGATCTTCGTCTGCAACCCCAACAACCCCACAGGCACCGCCGTACGCCGCGCTGAGCTGGAGCGGTTCCTCGACCGGGTGCCCTCCGACATCCTCGTGGTCCTCGACGAGGCGTACAAGGAGTTCGTCCGCGACACCGAGGTGCCGGACGGCATCGAGCTCTACCGCAGCCGCCCGAACGTCTGCGTGCTGCGTACGTTCTCCAAGGCGTACGGGCTGGCCGGCCTGCGGGTGGGCTTCGCCGTGGCGCACGAGCCGGTGGCGGCGGCGCTGCGCAAGACGGCGGTGCCGTTCGGTGTCAGCCAGCTCGCCCAGGACGCGGCGGTCGCCTCGCTGCGGGCGGAGGACGAGCTGATGGGCCGGGTCGGGGCGCTGGTGGGCGAGCGTGCCCGGGTTCACAGGACTCTGGTCGGCCAGGGCTGGACGGTGCCGGACACGCAGGCGAACTTCGTGTGGATGCGGCTGGGGGAGCGCACCGCCGACTTCGCCGCGGCCTGCGAGAAGGCCGGTGTGGTGGTCCGGCCCTTCGCGGGCGAGGGCCTGCGGGTCACGATCGGTGAGACCGAGGCGAACGACATCTTCCTGCACACGGCCGAAGCCTTCTTCAAGGAGATGTAGCTCTCGGGCTCCGAGGAGACGGAGCCCTGGGGGACCGCGTGAGCCGTGAGCGGCTACGCGAGTTCCACGCGGATCGGGTCGCCGTCGCGGACGGTGGACAGCAGGCGGGGGTCGCCCTCGAACGAGCCGAGCACGTTGCACGGGCTCGCCAGGCGGCTCTCGCCTGCGCGCGATATGGGCGTGGGGCCGTAGGGCAGCGCGAGCGCGTCGCCCTCGGTCCAGAACGCGACCGTGCCCGGGTCGACGACCTGGCGGGCGTCGTGCTCCAGTGCCACGCGGACGCCGGTGTCGAAGTAGACCTCCTCGCCCCAGGTGTGGGCGGAGGCTGAAATCGGGAGTGCCTCGGCCAGCGCCTTGCTGGTCGGGGTCTCGTCCAGGGTGGCCGTGAGCTGGCCCGCAGGCCAGGAGATACGAATCCTCATGGGCGGCATTCAACAATCTGTTGAATGCCTTGGCTAGGGGGGACCCCGGCTGAACCGCTCGAAAGCTGGTACGACATAATGCTTGTGAATGTGAACGCGTTCACAAGCGTGTCATGCTTCATCCCGTATTGGGTGGGGCAGGCCAGGCAAACTGCGGCAGCACCACGGCGCACCGAAGGAGACGACGACGTGGACGTAGCTTTGGCGCCAGAGACGTTGGCGCGATGGCAGTTCGGCATCACCACCGTCTACCACTTCCTCTTCGTCCCACTGACGATCTCGCTCGCCGCGCTCACGGCGGGTCTCCAGACCGCCTGGGTGCGTTCGGAGAAGGAGAAGTACCTCAGGGCCACCAAGTTCTGGGGCAAGCTCTTCTTGATCAATATCGCCATGGGCGTCGTCACGGGCATCGTGCAGGAGTTCCAGTTCGGCATGAACTGGTCCGACTACTCGCGCTTCGTCGGAGACATCTTCGGTGCGCCCCTGGCTTTCGAGGCGCTCATCGCCTTCTTCTTCGAGTCGACGTTCATCGGGCTGTGGATCTTCGGCTGGGACAAACTGCCGAAGAAGATCCACCTGGCCTGCATCTGGATGGTCTCCATGGGCACCGTCCTGTCGGCCTACTTCATCCTCGCGGCCAATTCCTGGATGCAGCACCCGGTCGGTTACCGGATCAACGGGGAGCGCGGCCGGGCCGAGCTCACCGACTTCTGGCTGGTACTCACCCAGAACACCGCGCTGACCCAGTTCTTCCACACCATCACGGCGGCCTTCCTGGTCGGCGGCGCCTTCATGGTCGGCATCTCCGCCTTCCACCTGGCCCGCAAGAAGCACGTGCCCGTGATGCGGACCTCGCTCCGGCTCGGCCTGATCACCCTGATCATCGCCGGCATGGGCACCGCCATCAGCGGTGACCTGCTCGGCAAGGTGATGTTCAAGCAGCAGCCGATGAAGATGGCCGCCGCCGAGGCGCTCTGGGACGGCGAGGCACCCGCGCCCTTCTCCGTCTTCGCCTACGGAGACGTCGAAAAGGGCCACAACAAGGTCGCGATAGAGGTCCCGGGCCTGCTGTCCTTCCTGGCCAACGACGACTTCACCTCCTTCGTCCCCGGCATCAACGACGTCAACAAGGCCGAACAGGAGAAGTTCGGACCCGGCGACTACCGACCCAACATCCCCGTCGCCTACTGGGGCTTCCGCTGGATGATCGGCTTCGGCATGGCCTCGCTCGGCGTCGGCGTGCTGGGGCTCTGGCTCACCCGCAAGAAGTTCATGCTGCCCCCGGGGCTGCGCACCGGCGAGGACGAGGTCCCGCACCTGGTCCTCTACAAGCAGGCGCTGAGCCCCCGGTTCGCCACCTGGTACTGGATCGTCGCCCTCTGGACCATGGGCTTCCCGCTCATCGCCAACTCCTGGGGCTGGATCTTCACCGAGATGGGCCGCCAGCCCTGGGTGGTCTACGGAGTCCTGCGCACCCGCGACGCGGTCTCGCCCCACGTGTCCCAGGCCGAGGTACTCACCTCGATGATCGGCTTCACGCTCCTGTACGCCGTGCTCGCGGTGATCGAAGTGAGGCTCCTCGTGAAGTACGTGAAGCTCGGTCCGCCCGAGCTGACGGAAGCCGACCTCAACCCGCCCACCAAGATCGGCGGGGACGACAAGAACCCCGACCGGCCGATGGCCTTCTCCTACTGAGGCTGAGGGGACCCCACCATGCAACTCCATGACGTCTGGTTCGTGCTCATCGCGGTCCTGTGGACCGGCTACTTCTTCCTGGAGGGCTTCGACTTCGGGGTCGGCGTCCTCACCAAGCTCCTCGCCCGCGACCGCAAGGAGAAGCGGGTCCTGATCAACACGATCGGGCCCGTGTGGGACGGCAACGAGGTCTGGCTGCTCACCGCGGGCGGTGCCACGTTCGCCGCCTTCCCCGAGTGGTACGCCACCCTCTTCTCAGGCTTCTACCTGCCGCTCCTGCTCATCCTGATCTGCCTGATCATCCGCGGGGTCGCCTTCGAGTACCGCCACAAGCGGGACGAGGAGCGCTGGCAGGCCAACTGGGAACACGCCATCTTCTGGACCTCGCTGATCCCCGCGTTCCTGTGGGGCGTGGCCTTCGCGAACATCGTGCGCGGAGTGAAGATCGACGATCAGATGGAGTACGTCGGCAGCCTCTTCGACCTGCTGAACGTCTACTCCCTCCTCGGCGGTCTCGTCACCCTCACCCTCTTCACCTTCCACGGCGCGGTGTTCACCTCGCTCAAGACGGTCGGGGAGATAAGGCAACGGTCGCGCACGCTGGCGACGCGACTGGGGGTGCTCACCGCCGTGCTGGCCCTCGTCTTCCTGGTCTGGACGCAGGTCTCGCGTGGTGACGGCAAGAGCCTGATCGCCATGGTCGTCGCCGTCCTGGCCCTGGTGGGGGCGCTGGGCTGCAACCTGGCGGGCCGCGAGGGCTGGTCGTTCGCCCTGTCCGGGGTCACCATCGCGGCCGCGGTCGCGATGCTCTTCCTGACGCTCTTCCCCAACGTGATGCCGTCCTCGCTGAACGAGGCCTGGAACCTCACGGTCACCAACGCCTCGTCCAGCCCGTACACCCTGAAGATCATGACCTGGTGCGCGGGAGTGGCCACGCCGCTCGTCCTGCTCTACCAAGGCTGGACGTACTGGGTGTTCCGCAAGCGGATCGGTACGCAGCACATCGTCGATGCGCACTGATCCCTGACCCTGCTGCCCGACCCTGCCCTGGGGGATGTTTCACGTGAAACCGATCGACCCGCGCCTGCTCCGGTACGCCCGGTCCACCCGCCTCTTCCTGGCGGCCGTGGTGGCCCTGGGGCTAGCCGGGGCGGGGCTGGTCGTCGGTCAGGCGATGCTGATCGCCGAGATCGTGGTCGGCGCCTTCGAGCGGGGCCTGGACGGCGACGCGCTGAGGACCCCGCTGCTGTCGCTCGCGGCGGTCGCACTGGGGCGCGGCCTGCTCGCCTGGCTCACGGAGCTGGCCGCCCACCGGGCCGGCGCGGCCGTCAAATCGCAGCTGAGGGGCCGACTGCTGGACCGAGCCGCGGACCTGGGGCCCGGCTGGCTCAGCGGGCAGCGGACCGGATCGCTCGTGGCTCTGGCCACCCGGGGCGTGGACGCCCTCGACGACTACTTCTCCCGCTACCTCCCCCAGCTGGGGCTCGCCGTGGTCGTCCCCGTGGCGGTCCTCGCCCGGATCGTCACCGAGGACTGGGTCTCGGCGGCCATCATCGTCGTCACCCTGCCGCTGATTCCGCTGTTCATGGTGCTGATCGGCATGGCCACCCAGTCCCGGATGGACCGCCAGTGGCGGCTGCTGTCCCGGCTGTCCGGTCACTTCCTGGACGTGGTGGCGGGGCTGCCGACGCTGAAGGTCTTCGGCCGGGCCAAAGCGCAGGCCGAGTCCATCCGCAAGATCACCGATGACTACCGCCAGGCGACCATGCGGACCCTGCGCATCGCCTTCCTCTCCTCCTTCGCCCTGGAACTGCTGGCCACGCTGTCGGTGGCGCTGGTCGCCGTGACCATCGGCATGCGGCTGGTCCACGGGGAGCTCGACCTGTACACCGGGTTGGTCATCCTGATCCTCGCGCCCGAGGCGTACCTGCCGCTGCGCCAGGTCGGGGCGCAGTACCACGCGGCCGCCGAGGGTCTGGCTGCCGCGGAGGAGATCTTCACGGTGCTCCAGACCCCGGTGGCGGCCTCCGCCGGCGTGGCCCCGGTGCCGGCCGCGGGGCTGCGGATCGAGATCGACGGGGTCGCGGTCCGCTACGAGGGCCGGGGAGAGGACTCGCCGGGACCGGTCTCGCTGGCGGTCGGGCCCGGGGAGTGCGTCGCCCTCATCGGGCCGAGCGGGGCGGGCAAGTCCACCCTCTTGCAGGTGCTCCTGGGCTTCGTCGACCCGACCGCGGGGCGGGTCCGGATCGGCGGCATGGACCTCGCCTCGCTGTCGCTCGAACAGTGGCGGGAGCGGATCGCGTGGGTACCGCAGCGGCCGCACCTGTTCGCCGGGACGATCGCCCAGAACGTGCGCCTGGCCCGGCCGGACGCGTCCGCGGAGGCGGTGACGGGGGCGCTGAAGGACGCCGGCGCCTGGGAGTTCGTCGCCGCGCTGCCGCGCGGAGTCGAGACGGAGCTCGGGGAAGGCGGGGCCGGGCTGTCCGCCGGGCAGCGCCAGCGGCTGGCGCTTGCGCGGGCGTTCCTCGCGGACCGGCCGGTGCTGCTGCTCGACGAGCCGACCGCCGCCCTCGACGGTGCGACCGAAGCGGCCGTCGTCGATGCCGTACGACGCCTCGCGGTGGGGCGGACCGTGTTGCTGGTCGTCCACCGTCCCGCGCTGCTGGCCGTGGCCGACCGCGTGGTGCGGGTGGGCGCGGAGGCGGCAGCGCCGACCGGTGCGGGGCCGCTGCCCGCTCCGTCCGCCGGCCGGGCGGGGACGGCGCCTGCATCCGGCGGCCTCGGCGGGGACCGCGCCCCGACCGCCGACCCCGGGGAGTGGATCCTCGGCCCCGCCCCCGAGAGGGGCGCGAAGGCGGGCGGCGCCGACGCGGGCGGCGGGGATCCGCTCCGGCGGGTGCGCGCCGTGGCCAAGGCATGGCAGGGGCGCTTCCGGCTCGGGCTGCTGCTGGGGGCCCTGGCCGTCGGATGCAGCGTCGGGCTGATGGCCGTCTCCGGATGGCTCATCTCGCGGGCTTCCGAGCAGCCTCCGGTGCTCTACCTGATGGTGGCCGTCACGGCCACCCGGACCTTCGGGCTGGGGAGGGCCGTCTTCCGGTACGCGGAGCGGCTCGTCTCCCACGACGCCGTACTGCGGATGCTCGCCGACGTGCGGGTGTCGGTCTTCCGCCGGCTGGAGCGCATCGCGCCCGCCGGGCTGCGCGAGCAGCGGCGCGGAGACCTCCTGGCCCGCCTGGTGGCCGACGCCGACTCCCTCCAGGACTACTGGCTGCGCTGGCTGCTGCCGGTGGGCACCGCGGTCCTCGTCGGCACCGGGTCGGTCGCCTTCACCGCCTGGCTGCTGCCCGGAGTGGGCGCCGCGCTCGCCGTCGGGCTGCTCGCCGCCGGAGTCGGGGTGCCGCTGGTCAGCGGAGCCTGCGCCCGGCGTGCGGAGCGGCGGCTCGCACCCGCCCGGGGAGAACTCGCCGTCCGAGTGGCCGATCTGCTGACCGGGACCGCCGAGCTGACCGTCGCCGGCGCGCTGGCCGGGCGCAAGGACGCCGCGAAGGCGAGCGACCGGACGCTGACCGCCGTCGCCGCACGAGGATCCGCCGCCACCGGGCTCGGGAGCGGGCTGAGCGCCCTCGTGTGCGGGCTGACCGTGGTCGTCGCCGCGGCCCAGGCCGCCGACGCCGTGCACGGCGGAAGACTGTCCGGGGTGGCCATGGCCGTGGCCGTGCTCACCCCGCTCGCCGCCTTCGAAGCGGTCAACGGGCTTCCGCAGGCCGTCCAGTACCGGCAGCGGGTGCGCCGGAGCGCCGAGCGCATCCACGAGGTCATCGACGCTCCCGTTCCGGTCGCGGAGCCGGAGCGGCCGGCCGCGGCGCCGGCCTCGCCGTTCCCGCTGCGGATGACCGGTCTCGCCGCCCGGCACCCCGGGCAGGAAGGGGACGCGCTGCACGGGCTCGACCTCACCCTGGAGGCCGGCCGACGGATCGCCGTGGTCGGCTCCTCGGGCGCCGGCAAGACCTCGCTCGCCCAGGTGCTGCTGCGGTTCCTGGACCCCCGCGAGGGCACGTACACCCTGGGCGGCACCGACACGCGCACGCTCGACGGCGACGACGTCCGCCGGATGGTGGGCCTGTGCGCCCAGGACGCGCACCTCTTCGACAGCTCGGTACGGGAGAACCTACGGCTGGCCCGGCCCGGAGCGAGCGAGGAGCAGCTGCGGGAGGCCCTGGCGGCGGCCCGGCTGCTGGAGTGGGCCGAGGGCCTTCCGGACGGGCTGGACACGCTGGTGGGTGAGCACGGCGAGCGGATCTCCGGCGGCCAGCGCCAGCGCCTGGCCCTGGCGAGGGCGCTGCTCGCCGACTTCCCCGTCCTCATCCTCGACGAGCCGGCCGAGCACCTGGACCTGGCCACCGCGGACGCCCTGACGGCGGATCTGCTCGCCGCCACCGAGGGGCGCACGACCGTACTGATCACGCACCGGCTCGCGGGCCTGGACGCGGTCGACGAAGTGGTCGTACTGGAGCGCGGAGCGGTCGTGCAGCGCGGTACGTACGCGGAGCTGGCCGCGGCCGAAGGGCCGCTGCGCAATCTGCTGGAGCGGGAGCGGGCCGCCGAGGGGGTCCTGGCCGACTTTCCCCGGTAAAAGGGACTAACTAGGCTCAAGGGCATGTCAGTGCAGGAGTCGCAGGAACCGCCGGAGTCCTCACCCGGAACACCGGACCCACTGAAAGCGGCCACCCAGGCCACCAGAAGTCTGCAGGGCCTCTCCACCGAGCTCACGGCCCGGGTGCCGCAACTGCTGGAGGCGATGCGCTCCGTCGGCACCGGACTCGAACTGCACTCCACCCTCGACCGCATCTGCGAGACGGCGGCCGAGCTCGCGGACGCTCGGTACGCGGCGATCGGTGTCGTCGACACCGAGGGCCGCGGGCTGTCGGACTTCGTCACCTTCGGCATGGACACCGAGACGGCCCGGAAGATCGGGCACCGGCCGGACGGCAAACGGGGCCTGCTCGGCGCGCTGATCTCCCACCCCGACACCGTGCAGCTCGCCGATCTCACGAAGGACCCGCGCTCGGCCGGGTTCCCGAAGCACCACCCGCCCATGAAGACCTTCCTCGGCGTCCCGATCCGGGTGCAGGGGGAGATCTTCGGCAATCTGTACCTCGCCGAGAAGAACGGCGGCGGCCGATTCAACGACTACGACGTCCACATGGTCCGGGTCCTGGCCACCGAGGCGGGCATCGCCATCGGCAACGCCCGGCTGTACGAGGCCGCCACCCAGCGCGAACGGTGGATCGACGGCTCGGTCGCCGTCACGACCGCCCTGCTGTCGGGCGGGGACGCGGACGACGCCCTGTCCGTGGTGGCAGAGCAGGCTCGCCACCTGGCCGATTCCGCCGCCGGGATCGTGATGCTGCCGGCCGAGGACGGTGGCATGGAGATCGTCGCGGTTTCCGCCGAGAGCGCGGCCACCTCGCTCGGTCTGGTGATTCCGGCCGAGAGCCCCGTGGTGGCGAAGCTGCTGGAAGGCGAGCCGGTCTTCGTGGAGGACGCCGCCGGCGACCCCCGCATGATCAGTCGGCTGACCAGCCAGTACGGGCCCTGCATGATGCTGCCGCTGCACAGCGGCGGGCGGGTGCTCGGCGCGCTGGTCACCCCGAGGGCCCGCGGCAAGCGGCCGTTCAGCGAGGCCGAGCGGACCCTGGCCACCCAGTTCGCCTCCCAGGCGGCGCTCGCGCTGATGATGGCGGAGGCGCAGCGCGACCGGGAGCGGCTCGCGGTGTTCGAGGACCGCGACCGGATCGCCCGGGACCTGCACGACCTGGTCATCCAGCGGCTGTTCGCCACCGGGATGATGCTGGAAGGAGCCCAGAGGCGGTCCGTCGTTCCCGAGGTGGTCGACGGAGTCGGCAAGGCCGTGGACGAGCTGGACGTGACGATCCAGGAGATCCGCACCGCGATCTTCGCGCTCCAGCAGGGACCGGCCGAGGCTCCGTCGGGACTGCGCACCCGGGTCCTGCGGGAGATCAACATGGCCGCCGTGCCGTTGGGCTTCAAACCGGCGCACCGCTTCCTCGGCCCGGTCGACACGGTGGTCGGCGAGCTGGTGGGCAAGAACCTGATCGCGGCGCTGCGCGAGGCCCTGTCGAATGCCTTCCGGCACGCGGAGGCGTCCCGGATCGAGGTGGTCGTGGACTGCACCGCCACGCTGGCCGACGGGAGGCCCGGGGTGCGCCTGGAGGTGGGCGACGACGGCGTGGGCATTCCCGAGGGGGGCCGGCGCAGTGGGCTGCGGAACCTGCGCCGGCGGGCCGAGTCGCTGGGCGGGTCGAGTTCGTACGGCCCCGGCATCGGGGAGGACGGCACCGGGACCACCCTGGTGTGGGAGGCCCCGCTCTGACGTCCGGCGCCCGACGCGGCGTCGCCCGTCCTGCCGTGGCGGACCGGCGGGACGCTGCGGACCGCCCCTAACGCTGGTGCGCGGTGCGTTCCGCGAGGATGCGCTCGATGACGACGGCGACGCCGTCCTCGTTGTTGGCGACCGTACGTCCGGAGGCGGCCGCGATCACGTCCGGGTGCGCGTTGCCCATCGCGTACGAGGTGCCCGCCCAGCGGAGCATCTCCACGTCGTTCGGCATGTCCCCGAACGCGACGACCTCGGCGGGGGAGATACCGCGCTCGGCGCAGCACAGCTCCAGCGTGCTGGCCTTGGAGACTCCGAGCCCACTGATCTCCAGCAGGGCGGTCGGGCTGGAGCGGGTGATCGCCGCGTAGGCGCCGGCGGCCGAGCGGGCGAGCGCCAGGAACTCGTCCGGGGCCAGCTCGGCGTGGTGCGCGAGCAGCTTGAGGACGGGAGCGGCGGTGTCGTCGGCCTCCTCCTCCAGCAGCTTCTCGGCCGTTGCCACATGGGCACCCGGGTCCTGGAAGAAGGGCGGGTACAGCGGCTCGTAGTTGATGCCCGTCGTCATCTCGACCGCGAAGGAGGTGCCCGGCGCGGCGGCGCGCAGCGTCTCCACGACCGTCAGCGCCGTGGCGCGCGGCAGTGCGCGCACCTGGACGAACTCCCGCCCAGCGTGGAGGTCGACCACCGCGGCCCCGTTCGCGCAGATCGCCAGGCCGTGGCCGTGGACGTGGTCGCTGACCACGTCCATCCAGCGGGCCGGGCGGCCGGTCACGAAGAAGACCTCGATCCCGGCCTCCTCGGCGGCAGCGAGCGCGGCCACGGTGCGCAGCGAGACGGATTTGTCGTCGCGCAGCAGGGTGCCGTCGAGGTCGGTGGCGATGAGCCGGGGAGTGGGGGTTGGCCCGTCCGGGCGCTGGGGAGCCGAGGTCACGGATCCATCTTCGCCCATGGCTCTGCGAGAGCCGACCAGAGCGGGCCGGGCAGCCGCGCCTGATGGCGATGTTTCTCCCCCGCCCGCCGCCGGGCGGATACCCGGGTGAAGGGGCGAGAGGCGATGTTTCACGTGAAACATGAGGGGAGCCGTAGGCTCGAACGCATGAGTCTGCGTCTGAGCACTGCGATCCTCCCGGTACGCCCGTGGCGTGAGGGCGGCCGTGACCAGTGGGTGCGAGCCGAGAGGCTCGGGTTCCACACCGCCTACACCTACGACCACCTGACCTGGCGGTCCTTCCGGGACAAGCCCTGGTTTGGCGCGATCCCGACCCTGACCGCGGCGGCCGCCGCCACCGAGAAGCTGCGCTTGGGCACGCTCGTGACCTCGCCGAACTTCCGGCACCCGGTGACTCTGGCCAAGGAGCTCATGTCGCTGGACGACATCTCCGGCGGCCGTTTCACCCTCGGTATCGGCGCCGGCGGCAACGGGTTCGACGCCACCGCGCTCGGCCAGGACCCCTGGACCCCGCGCGAGCGCGCAGACCGCCTCGCGGAGTTCGTGCCGCTGCTGGACCGGCTGCTCACCGAGTCCGAGATCACTGAATCCGGCACCTTCTACTCCGCGCAGGAGGCCCGCAACCTCCCCGGCTGTGTGCAGCGGCCGCGCCTTCCCTTCGCCGTCGCCGGAAACGGGCCGCGGGGGATGAAGCTGGCAGCCGCCCACGGCCAGGCCTGGGTGACCACCGGCGACCCGAAGCTCTTCGACGAGGGCACCCCCGAGCAGTCGGTGGAGGCCATCCGAGGCCAGCTGGCCCGGCTCGACAAGGCGTGCGCCGAGATCGGCCGCGCGTCCGAGCCGATGGACAAGATCCTGTTGACCGGCTTCACCCCGGACCGCAACACGATGCTGGACTCCGTCGACGCGTTCGTCGACTTCGCCGGCCGCCACCGGGAACTGGGCATCACCGAGATCGTGATCCACGCGCCGATCGCGGACTCCGAGTTCGCGGCCGACGAGAACGTGTTCGAGCAGATCGCCACCGAGGGTCTGGCCCAGCTGAACGGCTGAGACGCGACCGGTGCCCCGCCACCACCGGCTGGCGGGGCACCGTGGTCAGGACCGCAGGCTGTCGAGCGAGGACTGGGCGCGCTCCAGCAGCCCCTCCGGGACGACCCCTTCGGGCATGGCCCGAATTTCGTCGACCAGGGCCGCGAGCCGGGTGGCTCCCGCGTCCTTGCGACCGATCTCCTGCTCGGTCCAGGCCGCGTACTGCACGCACTGGAGCCGCTCCCCCAGGTGGTCCGGACCCAGTTCCGCGTACAGCTCCCCGGCGCGCGCGGTCAGCTCGATCTCCTCCAGCCTCAGCGCCTCCACGTCCGGCCCGTCCTCGCCATCGGCACCCTCGGCACCGGCATCGGCATCATCGTCATCGTCATCGGACCCCGACTGCTCGTGCGAGGTGACCCGCCAGTCGAGCACCTGCGCCAGCTGGAGCCAGGTCTGGGCTAGCTCGGACCGCAGCGGCACCGGGACCTCGGAGAGCTCGCCCTCCGAGGCGTACTCGGCCAGCGCCGCCTCCAGGACCCCGGAGGCCTGCTCCATCAGCTCCCGTGCCCGCGCCCACGCCGCCGCGTCGGCGCCTCCCCGCGGGGCCAGCCAGGCCAGGGAGCGCAGGATCCGCACCTCGGCGATCGGGGCGTCCCCCGTCACGCGGAACAGCTCCAGGGACCGCTCGTACGCGGCGGTCGCCTCCTGGTCCAGGCGCGCGGCGGACAGCTGTTCCGCCGCCGCCTGCGCCAGAGCGGCCTGCGGGCGGGTGTCCTCCCAGCCCTTGGCCACCTCCGCCGCCAGCAGGTACTGCTCCGCCGCAGCCCGGGGGTCGTTCAGCTGCCGCAGCAGATCGCCGAGGAACTCCCGCACGGACACGGCCTGTCCCTCGCCGTGCTCCAGCAGATCGGGCAGCGTCGACTGCAGCACCTCCGCCGCGTCGGCGTGCCTGCCCTCCCGCGCGTACGCCCGGGCCAGCACCAGCCGGGCCTGCGCCCCGCCGTCCGCGGTCAGACCGGCCTGGTCGAACCAGTGCGCGGCGGTCAGGGCGTGCTCGGCCGCCTCCGCCCCCGCGTCGGACCGGCGCAGCAGGATGTCCGCCAGGGTGAGCCGGACGACGCCGTGCGTCTCGGGCTCCGTCACCTCCGCCGAGTGCTCCAGCGCGGAACGCGCCGCTTCCTGCGCCTCCTCGGGCCGCTCCAGCGACATCAGCACACCTGCCCGCAGCACCAGCGCGTCCACCGCCTGCCACGGCAGGCCCGCCGCCACCGAGCGCGCCGCGGACGAGGCCAGCAGCGGCAGGGCCCGCTCGGGGTCACCCTGCGACAGCGCGACGCGGCCCAGCATCTCCTCGGCCTCGGCCGCCAGGTCGGGCAGCGCCTCCCCGTACGCGGTGACGAAGGCGCCGAGTTCGGCGGCCAGCTCACCGTGCCCGTGGTCCCGGCCGGGCTCGGGGAGGTGCTCGTGCCCGGGGCCGTCCTCCAGCGAGCGCAGGTACGACTCCACCCGCATCGCCGACAGCTCCGCCAGGGCGATCCGGCGCGCGCGCAGCGGCTCGTCCGCGTCCAGGGCCTCGGCGGCCTTCAGGGCAGCCGCCAGCAGCTCGCGGATCCGCTGCGGCTCGGCCCCGGACTGCGCGGCCGCGCTCGCCAGCCGCAGCTCCGCCAGTGCCGCCCGCTCCGCCTGCCGGAGCTCGCGGTAGCGGTCGCGGACCGCCTCCAGCAGCTCCGCCGCGTTCTCGGCTCCGCCGCGCGCCGCCGTCAGCGCCCGGTGGTCGGCGACATCGGCCGCGAGGAGCGGGTCCACCTCGTCCTGCGGGCGCGTGTCCACCCGTACGCCGACCTCGGCCCAGAGCGCGTCCGCGGCCGGGTGCCGCTGTTCCCGGGCCTGCCGGGCCCGCTCCACGAGATCCGCCAGATCCGCCGGATCGGCCGCAGCCACCGGGGACACGGTCGCGGTTGTGGGGGCGGTCACGGCGGCCGCCGGCTGCGGCAGCGCCGAGCTGCGCACTCCCAGCGGCAGTACGTCGACCAACGGCTCCCGCCCGATCCGGGCGAGGAAGCGGTCGGAGACCCGGGTGGTGCCGTTGCGGGCGTCGAAGCGGCGAGCGATGTCGAGCGAGCTCGCGCGCAGTACCTCGGACAGCTCGGACACCGTGTGGGGGACGCCCTCGTACGGCACGGCCGGGCTCCGGCCGTGCCCCAGCTCCGTCAGCCGGCGCAGCAGGACGAGGACGCCGCCGTGGAAGGCGAGCTGGTCGTCGACGTTGACCAGCGGGCTCATGTGGGCGGCGTGCTCGGCGAGGATCTCCAGACCGCGCGACTCGTTGCCGCTCAGGGCGCAGAACTCGATGTGCTTGCCGATGGACGGCAGCAGGCTCTCGTTGCCGCGGGCCATGCGGTAGCCGCGTACGTGGTGCGAACGGGCCTCGTCGAGGCGGCCCAGGCGCAGCAGCGGCAGCAGCGAGGTGGCGAGCACCCGGTGCGGTTCCTCGGCGCAGGTCCGCTCGCCCGCCAGCACCGGCTGCCAGAGCTCCAGGGCCCGGGCGTCCTCCCCGCGCAGTACGGCGTACGCGCCCTGGCCGTTGAGCTCGCAGGCGTGGCAGTCGCTCATGTCGTCACGTTCGGCCGCAAGCCAGGCCCGGTGCGCCCGCTCCGCCCGGTCGTCGTCGCCGATCGCGTCGGCGAGCCACAGCTCGGACTCGCGGACCGGCCGCTCGCTGTAGCCGGCGATCCGGTAGCGGCGCTCCATCTCCTCCAGCCACCCGACGGCGGACTGGAGCGGGATCTCGGGGGAATCGCTGATGGCCGTGGCCACCCACTTGAACTGCCAGAACAGCGAGTGAGCGTCCCACCGGCCGAAGGCGCCGGGGTCCTTGTCGTACTCCTGGAGCAGCCGGGCGAAGGGCACCAGCATCTTGGAGGACTCGGCACTCCAGAGGTAGGCGTTGATCAGGTTGTCCAGGGCCGTGCGGAACAGGGGCCCGTCACCGATCGCCTCCGCAGCGCCCACGAGCGCTTCGGCGTGCGCGTTGCGTGCGGTTCCGTTCGGGGAGTTCCTGTTCTCGACCAGGCCCTGCTCAATCTCCTCGCGCGTCAGCATGGTCACTTCTGTCCCTCCTGGGAGTCGGTGGAGTGGGTCGCCCATTCGAGGAGGCCGAGGAAGGCCCGGTTGAGCAGGGTGGAGTCGGCGGGGCGCAGCGGCCGCTGGGACATCAGCAGCGCCTGCCCGTACAGCGATTCGACGGCCGTGCCGGTCAGGGCCTCGTCGGGCAGGGCCGAGATCCGGCGGATCAGCGGGTTGTTGTGGTTGAGCACCAGGCGGGCGCGCGGGGCGGAGCCGCGCAGCGCGCCGAGGATGCCGCTCCACAGGGAGTCGGCGCTGTCCAGCGCCGCGGTGCGGTCGCGCTCCTGGCGGGCCTGGCGGTCGTCGAGGTAGAGGGCGGGGACGGAGACGGGCTGGAAGGCGCGCAGCACGACATCGCAGCCCTGCGCCTCCAAGCGGGTCCGTGCCGTGGACAGGAAGGGGGCGAGGGCCAGTTCGGCGGAGGTGGGAACCGGGTCGAGCCGCTCGGTGACGGCGCCGGCGTCCAGCTCCGTGACCTTGAGGTCCGGCCGGACGGCGGGCAGCAGGGCGAGCAGGTCGGCGTCGTAGGTGTATCCCGCGTTGATGACTCCGAGGCCGTGGGCCGCGGCGATGGGGGCGATCTGGCGGAACTCCTCGACGGTGCGCGTGAAGTGGATCTCGGTGTGCGCGGCCGTGAACTCCTGGAGGCTCATCGAGCCCTCGCTCGTCTCGAACGGCAGCCAGGGCAGCATCAGGCCGAGCAGCTCGGCGTCGTGCCGGGCCAGGGACTTCACCCCGAGGTGATGGACGCTCAGGAAAGCCGCGAGGCGCTCCGGTTCGCTCGCTGCGAGCTCGGCGAGCCAGGCCCGGACCCGCGCGCCGAGCGCCTCCCGTACGGCGGAAAGGGTCTCGTCGTCGTACAGGTTCTCGCGCGAGGCGGTGGGCCGCAGGGTGTCCGTGTCGATGACCGCGCGGACGAAGAAGGCCCAGTCCGGCAGGAGGTTGTCGGCGTGGTCCGTGAGCAGCATGCCCTTGAGGTGGACGCGGTGCCCGGCCCGGTGGGCGGGGCTGGTGGGCTCGGGGAGGACGTACGCGACTCCGCGCACCCCGGCGACGGGGAGGTCCAGGTCGATGCTGTCGAGCGGGGTGAAGCCGAAGAGCTGTGCGCAGTGGCCGGCGAGCGCGACGCGGCGCGCGGCGGGGGTGGGGAAGGGGCGGTCCCACACGGCGGGCCGGTCGGTGATGCCGCGCGGCCCGCCGGCCCCGCCGGCCCCGCTCTCGCCCTCCCCCTCGACGTCGCCTTCGGTGAAGGTGATGTCGTAAGGGAGGAGGGAACCGTAGTCGCGGGCCAGCTGCTCCACCTTGGCCGGGACGGTCCACTCCTCCGCGCCCGGGCGGGCCTGGAGGATCACGGTGGTGCCGGGCCCCCGGCGCGCCTCGTCGGGCAGTTCGCGGACGGTGTACGAGCCGTCGTCCGTGGCCAGCCATTCGACGGGCGCCGCCTGGGGGTCGCGGGCGGAGCGGGTGATGACCCGGATCTGGCGGGCCACCACGAAGCACGCGAGCAGCCCGATGCCGAACTGGCCGAGGAACTCCCGGCGGGTGGTCTCGAGGCCGTGATCGCCGCCGCGCTTGGAGCTGCGGCCGATGGTGGCGAGGAGGGAGTGCGCTTCGGCGGCGGTCAGGCCGATGCCGCTGTCCTCGATGGTCACCCGGCCCGCGGAGGCCGACAGGCGGATGCGGATCTCCGCCTCGGGGTGGAGTGCCTGGCGGGCGGTGACGGCGTCCACCGCGTTCTGCAACAGCTCGCGGACGTAGACGCGCGGGCTGGAGTAAAGGTGGTGCGAGAGCAGGTCGACCAGGCCGCGCAGATCGACTTGGAAGCTGTTGGCGCCGGGGTCGGACTGGGTGGCGGAAGAGGATGCGGACGTCATGGGGCGTCACCTCGCGTGCTCGCATGGATGGTTCGGCGTTCGCGAGGTACCCCCCTCACGGACCGGAATGAGGAACAGAGTAGGGGGATGATCTGACAATCTCGTCTTGAATTCCCGCGCTAGGGGAAGCGCAGGAACTGCGGCGGTACGGCGTCCGTCAGCCACACCCCGTTGGCGCTGATCCGGAACACGTGCCCGGCCGCGCGCATCGCTCCCGCGTCCACGGCGAGCACGACCGGCCGGCCGCGCCGCGCGCCCACGCGGGTCGCCGTCTCCCGGTCGGGGGACAGGTGAACGTGGTGGCGGGCCATGGGGCGCAGGCCCTCGGCGCGGATCGCGGCCAGGGCGGCGGCGACGGTGCCGTGGTAGAGGTACGCGGGCGGTTCGGCATCCGGCAGGTCCAGGTCCACGGGAACGGTGTGTCCCTGGCTGGCGCGGATGCGGGTGCCCTGGACGGCGAACCGCTGTTTGTCGTTGGCCGCGACGACGTGGTCCAGCTCGGCGCGGCTGATGGGGAACCGGTGGGCGGCGGCCGCGGCCAGAAGGTCGTCGATCTCCACCCAGCCCTGCGGATCGAGCACCAGTCCGATGCGTTCCGGCTGATGTCGCAGGTGTTTCGAGACGTATTTGGACACCTTCACGGTGCGTCTGTCGTCCATGGGCCCAGCTTGCCGGGTCGGGCGGCGATCGAGCAGGGATTTATCGGGGCTCCGCCGCCCTGGGGCACCGTGGGACCCCCTCTACCGAGTTTCCAAGATACGGAATACATTTTCCGCTGTACTTCTGCCCAGGGGGAGAACCCATGACAATCCACGCTTCCCTGCCGCGCCGCGCGGTCGCCGAGCTCGTCGGCACCGCCGGCCTCCTCGTGGTCGTGATCGGTTCCGGTATCCAGGCCGCCGGCCTGAGCCGCGACGCCGGGGTCGCGCTCGTCGCCAACTCGCTCGCCTCGGCCATCGGCCTCGGCCTGATCATCACCCTTTTCGGGCCGCTGTCCGGAGCCCACCTCAATCCGGTCGTCACCCTCACCTCCTGGTGGGCCCGGCGAACCGGCGGCGAGGGACTCCGCGGCCGGGAGGCCCTCGTCTACACCGCGGCTCAGACCGCCGGGGCCGTCGGCGGGGCCGTCCTCGCCGAGGTGATGTTCGGTCGCGCGCCGGGCACCTTCTCCACCCAGATCCGCAGCGGGGGCCACCTGCTCGTCGGCGAGGTCGTCGCGACCGCCGGGCTGGTCCTCGTCATCCAGGGCCTGGAGCGCATCGGGCGGTCGAAGCTGATCCCCGCCGCGGTCGCCGGGTACATCGCCGCCGCGATCTGGTTCACCTCGTCGGGCTCCTTCGCCAACCCGGCGGGCACCATCGGGCGGGCGTTCAGCGACTCCTTCACCGGGATCGCCCCGCAGTCGCTGCCCGGATTCGTCGCGGCCCAGGTGGTCGGCGGGGTCCTGGGGCTTACCCTCGCCGCACTCCTGTACGGGAGCGCCCGGCCCGGTGCGCAGGAGGCTCCGGCGGCGTTGTCCACAGAGTTGCCCACAGGCAATACCGACTTGTCCACAGCTGGTTGGGTCGGTTTTGCGGGCAAACGAGTGATCCGCCCTGTGGACTACTGAGCGGGAGGTACCGGCCGTAACCCGCCAGCCGTAACCCGCCAGCCGTGACGCGCCGGCCGTAACCCGCCAGCCGTGACGCGCCGGCCGTTACCCGCCTGCGCGGCGCGCCAGTTCGTTCATCGTCCGGGCCTGGAGCTCCCGCTCCGTGGCGGCCCGGACGAACTCCCCCACGTGCTCGGCGCCGACCAGCTCCTGCACCGCCCGTACGGTCTCGGCCGGCAAGGCCACCGGTGCCGGGCCCGACGGCTGAGGAGCCCCGGGCGCCCCCAGGTGGCGCTGCAGGTGCCTCGTCGCGAACAGCCGCATCGCCCGAGCCAGCTCGGCGTCCACCGTCTGCTGGGCCAGGGGGCGCAGTCTGCGCACCATCGTCGCGGCCTCCGCCGCGTCGGCGTCCGTCGGCGGGACCTCCCCGAGGTAGCGGGCGAAGACGTGCTCGGTGGTGAACTCCAGGAACCGCGAGGCGATGTGCTCCACCTGCCCGCGCAACTCCCGCAGGTGTCCGGTGATCGCAGACAGCGGCACCCCGGCCGCATACAGCTCGGCGGCCACCGCCAGCTCCTGCGGGGAGGGCACCAGGAACTCGTCCGGGCGCCCCTCGATCGCCTCCAGCACCCCCAGCTCGCACGCCTCACCCACCGCGTCGTCGTCGGGCCGGCCTCCGAAGCGCTCGTTCAGCTCGGCCCGGCTGATCCGGGCGGCCTCCTCGTCGGTCCACGGTCCGTGTACCTCGGCGACGAGTCCCAGCACGCCGCCGAGCCCGCGTCCGGCGTCCCAGGCCTCCAGCAGCTCCTTGATGGAGGCCAGGGTGTAGCCGCGGTCCAGCAGATCGGCGATCTGGCGCAGCCGCGCCAGATGCGTGTCCCGGTAGACGTTGGAGCGGCCGCGCCGTTCCGGCTTCGGCAGCAGCCCACGGTCCTGGTACGCCCTGATCGTGCGCACCGTCGCCCCGCTGTGGTGCGCGAGATCCTCGATCCGGTACTCGGCCACCGCCTGTTCTGACAATCCCGGCTCCCTACGACATGGCGGCTCGGCCTACCGCGGCCGCCGCGGCCCGGGCGGCAGGCGAAGCCGCAAGGTGCTCGACCGCCCTGCGCAGCGAGCCCTCCTGCGAGGGATGGTACGACCGCCGGAAGGAGCGGGATATGGCCGTGCCGGGCCCTGTCCCGCTCACAGCCGCGGCTCCAGTTGGGCGAGCCGGCGCAGGGCGCGCGGCGCGAACCGGGACATCCACAGCGCGCCCTTGGACTCCGGGGTCACCGGCACCACGGCCTCGTTGCGCACCACGGCCCGCAGGATCGCCTCGGCGACCTTCTCCGGCGGGAAGTTGCGCAGCCCGTACAGCCGCGAGGAACGCTCCTGACGGCGCTTCTCCTCCGCCGCGTCCACCCCGGCGAAGCGCGAGGTGGCGGTGATGTTGGTGTTGACGATGCCGGGGCAGATCGCCGAGACCCCGATGGACCGCGAGGCGAGCTCGGCGCGCAGGCACTCGCTCAGCATCAGCACCGCCGCCTTCGACGTGCTGTAGGCGGGGAGCGTTTTGGACGGCAGGTAGGCGGCGGCGGAGGCGGTGTTGACGATGTGCCCGCCCTGGCCGCGCTCCGCCATCTGCCTGCCGAAGATCCGGCAGCCGTGGATGACACCCCACAGGTTGACGTCGAGGACCTTCTTCCAATCCTGCGAACTGGTCTCCAGGAAGGGTCCCGACAGGCCGATCCCGGCGTTGTTGACCAGCACGTCCACGATGCCGTACTCGGCGGCGGTCTTCGCCGCGAGCTCCTCCATCGCCTGCTCGTCGCTGACGTCGACGCACTCGCCCCACGCCTCGGGAGCCCCGACGAGCCGTGCCATGTCGGCCGTGCGGGCCGCGCCCTCGGCGTCCCGGTCCACGCACACCACCCGGGCCCCGGCCTCGGCGAACGCGAAGGCGGTGGCCCGGCCGATGCCGCTGGCGGCGCCGGTGACCAGTACGAGCTGGCCGCCGAAGCGGTCGGCGTACTTGCCCGGAGCCTTCTGCTCCGGCGCCCGGGCGGCGGGCTCCTCCCGGGCCGTGACGAACTCGGTGATCCACGCGGCCAGCTGGTCGGGCCGGGTCCGGGGCACCCAGTGCTTGGCGGGCAGGGTGCGCCGCAGCAGGTCGGGGGCCCACAGCTCCAGGTCGTCGTAGAGCCGTTCGGAGAGGAAGGCGTCCCCGGTCGGGGTGATCAGCTGGACGGGTACGTGGGCGTACGCGTCGGTACGGGGCCGGCGCATCCGGGGCCGTACGTTGTCGCGGTAGAGCCAGGCCCCGTGCGCCGCGTCCGAGGGCAGCGAGGCCGTCGGGTAGGAACCGGAGGGGACCTTCTCCACACGCTCCAGCATCCGCGGCCACCGCTTGCCGAGCGGCCCGCGCCAGGCGAGCTCCGGCAGCACGGGGGTGTGCAGCATGTACACGTACCAGGACTTGGCGCCTTGGCCGAGGAGCTGCGCGGCCCGGCGCGGGGTGGGCCGGGACATCCGCTTCTTGATCCAGTGACCGAAGTGGTCCAGGGAGGGCCCCGAGATCGAGGTGAAGGAGGCGATGCGGCCCTCGGTCCGGGCGACGGTCGCGAACTCCCAGCCCTGTACGGAGCCCCAGTCGTGGCCGACCAGGTGCACCGGGCGGTCGGGACTGACCGCGTCCGCCACCGCCAGGAAGTCGTCCGTCAGCTTCTCCAGGGTGAACCCGCCGCGCAGGGGCACCGGAGCCGTGGAGCGCCCGTGGCCGCGTACGTCGTAGAGCACCACGTGGAAGCGGGCCGCCAGCCGCTGCGCGACCTCCGACCAGACCTCCTTGCTGTCCGGATAGCCGTGCACGAGCACCACGGTCGGCCGCTCCGCCTCGCCGAGCTCGACGACGCACAGGTCGATGCCGCCGGTGCTCACCCGGCGCTCGCGCGCCCCCGCGAGGCCCGCTCCCGCCAGGCCCGCCCGCGTGATGCCGTCCTGTTCGCCGAACGTCCCGCTCATGCCGCTCATGCTGCCTTCTCCTCGGCCCAGCGCCGCACGTGCGGCAGATCGTCGTCCAGCCAGAACGCGCTTTCCCCGGGGTCCCGCGAGTCGGTGACCACCAGGATCTCCTCGAACTTCGCACCGGTGCCCCGGAACCCCAGGTGCGGCTCCACCGCCCACAGCCCGGGCTGCGGCGGGTGGTCGGAGAAGCGGTACGGGCTCCACAGCGGGGACCAGCCCTCGCGGTGTCCGTGCAGGGCGTCGGAGGCCAGCCCCTTGAGGGACTGCGTCCCGAACCCGAAGGCGGTCGGGGACCAGCGCCGCTCCCTGACCCGGTCCACCTTGTGGGCGATCACGCCGAAGGGGTAGGCGCGGTGCCGGTTGGCGTAGCCCTGGCGGGTCATCAGCCGCTCGACGTTCTCGTAGATCTCGCGCAGCGGGCGGCGCTCGCGCACCTGGTCCAGGATCAGCTCGCGGTGCACCCGGAGATCGGACATGAGCCGGTCCTGCACCGGGTTCAGCCCGAGGCTGCCCGAGTACCCGATGTCGGCCGCGTACCCCTTGTGGACGGGTGCCATGTCGAGGATGAACGGCATGCCCGGCTCCAGCTTCCGGTTCGTCGGGAAGAACTGGAGGGGGATCTTGAAATCCGCGAAGGCGGTGCGGTCCCCGAACCACGCGAACGGCAGGTGGAACCAGTCCCGCACCCCGCGCTCGCGCAGCCACTCGCGCTGCATCCGCGCCGCCTCGCGCTCGGTCACCCCCGGCCGCAGCTGCGCCGCGACGGCCTCCGCGCACTCGTACGAGAGGCGCTGCACTTCCCTGAACCCGCGCAGGTCCGAGGAGAGTTGCGCGGTGCCTTGCCTGGTGTCCGCAGTCATGACAGCCGTCCGTCCGTAGAGCCGTACGCGCTACGCGCCCGTAACTTGACACTGATGAATGTGACAATGACCGGAGATCACGTCAAGGGTCGTGCACGGACCTGTGGACAACTTGTCCGATCCACCGCGTACGGTCCGCTTCGTCGGGGCTCTCCCACCGGTCCGCATCAGCCTTTCGTCAGGGTGTGTAGTCCTGAAGACGGAGACCGGATGAAGCTCCTGGTCTGACGATCGGCGCGATCCGCGGCACTAACGTCGAAGCCGTGACTGTCATCGCGACCGAAAGCCTGAGCAAGCGGTACCCCCGAGTGACCGCAATCGACCGGCTCTCCCTGGACATCGGGCCGGGAGTGACCGGCCTCGTGGGTGCCAACGGAGCCGGCAAGTCCACGCTGATCAAGATCCTGCTTGGACTGTCCCCCGCCACCGAGGGCCGCGCCGCCGTGCTCGGACTCGATGTCGCCACCCATGGCAGCGCCATCCGCGAACGCGTCGGATACATGCCGGAGCACGACTGCCTGCCGCCCGACGTCTCGGCCACCGAGTTCGTCGTGCACATGGCGCGCATGTCCGGACTCCCGCCGACCGCCGCGCGCGAGCGGACCGCCGACACCCTGCGCCACGTGGGCTTGTACGAGGAGCGCTACCGCCCCATCGGCGGCTACTCCACGGGCATGAAGCAGCGCGTCAAGCTGGCCCAGGCGCTCGTCCACGACCCCCAGCTGGTCCTGCTCGACGAGCCCACGAACGGCCTCGACCCCGTCGGCCGCGACGAGATGCTCGGCCTCATCCGCCGGGTCTACACCGACTTCGGCATCTCCGTCCTGGTCACCTCCCACCTCCTCGGCGAGCTGGAGCGGACCTGCGACCACGTCGTGGTCGTCGACGGCGGCAAGCTGCTGCGCTCCAGCTCCACCAGCGACTTCACGCAGATCACCACGACCCTCGCGGTCGAGGTCACCGACACCGACGACCACCCGGACGGCACCGCCGCCCTGCGCAAGGCGCTCGCCGAGGCGGGCCTGACCCTGCGCGCGGGCGAGGAGCAGGGCCTGCCCGGAGCCGGGCACATCCTCCTGCTGGAAGCCACCGGCGAGGACACCTACGACATCGTGCGCGACACCGTCGCCGACCTCGGCCTCGGCCTGGTCCGCATGGAGCAGCGCCGCCACCACATCGCGGAGGTCTTCCGCGACAGCGACCAGCAGCAGCTCGTCCGGAAGGGAGCCGGTTCCGATGGCGCCTGACACCTCGACCCAGATCCACAACATCGGCTACCGCTCCTACGACGGAGCCCGGCTCGGGCGCGCCTACGCCCGCAAGTCGCTCTTCTCGCAGTCCCTGCGCGGGGCGTACGGACTGGGCCGCTCGGCCAAGTCCAAGGTCCTGCCGATGCTCCTCTTCGCGGTGATGTGCGTCCCGGCGCTGATCATCGTCGCGGTGGCCATCGCGGTACCCGGCTCCACCAGCCTGCCGATCAAGTACACGACGTACGCCCTGACCACGCAGGTGATCATCGGCCTCTACCTCGCCTCGCAGGCGCCCCAGTCGGTCTCCCGGGACCTGCGCTTCAAGACGGTGCCGCTCTACTTCTCGCGGCCCATCGAGCGCATCGACTACGTCCTCGCCAAGTTCGCGGCGATGGCCTCGGCGCTCTTCATCCTCACCGCCACTCCGTTGCTGATCATGTGGATCGGCTCGTTGCTGGCCAAATTCGACTTCGCGGACCAGACCAAGGGGTTCGCCCAGGGACTGGTCTCCGTGCTGCTGCTCTCGGTGCTGTTCGCCGGCCTCGGCCTGATCATGGCCGCGCTCACCCCGCGCCGCGGCTTCGGCGTCGCCGCCATCATCGCCCTGCTCGTGATCCCCTACGGTGCGGTGACCGCCGTCCAGGGCATCGCGTACAGCACCGGTGCGGCCGGTGCCATCGAGTGGATGGGCCTGTTCTCCCCGATCACCCTGATCGACGGCGTGCAGACGGCCTTCCTCGGTGCCACCTCCGCCTTCCCCGGCGGAGACGGCCCCTCGGCCGGTGTCGGATTCGTCTACCTGCTCGTCGTCCTCGCCCTCATCGCCGGCTCCTACGCCGCCCTGATGGCCCGCTACCGGAAGGCCGGGCTGTGACCACCATCGACATCGACCACACCTCCCGCTGGTTCGGGAACGTCGTCGCCGTCAACGACGTGACCATGCACATCGGCCCCGGGGTCACCGGACTCCTGGGCCCCAACGGCGCCGGGAAGTCCACCCTCATCAACATGATGGGCGGCTTCCTCGCCCCCTCCACGGGCACCGTCACCCTCGACGGCGCGCCGATCTGGCAGAACGAGCAGGTCTACAAGCAGATCGGCGTCGTGCCCGAGCGCGAGGCCATGTACGACTTCCTCACCGGCCGGGAGTTCGTCGTCGCCAACGCCGAGCTCCACGGCCTCGATGACGCGGCCGCCCAGCGGGCGCTCGCCACCGTCGAGATGGAGTACGCCCAGGACCGCAAGATCTCCACCTACTCCAAGGGCATGCGGCAGCGCGTGAAGATGGCCTCGGCCCTCGTCCACGACCCGTCCGTGCTGCTGCTGGACGAGCCCTTCAACGGCATGGACCCGCGCCAGCGCATGCAGCTGATGGACCTGCTGCGGCGCATGGGCGACGACGGCCGCACCGTGCTCTTCTCCTCGCACATCCTGGAGGAGGTCGAGCAGCTCGCCTCCCACATCGAGGTGGTCGTCGCCGGCCGGCACGCCGCGTCCGGCGACTTCCGCAAGATCCGCCGCCTGATGACGGACCGCCCGCACCGGTACGTGGTCCGCTCCTCCGACGACCGGGCCCTCGCCGCGGCCCTGATCGCCGACCCCTCCACCGCCGGCATCGAGGTCGACCTCAAGGAAGGCGTCCTGCGCATCCAGGCCGTCGACTTCGGCCGCTTCACCGAGCTCCTGCCCCAGGTGGCCCGGGAAAACGGCATCCGGCTGCTGACGGTCTCGCCTTCCGACGAGTCCCTCGAGTCGGTCTTCTCCTACCTCGTCGCGGCCTGAAGGAGCTGGCACCCATGTACAACCCCACCGTCGCCCGGCTCACCTACCGCGCGCTGCTCGGCCGCCGCCGCGCTCTGATCCTCTGCGGGCTGCCCGTCCTGCTGATCGTCCTGTCGGTCGCCGTCCGCGCTTTCACCGGCCTGGACGACAAGGTCGCCGCCGATCTGCTCGGCGGCTTCGCCCTCGCCACCATGGTTCCGCTGATCGGCGTCATCGCCGGCACGGGCGCCATCGGCCCCGAGATCGACGACGGCTCGATCGTCTACCTGCTCTCCAAGCCGGTGAAGCGCCCGACGATCATCATGACCAAGCTGATCGTCGCGATCGGCGTCACGATGGCCTTCTCGGCGATCCCGACCCTGATCGCCGGGTTCATCCTCAACGGCAACGGCCAGCAGATCGCCGTCGCCTACACCGTCGCGGCCCTCGTCGCCTCGATCGCCTACAGCGCCCTGTTCCTGCTGCTGGGCACCGTCAGCCGGCACGCGGTCGTCTTCGGCCTCGTCTACGCCCTGATCTGGGAGTCGCTCTTCGGCAGCCTGGTCTCCGGCGCCAAGACCCTCAGCGTCCAGCAGTGGGCCCTGTCCATCGCCGAGAAGATCGCCGGGGAGGGCTACGTCGACGCCACCGTCGCCCTGCCCACCGCGGTCGTCCTGCTCAGCGTGGTGACCGTCGGAGCCACCGTCTACGCCGGCCAGAAGCTGCGCCGCCTCACCCTGGCGGGCGAGGAGTAGGACCCGCCGTACCGGTTCCACGCCCGGTGCCCCGCCCGGCCCACCGACCGGGCGGGGCACCGCCGTACGGGGCAAAATCAGGGCATGGTCGAGCACCCCGAGCCCGAGTCGTCCAGGCCCGTACGGTCCTGGATACGCTCCTCGCCGGGTACCCACATATGGCTGCTGCTCCTCGCCGTCACGAGCATCATCGTGGCGATCGCGCCCGACCACCTCGACCACGTCCTGCTCCACCGCCACAGCAGCAATATCCACGAGCTCACCCGGCACCCCGTGCGGGCCCTGCTCTCCAGTGCCTTCTGGATCGAGGACCCGGCCTCGCTCGCCTTGTACGCCGTCCTCTTCGAGCTCTTCCACGCGCCCGTGGAACGCTGGCTCGGCACCCTGCGCTGGCTCGCCATCGTCGCGACCGCCCACATCACGGCCACCCTGATCAGCCAGAAGGTGGTCCTGATGGCCATTCAGGACCACCGGGCCCCGCAGAGCATGGTGCACGTCGTCGATGTCGGCGTCAGCTACGGTCTCGCGGCCTCGATCGGGGTCCTCACGTACCGGCTTCCGAACCCCCTGCGCTGGCTCTACCTCGCCGGCGTCGTCGCCTTCTTCGGGCTGCCCCTCCTCACGGGAGGAACCTTCACCGACCTCGGCCACGCCATCTCGCTCGCGGTCGGCCTGCTTGCCTGGCCGCTCACCCGCCATCCGCACCCCCGGCATGTTTCACGTGAAACAGAGCACCACGCCGGTCACGGCTGAGCCGCGGAAATTGACTGGTACGGGACCTGGGCGCCGGGCAGAGTGAGTCGCGCGGGGAGCAACAAAAAGGTCCGGAGCAGCCACTTCGAGCGCGCCTCGCGGCGCGGGCTGTTCCGGACCTTCCCCGTCTTCAGGGCGGACCCTCAGGCGGCGCCCAGCAGGCGTTCCAGCACCACCGCGATGCCGTCCTCCTCGTTGGAGGTCGTCACCTCGTCGGCCACCGCTTTCAGCTCGGCGTGGGCATTGGCCATCGCGACCCCGTGGGCGGCCCAGCCGAACATCGGGAGGTCGTTGGGCATGTCACCGAAGGCGATCGTGTCCGCCGCCTTCACGCCCAGCCGGCGGGCAGCCAGCGACAGGCCGGTGGCCTTGGTCAGCCCCAGCGGCAGGATCTCCACTATCCCCGGACCGGCCATGACGATGTCGACCAGGGAGCCCACGGTCTGCCGGGCCACCTTGACCAGCGCGTCGTCGCCGAGCTCCGGGTGCTGGATGTAGAGCTTGTTCAGCGGAGCCGCCCACACCGCCGCCGTGTCCTCCAGGTAGAGAGCCGGGAGGCCCCCCTGCACCTGGTAGCCGGGCCCAAAGAGGACGTCTCCGTCCACCCCGTCCCGGCTGGCGGCGAGCGCCAGCGGACCGATCTCGGCCTCCAGCTTCGACAGCGCCAGACCCGCCAGCTGCCGGTCCAGCGTCACCGAGGTCAGCAGCCGGTGCGCGCCCGCGTCGTAGACCTGCGCGCCCTGACCGCACACCGCGATCCCCTTGTAGCCGAGATCGTCGAGCACGCTCCGGGTCCAGGGCACGGCCCGGCCGGTGACGATGATGTGCGCCGCGCCCGCCGCGGTGACCGCGGCGAGCGCTTCACGGGTGCGTTCCGAGACGGTGTCGTCGCCACGCAGCAGCGTGCCGTCGAGATCGGTCGCGACGAGCTTGTACGGGAACGGGGCCGGGCTCACTTGGCGATCGGCTCCAGGACCTCACGGCCGCCCAGGTACGGGCGGAGCGCCACCGGTACGTACACGGAGCCGTCGGCCTGCTGGTGGTTCTCCAGGATGGCCACGATCGTGCGCGGTACGGCGCACAGGGTGCCGTTCAGCGTCGAGAGCGGCGCGGTCTTCTTGCCGTCGCGGTAGCGGATCGACAGGCGGCGGGCCTGGAAGCCGTTGCAGTTCGAGGCGGAGGTCAGCTCGCGGTACTTGCCCTGCGTCGGGATCCACGCCTCGCAGTCGAACTTGCGCGAGGCGGAGGCGCCCAGGTCCCCGGTGGCGACGTCGATCACCTGGAAGGGCAGCTCCAGGCTGGTGAGCCACTGCTTCTCCCACTCCAGGAGGCGCTGGTGCTCGGCCTCGGCGTCCTCCGGCGCGACGTACGAGAACATCTCGACCTTGTCGAACTGGTGGACGCGGAAGATGCCGCGGGTGTCCTTGCCGTACGTGCCGGCCTCGCGGCGGAAGCACGGCGAGAAGCCGGCGTACCGCAGCGGCAGCTTCTCGGCGTCGATGATCTCGTCCATGTGGTACGCGGCGAGCGGGACCTCGGAGGTGCCGACCAGGTAGTAGTCGTCCTTCTCCAGGTGGTACACGTTCTCCGCGGCCTGGCCGAGGAAGCCGGTGCCCTCCATGGCGCGCGGACGGACCAGCGCCGGGGTCAGCATGGGGATGAAGCCGGCCTCGGTGGCCTGTGCGATCGCCGCGTTGACCAGGGCGAGTTCCAGCAGGGCGCCGACACCGGTCAGGTAGTAGAAGCGCGAGCCCGACACCTTGGCGCCGCGCTCGACGTCGATGGCGCCGAGCGACTCGCCGAGCTCCAGGTGGTCCTTGGGCTCGAAGCCCTCGGCGCCGAAGTCGCGGATCGTGCCGTGCGTCTCCAGGACGGTGAAGTCCTCCTCGCCGCCGACCGGGACGTCCTCGTGGACGATGTTGCCGAGCTGGAGCAGCAGCCGCTTGGCCGCCTCGTCGGCCTCGTTCTGCTCGGCTTCGGCGGCCTTGACGTCCGACTTGAGCTGCTCGGCCTTCTTCAGCAGCTCGGCACGCTCCTCCGGGGACGCCTTCGGGATGAGCTTGCCGAGCGACTTCTGCTCATTGCGCAGTTCGTCGAAGCGCATGCCGGAGGACCTGCGGCGCTCGTCGGCGGAGAGGAGTGCGTCGACGAGGTCGACGTCCTCTCCACGGGCGCGCTGCGAGGCGCGGACACGGTCAGGGTCTTCACGGAGCAGCCGGAGGTCAATCACCCCTCCAGGCTACCGGGCGGGGCTTCGCGGGCTCACACCGATATTACGCTGCGTGTCGCTATGTCCCAATTGTGGAGAATGGAAAAGGGTGAACGCGCTGGCCGGAAGTGCTCGTTCCCGGGTGGTCAATAAACGTGGCTCATTCCCCGAAAAGGGGCACTAGCGCGGTATCCGGGCACCCTCTGAGCAGGGCGGGAGGACCGTCCTTGTCCACAGGAATTGCCTGCCGGAGGGACTTTTCCACAGGCTGTGTGCCGCATCTGTGGACACGGAATGAGATCAATCCCCACCTGCGGACCGCCGGGACCATTCAGGGTTCAAACCACCCTCACACACTCATTCGGGTGGGAATGGCTCGCCCCAAAGAGTTGATCGGCGATGCGGGGGTGACGCCGTTCACCTTCCGCTCCCCAGCGCGAAACCTGGGTCCCCCGACCGATTTGTCGACCTTGTCGCGCCGCGATGTCGACTAGTCCACAGGTCTCCATCCCTGCCTGTGGATAACTCTGTGGACAGTGGAGGAAGAGCTACGCCCGGCCGTCGAGGCAGCGCGTCAGCCAGTCGGAAGCGGCCATGAAGTCACCGTCGGAGGTACCGGGCCGCGGAGCGCGCACGTCACCCTGAGCGACGCCGGCGCGCGGGTAGGAGCCGAGGAAGCGGACCTGGGGGCAGGTCCGCTTGAGACCCATGAGCGCCTCACTGACCCGGCGGTCGGAGACGTGGCCCTCGGCGTCGACGGCGAAGCAGTAGTTGCCGATGCCCTCGCCCGTCGGCCGGGACTGGATCAGCATCAGGTTGACCCCGCGGACGGCGAATTCCTGGAGGAGCTCCAGCAGCGCACCGGGGTGGTCGTCTCCGAGCCACAGCACGACGGAGGTCTTGTCGGCGCCGGTCGGCGCGGCCGGCCGGGCGGGCCGGCCGACGAGCACGAACCGGGTCTCGGCGTTCTCGGCGTCGTGGATCTCGGTGACCAGCGGGACGAGCCCGTACGTGACGGCCGCGAACTCGCCCGCGAAGGCGGCGTCGAAGCGGCCCTCCTGGACCAGCCGGGCTCCGTCGGCGTTGGAGGCCGCCGACTCCCATACCGCGTCGGGCAGGTGCGCCCGCAGCCAGTTGCGCACCTGGGGCTGGGCGACCGGGTGCCCGGTGACGGTCTTGACGTCCGACAGCTTGGTCCCGGGCCGAACGAGCAGCGCGAACGCGATGGGCAGCAGCACCTCGCGGTAGATCATCAGGGGCTCGCCGGAGGCCAGCTCATCGAGGGTCGAGGTGACCCCGCCCTCCACCGAGTTCTCGATCGGCACCAGGGCCGCCGCGGCCTCCCCGTTGCGCACGGCGTCCAGGGCGGCCGGGACCGACACCATCGGGACGAGCTCCCGGGTCGCGGCTTCCGGCAGTGTGCGGAGGGCGGCTTCGGTGAAGGTGCCCTCGGGACCGAGATAGGTGAAGCGGGTGGCCGACATGTGATCAGCCTAATGCCGCGCCCCCGACCGCCGGGTCGCTGTTCATCCTTCGAGCAGCCGCTGCCCGACGTACTCCCCGTCGCGGGGACCGGGCGGGACCGCGTACAGCCCGCTGGACTCGTGCCGGATGAATTCCGACAGGGCGTCACCGCGGTCCAGCTTGCGCTGGACCGGGACGAAACCGCGCAGCGGGTCGGCCTGCCAGCAGATGAAGAGGAGCCCCGCGTCCGGAGTCCCGTCGGCGGCGATCCCGTCGTGGAAGGAGAACGGGCGGCGGAGCATGGCGGCCCCGCCGTTCTGCTCGGGGGCGGAGATCCGGGCGTGGGCGTTCGACGCAATGACCGGCTTGCCGTCGGGGCCGATCTTGTCGAGGGCCATCTTCGTGGTCTCGGTGCCGCCGGTCAGGGGCGCCCCGGTGGCCTTCGTACGGCCTATGACCTGCTCCTGCTGGGCCAGGGACTGTTTGTCCCAGTCGTCGAGGAGCATCCGGATGCGCCGTACGACGGCGTAGGAACCCCCGCCCATCCAGGCGTGCTCGGCCGGGCCGGGACCGGCGGCGGGGACGAAGATCCGCTTGTCGAAGTCGGGCTGCGCGGGCTTCGGGTTGCCGGTGCCGTCGATCTGGCCCATGAGGTTGCGGGCGGTCATCGGGGCGGCGGTGGCGCCGGGGGACCGGTTGAAGCCGTTCATCTGCCAGCGGACCCGGGCGGCCTCCCCGGCCTCCTTCTGGAGGGCGCGCAGGGCGTGGAAGGCGACGAGCCCGTCATCGGCGCCGATCTGGACCCACAGGTCGCCGTTGGAGCGCTGGGCGTCGAGCCGGTCGGCGGAGAAATCGGGCAGCGGGTCGAGGGCGGTGGGACGTCGGGAGGTGAGCCCCGTGCGCTCGAAGAAGGAGTGGCCGAAGCCGAAGGTGACGGTGAGGGAGGACGGCCCGGCGTCGAGGGCGATACCGGAGTCCGCGCCCGAAGCGGGCTTGCCCGCCATCAGCAGGCGGGCGGTGTCGGACCAGCGCCGCATCAGGGCGGCGGCCTCCTTGCGGCCCGCCCCGGGGGCCAGGTCGAAGGCGAGGACGTGCCCCTTCGCCTGGAGCGGGGTGGTGATGCCGGCCTGGTGCTCGCCGTCGAAGGCCACCTGGGTGGCGCCGAGCGAGGCGAGGCTCCCGGCCGACCCGGAGGCGCCGGCCGGGGAGTCGTCGAACGCGGAGTGCGCGAGGGCGCCACCGGTGGCGCCGAGCGCGAGTCCGGCGGCGCCCGCGGCGCCGACGGTACCCAGCAGCCGGCGCCGGGAGATCTCGATGTCGGGGTTGCTCTCGGTCACGCTGGTCAGCCGATCTTCACGTTCTTCTGCACGGTCGTCTGGTCGATGTCGGAGGTACGGACGGTCACGTCGATCCGCCATTCCCCTGCCAGCGGCAGCTGGACACCGGAAGCGCTCCAGTGGCCGGGGGCCGCGCGCTCCGGGAGGAGCGGCAGAGGGCCGATGTCCTTGGCGGGGAGGGTGAAGGCGACCTTGATCTCCGGGATGTCGAGGGGCTGGCCCTGGGGATCGTCGACCCACACGTGGAGCGAGTTGGCCCCGACCCGGCCAGGGTCGACCTCGACCCGGACCGACCCCTTGCCGTTCTGGCCGCCGGTGTCGAACGGCAGCGTGATCTTGATGGCGCGGTTGGGGACGGCAGTTGCCGCCGTGTCCCGCCCGCTCGCCTGCTCGGCCGTCCGGCCCGGCTCGGTGCTGGTCAGTACGGTGGTCACGGCCAGCAGGGTGATGGCGACACCGGCCTCGGCGAGGACGGAGCGGCGCAGCCCCGCCCGGGCCGGATCGGCGTCGCGTGCCTGCTTCTCCCGGGCGCTCTCCCGGGCGGCGCGCTGCCGGGCGAGCTGGGCGGCCCGCTTGGGGTCATCGGGGACGGTCACCGAGGCCGGGGATGTTTCACGTGAAACATCGCCGCGCTGGCGTGCGATCTTGGCCGGCTTTCCGGCAGGGGCATCGGTGAGCCGCGCGGTCCACGACCGGGAGACGTAGGCGATGCCGACGAGGACCGCGACGAGCCCGACCTTCACCAGCAGGAGCTGCCCGTAGCTGGTGCCGGTGAGGGCCGACCAGCTGCCGATCTGGCGCCAGGACTGGTAGACGCCGGTGACGGCGAGGACCAGGACGCTGACGAACGCGACCCGGGAGAACCGCCGGACCGCCTCGCGCTCGATCCCCGGGACCTTGTGGAGGGCGACGAGCAGAGCGGTGAGCCCGCCGAGCCAGGTGGCGACGGCCAGCAGGTGCAGGATGTCGGCGGGCATCGCGATACCCGGCTGGATGCCGGTCGAGGCGTGCTCGGAGAGCGCCCAGGTGGCGGCGATGCCACCCGCCACGACCGTTCCGCCGATGCCGAGGCCGAAGAGCAGGTCGTCGGCCTCGGCGTTCGCCCCCGGCTCCCTGTTCGCCCCGCGGCCCTTCTCCTTGCCCTTGCGCTTGGCCCGCTCGCCGGCCTCCTCGGTCCTGCGGGCGTAGGCGCCGAACAGCACGGCGATGAACAGCGCGGCGGCGCCGAGCAGCAGCAGCCGGGAGACGAGGGAGGCACCCGTCTTGGTTTCCAGCACGGCCTTCAGGCCGTCGAGGTCCAGGGCGTCGGCGAACTTCCCCGACCCCGTGTACGGAGTGCGGAGCACCAGCATCACGAGCGTGGCGGCGGTGAGCGTGACCCAGGCGCGCACGATGAGTTTCTGCAGCGGGCGCTGCGCGGAGCCGCGCCGCCAGCACAACAGGATGAAGGCCGCGCCGCCGACGAGAACGGTGAAACCGGCGTAGGCGGCGTAGCGCGCGATGGCGTACGCGATGCCGACCGGTCCGCCACCCACCTGCGCGGTGGGCAGGGCCACGGTGGTCGCCGACGGGGCGCCGATGGAGAAGGTGAAGGCGCCGGAGACGGGGTGGCTGTCCGCGGAGATGGCCTGCCAGGCGACGGTGTAGGTGCCGTCCGGCAGTCCGGAGTGCAGCGCGGTGCCGTAGCGGATGGTGTTTCCGCTGCACATGTCGCGCAGCTCGCCGGTGTCCACCCGCTTGCCCTGCGGGTCCATGACGCGGATGGAGTCGTCGCCCATGGCGACCTGCTCCGAGAAGGAGAGGGTGACCTGGGCGGGGGCCGTGGCGACCACCGCCCCGTCCTGGGGGTCGCTCGCGGTGAGCGCGGCATGCGCCGCGGCCGGGCCGGCCGCGGTGAACAGGGCCGCCAGCAGCGCTGCGAGGACCAGCGCGAGCCGCGGCAGGAGTGCCGCGGCCCGGGCGCGGGCCGGGGAGGGGGCGATGGCCGTCATGGCGTGTCAGTACCTCGGTCCGTCAGTGGGCGCTGGTGTTCTGGCCGTTGTACGTACGCTCCTTGACGTCCAGCTCGACCTTGACCGGGTCGGCCTTCTCGAAGCGCAGCTCGAAGGCGACCTTGTCGCCGACCTTCGGCAGGCTCTTCAGACCCATGAGCATGACGTGGCTGCCACCGCGCTCCAGCCGGAGCTCACCGCCCGCGGGCACGTCCATGGCCGCGACCTGCTGCATCTTCTGGTCCTTGGTCTCGTGGATCTGCAGATCGTCGGAGAGCGGACTGGTGACGGCCGTGAGCTTGTCGGCGGTCTTGGAGTCGTTCTTGATGACCATGAACGCGCCGGCCATCTGGTCGTTCACGGGCTCCGGCATGAACGCGCCGCTGACCGTCATCTTCGGCTTGTCCGCGCCGGCCTTGGCGTCGGAGTCCGAGGAGCAGCCGGATATGGCGAGCGCTGCCGTCAGGGAGAGGGCGGCGGCCAGGGTGCGGGTGGTGCGGGCGTTCACGGGTTCTCTCCCTTGACGATCTTCGGCAGGTCCTTGGTGTAGTCGTCGACGGTGGTGCCTTCGCCGTAGAGGAGGTAACCCTCGTCGGTCTTGGGCGAGAACGCGATGACCTGGGCGCCGTGCATGGAGACGACGGTTCCGTCGGCCTCCTTCTTCGGTGCCTCGATACCGATGCCGAGCTTGCGCGCGGCCGCCTGGATGGTGGCGAAGTCGCCGGTCAGTCCGGTGAAGGACGGGTCCTGGGACTTGAGCCACGCGCCGAGGGATTCGGGGGTGTCCCGTTCAGGGTCGGTGGTGACGAACACGACCTGGAGGTTGTCCTGGTCGGCCTTCGGGAGTGCCTTCTTGGCGACGGCGATGTTGCTCACCGTCAGGGGGCACACGTCGGGGCAGTGGGTGTAGCCGAAGTAGATGAGCGTCGGCTTGCCCTTGGTCTGCTCGCGCAGGTTCCACTGCTTGCCGGTGGTGTCCGTCAGGACCAGCTCCGGCTTGTCGAAGGGGCGGTCGAGGACCGTGGCCTTGCCGGCCTTGGTCTGTCCGCCGGCGATCTGGGTGACCGTGTTCGGCTTGGCGGTCTCACCGCCGCAGGCGGTGAGGGTGAGCGCGGCCGCCGCCAGGAGCGCGGCGACCGTCACACGAGTGGTGCGCATGAAGAGGTGTCCCTGGGATCGGGGATGTGGGTGCGGGCGGGCCGGCCGTGAAGAAGGGCCGGCCGCGCACGCTCAGGACAAGGGATTACGGCCTGCGACCGCTCGGGGTCAGGAGGCGCGGCGGCGCGAGGCGACACCGAAGGCCACACCGCCGAGGCCGATGACGATGCCCGCGACGCCGAGGGCGCGCGCGGTCGTGTCGGAGGTGCTCTCGGCGGCCTCGTCGTGGCCCTTCTCGTCCTTCGCCGCCGCGGCGCTCTTGTCGTCGTCGTGGTGGTCGTCGGCGCCGGCCTTGGCTGCGGTCAGCTTCAGGACGGGAGCCGGGTTCTGCGGCTCCGCCGCGCCCGCCTTCGTCTCCTCGATCCAGCGGACGACCTCGTTGTTGTCGTACGTCTGGATCGCCTTGAAGACCATCTGGTCGGCGTTGTCGGGCAGCTTGCCGACGGACACCGGGAACTGCTGGAACTTGCCGGGCTCGATCTTGCCCCCGCTCCAGGTCACCTTGGTGACGGCCTCGTTGACCTGCTTGCCGTGGACGGTGAGCGGCTTGTCGAGCTTGCTCTTCTCGATCGTCACGGTCCAGCCGGGAATGTCCTGCGGCATGACGGAGGTCAGCGGCTGGTCCACGGGGAAGTTGACTTCCAGCTGCGTGGTCGAGGCGTTGTCGCGCTCGTTCGGGACCTTGAAGTTGATGGTCGCGTAGCCGCCCTTGACGGCGTCCCCGGGCTGCACGCTGACGTGCGCGAACGCGGTGCCGGACAGGACGAGGACGGTGCCGGCGGCAAGGGCGGCGGCGAAGGAGACGCGAGAGGTCTTCATGGCGGAACACTCCACTGGGCAGGGAACGGTGGCTCCGGGCACGGGTGCGCGCGGAGTTCGCGGCACCGCTGCTCCCGCCGGATGCTCCGGGGAGTGGATGCCGCGTCAGGCTGCGAGGGCGAGCGCCGTACGGGGCGGCCCGCGCCTGGTCACCGCGTGCTGGAGTGCGTCCCGGCCGGTGTGCGCGGCGGGTTCGGCGGCGGTTCGGGCCGCCTGCGGTGCACCGCCGGGCGCGCCCGCGAGTCCGGCGCCGAAGGCCCGTACGAAGGCCAGCGCGGCGCGCAGCGGACGTACCGGATCGGCTTCGGTGTAAGTGCGGGACAGCTCCACGAGCCGGAGCAGGGCGGCGTCGCCGCGCCCCAGCAGCCAACCCGCGGCGAGCGCGGCCAGCAGGTGGCCGACGAGCATTCCGGGGCTGAACAGGCCGGTGGCGGGGGCCGCGGAGGCCTGCGCGAGGTGCGCGTGCCCGGCATGGACGGATGCCGCGCCTTGCGAAGCGGCCAGGGCCGCCGGATCCAGACCGGCGGTCTCCAGGATGTGTCGGGCGTCGGCCGGGCTCAGTGGGACGGAGTTGCCCCCGCAGACCAGCCGGGCGGCGAGCGCCGCGAGCGAGGTGTCCGCGCCGGTGGGCGCCTGGGCCGCGGCGGCGCCGTGCTGGCCGAGGCCGAACACCGCGTGCAGCCCGAGCTGTCCGAAGGCGAGACCTGCGGCGATGCCGGGAAGTGAGCGCCGACGGCCCGCGAGCGGGGCGGCGACCGCGAACACGGCGAGGAAGGCGATGGCCAGGGCCCACCACGGCACCGTGGCGCAGGACGCCAGCGCGTGCCCGGCCGCGGACAGCACGACGCAGACCGCGGTGAACACCGCGGCCCGGAACAGCCGGAGTCCGGCTCCGGCGGGCGTCGCGTGGGGGGCAGTCATGGCCGGGCCATCATCGCACTGCCCTCACACCGTCCATACGGCAGGTCCGGAAGGTCGTGAGTGCCCCTGTACGGCGGGCTTCACCTCGGGTGTCCGCTCCGGCCGCGGGTCCGCAGGCCGCCGCATACACCGCTGCTTCGGAGTGCCGCATCGGCCGAATGAGGGCTGTGACGTCCGCGGGGGGCTTACGCCCCGCCACTGAAGGCAATACGTAACCGTATGAGCATCTGGTGGTCTCTCCACTTGAGGCGCGAAGCCGCGAGCGTGCCGCTCGCCAGGCGGTTGCTGCTGGGGACGATGGAGACCGCGGGGGTGGACCCGGACATCTCCTTCGATCTGTCGGTGGCACTGAGCGAGGCCTGCGCGAACGCGGTGGAACACGGCGGTCCGGCGGCAGAGGCCGGTGCCGGCGCGGAGCCCGTACCGCAGGCGTGCGCGGAGTACCGCGTGACGGCGTACCTGGACGGGGACCGCTGCCGCATCGAGGTGACCGATTCGGGCCCGGGATTCCCGGCGGCGACGGTCGCGGGGCGCAGACCCCCGCCGGCCGGCCCCTCCGAACCCTCGGAGAGCGAGCACGGCCGGGGACTGTGGCTTATCGCGGAGCTCGCCGACCACGTCAGACTCCGCAACCGGCCGGGCCGGGGCGCGGTGGTCAGCTTCGACAAGATCCTGAAATGGCGTGAGGGAGCGCTGCTGAAGGTGTCGTAGCGGCGGAAGGACTCCGGATACGCCGATGGACGGGACTCGCGTACGAGATCCCGCCCATCGGCACCGGACTCAGGGCCCGTAGGAGGCCCTCCGGCGTCAGCCCTTGAGGCGCGCCATCCAGGCTTCGACGTCGGCCGAGGCGCGGGGCAGTCCGGCCGACAGGTTGCGGTTGCCGTCCTCGGTGACCAGGATGTCGTCCTCGATCCGGACGCCGATGCCCCGGTACTCCTCGGGCACGGTCAGGTCGTCGGCCTGGAAGTACAGGCCGGGCTCGACGGTGAGGCACATGCCCGGCTCCAGCGTGCCGTCGACGTACGCCTCGGTGCGCGCGGCGGCGCAGTCGTGGACGTCCATGCCGAGCATGTGGCCGGTGCCGTGCAGGGTCCAGCGGCGCTGGAGGCCGAGCTCCAGGACCCGCTCGACCGGACCCTCCAGCAGACCCCACTCGACGAGCTTCTCCGCGAGCACGTGCTGCGAGGCGTCGTGGAAGTCGCGGAACTTGGCACCCGGCTTGACGGCGGCGATGCCGGCTTCCTGGGACTCGTACACCGCGTCGTAGATCTTGCGCTGGATGTCGGTGTACGCACCGTTGATCGGCAGCGTGCGCGTGACGTCGGCGGTGTAGAGGGAGTGGGTCTCCACACCGGCGTCGAGCAGCAGCAGGTCACCGGAGCGGACGTCGCCGTCGTTGCGGACCCAGTGCAGGGTGCAGGCGTGCGGACCGGCGGCGCAGATAGAGCCGTAGCCGACGTCGTTGCCCTCGACGCGGGCGCGCAGGAAGAACGTGCCCTCGATGTAGCGCTCGGACGTGGCCTCGGCCTTGTCCAGGACCTTCACGACGTCCTCGAAGCCGCGGACGGTGGAGTCGACGGCCTTCTGCAGCTCGCCGATCTCGAACGCGTCCTTCACGGCGCGGGCCTCGGAGAGGTAGACGCGCAGCTCCTCGTCGCGCTCCTTGGTGACCTTGTCGGTCAGGGCCGTCTCGATGACGGAGTCGTGGCCGCGGACGACCCGGACCGGGCCCTCGGCCTCGGCCAGCTCTTCGGCCAGCTTGCGCACGTCCTTGGCCGGGATGCCCAGCAGCTGCTCGGCCTCGGTGAGGGAGTGGCGGCGCCCGACCCACAGCTCGCCCTGGCCGGACAGCCAGAACTCGCCGTTCTCGCGATCGGAGCGGGGCAGCAGGTAGACGGTCGCGGTGTGGCCGCTCTCGCCCGAGGGCTCCAGCACCAGCACGCCGTTCTCGGTCTGGTCGCCGGTCAGGTACGCGTACTCGGTCGAGGCGCGGAAGGGGTACTCCGTGTCGTTCGAGCGGGTCTTGAGGCGGCCCGCGGGCACGACCAGGCGGTCGCCGGGGAAGCGCGCGGACAGCGCGGCGCGGCGGGCGGCGGTGTGCTCGGCCTGGGCGATCGGCTCCAGGCCGTGCAGCTCGGTGTCGGCCCAGCCGGTGCGCATGCTCTCCGCGAGTTCGTCGCTGACGCCCGGGTACAGCCCGTTCTTGCGCTGCTTGTGCTTCTTCTGGGGCTGCTCTTCTTCCGGGGTCTCCGGGGTGAGCTCGTCAGCCACGTCTTCTCCTCAGCTACGACACCTACGACAGCTACTACAGGACCGGGTAGGACCGTATCCATCGTATGTGCGAGGGGAAGACGCCCGGCGGCGGGTGTGACGAATCAGTCAAAACGGGCAGCGAGCAGGACGATGTCCTCCACTTCGTCCTCCGCGGCGCACGGGGCGGCGGTGGCGAAAGCGGCGGGGGTGGCGGAAGCGGCGGAGGCCGTCGTGGCGGGGGCCGCTCCAAGGGTCGCGACCGCCGGATCGTCCGCCGGCAGCACGGCCCGCAAGATGTGGTCGCAGATGGCAGCCGGATCGTCCCGGATGCCCCGGGGCACCCCCGCGGCCGCTGCGTGCAGCCGCGCGAAGGCCCGGTCCATGGGGTCGCCGGTCCGCCGCAGGAGCCCGTCGGTGTACAGCAGCACCGTTTCTCCTGGCGCGGGTTCGATCTCCACGCTCGGAGCCTCCCAGCACGACAGCATCCCGAGCGGCGCGGAGAGCGTGGTCTCCACGTACTCCGTGCGGTGCTCGCCGATGAGCAGCGGCGGGGCGTGCCCCGCCCCGGCCAGGAGGATCTTCCGCCCCTGGCCGCCCGCGCGCGCGGACCCGGGGGGCTCGCAGTACGCGAAGAGCGCCGTCGCGCAGCGCGCGGGCTCGGTCAGGCGCAGCAGCAGTTCCAGGTCGGACAGGACCGCGACGGGGTCCTCCCCCTCCATGACGGCGTACGCGCGCAGTGAGGCCCGCAGCCGTCCCATCGCGGCGACGGCGCTGGGCCCGGCCCCCGTGACGGAGCCGACGGCGAGTCCGAGCGCGCCCTCGGGCAGCGGCAGCGCGTCGTACCAGTCGCCCCCGCCGCGCGGTCCGGTGTGGTGGCGGGCGGCGAGCCGGACACCGGGGATCCGGGGGAGCCGGCTGGGCAGCAGCTCCTCGGCGACCGTGGCCAGGCGGCTGCGGGAGCGTTCCACCTCCAGCATCCGGGCCAGGTGCTCGGCGGCGTGGCGGACGTAGAGCCCGGCGAGGTCGCGCTGGCGTTCGCTCGGCTCGGCCTGTTCGTCGTAGAGCCAGACGGCGGCTCCCAGCCGGCCGGTGGCCTCGGCGGTCAGCGGCAGCGCGTAGCTCGCGGCGTAGCCGAGCCGGGCGGCGACCTCGCGGTGGCGGGGGTCGACGGGGGTGCCGTACCCGCCCGAGCCGGGGGCGGCGTCGGGTTCCGGGAGTACGTCGGAGCCGCCCCGGGCATCGGGGAGTCCATCGAGGATCCGCCCGTACGAGGTCGCGGTGCGCGGGACGGTCTCGATGTGCCCGAGGTCCGCGCGGCCGAGTCCGAGGCCGATCGTGGTCGTCGGACCGAGCCCGTCGGAGGGCTCCAGGACGACCAGGCCGCGGCGGGCGCCGACGAGGACGGCGCCGGCGCGCAGGAACTCGTGGAGGGAGGAGTCGAGGTCGCGGGCGCGGGCGAGGCATTCGGTGAGCTCGTGGAGGGTGGTGAGGTCGGAGACCATCCCCGCCAGCCGGTCCTGGATCACGGTGCTCGGTCCGGGGACCGCTGCCGCTGCGGGGGCGGGGGTGGTTCGGGCGGGCGTGGGCGCCGCAGTGTGCGGGACCGCGGTAACTGCTGAATCGATTCCAGCCACTTTCGGCAGATGCGGGGCGCTCATGGCGTCCGCCTTTCCACCTGGTGCGATTCGCCATATAGCATCGCAAACCCCCAGATCGTGCTGCGCCGCCATCAATGAACCACATCTACACGCACGCGAGGACTGATGTCCAGCATTGGCCAGGTGGGAATCCTGGTGTCCGTGAGACGGCAACTCACTGTCCAGCCAAGGCTAGAACTTGGCTGGAAAAAGCCGGAAGCGGACGTTTTTTGCGATCGACTGGTCGGGCGGCGGAGCGGCTCCGGGTACCTAATCGGTGGTGCTCGGGGAGAGTTGGCGCAGCCCGGCGGTCGCCGGGAACCGCCCGGCGCGGCCCGTCGTCCTTAGCGGCGGCAGCCGGTCTCGGTACGGCCTCGGCACTGGCGCGGGTCGCGTTCCGCCCCCGCCGGACGTTTCACGGACCCGTAAGAAAACTGCACGAACCGTGTGAACCTGCTTCAAGGCGGACAGTGACGCGAAACGTGTGCGTGTGGTGAAACACCGGTTACATGGTGTGATGTGGCCCTCGGCGTTCAACGGAAAGGAACGAGCGCTCATGCGCGAGATCCTCGGAAGGCGTCTCCAGCGGCTCCGCGATCGCTTGAAAACCCTGCGCCCCGCCCCCCGGCAGAGCGGTGACCCGGCGCTCCCCCTCCTTGACGCGGCGCTCGTCTGCGCCACCACCCGGCAGTGGCCGGTGCTTCCCGGCGTCGGCCGCTCCGGCGCCGACAGCAGCCGGTGCGCCTGCCCGGACCCCGACTGCGCCGTGCCCGGTGCCCACCCCTTCGACCCCGGGCTGCTGGCGGCCACGACCGACCCCCGGATGGTGGCCTGGTGGTGGACCAACCGGCCCACCGCTCCCGTGCTGCTCGCCACGGGCGGCCCCGCCCCGTGCGCCGTGAGCCTGCCGGCCAACGCGGCCGCGCGGGCCGTCGTACGGCTGGACGCGCAGGGCATGCGGCTCGGCCCGATCGTGGCCTCGCCCACCCGCTGGGCGCTGCTGGTGGCGCCCTACTCGCTGGAGCGGCTCGGGGAACTCCTGTACGCCAAGGACCACGTGCCCTCCGCCCTGCGCTTCCACGGCGAGGGCGGCTACCTGTTGCTCCCGCCCTCCCCCGCGTCGGGCGGCGGGCAGGTGCGGTGGGAGCGTGCACCGGCGGACGACGGCGACCCGTGGCTGCCGGAGGTCGAGGCGCTCGTACACGCGCTGGTCGAGGCGAGCACCGGGGCCTCGGGCGGCGGAAGCCGGCTCGCGTACTGAACCGGCTTCCGGGAGCCCGCCGATCACTCGTACGGGTGCCAGCGCGACGAGTTTCCAAGGGAATTGGGCGCGGGGATCTCCGCGCCCCATTCCGGCCTCGCTATCTTCGGCGAATGAATCTCCGCTTGATCGGTATCAGCGCCGGTGTGCTGATCATCTTGTCGCTCCCGCTGGCCGGGGCGATCGCCGGACCGGATTCGACCGGTCAGGACGACGGAAAAGGCGGCGGGTTGCTCTCCTCGCTCGGACTGGCCGATCCGGCGGCCGGATCCCGTACGCAGGCGTCCGCCGCCCGGCCGGGGCAGCCGGCCGGGCCGCCGCGCACGGGTCAGCCGGGGCGGCCGCCGGCCCGAGAGCCGCAGCCGGGTCCGTCCGAGCAGCCCCGAACGGATTCGAGGTGCGGGCCCGAACTCTCCTCCCCGCAGGGCCTGGAGGCGCAGACCTGCGTCCTCGCGGGCGAGGGCCGTACGTGGGGACGCAGCTACTACCGCAACACGAGCGGGCGCGCGCTGGACGCAGTCCTGACGGTCATGGGACCGGCGGGGCGCACGGTACAGATCCGCTGTGCGGTCGGGGCCGGCGACGAGCCGGGGCTGTGCGAGACGCCGCGCGAGGACTCGGCGGGGGCGCCGGACGCCTACTCGGCAGTTGCGGAGTTTGCAGTTCCGGATGATGAAGGGCAGGTGCTGCTGCGGTCCGGGAGCAACTCACCGACACCGGCCGACGGTTGAACGACGGCGGAAAAGGAAGCGCCCGGTCGCTGGCGACGGGGGATGCACCAGCGACCGGGCTACAAGAACGGTAACAAGAGATCGCCTGTTCGCAAATTCGATCTCTGATATTCAGACACCGATTTGCAGGCGATTAGCGGGAGTTGTGACCCCAGTCACCGGTCCTGCGGGTGCTCGGCGGTCAGCTCAGCGTGACCTGGCGGTTGGTGAGTCCGCCGCGCGCCCGGCGCTCGTCCGCGGTCAGCGGGGCATCCGAGGCCAGGGCCGTGGCCAGGCGCTCCGCGAACTCCGCCGCGGGCTTCTCCACGTCGTCGGCGCTCACTCCGGTCGGCAGGTCCCAGACGGGGACGACGAGCCCGTGCGCCCGGAAGGAACCGACGAGCCGGGTGCCTTCGCCGAGCGAGGAGGTACCGGCGGCGTGCAGCCGCGCGAGGGCGTCGAGCAGCTTCTCCTCGGGGTGCGGCATGACCCAGCGCAGGTGGTTCTTGTCCGGGGTCTCGCACCAGTAGGCAGCGTCCACGCCGGCCAGCTTGACCGTCGGGATGGCGGCGGCGTTGGCGCGCTCGAGGGAGGCGGCGATCTCCGGGGAGGCGCTCTGGGCGCTCTCCGCATCCGGAATCCAGAATTCGAACCCGGTGTGCACAACCGGCTCGAAAACGCCGTCCGTGTCCAGGAGATCCTGAAGTCGGGGGCCTTCGGCGGGAACGCGGCGTGCCGCCACCGGGGTGCCCGGCTCCGCGACGAGCGCGCGCTCCAGGGTGTCGGCCATGTCCCGGGCGAGATCCCCGGTGGTCGAGTCGTTCTGGAGGCCGAGCAGGACGGACCCGTCCTCGCGGCGCAGCGCCGGCCAGGCCATGGGCAGTACGGTCACCAGCGTGACGGACGGGACGCCCTCGGGCAGCCCGCCCTTGAGCGTGAGGGGGATGGTCGCGGCGGGCACCAGTTCGCGCAGCGCCACCCAGTCGCACTCGCCGGGCAGGCCCTCGAAGGGGCGCGCCACGTGCTCGGTGACGGCGTGCGCGGCGGCTGCGCCGTGGCAGGCCTTGTAACGGCGCCCGGATCCGCAGGGGCAGGGCTCGCGTGCGCCCACCACCGGGATCTCCCCGTTCTTGAGCTGCGGCTTTGCAGTCTTCGCTGCGGGGCGCTTCTTGGCCATCGTGGGTGTCTCCCGGTTGCGGCGGTACGGCGTGGTGTCTGGGCGCGAGCCTAGCCGTTCGTACCGCCGCTGCCGGGAGGGTGCGGCCGGGAGCACGGTCGGCGTGCGCTCCCGGCGGCCGCTCGTTCGGATGGCCGGTGGTGCGGGTCCTGCTCATGGGCGTCGTGACAGCGGATCGGGGCCGGGATCCGGGTCAGGGATCCGAGCGTGATCCGGTCACGGACGCAGATCGTCGAAGGCCGTGTCGAAGTCGATCGCCGGGGGCGCAACGCGCGTAGCGAAATCCTCGTGCCGGGCCCCGCACGCGACGGTCACCCATACGGTGACCTCGCCTGCCGCTCCGTCCCGGACACCCCAGTCCTGGGCGAGGGCGCTGATGATGTTCAGCCCCCTGCCGCCGCGCGCGGTGACCGAGGGCGTGGCGGGAACCGGGCGGGTGGGGCCGCCCCCGTCCGTGACCTCGACCGTCAGCCGCCCCGCCTTGTCGATGCGCCACGCGGCGCGTATCTCCCCGTCCCCGACCTCCCCGGCGCCCAGCGGTCTGCCGTGCCGGCAGGCGTTGCTGAGCAGTTCGGAAAGGATCAGTACGGCATCGTCCACGACCGATTCGGACAGCCCGCTCATGCGCAGTTGCTCACGCATGCGGCGCCTCGCCTCACCCACGCCCGCGGGACCATGGCATACGTCCACGCACGAAGAAGTGGGCACTTCCTGTGCCACCACCAACGCCACCCCCGGAACCTCCTTAGCCCCACGCATGGTCTGGATGCCCCAATGGCCTGGACCGGAAACCGGTCAAGCGGAGCCCCCTGACGCATTCAGGGCGGGCGGTTGCGGAGCGGATGCGCCGGTGCACACCCTGTCACGCGCGTGACGCGCGGTACGGGTGGGCAAAACGGGATGTCAGCGCCCTAGCTGTGACAGAACTTGTCGCGGCCTGTTCGTGATGATTGCTTCCACACCCAGATCAGCGCAGAGCTGAACGTCTTCGGCTTCGTTCACGGTCCATACGTGAACGGAGTGGCCCGCGTTCTGGAGCTTGCGGATGAACCCGGGGTGGTTGCGCACGATCCGCATGCCCGGACCCGCGATCCGTACTCCGGCCGGCAGCCGCCCGTCGCGCATCCGGGGCGAGATGAACTGCATCAGGTACACGGTCGGGATCGTGGGCGCGGACGCCCGCACCCGGTGCAGGGAGCGCGCGGAAAAGCTCATGACGCGGACCGGGTGCGGGCCCTCGGCGGGCGGTGCGTCCAGTCCGAAGCGCTTGAGGAGGAAGAGGAGGCGCTCCTCCACCTGTCCGGCCCAGCGGGTCGGGTGCTTCGTCTCGATGGCGAGCTGTACCGGCCGGCCGGCGTCCGAGACCAGCTCCAGCAGGCGCTCCAGCGTGAGCACGGAGGTGCGCTCGGGGTCGGCGTCCCAGTCGGGGGACTCCTCGCGGTCCTTCCACGAACCGAAGTCGAGGGCGGCGAGATCGGCCAGCTCAAGGGCGGAGACGGCGCCGCGGCCGTTGGAGGTGCGGTTGACCCGGCGGTCGTGGACGAGGACCAGATGGCCGTCGGCGGTGAGCCGGACATCGCATTCGAGGGCGTCGGCGCCGTACTCGATGGCCCTGCGGTAGGCGGCCAGGGTGTGCTCGGGGGCATCCTCCGAGGCGCCGCGGTGGGCGACGACCTGGATGGGCGGCTGTGCGTGGGTCACCGGGTCATGGTGCCACCGGTACGGCCCCGCATGTCGGGCTCCACCGCGCGGATGCGCCCGGAATGCCGGATATAAAGAATGGGGAAGACGCACAGGTCCGGCTTACAGTGCTCTGACGGGTCATGGGGAAGGCTTTTCCCAGGAACTTGTGCGGCACGTCGAACGTTCGGCTGAGCCGAATCGCCAGTTTTTCTGAAGCCGTGTGTGACGAGGAGAAGAGCGCTGTGAGCACCGAGAACGAGGGCACCGCGGCCCCGACGCCCCCCGCGGCCCCGTCCACACCCCCGGTGGCCGCTCCTGCCCCCGAGACGCCTGCGCCCGGTACGGAGCCCACCCAGCAGATCCCGCCGACCCCGGCCGGCCCGGCACCGGCTCAGGCCCCGGGCTACGCCCAGGCACCCGCGCCGCAGGCCCCGGCCCCGGCGGCGTACGGCGCCGAGGGCTGGCCGCCCCCGCCGCCCGCGGTCCCCGCGTACGGCTCGGGCGGCGGCCACGACGGCGGCCCGTGGGGCGTGCCCCCGACCGCCGACGGCATGCCGCCGGCCAAGTCGAAGGGCAGGGGCGGCCTGGTCGCCGCCGTGCTCGTGGCGGCTCTTCTCGCCGGCGGTGTCGGCGGAGGCATCGGCTTCTGGGCCGCCGAGCGCAGCGAGAAGGGCGTCGGCTCGACCACTGTCGCCGCGAGCAACACGCCCAAGGACGTCAAGCGGGAGGCCGGCTCGATCGCCGGCCTGGCCGCGGGCGCGCTGCCCAGCGTCGTCACCATCGAGGCCTCGGCCGGCGACGGCGAGGGCGGCACCGGCACCGGCTTCGTCTACGACCAGCAGGGCCACATCCTCACCAACAACCACGTGGTGGCTTCCGCCGCGAACGGCGGCAAGCTCTCCGCGACCTTCTCCGACGGCAAGAAGTACGAGGCGGAGGTCATCGGCCGGGCCCAGGGCTACGACGTGGCCGTGCTCAAGTTGAAGAACCCGCCGTCCGGCCTCAAGCCGCTGCCGCTCGGCGACTCCGACAAGGTCGCGGTCGGCGACTCGACCATCGCGATCGGCGCCCCCTTCGGCCTGTCCAACACGGTCACCACCGGCATCGTCAGCGCCAAGAACCGCCCGGTGGCCTCCGGGGACGGTTCCGGCGCCAAGAACTCCTACATGAGCGCCCTCCAGACGGACGCCTCGATCAACCCCGGCAACTCGGGCGGCCCGCTGCTCGACGGGCGCGGAGCGGTCATCGGCATCAACTCCGCCATCCAGTCGGCCGGCAACGGCGGCTTCGGCGGCGGTCAGGCCGGCTCCATCGGCCTCGGCTTCGCGATCCCGATCAACCAGGCGAAGAACGTCGCCGAGTCCCTGATCAAGACCGGCAAGCCGGTCTACCCGATCATCTCGGTCTCCGTGGACCTCCAGTCCAAGGCCGACGGCGCCAAGATCTCCGAGCAGGGGGCCGCCGCCAACGAGCTGGTCGACCCGAACGGTCCGGCCGGCAAGGCGGGCCTCAAGCCCGGCGACGTCATCACCCAGTTCGGCGACAAGCCGATCGACAGCGGCCCGACCCTCATCAGCGAGATCTGGACGCACAAGCCGGGCGACGTGGTGAAGCTGACGTACCTGCGTGACGGCAAGCCGAACACCGTCGACATCACCCTCGGCTCGCGGGTCGGCGACAAGTAGCGACGGCCGAGGACCGGCCCGGGCCTGACGGCCGGCCCGGAACCTGACGGACCTGATCACCGGCCGGCTCGATGGAGGGGCCGTGGGCGCGAATCCGCCTACGGCCCCTCCCAACGTCCGCTTATGCTTCCCTTGTGTTCGATTCGCGGCACATACGCACCTTCCACGAAGTGGTCGCCTCCGGGTCGTACTCGGCGGCCGCCCGTGCCCTGGGGTACACCCAGCCCGCGATCACCCAGCAGATGAAGGCGCTCGAACGCGCCGTCGGCACCCCGCTCTTCACCCGGGTCGGGCGCAAGATGCAGCTCACCGAGGCCGGCGAGTCCATGGCCCGGCACGCCGAGTCCATCCTCGGCAGCCTTTCCGCCGCCGAGGCGCAGCTCAAGGCGTACGCGCGCCTGCGCACCGGGCGGGTCCGGCTCTGCGGTTTCCCGAGCGCCAACGTCACCCTGGTCCCCGAGGCCCTGAGCGACCTGGCCAAGGAACATCCGGGCATCCAGGTCGAGCTGTTGGAGGGGGAGCCCCCGGAGTCGCTGCGCCGGCTGGAGCGCGGGGAGTGCGACATCACCCTGGCCTTCACCTATCCGGGACTGCACGAGGAGATACCCGAGGAGGTCGCCGAGGTCAGGCTCCTGGAGGACCAGCTGACGGTGCTGCTCCCCACCGGGCATCCGCTGGCCCGCCGACGGGCCGTGCACCTGGCCGACCTCGCGGAGGAGCGGTGGATCGCCGGCTGTCCCCGCTGCCGGGCGAACCTGCTGCACGAGTGCGCCGAGCTGGGCTTCGTGCCCGACATCCGGTTCGCCACCGATGACAACCTGGTCGTGCAGAGCATGGTCGGACAAGGGCTCGGGGTGGCGATGATGCCCGCGCTCGTGCTTCCTTCCCTCTCCCTGAACAAGGTCTGCGGGCGCCTCCTCCAGCCCGCGGCACGCCGCCACATCGCCGCCTACGTCTACCGCGACCACCTGCGCATCCCGGCGACCGCCGTGGTCCTGGACGCGCTCAAACAGGTGGCCGCGAACCGCGTGGGCTGCTGACCACCCGGCTGCACCGCCCCCGAACCCATAAGCGGGACTTGGGATTTCAGGTCGGAACTGTCGTTGGACGTGATGGATCGGCTGTCCGACGCTGCTTTCATGACCACCACTACACCGGCCCGTACGACCGCGAGGATGGCCGCCCTCGTCAGTGAGATCCGTGCGGTCGTGGACCGGGGGCTGGCCCCGGACCTGACCGCCTACCTCGTCGGCGAGCGCGTGGCACCCCATCTGGGCATGCCCGACCTGCTCACGCCCGGGCAGCGCGTGGGGGACCCCGACCGGTACCGGCAGCACGTCCTGCATGCCGAGCCGGACGGCAGCTTCTCGGTGGTGGCGCTGGTGTGGCTGCCCGGGCAGGAGACCGCCATCCACGACCACGTCTCCTGGTGCGTGGCCGGGGTGCACGAGGGCGAGGAGAGCGAGATCCGCTACCGCCTGGCCCCCGCGGCGGGAGACGCCTGCGCCCGGCTGGTGGCGACCGAGCACGTGGTCAACGGCCCCGGCGAGGTCTGCGGCTTCGCGCCGCCCGGCGATATCCACAAGGTCTACAACTCCTGTCGTACCACGGCGATATCCCTGCACGTCTACGGAGCCGACGTCATCCGCCTGGGCAGCAGTGTCCGCCGCGTCTACGCGCTCCCCACCGACTGATGGCCCTGCTCAACCGCCCGGTGCGCGGAGCGGAGACCGAAAGCCCCGGACGTGTTTCACGTGAAACATCCTCGTCCTGGCCGGGGTTGGGAATGGCGGTCGCCGGAGTGCTGGTGGCCTGGTGCGTGCACCGGCTGGTGCCCGCCGTCCCCACGCTGACCGCGTCCGTCGTGCTCGGCATCGCGGCGGCCCATCTCCCGGGCGTACGGGACCTCGTACGAGGGGTGGCCCGCCCGGGGCTCTCCCTGGCCGGGCGGCGACTGATGCGGATCGGCATCGTCCTGCTCGGCCTCGGCCTCGGCCTGGATCAAGTGCTGCGGCTCGGCTGGGCCACGGTGGCGATGGTGGCCGCTGTGGTAGCCGCCACCTTCTTCGGCACGCTCTGGCTGGGCCGGCGGCTCGGGCTGCCGGGAGACCAGCCCCTGCTGATCGCCACGGGGTACTCGATCTGCGGAGCCTCGGCCATCGGAGCCGTGAGCCAGGTGTCGGGCAGCGACGAGGAGGACGTGGCCGCGTCGGTGGCGCTGGTGACCCTCTGCGGAACCCTGGCGATCGCCGTCCTTCCGCTCCTCCAGGACCCGTTGGGTCTCTCGGACCCGGCCTTCGGCCGCTGGGTCGGCGCGAGCGTTCACGATGTCGGCCAGGTGGTGGCCACCGCCCAGACCGCCGGTCCGGGCGCGCTCGGCGAGGCCGTTCTGGTCAAGCTGATGCGGGTGGCCCTGCTGGCTCCGCTGGTGGCGGCAGTGGCCTTCTCCGTACGGGCGCGGCGCCAAGGCGCGCGGACGCCCTCGGGACGCCGCCCGGCACCTGTCCCGCTGTTCGTGGCCGGGTTCCTGGCCGCCGCCGCGCTGCGCGCCACCGGAGTGCTGCCCGAGGCGGCGCTGGACTGGGCGCACACCGCGCAGGAGCTGCTGCTGGCGGCGGCCCTGTTCGGGCTGGGCAGTGCGGTGGACCTCCCCAAGCTGGCCCGGACCGGCGGGCGGGCCGCGGTACTGGGGCTCGGCGCCTGGCTCGTGGTGGCGGGGGTCTCGTACGCGGGCGTGCTGCTGACGATGTGACCTGAGTGCACTGCAGGAAGCGGGAGTTGGCCAATTCCTGGCCGGAACCGACCGAACGTTCCGACCGTCTCCTGACTTCTCGCGCCACGCGTGCGAACCTGCCGCCGATCCGCACCGACCGCTCTTCACCCCCACCCTGCCCGCTCCGACGGGACCGGGCACGGCAGAAGGAGTCCTGCGTGAATCGTCATCGCACGGCAGCATCGGTCCTCATGGCGGCGGGCGCCCTGATCGCGGGGGCGCTGACGGCGGCCGCTCCCTCGGCGGCCGCCGATTCCCCGGCCTCGTTCCAACAGCAGCACACCCAGGGTTTCTGGACCGCCGAGCGGATGCGCGGCGCCGCCCCGCTGGACGTGACGGCAGCGCCGGGAACCGGACGGGCGCCGGCCGCGGCCACCGCCGCGCCCACGGCGATCGCCCCGACGGCGGCCTCCGCCGCAGCGGCCTCTCCGGCGTCGTTCCCTCAGGCGGGCGGCGCGTGGACGGGCGGCGGAGCGGTGGTGAAGACCTCGGGCCGGGTCTTCTTCACCTTCGGTGACCGCACCGCGTCCTGCTCCGGGGACTCGATCACCAGCGCCAACGGCAGCACGGTCATCACCGCCGGCCACTGCGTGAAGTACCAGGGCACCTGGCACACCAACTGGATCTTCGTTCCCGGGTACGAGAACGGGAACGCGCCCTACGGCCAGTGGTCGGCCACCAAGACCTTCGCCACCGACCAGTGGGCCGCCAGCGAGGACATGAACATGGACGTCGGCCTCGCCGTCGTCGCCCCGCTGAACGGCCAGAAGCTCAGCCAGGCCGTCGGCGCCCAGGGGATCCTGTTCAACGGCGGCTACAACAAGAAGATGTACTCGTTCGGGTTCCCGGCGGCCGCGCCGTACGACGGCACCAAGCTGGTCTACTGCAGCGGGAACACCGGCAAGGACTTCCTGCTGACCAAGGACCACGGCCTGGGCTGCAACATGACGGGCGGCTCGAGTGGCGGCCCCTGGTTCCAGGACTTCAACGAGGCCACGGGCTTGGGCACCCAGGTGTCGGTGAACAGCTTCGGCTACACCTTCCTGCCCAACCGGATGTTCGGCCCGTACTTCGGCAACGAGGCGAAGGCCGCCTACGACAAGGCCCAGAATTCCTGACCCGACCGCCCCCCGCCTGCCGGTACTCTGTACCGGCCAGGTGGGTTGCCCGAGCGGCCTAAGGGAACGGTCTTGAAAACCGTCGTGGCAGCGATGTCACCGTGGGTTCAAATCCCACACCCACCGCCAGTCAGAGAAGTAGCAGGTCAGAGGGCGGGTTCCCCGATATGGGGGACCCGCCCTCTCTGTTCGGTGCCGGTGTGCGGGTCGTGGCGGTGTGCGGGTCCTACGGGCTACCTCAGTACCGCCCGCCAGTCGTTGCTCGTGTGCCACTGCCCTGGCGGGTACTCGAACTCGCTCTCGCCGCGCAGTACGAAGCCTGCCTTGCGGCAGACGGCGTTGGACGCCCCGTGGTCCACGGACGGGAAGGCGTGGAGGTGTCGGCGCGTACCGTGCGAGGCCGCGTGGGCGATGAGTGCGTGGGCCGCCTGCGCGGCGAGGCCGCGGCCCTGGAACTCGGGGAGGATGCCCCAGCCGGTCTCGTACACCTCCTCGTCCTTCCACACGCGCTCCCAGAAGGCGATCGTCCCCACGCTCTCGCCCCCGGCGACGATCCGGAACACCCGTCCGGCCTCCGGCTCGCGGGCGCTCAGCGCCAGATACCGCCGATGGCGTTCTTCGAGCTTGGCCTCGGTCTCCGGGCCGCCGAGGTGTTCGGTCATGACGGGCTCGTTCTTGCGCACCAGAAGCCAGAAGTCGTCTTCTGCCCAGGGCACGATCCGAAGAGGGGAAGCGTCCATGCCGTCACGGTAGGCGCTGGGCCTTCCGAGTGGTGTTTGTCGGAAGATCGGCGCGCGTCGTGGGGGCGCTGCGGTTGCGGTCACATCATGACGAATGTATGCAGATCCGCCCGTCGGAACATCGCGAAACGAAGGACTTCGTCATGGCTCACCGCATCACCGTCACCTCGCTCTGGACCGCAGTCGTCGCCGTCGTCGTCGCGCTCCTCGCCGCCCTCGGGTTCGGCGCCCAGTCCAAGTCCGCGCCGGCCACCGCCGCCGCCGGCGCCCCCGTTCCTTCCCGCCGCACGACGGCTGCCGTACGCCGGCCGGCCCGGCCGATGGGGCGGCGGAGCTGGCGGGCGATGATGCGGGGCGGTTCGCTCCCGCCGACCATCAAGCAGCGGATCCGTGCCGAGGCGCACGGCAAGGCCCCGTCCGTCCGCCGCTCGACCACCGCTGCCGCGTCCGCCGCCGTCTCCATGGCCGGGACCGGCTCCGGAGCCGGCCGTGACGAGGTCGACCTGGCCGCGTAGCGCCCGTACGGCATCGTGCGCCGCGCGCGTCGGTACGCGCGGGAGGCAGTTCAGAGCGGTAACGGCATCAGCAGCAGGCGCTGGAGCCCGGTCGGCAGGTCGCGGCCGTGGATCGCGCCGGTGAGGTGCCCCGGAGCGGGGCACGGTGGGATGGCCCCGGCGGGTGCCGGGGGCGGGCAGGGGGCGTGAAGCCCGGCATTGCAGGGCCGCAGGCCCGGGAGACGGTGGGGTTCCCGGACGGAGCGGCCCTTTTCGGCATGTCCGGCGCACATGAGTTTGAAGGAACGTTTCAGCCCAGTCCCTGCGGTGGTTTCGGCGGCCTCCGGCGCGCTGACCTGCGGCGTTGGGATGCGAATGGGGTTTATCCGATGTTGCTCATACTTGCGGGGGAATAGGGGGCTCCGGGCTGGTTCGCCGGGGATTCGGCGGGCAACTCTGGTCTCGCGACGTCGTCACCACGCAACGACCGAGGCGGTCGGCCAACTGCTTTGGAGCAAGTCCCACTTCGCTTTTCTGGAGGATCCACACATGGCAACCATCCGTACCGCCCGCGTCATCGCCGCCGTCGCCGCCCTCCCCCTCGCCGCCTGCCTTCTCGGCGGTGTGGCCTCGGCCGACAACGGCTCCTTCGCGAACGACGGATCGAATGCGAGCGTCGCCGGCATCGTCGGCAGCGGTGTCGGCGGCAACAACAGCGGCAATTCGTCCACCTCGCAGCAGGTGGCCACGGGCTCCGGCGCGTCCAACCAGAACGCCAACGCGCAGGTCAACGGCTCGGCCTTCACGGCGATCCAGCAGGGCAACCTCGCGGCCAACTTCCACCCCTGGTGGTAGGCGCTCCCCCAGTCCTCTGAGTCTTTGAGGGCGCCCGTGCCACCGGACCGGCTGAGGTCCGGTGGGGCGGGCGCCCTCGCGCGTTCGCGCCCGCGCGTACCGAGCGGGGCCCGGCCCTTTCCGGGCTCTCGCGACCTTGACATCCGCGGTAAATCTGACGGACAGTCAGGTTCCTCGATGATGTGATGCCGGGAGGCCAGCGCCGTGCACCTCGCCCCGACCGAAGGCCAGTTGCGGCTCCGCACCGAACTGCGGGATTACTTCCACGATCTGCTGCCGGACGGTCCCTCCGGGGATCCCGTCACGCAGCGCGCGCTGCTGCGCCGCATCGGCGCCGACGGACTGCTCGGTCTCGGCTGGCCCGCCGAGTACGGCGGCCAAGGGCGCGGCGCGGACGAGCAGTTCGTCTTCTTCGACGAGGCGTACCGAGCGGGTGCCCCCGTCTCCATGGTCACCCTGAACACCGTCGGTCCGACCCTGATGAAGTACGGGACCCGGGAGCAGAAGGACTACTTCCTCCCCAGGATCCTCGGCGGCGAGATCGTCTTCGCCATCGGCTACTCGGAGCCCGAGGCCGGCACCGACCTGGCCTCGCTGCGCACCCGAGCCGTGCGGGACGGGGCGGACTGGGTCGTCGACGGGCAGAAGATCTTCACGTCCAACGCCCAGAACGCCGACTGGATCTGGCTCGCCTGCCGCACGGATCCCGAAGCCCCCAAGCACAAGGGCATCTCGATCATCCTGGTGCCCACCGATGCCCCCGGCTTCGCGTGGACCCCGATCGACACCGTCGGCGGCCTCACGACCACTTCGACGTACTACGACGGGCTCCGCGTCCCCGCCGGCAACCTCGTCGGCCCCGAGCACGGCGGCTGGGGGCTGATCACCAACCAGCTCAACCACGAGCGCGTGGCCCTCGCCGCCATCGGCATGCAGGCCGAGGACTTCTACGCGAGCGCTCTGCGCCACGCCCGCACCCCCGATCCGGTCACCGGTGAACGCCCCGCCGACCGGCCCTGGGTGCAGTCCCGGCTCGCCGAGGCTCACGCCCGGCTGGCCGCCGTACGCCTCCTCAACTGGCGCCTCGTCCAGGACGTGGGCGCCGGCACCCTCGCCCCCGGTGACGCCAGCGGCGTGAAGTTCCTCGGCACCGAGTCCACCGTCGAGGTGTACCGGATGTGCCAGGAGGTGGTGGGCGAGGAGGCGCTCGTACGGGGGCCCGCCGCCTACGCCGGCGGCGAGCTGGAGCGGATGAACCGGGCCGCGCAGATCAACACCTTCGGCGGCGGGGTCAGCGAGGTCCAGCGGGAGATCGTCGCCATGATGCGGCTCGGCATGAAGGGAAGGAAGCGATGACCGCCACGGCGGACCAGGGAGCGGGACCGGGCGCGGGACCGGGTGCGGGTGCGGACGCCGAGGAGGCCGCGCGGTTCCACGCCCGGCTCCAGGCCTTCGAAGGGCGCCCCGCCGCCACGGCTGGCCGGGGCAAGGACCCCGTCAACCAGCCGATGATCCGCCACTGGTGTGAGGCGATGGGCGATGCCCACCCCGCCTACCGCGGTCCGGATGCCGTCGCCCCGCCCACCATGCTCCAGGCCTGGACGATGGGCGGGCTCTCCGGCCACGGCGACCGTTCCTCCGCCTACGACGAGCTCCTCGCGCTGCTCGACGGCGCGGGCTGCACCTCCGTCGTGGCCACCGACTGCGAGCAGGAGTACCTGCGGCCGTTGCGCCCCGGCGACCCGGTCACCTACGACGCGGTCATCGAGTCCGTGTCCCCGCGCAAGACGACCAAGCTGGGCACCGGCCACTTCGTGACCACCCGCATGGACGTCCGCGCGGGCGGCGAGCTAGCCGGGACCCACCGCTTCCGGATCCTCAAGTACGCGCCGACCGCCCCCCGCCAGGAGAAGCCCGCGGCTCGGCGCCCCCGCCCGGTGGTCAACCGCGACAACCAGGGGTTCTGGGACGGGGTTGCGGAGCACAAGCTGCTGATCCAGCGCTGTACCGCCTGCGCGACCCTGCGGTTCCCCTGGCTGCCCGGCTGCAACGCCTGCGCGAGCCTGGACTGGGACACCGTCGAGGCCCGCGGCGCCGGCACGGTGTTCAGCTACGTCGTGATGCACCACCCGCCGTTCCCCGCCTTCGACCCGCCCTACGCGGTCGCGCTCGTCGAACTCGCCGAGGGCGTCCGGATGGTCACCAACATCACCGGCGTCCCGTACGACGAGGTCCGCATCGGGATGCCCGTGCGGCTGGAGTTCCTGCGGGTCGACGAGGACCTGGAACTGCCGGTCTTCCGAGGGAGCCAGGACTGATGGACTTCCACCCCACCGAGGAGCAGGCCGCCGCGGCCGATCTCGCCGCCCGGATCTTCCGCGATCTCGCCACCCACGAACGGCTCGCCGCGGCTGGCACCGGCAGCGACGGCGAGCTGTGGAAGGCCCTCACCGCCGCCGGTCTGACCGCGGCCGTCGAGGAGATCGGCCTGCTCGGGCTGGTGCTGCTGCTGGAGGAGCAGGGCCGCACCACCGCGCAGGTCCCCTATGCCGCCACCTGCGCGTACGGGATCCTGCCCATCGCCGCGCACGGCAGCGCCGAGCAGCGCGCCCGGCTGCTGCCGGCCCTGGGCTCGGGGGAGGCGGTCGCCACCGGTGCCTTCCCTGCCCGCGGCCGCATCACCGCCTCGCCGGACGGCCGGCTGACCGGGACGGCCCCCGTCGTGCCCTGGCTGCGCGATGCCACGCACGTGCTGCTCCCGGACGCCGACCGGGTCCTGTGGCTGGTACGGACGGACGCTCCCGGCGTCGGGACGCCCGAGGTCGAGACCACCGCCCCCTGGTCCGCGGGGCGCCTCATCCTGGCCGGAGCCGAGGCCGAACGGCTCGGGGACGGCCGAGCCTACGGAGAGGTCCTGGCCACCGCCCGCACCGCCTTCGCCGGTCTTCAGGCGGGCGTGTGCGCGGGATCCCTGGCCCGCGCGGTCGCGTACACCTCCACCCGGGAGCAGTTCGGCCGGCCGCTCTCCACCAACCAGGGGGTCATGCTGCGCGCGGCCGACGCGTACATGGACACGGAGGCGATCCGGGTCACCGCGTACGAGGCGGCCTGGCGGATCGATGAGGGACTTCCCGCCCGGGAGCACGCCCTGACCGCGGCCTGGTGGGCCTCCGAGGCCGGCAAGCGCGTCGTGCACGCGGGCCAGCACCTGCACGGCGGCATGGGCGCCGACCTGGACCATCCCGTCCACCGGCACTTCCTCTGGGGGCGCCAGCTCGACGCCTACCTCGGCTGCGGCAGCGAGCTGCTGGCCGAGCTGGGGGCGCTCCTGTCCGACCACGCCGCACCCCAGGGGGAGGACGCATGAACGTCGGCGACACACTGGCGCCGCTGGAGATACCGGTGACGCGCACGCTGATCGTCGCGGGCGCGATCGCCTCCCGCGACTACCAGGACGTCCACCACGACGCCTCGCTCGCGCGCGAGAAGGGCTCCCCGGACATTTTCATGAACATCCTGACCACCAACGGCCTGGTCGGCCGGTACATCACCGACCGCCTCGGGCCGGGCACGGTGCTGCGCAAGGTGGCCATCCGGCTCGGCGCCCCCAACTATCCCGGCGACACGATGGTCCTGACCGGCACCGTGGCCGCCGTCGACGGGGATCGGGTGGAGATCCGGGTCATCGGCGCCAACTCCCTCGGCCACCACGTCACCGGCACGGTCACGGCCACCGTCACGGCGGAGGTGGCGGCATGAGCGTCCTGCACCGCGACGCGCTCGGTGGGCGCGCCGCCATCGCCGGCATCGGCGCGACCGAGTTCTCCAAGGACTCCGGACGCAGCGAGCTGCGGCTCGCCGTCGAAGCCGTGCACGCGGCGCTCGACGACGCCGGGCTGACCCCCGCCGACGTCGACGGCATGGTCACCTTCACCATGGACACCAGCCCCGAGATCACCGTGGCCCAGGCGGCCGGGATCGGGGACCTCTCCTTCTTCTCCCGGATCCACTACGGCGGTGGCGCGGCCTGTGCCACCGTCCAGCAGGCCGCCCTCGCCGTCGCCACCGGGGTCGCGGACGTCGTGGTCTGCTACCGCGCCTTCAACGAACGCTCCGGCCGCCGCTTCGGCTCCGGCGTGCAGCAGCGCGAGCCCTCGGCGGAGGGTGCGGCGCTCGGCTGGTCGCTGCCCTGGGGACTGCTCACCCCGGCCTCCTGGGTGGCCATGACCGCCCAGCGCTACCTGCACGCCTACAACCTGACCCCCGAGGCCTTCGGCCACGTTGCGGTCACCGACCGGCGGCACGCCGCCAACAATCCCGCCGCCTACTTCCACGGGAAGCCGATCACCCTCGCCGATCACGCCGCCTCGCGCTGGATCGTCGAACCGCTGCGGCTGCTGGACTGCTGCCAGGAGACGGACGGTGGCCAGGCGCTGATCGTCACCAGCACCGAGCGAGCCCGGGACCTGCGCCAACCGCCCGCCGTGATCACCGCGGCCGCACAGGGCGCCGGTCGCCGCCAGGAGGGCATGACCTCCTTCTACCGCGACGACCTGACCGGCCTGGCGGAGATGGACGTGGTCGCCCGTCAGCTGTGGCGGACCAGCGGACTGAGGCCCTCGGACATCGACGTCGGCATCCTCTACGACCACTTCACCCCGTTCGTCCTGATGCAGCTGGAGGAGTTCGGCTTCTGCAAGCCCGGTGAGGCCGCCGACTTCGTCGCCGCCGATGCCCTCCCCCTCAACACCCACGGCGGCCAGCTCGGGGAGGCGTACCTGCACGGTATGAACGGCATCGCCGAGGCCGTCCGCCAGCTGCGCGGCACCTCCGTGAATCAGGTGGCCGGAGCTGCCCGGGCCCTGGTCACGGCCGGGACCGGGGTGCCGACGTCCGGATTGATCCTCGGCGCCGACGGCTGAGCCGGGGCCGCTGAGCGGTCTGCGGCCCCGCCGCCGCACCGCCCGAGGCCCGCCCCGCCTCCTCCACCTTCAGGAGGTGGGGCGAGCCCCACCCCTACAACCTGAGATGGACCCCGCTTCGGCACCTGCGGCCGATCCCAGGCGCGGCCCGCGCTTCTAGCGTGGAGCCATGACCACGCCTGTGTGCACGCTCGCCTCGAACCCGACGCCGTACCCGTCGTTCTCGGCGTACGTCCGGACCCGCGGCTCGGTCCTGATGCGCACCGCACGCTCGCTCACCGCCAACCCGTGCGATGCCGAGGACCTGCTCCAGACGGCCCTCGCCAAGACGTACGTCGCCTGGGACCGCATCGAGGACCACCGTGCCCTCGACGGCTACGTCCGCCGGGCCCTGGTCAACACCCGCACCTCGCAGTGGCGCAAGCGCAAGGTCGACGAGTTCGCCTGCGACGAGCTGCCGGAGCCCGAGGAGACACCCGCTACCGACCCCGCCGAGGCGCAGGCACTGCGCGACGCGATGTGGCGGGCGGTGACCCGGCTTCCCGACCGGCAGCGCGCGATGGTCGTCTTGCGCTACTACGAGGACCTGAGCGAGGCCCAGACCGCCGAGCTGCTCGGGGTCTCGATCGGCACGGTCAAGAGCGCCGTCTCGCGCGCGCTGGTCAAGCTCCGCGAGGACCCGGAGCTCACCCCGATCCGCTGAACGGGCCCATGTTTCACGTGAAACATCGGCGTTTCACGTGAAACGTCCGCGATGAGTTGCCGTGTTTGTACTTCCGGGTAGTGACATGCCGACCGGTACGTGCGCAGAATCGGCTGCATCCGTAGCCGCCGCAGCGCCGCAGCGCTCACCGGGAGGACGCTTTGCTGAGCACCATGCAGGACGTACCGCTCCTCGTCACCCGCATACTCCAGCACGGGATGACGATCCACGGTAAATCCCAGGTCACGACCTGGACCGGGGAGGCCGAGCCGCACCGCCGCAGCTTTGCCGAGATCGGTACCCGCGCCACCCGCCTCGCCAACGCCCTGCGCGATGAACTGGGCGTCCAGCAGGACGACCGGGTGGCGACCCTGATGTGGAACAACGCGGAGCACGTCGAGGCCTACTTCGCGATCCCGTCCATGGGCGCCGTACTCCACACCCTCAACCTGCGCCTGCCTCCCGAGCAGCTGGTCTTCATCGTCAACCACGCGGTCGACCGGGTCGTGCTGGTCAACGGGACCCTGCTGCCGCTGCTGGTCCCCCTGCTGCCGCACCTGCCGACCGTCGACCACGTGGTCGTCTCCGGCACCGGCGACCGCTCCGGCCTCGAAGCCCTCGCGCAGGAGCGCGGCCTGCGCGTCCACGACTACGAGGAGCTGATCGCGGACCGCGCGACCTCGTACGACTGGCCGGAGCTCGACGAGCGCCAGGCCGCCGCCATGTGCTACACGTCCGGCACCACCGGCGACCCCAAGGGCGTCGTCTACTCCCACCGCTCCATCTACCTGCACTCCATGCAGGTCAACATGGCCGAGTCGATGGGCCTGACCGACAAGGACACCAGTCTCGTCGTGGTCCCGCAGTTCCACGTCAACGCCTGGGGCCTGCCGCACGCGGTCTTCATGACCGGCATCAACCTGCTGATGCCGGACCGCTTCCTCCAGCCCGCCCCGCTCGCCGAGATGATCGAGCGGGAGAAGCCCACCCACGCCGCGGCCGTCCCCACCATCTGGCAGGGGCTGCTCGCCGAGGTCACCGCCAACCCGCGCGACCTGACCTCGATGAAGCAGGTCACCATCGGCGGCGCGGCCTGTCCGCCCTCCCTGATGGAGGCCTACGACAAGCTCGGCGTGCGCCTCTGCCACGCCTGGGGCATGACCGAGACCTCTCCGCTGGGCACCATGGCGCACCCGCCGGCCGGCCTGAGCGCCGAGGAGGAGTGGCCGTACCGGATCACCCAGGGCCGCTTCCCGGCGGGCGTCGAACCGCGCCTGGTCGGCCCCGCCGGCGACATCCTGCCCTGGGACGGGGAGTCCGCGGGCGAGCTCGAGGTACGCGGCACCTGGATCGCGGGCTCGTACTACGGCGGAGCCGCCGGCGAACCGCTGCGCCCCGAGGACAAGTTCAGCGCGGACGGCTGGCTCAAGACCGGTGACGTCGGCGTGATCAGCCCCGACGGGTTCCTCACGCTGACCGACCGCGCCAAGGACGTCATCAAGTCCGGTGGCGAGTGGATCTCCAGCGTGGAGCTGGAGAACGCGCTGATGGCGCACCCCGAGGTCGCCGAGGCGGCGGTCGTCGCCGTCCCGGACGACAAGTGGGGCGAGCGCCCGCTGGCCACCGTGGTCCTGAAGGAGGGCGCGACCGTGGACTACGCGGAACTGCGCATCTTCCTCGGACAGTCCATCGCCAAGTGGCAGCTGCCCGAGCGCTGGACGACCGTCGCGGCCGTGCCGAAGACCAGCGTCGGCAAGTTCGACAAGAAGGTCATAAGGAGGCAGTACGCGGAAGGCGAGCTGGAAGTCACCCGGCTGGACTGACCGCGCGAAGGCCTGACGCTCAGCCCTGGCCGCCCTTGGTCAGCCAGGGCCGCAGCAGCCTGCTGACGGCCGGCATCGCCAGGTAGGTCATCAGCGTGCTGAAGACGACGGCGAAGGCGGCCGTCCGCAGCACGAAGTGCAGGTTCACCAGGTACGGCCCGAGCACCGCGTTGCCGGCGAGCGAGATCGGGAAGATCGCCAGCCCCGAGCTGATCGCCATCTTCCAGCGCGGCGGCGCGGGCCGGGTGGTGCCCGGCTTGGCGAACCAGGTCTCCATGCCGTGCAGTTCCCGCCGGGCTATCTCGGTGTGGTGGTGGCCCAGGCAGTTGGAGAACCACTGGGCCCGCTCGGCGGAGTCCTGCCAGCGCTGGAAGGCGTCGTGGTCGCGGAAACGGTGGACCAGGAACCACGGTCCGCCGTCCGCCGCCGGACGGAACAGCCCGTACCCCAGGTGCCCGGGGAAGGTCGCGGCCGTCTCCAGGATGCCGTGGGCCCAGGCTTCGAACGTCTCCTCGTGGCCTGGCTCCACCTGTCGGGCGATCAGCAGGTTCACCTCCCCGTTGTCGGCGGGGACGGTCTGCTCGCTCGTGTCGGTGATGGCCATCGGGCCAGGATGACTAGTTCGTTCCGATCTTGGCCAGCAGGTCCACGATGCGGCCCTGGACGTCCGGCGTGGTCGACCGCTCGGCGAGGAAGAGCACGCTCTCCCCGGAGGCCAGTCGCGGCAGTTCGGCCGGGTCGATGCCCGTGGTCGTGTAGACGACCAGCGGGGTCCGGTTCAGCTGCCCGTTGGCGCGCAGCCAGTCCACGATCCCGGCCCGCCGCCGCCGGACCTGCATGAGGTCCATGACCACCAGGTTGGGCCGCATCCGCGTCGCCAGCTCCACCGCGTCGGTGTCCGCGCCGGCCCGGGCGACCTGGAGGCCGCGCCGTTCCAGGGCGGCCGTCAGCGCCGTCGCGATCGCGTCCTGTTCCTCGATCAGCAGCACCCGGGAGGGGTGCTGCTCGCTGTCGCGTGCCGCGAGCGCCTTGAGCAGGACGGCCGGGTCGGCCCCGTACGCCGCCTCGCGCGTGGCGTGCCCCAGTCCGGCCGTGACCAGTACGGGGACCTCGGCGGCCACCGCGGCCTGGCGCAGGGACTGCAGGGCGGTTCGGGTGATCGGACCGGTCAGCGGGTCCACGAACAGCGCGGCGGGGAAGGCGGCGATCTGCGCGTCCACCTCCTCGCGGGAGTGCACGATCACCGGGCGGTAGCCGCGGTCGCTGAGCGCCTGCTGGGTCTGCACATCTGGCGCCGGCCACACGAGCAGGCGGCGCGGGTTGTCCAGGGGCTCCGGAGGCAGCTCGTCGTCGACCGGCAGCGGTACGGGCCGGTTGACGACCTCGACGGCGCCCCCGGGGCCGTCCAGCGGTTCGGGGCCCTCGTCGGCGCCCGCCTCGGGGGCTCCTATCGCGAACGCCCGGCCCTGGGGCGCGGGCTCGGCGAGTCGGCGCCGGCGGCCGGAGCCGCCCGTGCCGCCCGCGCCGTCGGTGGAGCCGGAGTCGATGGAGATGCCCTGGCCGAGGGTGCCGAGGGCGCGCACGCTGATCGGCTGCGCGGCCTCCGCCGGGCCGTCCTGCGGCTGCCGGGCGCCGGGCACGGCCGCGGGGCCGGCGGGGGCCTCGTCCTCGGCGGCGGTCCGGGCGGCGGGGACCGGCCAGGCGGGGGTGGCGGGCAGCGCACGGCGCCGCCCGGTCGGCGGTACGGGCTCCTCGGCGGCCGGAGCTTGCGGCGCGGCGGGTGCCGCGGGCTCGGCGGCGGGCGCACCCAGGACCCGGCGCCCACGCCGCCCCGCCGGGATCTCGCCCTCGGCCTCACCGGCCGGGGGCACCGGAACGGACGCGGCGGGGCTCTGCACGGGGGCCGGCTCGGGAGCCGCCGCCGGGGTCGGGCCGGCGGGCAGCGCAAAGCCGCCTTCGGGGGCGATGGGCCGTACGGGGGGCTGCGGGGCGGCAGTCTGAGCCGGGCCCAGGCCCGTCGCGGGTACGGGGCCGCCGGGCTGCGGCGCGGCGGCCGCACCCAGCGCGCGCCGGCGGCCGGCGGGGTGCTCGCTCACCGGGACCGGCGGTACGGCGGGCACCGGAGGCACGGGCGGCACCGGCACGCCCTGCTGTACCGGGGGCACCCCGGGACCGGGACCGGGCGGAAGGCCCTGCGGCACCGGCGGGAGCGCGGGCATGGCGGTGCCCTGCGGGGGCACGGGACGGCCCGGGCCGCCCTCGCCGCTGCCGTCCCCGTCCCGGCCGCGCCGGCGCCCGGTGCCCAGGCCCGCCGGGTTCACGGGGGACTGCGCGAGCTCGGGGCTCGCCGCGTCGACGGCTCCGGCCTCGCCAGCCCGTCGCCGCCCGGAGGGGAGCGCGAGCGCGCTCCCGCCCTCGGCGGCGCCGTTCGCCCTGGCCTCCTCGGCCGCGTCCTCCAGGAACGCGTCCACCCCGCGCCGGGCGCGCCGGCCGGAGGGGTTCTTGGCCGCGCCCTCGGCGGCGGCGGGTTCCTTCGCGGGCTCCGGCTTCGGGTCGGGCAGCGTCACCGTTCCGGCTCCGGCGCCGAGCGGCAGCTCCAGTACGTACGCGCCGCCGGGGGCGCCCGGCACCTCCACCGTCTGCAGCACGCCCCCGTGCGCGGCCACGACGCCCCGCACGATCGGCTCGTGCACCGGGTGGCCGCCCTCGTACGGCCCGCGCACCTCGATCCGTACGACATCGCCGCGCTGCGCGGCGGCCACGACGATCGTCGAATCGCCGTACCCGCTGCCCTGGCGGGTCTTGCCGGTGGCGTCCACCCCGGCGACGTCCGCGACCAGGTGCGCGAGGGCGCCGGCGATCCGCTCGGCGTCTACTTCGGCCTCGATGGTCGGCGCGTGGACGGCGAACTGCACGCGGCCCGGGCCGATCAGCTCGACGGCGCCGTCGATGCCGGCCGCGACGACGCCGTCGATCAGGACCTTCTTCTTCTTGAGCTTCTCGGTGCCCGCGTCGAGCCGCTGGAAGCCGAGCACGTTGTCGACCAGCGCGGTCATCCGGGAGTACCCGGCGGCCAGGTGGTGCAGCAGCTGGTTGGCCTCGGGCCACAGCTGCCCCGCGTCGTCGGCGGCCAGCGTGGCCAGCTCCCCGCGCAGCTCCTCCAGCGGCCCGCGCAGGGAGTCGCCGAGAACGGCCAGCAGCTGGGCGTGCCGGGCGGCCAGGGCGTCGTAGGGCCGCCGGTCGGTGAACGTCATGACGGCGCCGACGAGCAGTTCCCCGTCCCGTACGGGCGAGGTGGTCAGGTCGACGGAGACCGGCTGTCCGGCCTTGTTCCAGAGCACTTGGCCGCGGACCCGGTGCTTGCGGCCGCTGCGCAGGGTGTCGGCGAGCGGGGACTCCTCGAACGGGAACGGCGAGCCGTCGGCGCGCGAGTGCTGGATCAGCCCGTGCAGCTCGCGGTTGCCGAGATCGGTGGCGCGGTACCCGAGGATCTGGGCCGCGGCGGGGTTGACGAGTACGACGCGTCCGTCGGTGTCCGTGCCGACGACGCCCTCGGCGGCGGCGCGCAGGATCATCTCGGTCTGCCGCTGCGAGCGGGCCAGCTCGGCTTCGGTGTCCACGGTCTCGGAGAGGTCGCGCACGACGAGCATCAGCAGTTCGTCACCCGTGTACGCGGGCTGCGGCTCGCGGTAGGCGTCACGGCCGTCGAGGTGGGCGGCGGTGACCTCGACGGGGAACTCGCTGCCGTCGGTGCGGCGCGCGACCATCCGCTTGGGCCTGGCCCGGCCGCCCTCGTCCTCGCCGGGCCGGCGCATCGATCCGGGGATCAGCTTGGAGTCGAACTCGGGGAGGAGGTCCAGCACGCCGCGGCCGACGAGGCCGGTGCCGGGACTCTCCATGACCTCGAGGGCGATCGAATTCGCGTTGACGACCGTGCCGTTGGCGTTGACGAGCAACAGCGCGTCCGGAAGAGCGTCGAGTATTGCTGCGAGGCGAGCAGCGCCTCGGGATGGCCTGCTGCTCACGACGAGCTTCCTCCCTGACCACAACTACCGGCATGTCACGGGAGGAGTCTAAGGGCACGGCCCCGGCCTGAGGTGGCGGATGTTCGGTGGATACCGTGCATCCTTCGCATCCGCCCAGGTCAGGAGCGTCCACCCGGAAGCACAGGTTCCAGGTTGTTCCAGCGGGCGATCTCGCATCCGTTGGTCCGCCGGAACGTCGCGTCCACCTTGTGGCCCTGCCACGTTCCGGTGACGTGCGCGGTGGCCGGACCTCCGTCCTGCATGGTGCAGATCTCCCGCTTGGCGGCGGGGGCGAAGGGGTCCTTGTCCTGCTGTGCGAGGACGTCGAGGCGCTCACAGGCCGCCTGTGCCTCCGGGTGGTTCCCGCCGACGGGGTTGCACTCCAGCAGGTACTCGCCGTTGGCCCGGGGGTTGCCGGTGGCGGACACGGCGATGGTGAGGCGGTCGTGCGCGCCCAGCAGCCGGCTCAGCGGCGGCAGGGGGGGCAGGGGCCCGGCGGCCGTGGCCGCCGAGGCGGCCAGGGCGGAGGTGACGGCGAAGGCGGCGAGACGCAGCATGGGGCACTCCAAGTCGTCCGTACGTCGTACGCCTGACCAACGACGTGCGCCCGCCGATGTTGCGGACGCACGGGAGTGCGTCCCCACGGGAGGGCGTCTCTACGGGAGTGCGTTCCCATGGGAGTGAGGACGTTCGGGAGGAGCGCGTTCCGGGCCGCTTAAGGCTTTGCTCTGGTGGCGGCCGGCCTTGTACCGTGGGAGCGGATTGGTGAGCGGCCGGGTGGCTGTGTCATCATCTGCACGCACCCTCGTACGCGGGGGTGTGCTGGAGGCGTCGCCTAGTCCGGTCTATGGCGCCGCACTGCTAATGCGGTTTGGGTCTTAAAGCCCATCGAGGGTTCAAATCCCTCCGCCTCCGCATCTGCCGAAGCCCCGGTCCTGACGGACCGGGGCTTCGGTGCGTTCCGGGGTCTTGCTTTTGACGCGTTCCGGCCAGGCCGGCCCCCACCCCAACCCCGCCCCGACATCGGCGCAAACCCCTTCGGATGATCTTCGTCCGGGATGTTTCCGCAGGTCAGAGCTGGTTTGGCTAATGGATTTCGCGTCCCGGCGAGGTCCATGTATTGTTGTTCTCGCAAGGCCAACGGGGCGCAAAACCCCGAGAAGCCCAAGCACTCGTAGCTTAACGGATAGAGCATCTGACTACGGATCAGAAGGTTGCAGGTTCGAATCCTGCCGAGTGCACAGCCCAAGAGGCCCCCCGGTTCGCCGGGGGGCCTCTTGCGTTGTCCGGGTCCTCCTCGGGGGGAGCAGGGTCTCGGGGTTGTCCGGGGGTGGGGGTCGGTCTTGCGGGGGATGATCGCCGGCCCGGGGGTGGATACGGTCCTTGGGAGGCGGTTCGCAGGGGTCGGGCCGCGAGAGAGCGGGGCCGTCATGGGGCTGTTCGGGAACGCGCACACCGTCGATCCGGTGTCGGCGCAGCGGGACTACGCGCGGCTGCTCGGGCAGGGGGAGCAGGTGCACGCCGCGTACCTGTTGATACGCGACACGATCCTGTTCACCGACCGGCGGCTCGTGCTCATCGACAAGCAGGGGCTCACCGGGAAGAAGGTCGAGTACCACTCCGTCCCCTACCGGAGCATCACGCACTTCTCCGTGGAGACCGCCGGGCACTTCGATCTCGACGCCGAGCTCAAGATATGGCTGTCCGGGAGCTCGGCCCCGATCGAGAAGACCTTCACCAAGGGTGTGGACATCTACGAGGTGCAGGCCATCCTGACGCAGTTCGTCGCGCGATAGAGGAGCTTCCTCCATCCGACGCCCGCGCTCACTGAACCTGATTCGGCCTCATGGTGGGATTTGCGGATCCGGTACTGTCGGCTTCAGGTTTTCGGGGCTGTGGGAGGAAGATCGCGTGGATGACATCGACCGGGCGCTCGTCCGACGGCTGCAGCAGGACGCGGGCCAGTCGTACGCCGCCCTCGGCACCGCCGTGGGGCTCTCGGCCGGAGCCACTCACGAGCGCGTGCGCAAGCTGCGCGAGCGCGGGGTCATCCGGCGCACGACGGTCGAGGTGGATCCCGCGGCCGTCGGGAGCGGGGTGCTCGCGTACGTGATGGTCGACTCCAACGCCTGGATGGGGGAGTCGAAGGAGGCCTTCGAGGCGATCGCCGAGATCCAGGAGGCCCACATCATCGCGGGGAGCGCCTCCGTCCTGGTGAAGGTGCGCACGGCCACGACCGAACAGCTCCAGGACGTCCTGCGCCGCCTCTACGCCGTCGACGGCGTCAGCGGTACGCACGCCACCGTCGTACTGGACACCTTCTTCGAGCGCCCGCTCCCGCTGTGACCTGGCGGTGCACCGGCATCCGGTGGAATGACGGCGTTCCCGCCATCGGATGGTGCGCCGAGGGGCGGGCCGAGCGCGGCAGTCCGCTCGCGTACGGGCAGCGGCTGGCGTTCGCGGCCCGCGGGGAGCGCCGGTGCCTCGGTGTGCGGCGGGCCGGTAAGCGGACCCCGTGCCCCACGGCAGCCACCGTTCCCGGCCGGGCCGGCAACGCCCAGTGCCCCGAATGCGCCCGCCTGGACCGGTCGTTCTCGGTGGCCGCCGACACCAACGCCGCCGATCCGCGCACCTATCGCGTCTACCTGGCCTGGTTCGGGCCCGAGATGGTCAAGGTCGGCATCACCGCCGAGGAGCGCGGCCCGGCCCGGCTGCTGGAGCAGGGGGCGGTGACCTGGACCTGGCTGGGGCGGGGGCCGCTGATGGCCACCCGCCGCACCGAGGAGCTGCTGCGGGCCGCCCTCGGTGTGCCGGACCGGATCGCGTACGCCCGCAAGCGCGCCGTACGAGTCCATCTGCCGACGGCGGCCGACCGCGCCCGGGAGGTCGCGGAGCTGCACGC
>NZ_LFML01000034.1 GCF_001044425.1 Streptomyces roseus
GCCCGCCGACCCGCCCCGGCCCACCGGCCCGCCGGCCCGCCCGCCCACCGGCCCACCGGCCCACGGCCCGCCGTGCACCCCGCCGGCGGCCGTGATCGATCCGCAATCGATTCCCCGCTCGTCCGAGACCCATCAACGCTGTGTGTCGATACGCTCACCCCTCATGCCCGCAGTCCCCGAAACCCCCGACATGTCCACCCAGCCCCGCCCGGTCTACGTGATCGGCGCCGGGCCCGGCGGCCTCGCGGCGGCCGCCGCGCTGCGCGCCCGCGGGGTGCGCGCGGTGGTCGTCGAGAAGTCCGCCGTCGTCGGCGCCTCCTGGCGGGGGCACTACGACCGGCTCCACCTGCACACCACGCGCCGGCTCTCCGCCCTCCCGGGGCTCGCCATGCCGCGCCGGTTCGGGCGGTGGGTGTCGCGGGACGACGTGGTGCGGTACCTGGAGAAGTACGCCGAGTTCCACGAGCTGGAGCTCGTCACCGGCGTCGAGGTGACCCGCATCGACCCCGCCCCCGGCGGGGACGGCTGGCTGCTGCACGCCAGCGGCGGCCGGGTGCTCGACGCCCGCGCCGTCGTCGTCGCCACCGGGTTCAACCACACGCCCGCGCTCCCCGACTGGCCGGGCCGGGACACGTACACCGGGGAGCTGGTGCACGCCCGCGAGTACCGCAACGCCGCGCCGTACGAGGGTCGGGACGTACTCGTCGTCGGCGCCGGCAACACCGGCGCCGAGTTGGCCGTCGACCTCGCCGAGGGCGGGGCCGCGCGGGTGCGGCTCGCCGTGCGCACCGCCCCGCACATCGTGCGCCGCTCCACCGCGGGCTGGCCCGCGCAGCGCACCGGGATCCTGGTGCGGCGGCTGCCCGTACGGCTCGTGGACCGGGTCGGCGCGCTCGTCGCCAAGGCGTCCGTACCCGATCTGACGGCACACGGACTCCCCCGCCCCGACACCGGCCTGTACAGCAGGGTCAAGGAGGGCGCGATCCCGGTCCAGGACGTCGGCCTGATCGACGCGGTCCGCGCGGGGCGGGTGGAACCGGTCGCGGCCGTGGCCTCCTTCGAGGGCGCGCGGGTCATGCTCGCCGACGGCTCGCACATCACCCCCGACGCGGTGGTGGCGGCCACCGGATACCGCCGCGGCCTGGAGGGGCTGGTCGGGCACCTGGACGTGCTCGACGGGCGCGGCCGTCCCCGTACGCACGGACCGCGCACCCCCGCACAGGCCCCCGGCCTGTACTTCACCGGCTTCTCCAACCCCATCAGCGGCATGTTCCGCGAGATGGCCCTGGACGCGGAGAAGATCGCCAAGGCCGTGGCCCGCCGCGTGGGGCCCCGCACCGGCCTCCCGCCGGCCGCGCCCCTCCCGGACACGGGCCTGCGTCCGGTCGACCCCCTCGCCTGAGACGCGTACGGGCGCGGCCGAATCGCGCCCTGGACCGCTCCCGGCGGGATCTGTCACCGTTCCACACACCACCTCCACCAGCTTTCCTGCGCAGCACTGTTCCTGACGACGCGTCAGTTCAGTAATCTGACTACGCGTCAGTTATTGAGGTTCATCGAGCAGGAGCGGGCGGAACGATGCTTGGATCTACTCACGGCACCCTCACCACCGACTTCCGCGCACGTGTCGAGGCCTGCGGGGAGACCCCCAGGTCGGCCGTCCACTCCACGGCGGCCCCCTCCGCCGCGGACGCGGTCGCGGTGGACGTCAGCGGACGGCCCCTGCACGCCGACGTCCCCGACCTGGACCGGTTCTTCCGGCCCGAGTCGGTGGCCGTCATCGGCGCCTCCGACGCCGACGGCAGACCGAACACCGGCATCACCCGCCGCCTCATCGCCTGGGCTGAGCGCGTCGGCGCCCGGATCCACCCCGTGCACCCCACCCGCCCCACCGTTTTCGGGCTGACCTGCCACGCGTCGGTGGCCGACCTGCCCGAACAGGTGGACCTCGCCGTCCTCCTCGTCGGCGATCCGCTGCCGGTGATCGAGGAACTGGCCGAGGCCAAGGTGAAGTTCGCCGTCGCCTTCGCCGCGGGTTTCGCCGAGACCGGCGCGGCCGGCGCCGCCGCCCAGGAGCGGCTCGCGGCGGCCGTCCGCCGCTCGGGCCTGCGCCTCCTCGGCCCCAACACCAACCTCAATGCCTTCGAGGAGTTCCGTGAGGACCTCGACGGCCCGGCGATCGCGCTGATCACCCAGTCCGGCCACCAGGGCCGGCCCGTCTACACCCTCCAGGAGCTGGGCATCCGGCTCTCCCACTGGGCTCCGACGGGCAACGAGGCCGACCTGGAGACCTCCGACTTCATCTCCTACTTCGCCGAGCGGCCCGAGGTGGGCGCCATCGCCTGCTACGTGGAAGGCCTCAAGGACGGCCGCCGGTTCCTCCTGGCAGCCGACCGCGCGGCCCGGGCCGGCGTCCCCGTCGTCGCCGTCAAGGTCGGCCGCACCGAGACCGGCGCCCGCACGGCCGCCTCCCACACCGGGAAGCTGACCGGCGCCGACACCGTCGTGGACGCCGCGATGCGCCAGTTCGGCGTCATCCGCGTCGACGGGCTGGACGAGCTCCAGGACACCGCCGCGCTGCTCGCCCGGGCCCGCAAGCCGCTGGCCGACGGGGTCGTCGTGTACTCCATCTCCGGTGGCACCGGAGCCCACTTCTGCGACCTGGCGACCGAGGCGGGGCTGACGCTGCCCACCCTCTCCCAGGCCCGGCAGGACGAACTCCACCAGTGGATCCCGGAGTACCTGAACGTCGCCAACCCCGTGGACAACGGCGGCCACCCGGTCGGCGACTGGCGCGGCCGCAAGATCATCGACGCGATCCTCGCCGATCCGGCCGTGGGAATCCTGATCTGCCCGATCACCGGGCCCTTCCCCCCGATGAGCGACAAGCTGGCCCAGGACCTGGTCGACGCGGCGGAGCGGACGGACAAGCTGATCTGCGTGGTCTGGGGCTCGCCGGTCGGCACCGAGGAGGCCTACCGCACCACCCTGCTCGGCTCCTCCCGCGTCGCCACGTTCCGTACGTTCGGCAACTGCATCACCGCCGTACGCGCCTACCTCGGCCACCACCGCTTCACGGCCGGCTACCGCTCCCCCTTCGAGGAGGCGCCGCGGACCCCGTCCCCCTCGTACCGCAAGGCGCAGGCGCTCATGCGGCCGGGCCAGCAGCTCAGCGAGCACGCGGCGAAGCAGCTGCTGCGGGCGTACGGGATACGGGTGCCCCGCGAGCAGCTCGTGACCAGCGCGGCGGCGGCGGTACGGGCCGCGGGGCTGGTGGGCTACCCGGTGGTGATGAAGGCCTCGGGGCCCCAGCTCGGGCACAAGACGGAGCTGGGCCTGGTCAAGATCGGCCTGACCTCGGCGAGCCAGATCCGCGACGCCTACCGCGAGCTCACGGACATCGCCCGCTACGAGAACGTCCCGCTGGACGGCATCCTCGTCTGCCAGATGGTGGAGCGGGGCGTCGAGATGGTCGTCGGCGTCACCCAGGACCAGCTCTTCGGCCCGACGGTGACGGTGGGCCTGGGCGGGGTGCTGGTGGAGGTCCTGCACGACGCGGCGGTCCGCGTCCCGCCGTTCGGCGAGGACCAGGCGCGGGCGATGCTGACGGAGCTGCGCGGCCACGCCCTGCTGGAGGGCGTGCGGGGAGCCCCGCCGGCCGACGTGGACGCGCTGGTGGAGGTGGTGCTCCGGGTCCAGCGGATGGCGCTCGAACTGGACGGCGTCCTCTCGGAACTGGACATCAACCCGCTGATGGTCCTCCCCCGCGGCCAGGGCGCGGTGGCCCTGGACGCACTCGCCGTCTGCCGCTGATCCGCCGCCGCGCGGGGCCGCACCGACCGTCCCCCTTCCGAACGGGAGTCCACCCCATGACCAGCGCCCCCGCCGAAGAAGTGCTGCACCGCATCGAGAGCGGCGTCTCGTGGATCACCCTCAACCGGCCGCACGCCATGAACGCCGTCACCTGGGACCAGCGCGAGCGCGTCATCGGGCTGCTCGCCGAGGCCGGCGCCGACCCCGGCGTGCGGGCCGTCGTCGTCCCGCCCCCGGCAAGGGCTTCTGCGCGGGCGCGGATCTGCGCGGTGCCCCCGCCGCACCGGGCGAGCGCCTCGCCGGCGACGTCGCCCGCATGATCCGGCTCGGCGCGCAGCGCCTGATCACCGCCGTGCTCGACTGCGAGAAGCCGGTGCTCGCGGCCGTCAACGGGACGGCCGCCGGCATCGGCGCTCACCTCGCGCTCGCCTGCGACCTCGTCATCGCCGCCGAATCGGCGCGCTTCATCGAGGTGTTCGTCCGCCGCGGCCTGGTCCCCGACGGCGGCGGCGCGTACCTGCTCCCGCGCCTCGTCGGACCGCAGAAGGCCAAGGAGCTCATGTTCTTCGGCGACGCCGTCCCGGCGGCCGAGGCCGCGCGCCTCGGCCTCGTCAACCGGGTCGTTCCCGACGCGGAGCTGGAGGCGACCGCCCGCTCGTGGGCCGAGCGCCTCGCGCAGGGCCCGACCCGCGCCGTCGCCCTGACCAAGCAGCTGGTGAACGCCTCCCTGGACGGCGGGCGGGCGGCCGCGCTGGCCGCCGAGGCCATCGCTCAGGAGATCAACATGACCACCGCCGACGCGAACGAGGGCGTGGCCTCGTTCGTGGAGCGCCGCTCGCCCAAGTACCTCGGCCGCTGACCGGGTGCCTCACATCATCGGGTCCGGCTTCAGCAGGGCGAACACGGCTCCGGACGGGTCAGCGACCCACGCGATCCGGCCGACGCCCGGCACGTCCACGGCCGGCATGAGCACCGAACCGCCGTTGCCGCCCGCCGCCGCCACCGTCGCGTCGACGTCCGCGACGTTGAAGTACGGGACCCAGCGCGGCTTCTCGACGCCGTCGCCCGCCCCGTCGCCCATGGGAGCGACCCCGCCGAAGGAGGTCTGCTGCTGGTCGCCGTCCTTGAGGCTCAGCACGCGGTACGTCATCCCGGGCGTCTGCATGTCCTGGCTGCGCCAGCCGAAGACACCGTTGTAGAAGGTGATGGCCGCGGCCGGGTCCGGCACGTGCAGCTCCGCCCACACCAGGCTGTTCTCGTCGGAGACCTTCCCCAGTCCGGCGGTCTTGCCGGGCTGCCAGAGCGCGAACTCGGCGCCCTGCGGGTCGGTGGCCTGGGCGAGCCAGCCCTCGCCCATGACGTCCATGGGCTCCATCCGGATCTTCCCGCCGCCGGACCGGACGGCCGAGACCGTGGCCTGGATGTCGTCGGCCTTGAAGTGCAGCATCCAGGCGGAACTCGCCCCCTCCTCGGTGAGCGGCCCGAGGGCGGCGACGGTCTTGCCGTCCGACTGGAAGAACCCGTACCCGCCGGCGTCCGGGCCCAGGTCGGTGAAGGTCCAGCCGAAGACGGTGCTGTAGAACCCCGCGGCGCCGGTGGTGTCGGGGCTGCCGAGGTCGAGCCAGACGGGCGATCCGAGACGGTAGTCGGTGCCGAGCATGGGAGTCCTCCTGAGGAACGGGTGGATCGGGATCGGGCCGGGGGCCACGATGCCGACCTGCCGCGGGGCGGCCCGGCGTACGGGTCCAGGCGGGGCAGTGGATTCACCCGTACGGGCGCCTGCGCGGGGACCGCCCCGCCCCGGCTACCGGCGGTGCAGGGTTTCGGCGTACCGGGGGTGGAGGTCGTCCGGATCGCCCATGACGCAGAACACCTCGGGCCGTTCGGCCGTGCCGGCCGCCTGCCAGTCGCGCAGGGGGCCGCAGCCCTCGATCGTGAGCGTGACGCGGTCGCGCGTCCGGTCGAAGAGGCCGCCGGCCTCCCGCCCCGGCTCGAACTCCCACGTCCCGGTCCCCGAGCACGTGCCCCACAGCCCGGCCGGCGCGACCAGGGGCAGGTTCTCGGCCACGGCCTCGCCCCGCTCCCCCAGCCGCAGCCGGTACGCGCCCCCGCCGCCGGTCCACTCCCCGGCGTACTGCCCCCGTTCCAGCCGGGGCGGCTCGTACGCGCCGAGCCCGGTACGGTCCTGGAGGAAGGCGCCGAACGCGCACAGGAGCAGGGCCGCCCCGGTGACGGCGCCGACTCGGGCCGCCATCCCGGTCCAGCCGAGCGACCGGTGGTGCGCGTACGAGGCCGCGGCGACCGGGAGCACCCCGGCGCCCGCGATCCACAGCAGTGTCCGGCCGTACGGCAGGTCCCAGCCGGCCGCCGCGCACCCCGCGTAGGCGGCCGCGAGACCGGCCGCGAAGAGCGGCGCCCACCGCGGGTCGCCCAGCGCTCGCGTCAGCGCCATCACCGGCAGGGTGAACAGCACCCGGTGCAGGTACGCGGCCAGGACCACCACGAGGAACATCGGCGCCGCCGCGGCGAAGACGGCGGAACCGATGCCGAGGCCGTGGTCGTCGCGCATGCCGGAGGTGGCGAGGAAGAGCGCTCCCGCCACGACGCACTGCCCGGTGAAGGCCAGCTCCGATCCGGTCGACAGCCGCGGGCGGCCGCCCGCGCGCGCGGCCGGTTCCGTGTGCACGTCCGGTATCCCCATGCCCCCGCCCCCATGGATTGAACGCGTTCAATTCATGGGGACGATACACCTTCCCCCTTTCCGAGTCACCCGTCCGCGCCCCTTCCCATCTGACGGAGCGTCAGCTTCAATCGGTGGCGTGATGGGACACGCAGGGATGGCGGCCACCGTCGTCCGATACCTCAGGTCCGTCGGCTCCCCCACCTCCGCCCCCTCGGAGCGGGATCCGGACGCCGGCCGCGTCGACGCGCTGCCGCGCCCCGATCTGCGGGCCGTCGGCGAGGACGAGCGCGCACCCGTCAGCCCCGCCGAGTTCCGGTCCGTACTCGGGAACTTCGCCAGCGGGGTCACCGTCATCACCGCCCCGGCGGCCGAGGGCGAGGACGGCCCGGCCGGGTTCGCCTGCCAGTCCTTCGCCTCGCTGTCGCTCGACCCGCCGCTGGTCACGTTCATGGTGGCCCGGACCTCGACCACCTGGCCCCGCATCGCCCGCGCCGGGGTTTTCTGCGTCAACATCCTCGGCGCCGAGCAGGGCGGACTGTGCCGGGCCTTCGCCGTCAGCGGCGCCGACAAGTTCGCGGGCGTCGCGCACACCCCGGCCCCCGTGACCGGATCACCGCAGCTCGACGCCGTGCCCGCCTGGATCGACTGCCGCGTCCACGCCGTGCACACCGGCGGGGACCACCTGATCGTGGTCGGCCGGGTCGAGGCCATGGGCGCCGCCGGCGAGGACGGCCCGCTCCTGTTCCACAAGGGCCGTTTCGGCCGCCTCGCCGCCGACTGACCCCGCGTACTGCGCGACGAGCGAAGTTCCCGCCTCCGGACGGCCGGAGGCGGGGTCTTCGGCCCTCGCGCCGCACGCGCTCAGAACGTGAGCACGCCCCGCGCCACCCGGCCGTGCCGGGCGTCGTCCACGGCCTTGGCGAAGTCCTCGACCGGGTAGGTCTCCGTGACCAGTTCGTCGAGCAGCAGCCTGCCCTGCCGGTAGAGCTCCGCGTACAGGGCGATGTCCCGCTGCGGACGGGAGGAGCCGTACCGGCAGCCCATGATCGTCTTGTCCAGGTACATGGACGACACCATGAAGGAGGCCTCCTCCTTGAACCCCGGCACCCCGAGCAGGATCGCCTGCCCGTGCCGGTCCAGGAGGTCGACGGCCTGGCGGATCAGCTTGACGCTGCCCACGCACTCGAAGGCGTGGTCGGCACCCGTCGGGAGGATCTCGCGCACCGCCGCCGGGGAGTCGGGTACGGCCGACGCGTCGATGAAGTGCGTGGCCCCGAACTGCCGGGCCACCGCCTCCTTCGCCGGGTTCGCGTCCACCGCCACGATGGTGCCCGCGCCCGCGATCCGCGCGCCCTGGATCACGTTGAGTCCGATGCCGCCCGTGCCGATGACGACCACCGACTCGCCGTGGCCGACGCGGGCCCGGTTCAGTACGGCGCCCACGCCCGTCAGGACACCGCAGCCGATGAGCGCCGCCGACGTCGGCGGGATGTCGGCCGGGATCTTCACGGCCTGGACGGCCTTGACGATCGTCCGCTCCGCGAAGGCCGAGTTCGAAGCGAACTGGAACAGCGGCCTGCCGCCCCGCGAGAACGGCTGCCCCGGCATCCCGATCGCCTTGCGGCACATGGTCGGCCGGCCCCGGTCGCAGTCGGCGCAGGCACCGCAGTTGGCCAGCGTCGACAGGGAGACGTGGTCGCCCGGCGCCACATGCGTCACACCCGGACCGACCGCTTCCACCACCCCCGCGCCCTCGTGCCCCAGGACCACCGGCGGCGGGAAGGGTATGGTCCCGTCGATCACCGACAGGTCGCTGTGGCACAGCCCGGCCGCCGAGATCGCGACCAGCACCTCCCCCGGCCCCGGATCGCGGATCTCCAGATCCTCGACCACCTGGACCTGCTTTCCGTCGAAGACGACGCCTCTCACCTGGGCTCCTTAGGCAGGCCGAGCACACGCTCGGCGATGATGTTCCGCTGGATCTCGTCCGAGCCGCCGTAGATCGTGTCGGCGCGGGTGAACAGGAACAGGCGCTGCTCCTCGTCGAGTCCGAGTTCGTACGGCGTCCCGGGCCCCCAGTCGGCCGGCCCGGCCGAGGCCCCGGCCCCGCGGACCGCCACCGCCAGCTCGCCGAGCCGCCGGTGCCAGCCGCCCCACAGCAGCTTGGCCACGCTGGGCGCGCCCGGATCGCCGGCGGAGCCGAGGGTGCGCAGGGCGTTCCAGCGCATCGCGCGCAGCTCGGCCCACTGCCGTACGAGGCGTTCGCGCAGTACGGGATCCCCGGACCCGCCCGCGCCGCCCGGGCCGCCCGCGCCGCCCGGGCCGCACGCAGCCACGTACGCCCCGACCACCCGCTCCAGCTCCGCCGCGAACCCGATCTGCTGGACCAGCGTCGAGACCCCGCGTTCCAGGGCGAGCAGTCCCATGGCCACGGTCCAGCCGTTGCCCTCACCCCCGACGACCTCGGCCGCCACCGCCCCGTCGAAGAACACCTCGTTGAACTCGCTCGTCCCCGACATCTGGCGGATCGGCCGGACCTCGACCCGCCCCGGCTGGTCCATCCGCACGAGCAGGAAGGACAGTCCGCGGTGACGGCGCGAGCCCGGTTCGGTCCGGGCCAGGACGAAGCACCAGTCGGCCTCCCGGGCCAGCGAGGTCCAGATCTTCTGCCCGGTGACCCGCAGCAGCCCGTCGGCCGCGTCCCGTACCGCGGTGGTACGGATCCCCGCGAGGTCGGACCCGGCGTCCGGCTCGCTGTACCCCTGGCACCACAGCTCCTCGCCGCGCGCGATGCCCGGCAGGAAGCGGTCCCGCTGCTCCGGGGACCCGTACGCGATCAGGGTCGGCGCGAGCAGGTTCTCCCCGATGTGGCCGACCCGGCCGGGCGCGCGCAGCGCCGCGTACTCCTCGGCCCAGACCACCTGGCCGGTCAGCGAGAGCCGCTGCTGCCCGTACGCCCCGGACGGCAGCTCCCAGCCCTGGCCGATCCAGCCGCCCCGGCCCAGCTCGCGCTCCCAGGCGCGCCGGGCCCCGACCCCTTCGTGCTCGCTGCCGGGCCCGCCGAGGCCGAGGGCGTCCGCGTACGGGCCCACCAGGTGCCCGGTGAGCCAGGAGCGGGCGCGGGCGCGCAGCTCCTCGTCCTCGGCCCCGAAGCTGAAGTCCATGTCGTCCGGGCCCCCCTACGCGTTGGGGCGGTCCTTGGCGGCCGCCGCCTTGGCCATGGCCTCCAGCTGCGCCAGCATCGGCATCGGGTCGGTGCCCACCGTCCCGGGCAGGAAGTCGGCGATCTTCTCGGGGGTCCATGAGCCCTCGGCGTAGCCGGCGCGCAGTTCGCGCGGCTGTGCCCAGACGGCGATCTTCGGTCCGGCGATCGTGTAGACCTGCCCGGTGATCCTCTCGCCGCCGACGGCCACGGCCTTGTCGGAGAGCAGGTAGGTGACGAGCGCCGCGACGTCCTCGGGCTCGCCGATCTCCTTGAGCTCCATGGGGACGCCCGCCGACATCCGGGTCCGGGCGACGGGCGCGACGGCGTTGGCGGTGACCCCGTACTTGGCCAGCCCGAGCGCGGCGGAGCGGACGAGGGAGATGATCCCGCCCTTGGCGGCGCTGTAGTTGGCCTGGGCGACGGAGCCCTGGTGGTTGCCGCTGGTGAAGCCGATGAGGGTGCCGCAACCCTGGCGGCGCATGACGGCCGAGGCCGCGCGGAAGACGGTGAAGGTGCCCTTGAGGTGGGTGGCGACGACCGGGTCCCACTCCTCCTCGGACATGTTGAACAGCATCCGCTCGCGCAGGATGCCGGCGACGCACACGACGCCGTCGACGCGGCCGAACCGCGTGAGGGCGGTGTCGACGATGCGCTGGCCGCCCGCCATGGTCGAGATGTCGTCGGCGACGGCGACGGCCTCGCCGCCGGCGGCCACTATCTCCTTCACGACGCCGTCGGCTACCTCGCTCGTCGGCTCCCCGCCCCCGATGCCGACGCCGTAGTCGTTGACGACGACCTTGGCGCCCTCCGCGGCCGCCGCGAGGGCCACGGCCCGCCCGATGCCCCGGCCCGCGCCGGTGACGGCCACGACCTTGCCGGCCAAGAAGTTCCCCACGCCCGACCCCTTCCCGCGTTTTCTGACGGTCCGTTAGATTCTATGACCAGGCGGATGCCAAGACACAAGCCCCAGTCGGCCACAGTTGCCCCGGCGCACCCCAGGAGCTGATGGAAGCCATGACCATGCCCCCCGAGTTCCACGACATCGCCAAGCGCGTCAACAACTGGGGCCGCTGGGGCGCCGACGACGAGATCGGCACCCTGAACCTGATCACCGACGAGGTCGTACGGGCGGCCGCCGCCGAGATCCGCACGGGCCGCCGGATCCCGCTCGCGCTCCCGCTCAAGGAGGACGGGGTCCAGGCCGGCCTGATCCCCGGCCGGGTCAACCCCCTGCACACGATGGTGCAGATCAACCAGGAGCTGTTCGGGCCGGGCACGGTGGCGTGCAGCGACGACGCCGTGACGATGGGGCTCCAGTCGGCCACCCACTGGGACGCCCTCACGCACGTCTCGCACTCGGGCCGCATCTACAACGGCCGCCCCGCGTCCACGATCACCGCGCACGCGCGCGCCGAGTTCAGCGGCATCGACAAGGCCGGCCACATCGTCTCGCGGGGCGTCCTGCTGGACGTGGCCCGCGCCAAGGGCCTGGACCGGCTGCCGGGCGGCCACGCGGTGACCCCGGAGGACCTGGCGCAGGCGGAGGAGTTCGGCGGGGTGACCGTCCGCCCCGGCGACATCGTCCTGGTGCGCACCGGCCAGATCCAGGTCTACCTGGCGGGCGACAAGCACGGCTACGGCTTCCCCTCGCCCGGGCTGTCCGTCCGCACCCCGCAGTGGTTCCACGCGCGCGACGTGGCGGCGGTGGCGAACGACACCCTGACCTTCGAGATCTTCCCCCCGGAGATCGAGAACCTGTGGCTGCCGGTGCACGCGCTGGACCTGGTGGAGATGGGCATGCACCAGGGCCAGAACTGGAACCTCGAAAAGTTGTCCACAGCCTGTGCAGAAGAGAACCGGTACGCCTTCCTGCTGTCGGCCATGCCGGAGCCCTTCGTCGGCGGCGTCGGCACCCCGGTCGCCCCCGTGGCCGTCCTCTGAGCGCGTTCAGCCGTACGGCCCGATTCGGGCGGTGGGGGCGGGGTAGGGAGCGCCCGTCCCCTCCTCATCGGCAGCCCCGGAGGCATCCGTGCCCGACATGAACGGCCCCTACCGGGCCGGCACCCCCTGCTGGATCGACCTGATGGTCCCCGACCAGCAGGCGGCCCTCGACTTCTACCGCGACCTCTTCGGCTGGCAGGGCGAGATCGGCCCGCCGGAGACCGGCGGCTACTCCGTCTGCACCCTCAAGGGCAAGCCGGTGGCCGGGATCATGCGCGCGTCCGACCCGGACGGCTCCGTCCCGGACCCGATGCCGCCGACCATGTGGACCACGTACCTGGCCACCGACTCCATCGACTCCACCCTCAAGGCGGTCCCCGAAGCGGGCGGCACGGTGGTGATGGGCCCGATGGACGTCATGGACCTCGGGCGGATGGCCGTCATCACCGACCCGACCGGCGCCTCCGTCGGCCTCTGGCAGTACGGCACCTTCGCCGGGGCGGGCATCGTCAACGAGCACGGCGCGCTGATCTGGAACGAGCTGACGACCGGCGACGTCGACGCCGCGGCCGCGTTCTACTCCGCCGTGCTGCCGCTGACCACGGCGAAGTCGCAGATGCCGGGCGCCGAGGAGTACACGGAGTTCCAGGTCGGGGGCCGGGCGATCGGCGGGATGATGGACCTCGCCTCCATGCCGACCGGCGTTCCGCCGCACTGGCTCCCGTACTTCGCCGTCGACGACGTCGACAGCGTCCAGGCGGCCCTGGTCCGGGCCGGCGGCACCGTCAAGGCCCCTGCGTTCGACATGGCGGCCGGCCGCATGGCCGTCCTCGCCGACCCCCAGGGCGGCACCTTCGCGGTGATCACCGGAGCCACGCCCGAATAGGCCGCCCGGCCCCGCTGCCGCGCCGGCCCGGCCGTCCGGGCCGGCGCGGCAGCGGGAGGCGGCTCAGCGGTGGCGGCAGCGGTGGCTGTGGCGGCTGCGGCTGCGGCTGCGGCTGCGGCTCAGCGGTAGCGGGCCGCAGAGGCCGCGAAGGGCGCCGCCTCGGCCGGGGTCAGCGCCTCGACGGCGACCCAGGAGAAGTCGGCGAACTCGATGTCCATGCGGCCCTGCAGGAGCGAGGCCTGCGCGCGGACGACGGTGACAGCCGAGCGCGGGACCTCCCAGTACTGCTTCATGACGGGCGTGGACTGCCAGACCGGCGAGACGTCCGCCAGGGCGAACCAGCGGCGGTCGGTCACGACGAGGAGGTCCGCCCCCGAGCCCCGCGCACCGGCCCGGCCGATCAGGAAGCGGCCGGCCTCGCTCTGCCAGCCGCCCTCCATGCCGGGGCCCGCCGCCGGGTCCGGGAGCCGGTCGGCGGCCTGGTCCCGGCGCTCCTCGTGCGCGCGGGCCTTGAAGAACTGCTGGAGGGGGCGGGGGAGCTTCTCCTCCAGCCGCCGGCCGAGCGCCGCCGGCTCCTGGGGCGCGAGCAGGTCCTCCGGCGGGGAAGGCACACCCGGACCCGGCTCGCAGGCACATACGGCGATCAACCGCTCGTCGGGCTGCAGGAAGTCCTCGGCCTGGCGGTGCCGGTCCTGGTTCACGCGCTTGCTCCTACTGCTGAGTAACGTCGAGTGCGCCCCAATTGTCCTCGAAAGTGGAATGCCTTGTTACCACCGGGTCCGAAACCTTCCCGCGGGCCGCATCCCGCGGGCGGACGTCCGCCCGTGCGGGGGTCCTCAGGGTCGCGGCGAGAACACCTCGTCAAGGCAGGTGGCCGGGGGCCCGACGGCGTTCCGGTGGCGGGTCGCGGGCCGCCGTTCACCGCTCCCCGGACGCTCCGGCGGGCAGGGCGGCCGCCACGCGGAAGCCCCCCCCCGGGCCGTGGGCCGGCCCGAAGCGGCCGCCCGGCAGGGTGGCCGGCGTCACCGGCCGCGTACGAGCACGCGTACGGGGCGCTGCGCGCCGGCGCGAGCGGCTTCGCCGTGGAGGACATGGCGCCGGACGGCCTCCTCGCCGCCGTGCGCGTGGTCGCGGCGGGCGATGCCCTCCTCGCGCCGGGCGTCCGGTCGCCCGGGACCGGGTGCACCTGGTCATCAAGGCCTCGAACCGAGCCTGGTCGCGCCGCCCCCGTAGACGCCGGGAGGCGCCGACGGGGGCGGCACGCGAACCAGTGGGTGGCGGCGCAGGGTCGTGCGCGCCCCGAGCGCGGCACGGCAGCCGCCACCCCACGACCCGCACTCGTCAAGGTCTGCCCTTGGCGTCCCCTCGCGACGAATCGCTCAGTACAAGGGTGATCAACAGTTGACGAACCGTCAACACCTCGTTAGAGGTACACGCGCGGTTCCCACGTCGCCCGGCAGTTCTCGGGCTTGTCGGCGCGGTCGACCTCGCACCAGATCCGCTTGCCCGCCCCCTCGCGCTGCCAGCCCCAGCGGTCGGCCAGTCCGTCGACCAGCTCCAGCCCGCGCCCGCCGGTGTCGTCCCCCGCGGCCTGCCGCCGGGCCGGTCCGCGGGAGCTGGTGTCGGCGACCTCGACCCGCACGCCCGGCTCCCCGAAGAGCATTCGCAGGACGGCCGGACAGCCGGTGTGCACGACCGCGTTGGTGACCAGCTCGGAGATCAGCAGGATCAGCGTCTCGGCGAGCGGTTCGTCCTCCCCTATGCCCGACCCGGCCAGCCTGGACCGCGCCCAGCGACGGGCCCGGCCGACCTCGGCGGGGTCCGGCCCTACCTCCAGCTGTACCTGAAGCACCTGCACCGCTCACACCATCCGAACCGGCGGACACTTCGCCTCGCGACAGGACGGGATCACCGACTGTGATCCCCTTGCCGAGCAGCATGGTTGACGTACAGTCACCACAACAAGCGCTTCGGGCATATTCCAGCGCGAAGGAGTAGGCGTGGTGCATACTGCGCGTCGCCCGCGCTGCCGTGCCGCTCGCATTCCCGGGAGCGTACCGGAGCGGGCCCCCGGGACCGGGCCGCAAGGGGCCGGGGCAAGGACACAAACCGATATCAACTCTCCGTAATCGGACATGCGTCCCGGGCCGTCCCGACCGTGCCCCGCCCCACCCCCGCTCCACCCCTTTTCGTGACGGTGAGCTACGTGGCGGCCGAGGCCAGCTCGGCCGCCAGCAGCTCCTGCGCCTCCTCCGCCCTCCGCCACTGCTCGGCGCGCACCCAGGCCCGCTTGAGGTGCAGGTGCACGTCCGCCTCCCACGTGAAGCCCATCCCGCCGTGCACCTGGAGGCAGTCGCGGGCATTGCGCACGGCCGCCTCGTCGGCCAGCAGCTTGGCCCCGGCCGCCTCCCCCGCATCCGCCGTCACCGCGGCCGCGTAGAGGGCCGTACGGGCCACCTCCGCGCGCACCAGCATCTGCGCGCACAGGTGCTTGACCGCCTGGAAGGCCCCGATCGGCTGCCCGAACTGCTCGCGCTCGCCCCCGTGGCGCACCGCCAGCTCCACCGTCCGCAGCGCGCTGCCCACCTGGAGGGCGGCGGTCAGCAGCGCGCCCTCGTCGCGGTACGCCGCCGCCTGCGCGGCGGCCGGCGGGGAGGCCACCCGGTGCAGCGGGGTGAGCGGGTCCGCCGAGGGCACCGGCTCACCCGCGGGGAGCGACGGCGCACCGAGCACCGCGTCCGCCTCCCCGAGGTGGGTCACCAGGGCTCCGCCGAGGTCGAACGCCGTGACCACCGCCGCCCCCTCGGCCGCCCCCGCGACCACCCCGGCCGCCAGGTGCGTGGCGACGAGCGGCCCCGGCAGCAGCGCCCGCCCCGCCTCCTCGAAGACGAGGACCGCCTCGGGCATCCCGAGCCCGACCCCGCCCGCCGCCTCCGGCAGCCGCAGCGCGAAGAACCCGGCCGCTCCGAGCTCCCGCCACAGCCCCCGGTCCAGGGCCCCGCCCGCCTCCACGGAGGCCCGCAGCGCCTCGCGTCCGTACCGGCCCGCCAGCAGGTCCCGTACGCCCGCCCGCAGGTCGCCCTGCTCCTGCGTCAAGCGGAAGTCCACGGCCCTCACCGGCCCTTCGGGAGGCCGAGGATCCGCTCGGCGACGATGTTCCGCTGGATCTGCGAGGTGCCCGCCGCGATCGTGTACGAGAGGGAGGAGAGCCGGTCGAGCATCCACTCCCCGTCCAGCGCGAGGGAGTCCGCGCCCAGCACCTGCGCGGCGGCGTCGTACAGCTCCTGCCGCGCGTGCGAGTAGGCCAGCTTGAAGACGGACCCGCCGACGCCCGGCACCCCGCCCGAGGCCTGCGCCTCGCTGACGTTCCACTGGGTGAGCCGCCACAGGGCGCCGAACTCCCCGTACAGGCGTCCGAGGCGGCGGCGCAGCACCGGATCGTCCCAGCGGCCGTTCGCCTTCGCGGCGCGGGCGAGCCCGCCCAAGGTGCGGCGGCAGGCCACGACCTCGCCGACGAAGGCGGTCCCGCGCTCGAAGGAGAGGGTGACCATGGTGACGCGCCAGCCGTCGTTCTCCTCCCCGACCCGGTTGGCCACGGGGACGCGCACCTCGTCGAGGAACACCTGCGCGAACTCGGCCGACCCGGCGAGGGTGCGCAGCGGCCGCACCGTCACCCCGGGCGCGTCCATGGGCATGGCGAGCCAGGAGATCCCGCGGTGCTTGGGAACGGCCTCGCTGACGGGCTCCGTCCGCACGAGCAGCTCGCACCAGTCGGCGACCTCCGCGTGCGAGGTCCAGATCTTCGAGCCGGTGATCACGTAGTCGTCCCCGTCGCGCACGGCGCGCGTGCGCAGCGCGGCCAGGTCGGAGCCCGCCTCCGGCTCGCTGAACCCCTGGCACCACACCTCGTCCCCGCGCAGTACGGGCGGCAGCCAGCGCGCCCGCTGCGCGGCCGTGCCCTCGGCGGCGATGGTCGGGCCGGCGTGCAGGAGCCCGACGAAGTTGGCGCCGACGTACGGGGCCCCGGCGCGCTCGGTCTCCTCCAGGAAGATCAGGTGCTGGGTGGGGGTGGCCCCGCGCCCGCCCGCGTCCACGGGCCAGTGCAGCCCGGCGTACCCGGCGTCGTACAGCCGGCGCTGCCAGCCCGCGTCGTACGCGCGCCGGCCCGGCCAGTCGTCGGGGGACGGCTTGGCGGGCAGCTCGGGCAGGGTCTTGCCGAGCCAGTCGCGCAGCCGGGCGCGGAACTCCCGCTCCTCGTCGGTGTAGGTCAGATCCATCAGACGAGGTCCAGGCCGAGCATGCGGATGGCGTTGCCGCGCATCAGTTTGTGGACGGTCTCGTCGTCCAGGCCCTTCACGTGGTCGAGGGCGACTTCCTTGGTGTGCGGGAAGGTCGAGTCCACGTGCGGGTAGTCGGTCTCGAAGGTGGCGTTGTCGCGGCCGACGACGTCGAGCGAGGCGATGCCGTGCTTGTCGCGGAAGAAGCAGCAGAACATCTGCCGGTAGTAGTACGTGGACGGCGGCTCGGGGATCAGGTCGCGGACCCCGCCCCAGGCGCGGTGCTCCTGCCAGACGTCGTCGGCGCGTTCGAGGGCGTACGGGATCCAGCCCATCTGGCCCTCGCTGTAGGCCAGCTTCAGCGTCGGGAACTTCACCAGCACCCCGCTGAACAGGAAGTCCATCATCGAGGCCATGGCGTTGTTGAAGCTGAGCGAGGCCTGGACCGCGGGCGGGGCGTCGGGCGAGGCGGCGGGCATCTGGGAGCTGGACCCGATGTGCATGTTGACGACGGTGCCCGTCTCCTGGCACACGGCGAAGAAGGGGTCCCAGTAGCCGGAGTGGATGGAGGGGAGCCCCAGGTAGGTGGGGATCTCGGAGAAGGTCACGGCGCGCACCCCGCGGGCGGCGTTGCGGCGGATCTCGGCGACGGCGAGGTCGATGTCCCAGAGCGGGATGATGCACAGCGGGATGAGCCGGCCGCCGCTGTCGCCGCACCACTCCTCGACCATCCAGTCGTTGTACGCGCGCACGCACGCGAGGGCGACCTCCTTGTCGTGCGCCTCGGCGAAGGTCTGGCCGCAAAAGCGCGGGAAGGTCGGGAAGCAGAGCGAGGCCTCGACGTGGTTGAGGTCCATGTCGGCGAGGCGCGCCGTGGGGTCCCAGCAGCCGCGCCGCATCTCCTCGCGCGTGATGCCTTCGAGGGTCATGTCGTCGCGGTCGAAGCCGACGGCGGCGATGTTGCGCTTGTACGGGAACTTCAGGTCCTCGTAGATCCACCAGTCGGTCGGCGGGCCGTCGGGGTCCATGGAGATCACGTACTTGCCCCCGGTGTACCGGAGCTCGCCGATCCCGGCGGTGACCGCCTTGGGCCCACGGTCTCGGTACCTGGCCGGCAGCCAGACGTCGAACAGGTGCGCGGGTTCGATGACGTGGTCGTCGACGCTGATGATCCGAGGCAGTTCCAGTTCCATGGTGTCCCCTCGCGAGCCGATGAATCCGGTAGATCTGATGGAGCGTCAGAAAGCACGCTAGCCCCGCCACCCCTGGACCGACAAGCGTCGGAGGCCTACGCTCTGCGCTGCATCTGACTGTGCGTCAGTTACGGGAGGCTGGGAATGGCGGACACCAAGGACACGGCGGTACGGCTGGGCCACTCCCCCACCCTGTGGGAGCTGGTCGCGGCGCGGGCCGCGCTGAGCCCCGGCGCCACGGTGCTGATCGAGGCGGCCGAGGACCCCGCGGACGACCGGACGCTCACCTTCGCCGAGCTGCGCGAGCGCTCCGAGCAGGTGGCGGCGGGGCTCTACGGCATGGGCGTGCGGCCCGGCACGGTCGTCGCCTGGCAGCTGCCCACCCGGATCGAGACGGTCCTGCTCTCCCTCGCCCTGGCCCGCATCGGGGCCGTCCAGACCCCGGTGATCCCCTTCTACCGGGACCGCGAGGCGGGCTTCGCGCTGCGCGAGTCCAAGGCCGAGTTCTTCGCCGTCCCGGGCGTCTGGCGGGGCTTCGACCACACCGCCATGGCCGAGCGGCTCGGCGCCCGCGGCGTCTTCGAGGCGTACGCGAGCCTGCCGGCGGGCGATCCGGCCGTACTCCCGGCCCCGCCCGCGAACGGCACGGACGTCCGGTGGATCTACTGGACCTCCGGCACCACCTCCGACCCCAAGGGCGTCCTGCACACCGACCGCTCACTGATCGCGGGCGGCTCCTGCCTGGCCCACGCCCTGCGGCTGAGCCCGGCGGACGTCGGCTCGATCGCCTTCCCGTACGCGCACATAGGCGGCCCGGACTACCTGGTGATGCTGCTCCTGTACGGCTTCCCCGCGGTCCTCTTCGAGAAGTTCGCGCTGCCGGACGCACTGGACGGCTACCGGCGCCACGGGGTCACCGTGGCCGGCGGCTCCACCGCCTTCTACTCGATGTTCCTGGCGGAGCAGCGCAAGGACCCGGCGGTGAAGCTGATCCCGAGCCTGCGCCTGCTCGCCGGCGGCGGCGCGCCCAAGCCCCCCGAGATCTACCACGCGGTCGTCCGCGAACTCGGCTGCCGGCTGACCCACGGCTACGGCATGACCGAGGTCCCGATGATCACGATGGGCTCCCCCGACGACACCCCCGAGCACCTCGCCACGACCGAGGGCCGCCCCCCGGCCGGCATGTCGATCCGCATCACCACCCCCGCCGGCGAGCCCCTGCCCCCGGACACCGACGGCGAGGTCCGGCTGCGCGGCGAGGCCGTCTGCCGGGGGTACCTGAACCGGGAGGCCCGCTCGGCCGAGGCCTTCGACGCCGACGGCTACCTGATCACCGGCGACCTCGGCCACCTGACGCGGGACGGCTACCTCGTCCTCACCGGCCGCGCCAAGGACGTGATCATCCGCAAGGGCGAGAACATCTCCGCCAAGGAGGTCGAGGACCTGCTGCACCTGCTCCCGGGCATCGGCGACGTCGCCGTCATCGGCCTCCCGGACCCGGAGCGCGGAGAACGCGTCTGCGCGGTGGTGGAACAGCCGCCGGGCGCCGCCTCCCTGACCCTGGCGCAGCTGACGGCCCACCTGCGCGCCCAGGGCCTGTCCCCGCACAAGCTCCCGGAACAACTGGAACTGGTCGAGGCCCTGCCCCGCAACGAAGCCCTCCGCAAGGTCCTGAAGTACAAGCTGCGCGAACGCTTCGCGTAGGGCGCGCGGGGCGTTCGCGCGAGCGCGGCGGACCGCCGTGCGGCGTACCTCGTACGGGCCGCACGGGGGTTCGGCCTCCCGGACGGCGCGGGCTACGCGTCCGGGGCCTCGACGCCGCAGTACGCGGCGAAGGCCGTCAGGATCTCGTCCTCGGTGATGCGGCCGTCGGCGTCGGCGTCCAGGGCCTTCGCCACGTGGTCGGCGACTTCGGGCGGGGTGCCCAGGACCCGCAGCACACGGGCCGCCGCCTGCGGGGTCGTACCGCGGCCGTCCTCGTCCGCGACGGCGATCACCCCGTGCAGGAACGGCCGGGCGATCTCCGCGAACCGCTCCGGATTGTCGCGCAGCCGCTTCGCGGCGCCGGTGATGAACTCTTCGCGGGACACCCGCTGGTCCCCGTCGACGTCCGCGATCCCGGCCATCCCCTGCCAGAAGGCCTCCGCGCCGGCGAAGACGGCCTGGCCCCTGTCCGACCGCGCGGTGGTGCCGAATTCGGCCAGGACGGCCTTCGCGGCCGCGCTGAAGTCCTCGCGGTCGATGTATCCGTTCCCGTCCTGGTCGAAGGTGGCAAACCGGGCGGCGATCTTGCGCTCGTATTCTGCGCTGTCCATATGCGGCGTTCCGCCTTCACATGTGCGGTGGAGTTCAGTTCAAGACAAGGCAGGAGCGTAAGGCCTACGTGGCCTGCTCGTTAAGCGAAGCCGTCAAGCAGACGGCCGCATCGAACCCGCGCACGGGAAGCGCGGCGGGGCGCGTACACCAGTGCCCATGTGCCCGACCCCGCCACACCGTTCACACCCCGCACCGCACCTATCACGCAGGGCGCTCCTCCTGGATCCCGTTCCCCCAAAACGGGCGCGAACCCGCCTGCTGCGACTACATTCGAGGCGTCGACACACGGCTGGGGGCAGTTATGCCGAAGGACGTACCACCGCGCTGGGACCGCCGCATGCAGCAGCGCCTCGCCCGCGGCGAGGCCGCCGCGCTCGGAGAGCTGTACGACCGCTTCGCCTCGCTCGTGCACGGCCTGGCGCACCGCGTCCTCGGCGACGAGGGCGCGGCGGACCGGATCACCCGCGAAGTGTTCGGCTACATCTGGGAGAACCCCGACGCGTACGACCCCAAACAGGGCTCCATGCGCTCCTGGGTCGCCCGGATCACCCAGGGCCCGGCTGCGTCAGGCCGAACTCGGCCGCGGCTCGCGCGAGGAGCTCGAACAGAAGGTGCGCAGGGCCAGCGCCGCCGCCCGCGCCGACTACATCGTCACCTCGATGCCGGCGCCGCTGCGCGCCGCGCTGGAACTCGCCTACTTCAAGCGCCGCGACTACCGGCAGGCCGCCGCCGACCTGCGCATCAGCGAGGACGAGGCCCGGCGCCGGCTGCGCCTGGGCCTCCAGCTGCTGTCCACCGCCAACGTCCTCCCCCCGGAGGACGCCGCTCCGCCCGGATACGGCCCGCCAGGATATGGATCGCCCCGATGAACGGCCCCGCCGACCCGTCCGACGAGGGATACGAGCAGCAGCGCCCCGGGGGGCCTGCGCGCATACCGGGTCCGCGCGGGGCCGCCGACGACCTCGATCCGCGGCACGCCCCCGGGCCGCCGCCCGAGCCGCCCGCCGACCCCGGGCCGCTCCCCGAGCCGCCCGCCGCCACCGGGCGGCCCGCGGCCACCGGGCGGCCCGCGGCCGGACCGCCCCAGCCGCCGCGCACCCACGCCGTGCTGAAGTCCCTGCTCGGCGCGTGGGCGCTGGCGGCCTGCTCCGCCGAGGAGACCGAGGCGGTCGAGGACCACCTCACCGAGTGCGCGCAGTGCGCCGAGGAGGCCCTGCGCCTGCGCGACGCGGTGGGCCTGCTGCACCCCGAGGACAACCTGGACCTCAAACCGCTGCTGCGCTCACGGGTCCTGGAGGACTGCCTCGGCAAGCGGCCCGCCCGCATCCCGGTGCCCGCGTGGGCGAACCCGTACGACACCGAGACCGCGCGGCTCGACGCGCTGCTGCGCGACTTCGGCGACTCGGAGTGGCAGACCCCCGTACGGCTGAAGTGGTTCGAGGAGGAGCAGCGGCGCATGCGCCGGACCACGGTGGCCGGGGTGATCGGGCACCTGCTGACGGTGGACGGGCTGATCGCGACGGCGCTGGGCCTGGACGACCCGCTCGGCCCGGAGGCCCCGGCCGGCGCGACGGACCGCACCGAGCACTACTGGAGCTCTGCCGAGCGGCCGATCACCCGGCGGATCCGCGAGCCGTGGCGGGAGCAGGGCCACACGCTGGTGCGGACGGTGTCGTTCGCGGGCCGGGGCGTCAGGGACCTGTCGGTGGACTACGGGGCCTTCGCGCTGCCGCTCGGGGACGCCTTCCTGGAGCGGGCCTTCGAGTGCTGGGTGCACGCGTGGGACATCGCGGAGGCGGTGGACTACCCGTACGACCCGCCGTCCGGGCCGCACCTGCACCGGATGATCGACCTGGCGGCGCGGCTGCTGCCGAGCGCGCTGGCCCACCGGCGCCGGTCCGGTCTCGCCGCCCCGGCGCGCGGCCTGGTCGCGGCGGGCGCACCGGGGCGGACCCTGCACCTGGAGATCGAGGGCGCGGGCGGCGGCAGCTGGGACATCGCCCTGGACTCCCCGGCGGCGAAACCGTCGGCGGAGCACACGGTGGCGCAGATCGCGATGGACGGCGCCGAGTTCTGCCAGCTGGCCGCCGGGCACATCTCCCCGGAGGAGGCGGCCGTGGGCCAGCACGGCGACCGCGAGGCCATCCGCGACGTCCTCTACGCGGCGGCCTCGCTCAGCCGCCTCTAGGCCCGGGGTAGCGTCAGGTGTCAGGCGTCAGGCGAAGACGACCGTGCGGGTGCCGTTCAGGAGCACGCGGTGCTCGCTGTGCCACTTCACCGCCCGCGCCAGCGCCTGGCACTCCACGTCGCGGCCGATGGCCACCAGCTGGTCCGGGGTGACCTCGTGGCCGACCCGCTCGACCTCCTGCTCGATGATCGGGCCCTCGTCCAGGTCGGCCGTCACGTAGTGCGCGGTGGCACCGATCAGCTTCACACCGCGCGCGTGCGCCTGGTGGTACGGCTTCGCGCCCTTGAAGCTCGGCAGGAAGGAGTGGTGGATGTTGATGATCCGCCCGCTCAGCTCCTTGCACAGGGTGTCCGACAGCACCTGCATGTACCGGGCCAGGACCACGAGCTCGACGTTCTCGTCGCGGACCAGCGCCAGCAGCTGCGCCTCCGCCTCGGCCTTCGTCTCCTTCGTCACCGGGATGTGGTGGAAGGGCACGCCGTACGAGCGCACCAGCTCGGCGAAGTCGGTGTGGTTCGAGACCACCGCCGCGATCTCGACCGGCAGCGCACCGATGCTGGAGCGGAACAGCAGGTCGTTCAGGCAGTGCCCGAACTTCGACACCATGAGCACGATCCGCATCCGCTCCTCGGAGCGGTGCAGCTGCCAGTCCATCCGGAACGAGTCGCCGATCGCGGCGAAGCTGGCCCGCAGCTTGTCGAGCGTCACAGGAGCGTCGGCGGAGAAGTGGACCCGCATGAAGAAGAGGCCGGTGTCGTGGTCGCCGAACTGCCGGCTGTCCTCGATGTTGCACCCGGTCATGAACAGGTAACTGGACACGGCATGCACGATGCCCTTCTTGTCCGGGCATGACAGGGTCAGTACGTACTGCTGGGTGGCCTGGGCCTGCGGGTCGTCGCTCATGACCCCACAGCCTTTCACACCCCGCGGCTCACACCGCCCGGGTCAATATCCTCAGCACTTCCAGCGACCGCGGGGGCGCGTCCGGCTCGTCCCCGTCCGCCGTCGCCAGCCGTACGTGCGCCTCGCGCGCGGCGCGCACCGCTTCGGGCCAGGCGTGGTGCTCCAGGTAGGCGGAGACGGGGGCGTCGGGGCCGACCTGATGCAGGATCCGCAGCACCCGCAACACCGCGAGGTCCACGAGCGCGGCCTCCTGGGAGTCGCGGAAGATCGTGCCGACGTACTTCTCGGCGGACCAGCTGTCGAGCCAGGTGTCCTCGACGAGGCGGTACACGGCGTCGGTGACGTCCCCGTACCCCTCGCCGCCGGCGAGCCAGGTCTCCTCGTGGAAGACCGGGTCGGAAAGCATGTGGAGCGCCGAGCGCACGTTGCTGCGCCAGCGCCACCAGGGCATGTCGTTCAGGGGCATGCCGCCCATGGTGGAGGAGCGGCCACCGCGGCGGGAAGGGTTCTTCGAACCTTGGGCGAATGTCACGCTTGCGATGTTACGTTCACGACTTGCGCGATCTTGAAGCACCTGTGCGCAACCCCTCCCCCGCAATTCACCTTCGCGTCACCCGCTGTTGCGCCCCTCTCACTCTCCAGTTACCCCGGGGGCGGAAGTGTGCGTGGACATGACCGAATGGCGACGCACGGCCCCACTGACCCGCACCCTGGCGGCAACGGCGATGGGAGCGTGTCTCGTCGCGGGATGCGGAGTTCTCTCCGGCGGCTCCGGGGGTTCCGGGTCGACCATCACGGTCATGACCTTCGCGCCGCAGAACACCAACGCCACCAACATGCCGGGAATGCCCGGGATGGCCAAGGCCTATGAGGCCTGGGTCAATTCCAAGGGCGGTATAAACGGCCGCAAACTGCGCGTTCTGACCTGCAACGAGAAGAACACCCCGACCGGCGCCGCCGACTGCGCCCGCAAGGCCATCGACGAGAAGGCCGTCGCCGTCGTCGGCTCCTACAGCCAGCACGGACGCGCGTTCATGGCCCCGCTGGAGGCCGAGGGCATCCCCTTCATCGGCGGCTACGGAGTCTCCTCCGAGGAGTTCCAGAGCACCCTGTCCTACCCCGTCAACGGGGGCCAGCCCGCGCTCCTCGCCGGCGCCGGACAGCAGCTGGGCAAGGCCTGCAGCCAGGTGGCCATCGTCCGCCCCGACACCCTCGCGGGTGACTCCATGCCGATCCTGCTCAACGCCGGCCTGAAGCTCAACAAGGCGCCCGAGGCCAACGACATCCGGGCCGCCGAGGACTCCGCGGACTACATCGCGCAGGCCCGCGAGGCACTGGCCGACTCCTCCGCCGGCAAGGACCGCGGTTGCGTGACCGCGGTGCTCGGCGAGCGCACCGAGACCTTCTTCGACGCCTTCCGGCGCGAGGACGCCAAGCACAAGAGCCCGCAGATCTCCTCGGTCCTCGGCAGTGTCAGCCAGGCCGTGGTCGACCGTACCGGCGGCCGGGAGAGCCCCTTCGAGGGCGCGTACGTCACCAGCTGGTACCCGGTGTCCGCGGACGCGCTGTGGGAGCCGATGCGGAAGGTGATCTCCGCGCACGCCTTCGGAAACAGCGCCGTCGACGCGGACGACAGCGGGACCCAGACGACCTGGATCGCGTACACCGTGCTCAGCGAGGTCCTGAAGCGGTTCAAGTCCGACGAGGACGTCACGGCGCGCAAGGTGGCGCGCATGCTGAACCAGGGGGAGCCCGTCAAGACGGGCGGGCTGACCCCGGACCTGAGCTGGCGCTACAAGGACATGCGCGCCGTCGCGGGCTTCCCGCGCATGGTGAACGGGCGGGTCAACTTCCAGGTCGTCCAGGCGGGCCGGCTCGTCGCCCAGCAGGGCGGCGAGTCCTCGATGGACATGACGGAGACCCTGGAGCAGGCGCCCCGCGCCGCGTAGCGTCCCGCGCCGCGTAGCGCCCCGCCCGCCGGTCAGAGCTGGGACTTGTCCCGCTTGGTGAGGGTGTACTTGGCCGCGATCGCGTTCCACATGCTCGCGGCCGACTCCTTCGCCTTGGTGGCCTCGCCGCTCGCCTTGTTGCCCTCGTTGGCGTTGCCGGTGCCCTTGGCCTGCCCGTCCTTGCAGCCCTTCTTGTCGCCGGCGGTGTCGTCCGCCCAGGCCGCGTAGCTGTTGTCGGCGGCCGCGGAGGACTGCCAGGCCTTGGTGAGCGCGGCGGCCAGCTTCGCGTTGTCGGGGAGCTGGTCCATCTTCAGGTCCTGGAGCCGGGTGACGAGCTCCTCGCGCTGGCGGGCCGCGTCGCGCAGGTCGGCGGCCGCCTGGCCGAGGTTGCGGCAGCCCTTGATGTCGTCGACGGCGCGGATCACGGCCGCCCGGCTGTCGTTGCTGTCCGCGAGGAGCTTGTCCAGCTGGACGGCCTGGGAGCGGGCCGGGTCCACGGGCGCCTCGGCGGCCGGCGCCGCCCCCGAGCTCCCGGCACTGGGGGGCGCGGCCGCCGCCGCGGGGTCGTTGTTCTGCTTCTTGCCGTCGCTGAGCAGCGCGCCCACGCCGAGCCCGACGACGGCCAGGCCGATGACGACGGCGGCGATCACCCAGGCCGGCACGCGGCGGCCGGCCTCCGGCTGCGCCGGCGGCGGCGCGTACTGCGGGTGCTGGGCCTGGGGCTGGGGGGGCTGCGGGAACTGCGGCCGGGGCTGCGGCGGTACGGGTCGCTGCCCGCGCGGCGGATACCCCTGCGGCGGCTGCGGGCGCAGCACCGGCTCCTGAACGGGCGGCATCTGCCGCGTGTGCCCGGCGTCGGCGCCCTCCTCGCGGAACAGCGCGTCGAACCCGTCGGTGACGGGCGGGATGTACTGCGTGGCGGCCTCGCCCGGCCCCGCCCCGCCCGGGACGGGCGGAATGTACTGGGTGGCCGCCTCCTCGTGCGCGGCGCCGGACGGCACGGGCGGGATGTACTGGGTCGCGCCCTCGTCGCCTGCCGGGACCGGGGGGATGTACTGCGTCGCGCCTTCGTCGTGCGCGGACGTGCCGAACCCCGGCGGGTGGGGGCCCGCCCCCTCGCCGGGCGCGGGCCCGGCCGGGACCGGCGGGATGTACTGGGTGACCGCCTCGGGCAGCGGGGGGTACCCGTACCCGTGCGGCTGCCCCGGCCCCTCGTAGCCGGGCCCCACCACGTGCCCGGGCGGCGCCTGCCCCGGCACGGGCGGCTGGGCGTACGCGGGCGGGCCGGCCTGCTCCGGGCCCTGCGGCTGTGCCTGGCCCGGCTGGACCTGGCCCGCCTCCGGCGGGTAGCCGTACGCCGGCCGGCCCGGCTCGGGCTGCGCCGGTGGCGGGTAGCCGTAGCCTGGCTGCGGGTACGCCGGGTCGGGGCCCCACGGCGTGCCCGCCTGCGGGCTGCCGCCCTGTCCGCTCTCCGTCACCGGGACTCCTTCGCCGACTGCTCCGGTATTCCGAACCGTCGGCTCACGCTACCCGGTCACCCCCCGCCGCCGGAGGCCCCCCGGGCGCTCTCGTGGGGACGGCCTACGCCACCACCTCCAGCCGTGCGGTGAATTCGCGCGCCGCCGGCTCGTCCCGGTACGGGGCGAGCCGGGCCCGGAAGTCGTCCAGGTACTCCGCGCCCCGGTTCGAGCGGAGCCCCGACAGCAGCTCGGCCGCCTTCGCGGCCGTCTGGCACGCCTGCTCCACCTCGCGCTGCTGCACCTGCGCCGCCGCCAGCAGCAGCAGCCCGATCGCCCGGCGCCGCTCCTTGCCCGCCGGAAGGGCCGCCAGCGCCTCCTGCGCCTGCCGGGCCGCCGCGTCCGCCTGGCCCAGGTCCCGGTGGCAGTGCGCCAGCTCGTCCGCGAGGTAGGCCGCGTCGAAGTGCCGGATCCACACCGGGTCGTCGCCCGACTCCGGCTCCGCCCGCTCCAGCGCCGTCACCGCCCGCGAGGACAGCACGGCCGTGGCGCGGGCGTCGCCCAGCAGCGCGTGCCCGCGCGCCTCGGCGGCGTAGAACATCGCCTCCACCCGCGGCGTGACCTGCCCGCGGGTCCCCTCCTGCGCGGCCCGCGCCAGCTGCGCGATCTCCCGCGGATTGCCCAGCTCCGCCGCGAGGTGGCTCATGGACGCCGCGAGCACGTAGCCCCCGTACGCCCGGTCCCCGGCCGCCTGCGCCAGCCGCAGCGCCTGGATGTAGTAGCGCTGCGCCAGACCCGGCTGGCCGGTGTCCACCGCCATGTACCCGGCCAGCTCGGTCAGTCTGGCCACCGCCGCGAACAGGGCCCGCCCGACCGGCTCCCGGTACGAGCCTCCGATCAGCCCGGACACCACGGAGTTGAGGTAGTGCACGACGACGGGCCGCACGTGCCCGCTGCCGAAGCGGTGGTCGAGGTCCTTGAGCGCGTCGGTGGTCGCCCGTACCGCCTCCACGTCCGGCATCCCGACGCGCGAGCCGCCGCTGCGCGCCACCTGCGCGTCCGCGCCGGTGATCAGCCAGTCACGGCTCGGCTCGACGAGCGCCGAGGCGGCCACGCTGGACCCCGAAAGGAAGTCGCGGCGGCCCACGTCGCTCCGCCACAACTCGCTGACCTGCTCGATGGCTCCGACGACGGTCGGAGAGAACTGCAGGCCGATGCCGGAGGCGAGGTTCTTGCCGTTGGCCATTCCGATCTCGTCGATGGTGACGGTCCGGCCGAGTTTGCGCCCCAGCGCCTCGGCGATGATGCCCGGCGCCCGGCCGCGCGGCTGCTGGCCGCGCAGCCACCGGGCGACGGAGGTCTTGTCGTAGCGGAGATCGAGGCCGTGTTCGGCCCCGCACATGTTGACGCGCCGGGCGAGCCCGGCGTTCGAGCACCCGGCTTCCTGGATGAGCGCCTGAAGCCGTTCATTCGGCTGGCGCGCGACGAGAGGCCTGGCTGCCATGAAAACCCCCAGTAGCCGCGGGTGATCGTTGGAATGATCACTTCCCGCCTGAGTTGCGGAGAATCATCCGCTCTGCGTCGTGTCGCTACCCAACTCCGGCGCCCCGACCTCCTACGCGCCCCCGCGCGTGCTCCAGTGCGCCCCGCATGCAGGATCGATGCTCCGGCCACCGGCCGGTTTACGCCCGTAACCACGAGTGAACCCGAGAGTTGTGATGGGCGTGGAAGAGACCATCGCAGTCACGGAGACCGCACCCATCCCCAAGCAGCGCGGCGAGCAGCTGCTGGACCATGCCGTGCGGTACGCGGAAGAACGGCACTGGGACGTCTTCGCCGGCACCTGGCTGGAGTCCGCGGACGGGCGCGAGGTGTGCTCCTGCGGGGCCCAGGACTGCCCGGCTCCGGGGGCGCACCCCACGGTGAAGGACTGGGCGGCTCTGGCCACGGGCAGCGCGGTCCAGGTGCGGCGGATCTGGGCGAAGCGGCCCGAGGCCTCGATCCTGCTGCCGACGGGCCGCACGTTCGACGCGCTGGACGTGCCGGACTCCGCCGGGTTCCTGGCGCTGGCGCGCCTGGAGCGGATGGAGCGCACCCTCGGGCCGGTCGCCCTGACGCCCGACCACCGCATGCTGTTCTTCGTCCTGCCGGGCGCCGGGGCGAAGGTGCCGGACCTGGTGCGCAAGCTGGGCTGGTCGCCCGCCTCGCTCGACCTGGCCGCGCGGGGCGAGGGCGAGTACGTGGCCGCTCCGCCCACCCGCTTCGGCGGCCGGGGCTCGGTCCAGTGGGCGCGCCGGCCCACCCCGGCCAACCGGTGGCTGCCGGACACGGAGGAGCTGATCGCGGCGCTGGCGTACGCGTGCGGACGCGAGGCGGCGGCGGACCGGGACCGGCGGGGCGCCTGAGCCGAGTCGGCGAGATCGCAGGTCGGACCCGGGATGTTCGTGTCCGGAAACTCATGACATAAGTAACTGCCCGGCCTTTCCCCGCCCTCCTATGGTGAGAGGGCAAGACCACGGGGAACAGGACGAGAGGCAGGCGCACATGCCGGACCAGGCAGTTGCGACGGGTGGGGCGGACGGACGGGACGGCGCGCGATCCGCGCCGTCCACCAGACGCGCGGCGGTACGGGTCGAGGGCCTGTGGAAGCGCTTCGGCGAGCAGGTCGCGGTCGCGGGGATCGACCTGGAGCTGCCCGCGGGCCAGTTCATCGGCCTGGTCGGGCCGAACGGCGCGGGCAAGACGACGACGCTGTCGATGGTGACCGGGCTGCTCCGCCCCGACATGGGGCGGGTCCTCGTCGCCGGGCACGACGTGTGGAGCGACCCGGTCGAGGTGAAGTCACGGATCGGCGTACTGCCCGAGGGCCTGCGGCTGTTCGAGCGCCTGTCGGGGCGCGAACTGCTCGGCTACATGGGCCGGCTGCGCGGGCTGCCGGGCGAGGAGACGGACAAGCGGGCCACGCAGCTGCTGGACGTACTGGACCTCGCGGGCTCCCAGCACAAGCTGGTCGTGGACTACTCGACGGGCATGCGGAAGAAGATCGGTCTGGCCGCCGCCCTGCTGCACAACCCCGAAGTGCTCTTCCTGGACGAGCCGTTCGAGGGCGTGGACCCGGTGTCGGCGCAGACCATCCGCGGGGTGCTGGAGCGGTACACGGCCTCCGGCGCCACGGTCGTCTTCTCCTCCCACGTGATGGAGCTGGTCGAGTCGCTGTGCGACTGGGTCGCCGTCATGGCCGCCGGCCGGATCCGCGCCGCGGGCCCGCTGGCCGACGTACGGGGCGACGCGCCCTCGCTGCAGGCCGCGTTCCTGGAGCTGGTCGGCGCGGGCGGGCGCGACGCGGGCGACTCCCTGGACTGGCTCGGCGGGCAGGCCGCCCGATGAGCGCCGCGTCCGCCCCCGCCCCGACGGCCGGCCGCGCGCCGGCCGCGGCCCCGGCCGCCGCTCCCGCGGTGAACCTGACCCCGGTCTTCGTCCGCCTCAAGCTCTCGCTGATCCGCAACGGGCTCAAGGGCTCGTCGAAGCGCAAGGCCGCCTACTTCACCTCGCTGGCGCTGTCGCTGGCGGTGGCCTGCCTCGCGATGCTCGGCCTGGCCGTGCTGCACGGCAACGCGCACGCGGGCACGGTCGTGGTGCTGCTCGCGGCGATCCTGGCGCTGGGCTGGACCTTCATGCCGCTGTTCTTCCCCAGCGGGGACGAGACGCTCGACCCGAGCCGGCTCGTCATGCTGCCGCTGCGGCCGCGGCCGCTCGTCCGGGCCCTGCTGGCCTCCTCGCTGGTCGGCATCGGCCCGCTCTTCACGCTCTGCCTGGCGGTGGGCTCGGTGGTGGCCGTCGCGCGGGGCGCGGCGGGCATCGCGGCCGCCGTGGTGGCCGTGCCGCTGCTCGTACTGGGCTGCGTCGCGCTGGCCCGCTCGGTGGCCACGGCCAACGTCCGGCTGCTGAGCAGCCGCAAGGGGCGCGACCTCGCGGTGCTCAGCGGTCTCGTGATCGCGGTCGGTGCGCAGCTGGCGAACTTCGCGAGCCAGCGCCTGTTCCAGGCGGGCGGGCTGGCGCGGCTGGAGCCGGCCGAGGCCGTGGTGCGGTGGCTGCCGCCCGCGAGCGCCGTCGGCATGGTGGACTCGGCGAGCGAGGGCGCGTACGGGGTGGCGGCGGGCCAGCTGGCCGTGACCGTCCTCGCCCTGGCGCTGCTCCTGTGGTTCTGGGAGCGGAGCCTGACCTCGCTGATGGTCACCCCGGACGGGTCGACGATCGCGGCGGCGGGGCCGGCGGGGAAGCGGGAGTCCGCAGGCGGCACGGGTGCCTGGGGATTCCTGCCGGCCGGGCGGACGGGCGCCGTCATGCAGCGCACCCTGCGCTACGTGGTGCGCGACCCGAAGACGAAGTCGGCGTGGGTGACGGCCCTGGCGGTCGGCGTGATCGTCCCGGTCTTCAACGCCCTCCAGGGCACGGGCTCGCTGTACCTGGCCTGCTTCGGCGCGGGCATGCTCGGCATCCAGATGTACAACCAGTTCGGGCAGGACACCTCGGCGTTCTGGATGGTCGCGCAGACCATCTCGACCCCGCGGGACGCGTTCGAGGAGCTACGCGCCCGCGCGTACGCCCTGGCGCTGGTGACCGTCCCGTACACGGTGGTGCTGACGACGGTCACGGGGCTGCTCGTGCACGACTGGAGCGGCTACCCGGCGGCCCTCGGCGTGGCCCTGGCGCTGCTCGGCTCGATGCTGTGCACGGGCGCGCTGGCCTCGGCCCGGTTCCCGTACTCGATCCCGACGGACGGCGCGTTCAAGAACGTGGCGCCGGGCCAGGCCGGGCTCGCGTGGGCGGGCATCTTCGGCGGCATGCTGGCATCGGCGCTGATCTGCTCCCCGGTGATCGCACTGACGATCTTCCTCAACGTGACGGACCAGCAGTCGCTGACGTGGATCGTGCTCCCGCTGGGCGCGGCCTGGGGCACGTTCGCGGCGTGGGCGGGGCTGCGCATCGCGGCCCCGAGGGTGGCCAGGACGCTGCCGGAGATCCTCGTGGCGGTCAGCAAGGGCTGAGCGGCGGGCGTACGGAGCGCCGTACGGGAGGGGGTGGAGGGCTGCGGCCCGCCACCCCCTCCGCGTCTCCGCGTCTCCGCGTCTCCGCGTTCCTCAGCGGGCGGCGCTCCTGATCTCGTCCAGGAAGGGTTCGAGAGCGGCGCGCCAGGCGGCCGGCTGGTCGTAGTGGAGGTAGTGGCCGGCGTCGGGGATCTCGGCGTACCGGCCCGCCGGGAGGACGCGGACCATCTCCTGGGCCTCCGCGCGGCCCAGCTCGCCGTCGAGGCCGCGGACGACCAGGGTCGGGCAACGGACCTGGGCCAGCTCCTCCCAGTGCGCGTCGTGCACCCAGGTCTCCCGGGCGGTCAGCATCTGGCGGCGGGAGAACAAGGGCCGCCAGCCGTCCGTGGCCTGGTGCATCACGTCGGCGAAGAAGGCGCCGCGGCCGGGGTCGGGGCGCTCCACCCTGGGGTCGTCCTCGCCGAACCAGCGGCGGGCGGCGTCCTGGGTGGGGAAGGGGAGGGGCCAGCGGCGGAACCATTCCTCCCATTCCTGCTGGGAGGCCTGGCCGAGGGCGGAGGCGCGCATGTCGCAGATCACCAGGGCCTCGACCAGGTCGGGGCGGCGGGCGGCGAGCTGCCAGCCGGTGAGGGCGCCCATGGAGTGGCCGACCACGGTCACGGGGGCCAGGCCGAGCTGCTCGATGACGGCCTCGGCGTCGGCCACGAACGCATCGCGGCCCAGCGGGGTCGTGGCGCCCGGGCCGGCGGCGGGGCGCTCGCTCTGACCGTGGCCGCGCTGGTCGAGGGCGATGACGCGGCGGGTCTCCGCGAGCCAGCGGGCGGTGCCTGCCCAGTGGAACGCCCGGCCCATCAGACCGTGGAGTAACAGCACCCGGGGCACGTCCGGATCCGGGGGCGCACTCGCGGGTGATTCCCTGAACTCCCAGGCGGCCAGGCGCACACCGTCTGCCCCTGTCACATCGATGCGCTGTACCACGGCAGATGCACCCCCTTCGCTCGCGGCCAGACTATCGAACCCGTATTCGAAAACGGGGTTCTCGCCTTCAACACCGCTCTTTCGAGTGACCTTGCTCAAGGATTGGCCGCCCCTGCCGATGGAGATCCTTTCAACAGGGAGGCGGGCCGCTCGGGGAAGACGGTCCGAGGGGATGACCTTGAGAGCTCGGGGCTCCGGGTCAGCAAAGGGGAGGATCGGTCCCGGCGCCGCAAGGCGCCGGGACCACCCACACCCACCATCGGCAGTACCGCCACCGACCGTGCCGCGTGCCCGCCCGCGTCGAGACCGTCAGCGCTTGGCCACGAACACGTGCGAGGCGATCTCCGCATCCAGTTCGGCGGCCTCGCCGCCGCTGCCGACCAGCACCCCGCCCGGCGACTCGGTCACGCTGACCACCGAGCCGGGCTGCACGCCCGCCCGCCGCAGCGTGTACATCAGCTGGGCGTCCGTCTGGATCGGCTCCCCGATCCGGCGCACGACCACCGTCTTGCCGTCGGCGCCCGGGTCCAGCTCCGACAGGCTGACCATGCCGTCCTCCAGGAACGGATCGGCCTCGGCCTTCTCGCCCAGCTCCTCCAGCCCCGGGATCGGGTTCCCGTACGGCGACTCCGTCGGGTGGCGCAGCAGCTCCAGCACCCGCCGCTCCACCGCCTCGCTCATCACGTGCTCCCAGCGGCAGGCCTCGGCGTGCACCTGCTCCCATTCCAGGCCGATGACGTCGACGAGGAGGCATTCGGCGAGCCGGTGCTTGCGCATCACGCGCGTCGCCAGCCGGCGCCCCTCCTCCGTCAGCTCCAGGTGGCGGTCGCTCGCCACGGCCACCAGGCCGTCGCGCTCCATGCGCGCCACGGTCTGGCTCACCGTCGGGCCGCTCTGGTCGAGCCGCTCGGCGATGCGGGCGCGCATGGGGACCACGCCTTCCTCTTCCAGCTCGAGGATGGTGCGGAGATACATCTCCGTGGTATCGATCAGTCCGGACATTCGTGCCCCTCGGATATCGTGCGCTGGCCCTGCACCCAATTCTGACGCATCGCGCCGACAACCGTCCCGTGCCTGACGTCAAGCCCCGCACAGGACATCCCCGGACAGCCCGGCCCCGGGATTGACGTTCGTATTGACACGCCCTTGGTCCAGACCGCACGGTGAGCGGCGGACACGGACGAACCCCACCTCTGGAAGGGCCATCGGCGTATGAGCGAGAGCAAGCTGGCCGGTCAGTTCCTCGACGCCGCGATCGGGCTGCTGGAGCGGGTGCGGACCGAGGAGGCCGCGCACATCGCCGAGGCCGGCGCCGCCGTCGCGGACGCCGTCGCCGCCGGGAACCGGCTCTTCGCCTTCGGCGCCGGGCACTCCTCGCTCCCCGCGCAGGACGTGGTCTACCGGGCCGGCGGACTCGCGCTGGTGAACTTCCTCGCGGTTCCCGGCACCGTCGGGATCGACGTCATGCCGGCCACCCTCGGCAGCGCCCTGGAGCGGGTGGACGGCCTCGCCGGGGCCGTCCTCGACAGCAGCCCGGCCGCCGACGGGGACGTACTCGTGATCATCTCCCTCTCCGGGCGCAACGCGCTGCCGGTCGAGATGGCCATGAACGCCCGCGCGATCGGCCTGAAGGTGATCGGCGTGACCTCGGTGGCGTACGCGACGGGGACCAAGTCGCGGCACGCCTCCGGGACCTTCCTGAAGGACCACTGCGACATCGTCCTCGACAGCAAGATCGCGGTGGGCGACGCCGAGCTGAGCCTGGACGGCATCGACGCCCCGTTCGCCCCCGCCTCCACCGTCGTGACCAGCGCGATCATGCAGGCCGTGATGGCGGCTGCCGCCGGCGAGCTCGCCGCCCGCGGCCTGGAGCCCCCGCTGCTGCGCTCGGGCAACGTGGACGGCGGCCACGAATGGAACGGCCGCGTCCTCAAGGAGTACGGCGACCGGATCTTCTTCCGCCACTGACACCCCGGGGGCGCCCCGGACCCTAGGGGGTGTCCCCGTCCTTGGGCGGGCGGGGGCAGGCCGCCAGGTCGAGGTCGGCCGCCACCCGGGCCGCCACCTCCTCCGCGTACGCCGCGTCCGCCTGCTCGAAGGGAGCCCGCGAGGCGGCCCGTACGAAGGTCAGGGCGCCCACGGTCCGCCCGCGGCTGCGCAGCACCGTGCACAGCGCGTGCACCGCGTCCTCGGGCCACTGCCGCTCCCGCGCCCAGTCCCCGGCCGGCTCCCCGCGCGGAGCGCTCGTACGCACCGAGCCGATCCGGTCCAGCGCCTGGAGCGCCGGGTGCCCGGGCGCGTAGCGGGCCGCGCCCGCCCCCGCGCCCGGCAGCAGCGGCGGCGACGCCGCCGTCCGCACGAGCCGGGGCCGGTCCGGATCGCCCGAGCTCTCCAGCACGTCGAGCAGCGCGTGCTCGGCGAAGCCCGCGAGCGCGAAGTCCAGCCGTACGGCGGCCGCCTCGACCGGGTCCTCGCATTCGGCGGCCGCCCGGCCCGAGCGGTGCAGCTGGCCCGCCCGGAAGCGCAGCTGCGCCGTGTCCAGCGCCGCCTGCCGGGCCTCGGTGATGTCCTGGAACAGCCAGCCGACGCCCAGCGGCACCGGCTCCTCCGCCAGCGGCGAGCCCAGCCTCAGGAACCCGGACCGCCAGCACCGCCGCCGCACCCCTTCGGGGGTACGCACCGACACCCACAGCTCCATGGGCGCCGGCGGCGGGGAGCCCTCGGCGAGCACGTGCTGCAAGGCCCCCTCCAGCTCCTCGACGCCCTGGGCCAGCAGCTCCCCCAGCGGCCGCCCGAGCAGCGCGGTGCGCCCCGAGCCGAAGGCGCGGGCCGCGTGCGCGTTGACCACGGCGGGCCGCAGGTCCACGTCGACGAGGACGACCCCCCACGAGGCGTCGTCCATCAGCGCCTCGCTGAGCGCGATGGAGCGCTCCAGGTCGATCTGGGCGTGCACCTCGCTGAAGGCGCAGTACACCCCGGCGGGCTTCCCGTCCGCGCCGGGCACTCCGGCGGACTGGGTGCGCACCAGCACCCGCCCGCCCTCCTTGGTCAGCAGGGCGAACTCGTGCACCTGCCGCCCGGGGACGTCCTGGGCGGACATGAGCCGCTCCTCCACGTCCTGCGCGTCGGCGGCGCGCACGGCCCACCCGGCGAAGCCCTTGCGCCCGACCGCCTCGGCGGCGCTCCAGCCCAGGATCCGCTCGGCCTCGCGGTTCCAGTGCGTGATCACGCCGTCGGCGTCGAACGCGCACAGGGCCGCGTCCATCCCGTCGAGCAGCGCTGCGAGCAGATCGTCGGTGGTCTCACCACGTCCGGAAGCACTCACCTGGCACCCCCTGCAGGTGTTCGCGTGTGCGGCACGTCGGATCATTCAACTGGAACGTGACGCAGCCCACACCGCATTCCCCGAATCGCCCCGAAATAAATCACTTGAGGACCCCGGGGAGCGGTTCTAGGCTCTGCATTACACGAGAAGGGAGGTGGTTCCCGAAATGTACGGAAACCGGACGCGTGAGGTGGCTGCGGGCTAAGGGCCCGTCGTCGCACGCACCCAGTGCGGTGCCCGGCGGGTAGCCAGGCGCCAATCCCAAGCAGTCACCCGACCCGCGAGCTCGCCGGTACGTCCGGCCGGCTTCTCTCACTGCAGGAGAGAAACCCGAGCTCGCGGGTCGTCTGCGTGTCGGCGCCGGTGACGGCGGCCGGCACGCCCGCCGGTGACGCGGCCGGCACGCCGCCGCACCGCTACGGGCACAGCCGCTCCAGGCGCCACTTCCCGTCCTCCAGGACGTAGCGCAGCCGGTCGTGCAGGCGGTTCTCGTGGCCCTGCCAGAACTCGATCCCGTCGGGGACGACCCGGATGCCGCCCCACTCGGGCGGTACGGGGACCTGCTCGCCCTCGGGATAGCGCTCCGCGAGCTCCGTGTAGCGCCGGTCGAGCTCGGCGCGGGAGCCGATCACCCGGGACTGCTCGCTCGCCCAGGCGCCCAGCTGCGAGCCGTGCGGGCGGGAGCGGAAGTAGGCCGCCGTCTCGTCGCGGCCGGTCCGCGAGGCCGTGCCGGTGACGATGACCTGGCGGGAGATGGGGTGCCAGGGGAAGAGCAGGGCGACGTGCCGGTTCGCGTCGATCTCGCGGCCCTTGCGGGAGCCGTAGTTCGTGTAGAAGACGAATCCCCGCTCGTCGAACTGCTTCAGCAGCACGGTGCGGGAACTGGGGCGGCCGTCGGGGGTCGCGGTGGAGACGACCATCGCGTTGGGTTCGAAGAGGTGCGAGTCCGCGGCCTGCCGGAACCACTCGGCGAACTGCCGCATGGGGTCCTCGGCGAGTCCCTCCTCGAGGACGATCTCCGAGCGGTACTGCTTGCGCATCGTGGCGGGGTCAATGTCCTGATCGGTCACGCGTGCCATCCTGCCGCAGGAGTGCTCGCGGCAGTGTGCCGTATGTCACGCTTCCGCCTGCCATCCGGAACAGCCAAAATCTTGGGGCCGGTCCGGAGGTCCCCACACGGGTGACCTACGGCCGTGCCGGGCATCAACGGGGATGACCGCGCCGGACCGCGAGTCACGCCGGGAGCCGCGCGTGTTCGCACTATCTGAGGAGCCGCCTGATGTCCGACTTCGTACCCGGGCTCGAAGGGGTCGTCGCGTTCGAGACCGAGATCGCCGAACCGGACAAGGAAGGCGGATCGCTCCGCTACCGCGGGGTCGACATCGAGGACCTCGTCGGGCACGTCTCGTTCGGCAACGTCTGGGGCCTGCTGGTCGACGGGGCGTTCAACCCCGGCCTGCCCGCCGCCGAACCCTTCCCCATCCCCGTGCACTCGGGCGACATCCGCGTCGACGTGCAGTCCGCCCTGGCCATGCTCGCCCCCGTGTGGGGTCTGAAACCGCTGCTCGACATCGACGAGAAGACCGCCCGCGACAACCTCGCGCGCGCCGCCGTGATGGCGCTGTCGTACGTCGCGCAGTCCGCCCGCGGGCAGGGCCGGGCGATGGTTCCGCAGAGCGAGATCGACAAGGCCGAGTCCGTCGTCGAGCGGTTCATGATCCGCTGGCGGGGCGAGCCGGACCCCAAGCACGTCAAGGCCGTCGACGCGTACTGGACCTCGGCCGCCGAGCACGGCATGAACGCCTCGACGTTCACCGCGCGCGTGATCGCCTCGACCGGTGCGGACGTGGCCGCCGCCCTCTCCGGCGCCGTGGGCGCCATGTCCGGGCCGCTGCACGGCGGTGCGCCCTCCCGCGTCCTCGGCATGATCGAGGAGATCGAGCGCACCGGTGACGCCGTGGCGTACGTGAAGAAGGCCCTGGACAAGGGCGAGCGGCTGATGGGCTTCGGGCACCGCGTGTACCGGGCCGAGGACCCGCGCGCCCGCGTGCTGCGGCGCACGGCCAAGGAGCTGGACGCGCCGCGCTACGAGGTGGCCGCCGCGCTGGAGAAGGCCGCGCTGGAGGAGCTGCACGCGCGCCGCCCCGACCGGGTGCTCGCGACGAACGTGGAGTTCTGGGCCGCGATCATGCTGGACTTCGCCGAGGTCCCCGCGCACATGTTCACGTCCATGTTCACCTGCGCCCGGACCGCCGGCTGGTCGGCGCACATCCTGGAGCAGAAGCGCACGGGCCGTCTGGTGCGGCCGTCGGCGCGCTACATCGGACCGGGGCGGCGCGACCCGCGCGAGATCGAGGGCTACGCCGACATCGCCGACACGGCCTGAGTCCGCGGCGCACACCGGTCAGGGGCGCCGCTTCCCGTGGGAACACGGGGGGCGGCGCCCTCGGTGTGCGCGGGGCCCCGGCCTCAGCCGAGGGCGGCGTCCAGGATCCGGGACCACTGGGCGACCACCCGGGCACGGCGGGCCGTGTCGTCGGTGAGGACGTTGGCCAGGCCGAGGCCCCGGGCCATGTCGAGGAGGCCCTGCACGGTCTCGCGGACGCCGGGGACCGACTCGTCCGCGCCGAGGAGCTCCACGGCGATGCGGTGGGTCTCGCGGCCCAGGCGGGCCTCCAGTTCGGTGACCTGGGGGCGCAGCTGCTCCTCGTTGGAGGCGGCGACCCACAGCTGGAGGGCCGCGCGGAAGAGGGCTCCGGTGTAGAGGTCGACGATGGCTTCGACGACGGCGGGGCGGGCGGCGGGTCCGGCGTGGAAGAGGTCGCGCAGGGCGGCGGACCGCTCCTCGGAGACGTAGGCGACGGCTGCGGTGAACAGGTCCTCGCGCGTCGGGAAGTGGTACTGGGCCGCGCCGCGGGAGACCCCGGCGCGTTCGGCGACGACGGCCACGGTGGAGCCGGCCCAGCCCTGTTCGGCGAGGCAGGCCACGGCCGCCTCCAGGAGGTGGCGGCGGGTGACGCGGCTGCGGGCCTGCTTGGGGCCGGACGGGGTGTCGGGTGACGCCGGCTCCTCCTCGGCGGGCCGGGCGTCCCCGGACGGGCGGGTGCCGGTCACAGGGCCCATGACGGGTCCCGGCGTTCGAAGCGGGCGGTGATGCCCTCGCGGGCCTCGGCCGAGCCGAAGTGGTGCGCGGAGAGCTCGGTGAGCGCGCCGCCCTCGGCCGCCAGGACGGCCCGCACCGGGGCGGTGAGCAGTTCCTTGGTGGCGGCGAGGGCCCCCGGGCCCGCCTTGCGCAGGCCCGCGAGTACGGGGGCCAGGGCCTCGTCCACGTCCTGCGCGTGCAGGGTGAGCAGGCCGATGCGGACGGCCTCGGCGGCGTCGAAGGCCTCGGCGGTGAGGAAGTACCGGGCCGCGGCGCGGGGGTCCAGGCGCGGGAGCAGCGGCGCGGAGATCACGGCCGGGACCACGCCCAGGTGGGTCTCGGTGAAGGCGTACGTGGAGGCGGGACCCGCGGCGGCGATGTCGCAGACGCCGAGGAGGCCGAGGCCGCCCGCCCGGACGTGGCCGGTGACGCGGGCCACGACCGGCTTGGGGAGCTCGGCGATCTCGCGGAGCAGGGCGAGGAAGTCGGCCGGCTCGCACGGGGACTTCAGGTCGGCGCCCGCGCAGAAGGTGTTGCCGGTGTGGGTGAGGAGGACGGCCCGCGTCCCGGGGTCCGCCGCCGCGGCGGCGAGGGCCGCACGCAGCTCACCGACGAGGTCCGCGGAGAGGGCGTTGCGGTTGGCCGGGGAGTCGAGCGTGAGGGTGGTGATGCCGAGCGCTCGCGCGGCGCCGACGGGGCGGGTCATGCGGGATCCTCCGGAGGTCGTGCGGGTCCGGCGAGCGGGGTGGCGGTGCCCGCCGGGACGGATGGCGGCCGGGCGGCGGCTCCGTCGCCCAGGTTAGTAAGACTTGGGGAGGCCCAGGGTCTGGTGGGAGACGAAGTTCAGGATCATCTCGCGGCTGACGGGGGCGATGCGGGACACCCGGGAGGCCGTGATGAGAGCGGCCAGCCCGTACTCGCGGGTGAGCCCGTTGCCGCCCAGGGTGTGGACGGACTGGTCCACGGCCTTCACGCAGGCCTCGGCGGCGGCGTACTTGGCCATGTTCGCGGCCTCGCCGGCGCCCATGTCGTCGCCCGCGTCGTACAGGTGGGCGGCCTTCTGCATCATCAGGCGGGCGAGTTCGAGCTCGATGTGGGCCGCGGCGAGGGGGTGGGCGATGGCCTGGTGGGTGCCGATGGCCTCCTTCCAGACCTGGCGGGTCTTGGCGTAGTCGACGGCCTTGGCGAGGGCGTAACGGCCCATTCCGATGGCGAAGGCGGCCGTCATGATCCGCTCGGGGTTGAGCCCGGCGAAGAGCTGGAGCAGGCCCGCGTCCTCGTCGCCGACGAGGGCCTCGGCGGGCAGCCGTACCTCGTCCAGGACCAGTTCGAACTGCTTCTCCGCCGCGTGGAGTTCCATGTCGATGACGGAACGGGAGAAGCCGGGGGTGTCGCGGGGGACGATGAACAGGCAGGGCTTGAGGCTCCCCGTCCGCGCGTCCTCGGTCCGTCCGACGATGAGGGTGGCGTCGGCGATGTCCACGCCGGAGATGAAGACCTTGCGTCCGCTCAGCACCCACGTGTCGCCGTCGCGGCGGGCGGTGGTGGTGATGCGGTGGGAGTTGGAGCCGGCGTCCGGCTCGGTGATGCCGAAGGCCATGGTGCGGCTGCCGTCGGCGAGGCCGGGCAGCCAGGCCTGCTTCTGGGCGTCCGTGCCGAAGCGGGAGATGACCGTGCCGCAGATGGCGGGCGAGACGACCATCATCAGCAGGGGGCAGCCGGCGGCGCCCAGTTCCTCCAGGACGATGGAGAGTTCGGCGATGCCGCCGCCTCCACCGCCGTACTCCTCGGGGAGGCTGACCCCGAGGTAGCCCAGCTTGGCGGCGTCGGCCCACAGTTCGTCGGGGTGGCCGCCCTCACGGGCGACGCGGGCGAGGTACTCGCGTCCGTACCGCTGTCCGAGTGCGGCGACGGCCGCGCGCAGGGCCTCGTGCTCTTCGGTCTCGACGGTGGTGGCGATGGCGGGGCTCATGCTGGCGTTTCCTCCTGGACTACGGCGAGCAGGGCGCCGAACTCGACCTGGCGGCCGAGGGCGGCGTGGAGCGCGGTGAGCGTGCCGGAGGCGGGCGAGACGATGCGGTGCTCCATCTTCATGGCCTCCAGCCAGAGCAGGGGCTGCCCGGCGGTGACGGTGTCGCCGGGGGCGAGGCCCTCGGCGACGCGGACGACGGTGCCGGGCATGGGGGCGAGCAGGGATCCGGGTTCGGTGCGGTCCTGGGGATCGGCGAACCGGGGGACGGGGGTGAGGGTGTGGGCGCCGGTGAACGGCGAATCCACGTACACCTCGGGCTTGTTCGAATTGTGTTTCACGTGGAACAACCGCCGGACGCCGTCGACTTCGAGGGCGACCCGGTGGCGCTCGGCCGACAGGACGCGGACGCCGGGGTGCTCCTCGGGGTCCACCGGGTGGTAGCGGACCTCGTGCTCGGTGCCGGCCACGGTGTAGCGGCGGGTCTGCGGCCGGGAGCGGAGGTTGCGCCAGCCGCCGAGCCGCCGGGCCAGCGGCGCGCCCGGCGCCGGAGCCGCCTCGGCGAGGGCTCCGGCGAGCGCGGCGAGCGCGGTCCGGGCGGCGGCGTCCGGGGCGGGCTCGGTGAGGGCGGCGAGGTGGCGCTCGTAGAACCCGGTGTCGAGCTGCCCGGCGGCGAACTCCGGGTGCCGCAGGGAGCGTACGAGGAGCTCCCGGTTGGTGGTCAGGCCGTGGACGCGGGCCCGCGCGAGGGCGTCCGCCAGCGTCCGGACGGCCTCGGCCCGGGTCGGGGCGTGGGCGATGACCTTGGCCAGCATCGGGTCGTAGTGGACGCCGACGGCGTCCCCGTCGGCGAAGCCGGTGTCCACGCGGACCGCACCGGGGACGTCGAGGGTGTGCAGGACGCCGCTCTGGGGGCGCCAGTCGCGGGCGGGGTCCTCGGCGTACAGGCGGGCCTCGACGGCGTGCCCGGCGGGCTCCGGGGGCGTCAGCGGCAGCGCCGCGCCCTCGGCGACGCGCAGTTGCAGGGCGACGAGGTCGAGGCCGAAGACGGCCTCGGTGACGGGGTGTTCCACCTGGAGGCGGGTGTTCATCTCCAGGAAGTACGGGCGCCCTTCGGCGGTGACGAGGAACTCGACGGTGCCCGCGCCCTGGTAGGAGACGGCGCGGGCGGCGGCGACGGCGGCCGCGTGCAGGCTCTCGCGCAGGCTGTCCGGCAGGCCGGGCGCCGGGGCCTCCTCGATGACCTTCTGGTGGCGTCGCTGGAGGGAGCAGTCGCGGGTGCCGAGGGCCCAGACGGTCCCGTGCGAGTCGGCGAGGACCTGCACCTCGACGTGGCGGCCCCGCTCGACGTAGGGCTCGGCGAAGACCTCGCCGTCGCCGAAGGCGGAGGCCGCTTCGGCGCAGGCGGCGTCGAGGGACTCCTTGAGGGCGTCGAGGTCCCGTACGACGCGCATGCCCCGCCCCCCGCCGCCCGCGGCGGCCTTGAGGAGCAGGGGCAGGTCGGCGGCGGTGGCGGCCGCCGGGTCGACGGGTTCCAGGAGCGGGACCCCGGCGGCGCGCATCAGCTCCTTGGCCCGGGTCTTGGAGGCCATGGCCTCGATGGCCCGGGGCGGCGGGCCGATCCAGGCGAGTCCGGCGGCGGCGACCTCGCGGGCGAAGCCGGCGTTCTCGGAGAGGAACCCGTAGCCGGGGTGGAGGGCGTCCGCGCCGGCGGCGAGGGCGGCCTCGATGAGGAGGTCGCCGCGCAGGTAGGTGTCGGCGGGGGCGGCGCCGGGCAGGCGCACGGCCGCGTCGGCCTCCCGCACGTGCAGGGCGCCGGCGTCCGGGTCGGAGTGGACGGCGACGGTGGCCAGGCCCAGGGCGCGGGCGGTACGGAAGATCCGTACGGCGATCTCGCCGCGGTTGGCGACGAGGAGGGAGGTGATGGGCTGCTGAGTCATGTGCGGGCTCACATCCGGAAGACGCCGAAGCCGCCGCGGGCGCCCTCGACGGGGGCGTTGTGGACGGCGGACAGGCACAGGCCGAGGACGGTACGGGTGTCGCGCGGGTCGATGACCCCGTCGTCGTACAGCCGCCCGGACAGGAACATCGGCAGGGACTCGGACTCGATCTGCGCCTCCACGAAGGCGCGCATCCCGGCGTCGGCTTCGTCGTCGTACGGCTGCCCCTTCGCGGCGGCGGACTGCCGGGCCACGATGGAGAGCACCCCGGCCAGCTGGGCCGGGCCCATCACGGCCGATTTGGCGCTGGGCCAGGCGAAGAGGAAGCGGGGCTCGTAGGCGCGGCCGCACATGCCGTAGTGGCCGGCTCCGTAGCTGGCGCCGATGAGCACGGACAGGTGCGGGACGCGGGAGTTGGCGACCGCGTTGATCATCATCGATCCGTGCTTGATGATGCCGCCCTGCTCGTACTCCTTGCCGACCATGTAGCCGGTGGTGTTGTGGAGGAACAGGAGCGGGATGTCGCGCTGGTTGGCGAGCTGGATGAACTGGGCGGCCTTCTGCGACTCGGCGCTGAACAGCACGCCCTGGGCGTTGGCGAGGATGCCGACCGGGTAGCCGTGCAGGGTGGCCCAGCCGGTGACCAGGCTCGTGCCGTAGAGGGGCTTGAACTCGTCGAAGTCGGAGCCGTCGACGATGCGGGCGATGACCTCGCGGGGGTCGAAGGGGGTTTTCAGGTCCGCGGGGACAATGCCGAGGAGTTCCTCCGGGTCGTACTTCGGTTCCTCTGCGGGCTGTGGATCGGGGTGCGCCTTGCGGTGGTTCAGGCGGGCGACGACGCGGCGGGCCTGGCGGATCGCGTCGTGCTCGTCGAGGGCGTAGTAGTCGGCGAGTCCGGAGGTGCGGGCGTGCATGTCGGCTCCGCCGAGGGACTCGTCGTCGCTCTCCTCGCCGGTGGCCATCTTGACGAGCGGCGGACCGCCGAGGAACACCTTGGAGCGGTCCTTGATCATGATGGTGTGGTCGGACATCCCCGGGATGTACGCGCCCCCGGCGGTGGAGTTGCCGAAGACGACGGCGACGGTGGGGATGCCGGCCGCCGAGAGCCGGGTCAGGTCGCGGAAGATCGCGCCGCCCGGGATGAAGATCTCCTTCTGGGAGGGGAGATCGGCGCCGCCGGACTCGACGAGGCTGACGCAGGGCAGGTGGTTCTGCCGGGCGATCTCATGGGCCCGGAGGGCCTTCTTGAGGGTCCAGGGGTTGGAGGCGCCGCCGCGGACGGTGGGGTCGTTGGCGGTGACGAGGCATTCGACCCCCTCGACCGTGCCGATGCCGGTGACCATGGACGCGCCGACGGGGTAGTCGCTGCCCCAGGCCGCGAGCGGGGACAGCTCCAGGAAGGGGGTGTCCGGATCGAGGAGCAGCTCGATGCGCTCGCGGGCGAGCAGCTTGCCGCGGTCCTTGTGGCGGGCCGTGTACTTCTCGCCGCCGCCGAGGAGCGCCTTGGCGTGCTCGGCGTCCATCTCGGCGAGACGGGCGGTGGCGGCCGCGCGGTGGGCGAGGTGGTCGGGGGCGTGCGGATCGACGGTGGTGGTGAGGCGGGTCATGGGGCGGTCCCCTCCGGGGTGAGCGGGAGGTGCGTCGGCAGGAGGCGGGCGGGGATGTCGACGTGCCGGGCGCGCAGCCATTCGCCGAGGGCCTTGGCCTGGGGGTCGAAGCGGTGGGCGGAGGCGACGCCGTCGCCGAGGATCCCGGTGACGGTGAAGTTGAGCGCGCGGAGGTGGGGCAGGAGGTGGCGGGTGACCGCCAGCCCCGCCGTCTCGGGGAGCAGGACCTGGAGTTCCTCGGCGGTGAGGGTGGTGTGGAGCCACTCCCAGGCCTCGTCGCTCTCGACCCAGACCCCGATGTTGGCGTCGCCGCCCTTGTCCCCGCTGCGGGCCCCGGCGAGCCGCCCCAGGGGCACGCGCAGGGTGGGTCCGGCGGGGGCGGCCCCGGCCACGGCCGTAGGCCGGCCTTCGGCTCCGCTCACCGGTACGGCCGGGGCGCCCGGGAGCGGAAGGGCCGGGACCGCAGGAGCCGGGACCGGAAGGGCCGGCACCGGGGGGACCGGGTGGCGGGTGCCGTCCGGGAGGACCGCCACGTGGGGGACCGTGGCCGAGGGGACGGCCGAGGAGGTGAAGACGCCGTACGGCTGGGCCGGACCCGGCGGGGACGTCACGTGGAAGCCCGGGTAGCTGGCCAGGGCGAGTTCGACGGCCTCCGAGGTGAGCGTGCGGCCCACCCGGTCCGGAGACGGGTCGCGCACCACCAGGCGGAGCATCGCGCTCGCCGTCTCCTCGGTCCGCGCGTCCTCGTGGTCCGTACGGCCCAGCGTCCAGTCCGCCGTGGCCACTTGCGACAGCGCGTCCGCCAACTGGGCCTGGACCAGCGCCGCCTTCTCCTCGATGTCCAGGCCCGTCAGGACGAAGACCACCTCGTTGCGCCAGCCCCCGATGCGGGTCACGCCCACCTTGAGGGTGGGCGGCGGGGGTTCCCCGACGACGCCCGTGATCGCCACCCGGTCCTCGCCCTCCTGCGCCAGGCGGACCGTGTCCAGGCGGGCCGTCACGTCCGGGCCCAGGTAGCGGGGGCCCTGGGTCTCGTACAGGAGTTGGGCCGTGACCGTGCCCACCGAGACGACCCCGCCCGTACCGGGATGCTTCGTGATCACCGACGAACCGTCCTCCGCGATCTCCGCCAGCGGGAAACCGGGGCGGCGGACGTCGTGCGCCGTGAAGAAGGAGTAGTTGCCGCCGGTGGACTGGGTTCCGCACTCCAGGACGTGCCCGGCCACCACCGCACCGGCCAGCCGGTCGTGATCGTCCGGCGCCCAGTCGAACCACCAGGCCGCCGGCCCGCTGACCAGGGCCGCGTCGGTGACCCGGCCCGTGACCACCACGTCCGCTCCGGCCCGCAGGCAGGCCGTGATCCCCGCCCCGCCGAGGTAGGCGTTGGCCGTGAGCGCACCCTCCGCGAACGGCATCAGGTCGTCGCCCTCGACGTGGGCGACCGAGACCGGGACCCCGGCCCCGGCGGCGAGCGTGCGGATCGCGTCGGCCAGTCCGGCCGGGTTCAGGCCGCCCGCGTTGGCGACGATCCGCACGCCCCGCTCCCGCGCGAGGCCCAGGCTCTGCTCCAGCTGGCGCAGGAAGGTCTTCGCGTAGCCGAGCTCGGGGCTCTTCAGCCGGTCGCGGCCCAGGATCAGCATGGTCAGCTCGGCGAGGTAGTCGCCGGTCAGCACGTCCAGCGGGCCCCCGGTCAGCATCTCCTCGAAGGCGCTGAAGCGGTCCCCGTAGAACCCCGAGGCATTGCCGATGCGCAGCGGCCGCCGGCCGCGGCTCATCGGGCCGTCCCCGGGGCGCGGCCCGGGCCCGCCGGTCCCGCGAAAGCCTGGGCGATGTCCAGCCAGCGGTCGGCGCCGGGACCGGTCGCGGTCAGGTCCAGGTCGGCGCGGTGGGCCCGCTGGGTCACCAGGAGGCAGAAGTCGAGCGCCGGTCCGGTGACCCGGTCCGCAGCCTGCGGCGGACCGTAGCTCCACGTCTCCCCGCCGTCCGGCGCTGCGAGCTCCACCCTGAACTCCGCGGCGGGCGCGGGCAGTCCCCGTACGGCGAAGGCGTAGTCGCGGGCCCGTACGCCGATCCGCGCCACGTGCCGCAGCCGCGCGGTCGGGGTACGGCGTACGCCGAGGGCGTCCGCGACGTCCTGGCCGTGTGCCCAGGTCTCCATGAGGCGGGCGCCGGCCATGGAAACGGCCTTCATCGGCGGCCCGTACCAGGGGAACCGGGTGTCGGGAGACGCCGCGGCGAGCGCCGCGTCGAGGGCGCCGCGCCCGGCCCGCCAGCGGGCCAGCAGCTCGGCGGGCGCCAGCGCGGCGCCCTCCTCCGCGCCCTCGTCCACGAAGGAGTCGGGGGACTTGACGGCCTCCTCGACCAGGGCGGTGAAACCCTCCGGATCGGTGACGGAGATCAGTGCGGCCCGGTCGGTCCAGTGCAGGTGGGCGATCTGGTGGGCGACGGTCCAGCCGGGCGCGGGCGTGGGCTCGGCCCAGCCGGCGTCGGGCAGGTCCCGCACCAGGGTTTCGAGCGCGAGGCCTTCCTCGCGCAGATCGGCGTAGACGGCCAGGACGGCGGCAGCTGACGGATCGGGCACGGCGGGCTCCCCTTTCGGCGTGAGGGGAAGACTGGCAGCCGCGCACAAAACAATCAAGCATGCTTGCATGATTTGGCCGAACGGCGATTCCTCCTGCGCACCCTTCCCGCCAGCGCCGCCAAGTCCCCCGGACAGGGCGGGATTTGACGTCGGGCTGCATCTCATCCCAGGTCAGTGAGGCCCGGGACACCGGGGCCGGAGGGCGCGATTCTGGCCGTACGCGGCAAAGCGCGGGATCCCCGCCGGGCGTCGCGCCGATACTGAACGCTTCGTCGCCAGCGAAGTCCCGCGGAGCCGCCCCCACGCGCAGCAGACAGTCGCCGAACGTCACCCGACGAAGAGGATGAACCGACGTGATCTCAGCCGCCTTCTCGCTCTATCCCGAACTCGACGCGCACGCCCTCACCGCGTTCGTCGCCGCACTCGAAACCGGAGACGTCACGGGCCTCGCCCCCGCCCGCGCCGCCGAGGTCGCCAACGCCCGCTCCGTCGCCGTCTTCAGCCGCACCAAGGTCGCCGGCTGCGACGGGGACCTGCTCGACGCCGCCCTGTGGCGGCACAGCGGGGCCCAGCCGCGGCCGGTGATCGTGATGCCCTCGCCGTGGACGAACCACGGCTGGCTCCCGTACGCCGTCCAGGCCGGCGTGTTCGCGGCCCGCGGCTACAACGTGCTCGCCTACAGCACCCGCGGCTTCGCCGGTTCCGAGGGCCAGGTCGACGTGGCCGGCCCGCTCGACGTCGCCGACGGCAGCCGGGCCCTGGACCACCTCATCGACCGCACCGCCGGCCCGGTCACCAAGATCGGCTTCCTGGGGGACTCGTACGGATCGGGCATCGGCCAGCTCGTCGCCGCGCACGACACCCGCGTCGACGCGGTGGTCGCGCTCAGCACCTGGGGCGACCTCGGCGAGGCCTTCTACGAGAACCGGACGCGGCACGTGGCCGCCGTCGAGGCGCTGCTCAAGGCGGCCGCGAAGGCCAGGCTGAGCCCGCAGACCCAGAGCGTCTTCGAGAACGTCCTCGCGGGCCGCGACATCCAGGGCACCCTGCGCTGGGCGGAGCAGCGCTCGCCCTTCACCCACGTCAAGGAGCTCAACCGCCGTCAGGTCCCCGTCTACTTCTCGCACGCCTGGCACGAGACGCTCTTCCCGGGCAACCAGACGCTGAAGCTGTTCAACGAGCTGACCGGGCCCAAACGCCTCGACCTCTCCATCGGCGACCACTCCGGGCCCGAGATGACGGGCATGATCGGCCTGCCCAACCGGATCTGGACGAACGCCCACCGCTGGTTCGACCAGCACCTCAAGGGCGTCGACAACGGCATGGCCGAGGAGGGCCAGGTGCTCAGCGAGGTGATGTGGGGCCAGACCCTGGAACCCCGCCCCACCTGGGACTCCGTCACCGAGCAGGTACGCCGGCTGCACCTGGCGAGCGGCGGGGAGTTCAGCGAGCGGCCCGAGGCCGGCTGGAGCACGGACATCCTGTGCGGGGTGGACACCCCGGCGACCGTCGCCGACGAGATCGTCCGCTCCGGGTACGACGAGATCGCGGGCCGCCCGAAGACCTACCGGACGGGCGACATCGACCGCACCGTCGCCGCCGTGTGGAGCGCCGACCCCGAGGCGGAGACCGCCCGGCTGCGCGGCACGCCGCGGCTGCGCGTCACGTACCGCGCCGCGAACCCCGACTCCTCGTTCGTCGCGTACCTGCTCGCGGTGGCGCCCGACGGTACGGCCCACATCGTCACGCACGCCCCGTACGCGCACCTCGACGCGGCCCCCGACAGCCTGGTCAGCGCCGACATCGAGCTCCAGGCGACGGCGTACGACGTCCCGCGCGGGCACCGGCTGATGCTGGTGATCGACGCCCGCGATCCGTTCTACGGGGACGCCAACCTGCCGCGCGCGACGCTGGCGTTCACCTCCCCGGAGGCCACGCCCTCGTACCTGGACCTGCCCCTGGGCTGAGCGCCGGGCGCCCGGCGCCCGCCCCGCCGAGCACCCCCGTGGCCGGCGGGCCGGGCGTACGGCCCGCGCGTGCGTCGTGCGCCGTGCGTCCGCGTCAGTCGGATTTCGTGCGGGTCTGCGAGCGGACCGCGCCCATGCTCGCCGCGATGACCAGCGCGATCGCGAGCGCGTCGAGCGCCGACATCGCCTGGTTCAGGAGCAGGAACCCGGCCGTGGCCGCGATCGCCGGCTCCAGGCTCATCAGGATCGCGAACGTCGGGGCGGGCAGTCGCCGCAGCGCCAGCAGCTCCAGGGTGTACGGCAGGACGGAGGACAGGACGGCGACGCCGACGCCCAGCGCCAGCGTGCTCGGCACCAGGAGCGCCGGGCCGGCCTCGATCACGCCGAGCGGGAGCGAGAGCACCGCCGCCACCGCCATGGCCAGGGCCAGCCCGTCCGCCTGCGGGAAGCGGCGGCCCGTACGCGCGCTGAACACGATGTACACCGCCCACATCGCGCCCGCTCCGAGGGCGAAGGCGGCGCCGAGGAGGTCCAGGCCGCCGAAGCCCTCGCCACCACCGTGACCGGCGAGCAGAGCGACGCCGCCGAGGGCCAGGCCGGCCCACAGGAGGCTGACCAGACGGCGCGAGACGATCACCGAGAGGGCGAGGGGGCCGAGCACTTCGAGGGTGACGGCCGGGCCGAGCGGGATCCGGTCGACGGCCTGGTAGAAGAGCCCGTTCATGCCGGCCATGGCCACGCCGAAGGCGACGATCGTGCCCCAGTCGGCGCGCGCGTACCCGCGGACCTTGGGGCGGCACAGGAGCAGCAGCACCAGCGCGGCGGCCGCGAGCCGCAGCGTGACCGCGCCCGCGGCGCCCGTCCGCGGCATGATCATGACCGCGAGGGCGGCGCCGAACTGCACCGAGACACCCGCGGCGATGACCAGGGCGACGGGGCCGAAGCGGGACGGGGCGGCGGGCCTCGAAGGCACCGGAGTCGTCGTGAGGTCGGCGGGCGGCGCGGCGCGGTCGGACGTGGGGGAAGTTGCGGGCATCAATCCAGACTAAGGGGTGCGTAAGGGCCGCGGCGGCGCGTGTTGGCTTACACGTGTCGGTCGGCCTGCTCCTCCCCGGACCCGCCCTCGGGCAAGCCGCGGTCCGGGCCCGCGGACGGCCCTTCGGCCAAGCCCTCGGGTAGGCCCTCGGCCAAACCGTCAGCCAGGAGCTCGGCCAGGTGGCGGGCCCGGCCGCCGTCCGACAGCCGGGCGATCTGCGTACGGCAGGAGAACCCGTCCGCCAGGACCGCCGCCCCGGGCGGGGCCGCGCGCAGGGCGGGGAGCAGCTGTTCCTCGGCGCAGGCCACGGAGACCTCGCGGTGGCCCGGCTCGAAGCCGAAGTTCCCGGCGAGGCCGCAGCAGCCGCCGCTGAGGTCGCCCGTGAGCCCGGCGCGCTCGCGCAGCCGCCGGTCGGCGGCGTCGCCGAGGACGGCGTGCTGGTGGCAGTGGGTCTGGCCGACGGCCGGGCGGTCCAGGCGGGGCGGGCGCCAGTGCGGGGCGCACTCCTCCAGCGTCTCGGCGAAGGTGCGCACGGCGTCGGCGAGCCGCCGCGCGCGCGGGTCGTCGGGGAGGAGGGCGGGGAGGTCGGTGCGCAGGGCGGCGGCGCAGCTGGGTTCGAGGACCGTCACGGGCCCTCGTACGTCGCCCATGGCGTCGAGGGTGCGGCGCAGTACGGCGCGGGCGCGGTCGAGGCGGCCGGTGGAGACGTAGGTGAGCCCGCAGCAGACCCCCTGCGGGGGCAGGGCCACGTCGAGCCCGGCGGCGCGCAGGACCGTGACGGCCGCCCGGCCCGTCTCGGGGGCGAGGTGCTCGGTGAAGGTGTCGGGCCAGAGCACCACCCGCCGCGGAGCCGCCGAGGCGGCTAGCGGGGCCGGTTCGGCGTCGGCAGCCGGGGCCGGGTCGGCGGGCGCGGGCGGGGCCGGGGCCGGGTCGGCGGGCGCGGGCGGGGCC
>NZ_LFML01000035.1 GCF_001044425.1 Streptomyces roseus
CCTGGGACTGTGTTTGACTGATTCCGACGAGAGGAGTTCGAGATGGCGCCCAAGTGGCGGGAGCTGGCGGACAAGCTGGCGGAGCAGATCAGACGGGGTGACTACGCGCCGGGCCAGCGGTTGCCGCACATCAGAGATCTGGTCGACGCGGGCGAAGGCTCCAAGTCCACCGTCCACGCCGCCTACAAGGCGCTGGAAGCGGAAGGTCTGGTCACCTCCTCCCGGGGACACGGGACTGTCGTGCGAGAGCAGGTGCCGCTGAAGCGACTCGGTATCGCCCGCTACGACAAAGCGAAGTGGCGCGACGGGGACGAGGTGGCTTTCATCGCGGACCGCGTGGCCTCGGGCCGGCCGTACCGCCGCAACAAGCAGACCCAGTCGGTCGACTTCGTTGAGGCACCTCCGGAGGCGGCGGCCGCACACGGACTCCCGGCGGGCGCACAGGTCTACGCCCGTGCCCGGCTCGTGAAGGAGGGCGATCAGCCGACACACGCGCTGACCAGCTACTACCGGCCCGAGCACGTGGAAGGTACGCGCCTGGTGGATCCGACCCCCGGCCCCGCCGGCCGAGGCGGCGGATTTCGCGTGCTCTACGACGCTGGGTACGAGATCGACCACATGAAGGAGCGAATCTTCGCCCGCACGCCGACGGCGGACGAGACGAGGCTCTTGCAGCTGCCGCCGGGCGAACCGGTCGTCGAACTGCACCGCACGACCTACACGGCTGACGGCACCGTGGTCGAATACGCCATCGGGGTGCACGCCGCCTCGCGATTCGCCTGGGAGTACGACTTCAAGGTCCCGGATTCCGCGAAGGACAGGGAAGGCCAGGAGTGATCTCGACGCAGGACTGGGCAGACACGCGGCGCCTGTGGGAGTACCACCAGATGGGCCACGCACTCCGGCCGTGCTCCGTCGCACTCGGGCTCGGCAGCCACGACCTGGGCGTAGCCGACACCGCAGTCGATCTGTACCGGACCGGCATGGCCCCCCTGCTCGTGTTCAGCGGAGCCACCAGCCCGACGACACGGGAACGGATGCCCCGCGGCGAAGCCGTGCACTACCGGGAGCGGGCGCTCGAACTTGGCGTCCCCAGCTCGGCCGTGCTGGTGGAGCCGCGAGCCCGGAACACGGGCGAGAACATCCGCTTCTCCCGGCAGCTTCTCGCGGAGGCCGGAATCGAGGTGTCCTCTGTGCTGCTCATCAGCAAGCCCTACGAAGAGCGGCGCGCGTACGCCACGGCGCGGAAGCTGTGGCCCGACGTGGAGATCGTCAGCGCTTCCAGCCCGATGACGCTGGAGGAGTACGTCGATTCCATCGGCGACGCCCGCTTGGTGATCGACATGCTGGTCGGCGCGTTGCAACGCCTACTGATCTACCCGGCGCAGGGCTTCATGATCAGCCAGCCGGTACCGGACGATGTGACCGAGGCGTACGAGCGGCTGTGCCTACGGGGCTTCACGAGCCGACTCCTGCTGGACGGGGCGGGCCAGACTCGGAGCCAAGCCCACCAGTGACGACTGGGGAGTACACCTGGGCGCAGCGAGGCATACGGTTCGAGAGCGACACGCAGACCATCGGAAGGGACTTCGACTTGACGCACGATGACCGCCTCTCCGGAGCCTCACGAACGCGCGCGTGATCTTCTTCGACTTCGACGGGCCGGTGTGCGACGTGTTCGCCGGGCTGCCCGCCCCAGAGGTCGCCAAGCAGCTCACCGCACTGCTCGCAGCTCAGGACGAGGCCGCCGGTGCCAAGGCCGCCGAGACCGACGATCCGATCGAGGTCATGCGCATCGCGCACGAGGCTGGCGACGAGATCGGCCGGATGGTGGAGCAGGCGCTAACGGCGGCCGAGGTCGAAGCCGTGGTGGTGGCCGGCCCGCCGACGCCGGGGGCGGTGGAAGCCCTCCAGGCCGTGCGTGCCTCGGGGCGGGCCGTGGCGGTGGTGAGCAATAACTCCGCCGAATGCGTCCAGCGCTTCCTGGAGGAGCACGGGTTGGGGGAGTTCGTCGCGAAGGTCATCGGTCGGCCATCTGGGCAGCCGCACCTGATGAAGCCGAACCCGTTTCCGCTGATTGGGGCGGCGGAGCAGATGCAGATGGATGTCACGCACTGCGCCCTGATCGGTGACTCGCTCACGGACATCCAGGCCGCTCACGCAGCGGGTTCGATGGTGATCGGCTACGCCAACAAGCCCCACAAGGCCGCTCTGTTCTCGGACGCGGGAGCCGATGCCGTCACGGACGACATGCAGGCCATCGCCGACGCACTCACCACGGCGTAAGCCGAGGATCAGCGGGGGACCTGTTACAGGTTTCTCTACCTCATCAAGCACCCGGCTGCGCTCCGCTCCGCCGGGCGGGCTTCCCGGCTCCGCTCGGGGCGACGCTCCTGCCTTCGGCCCGCTCCGCCCCCGCTGCGCCGACGCCCGCCCCTGCAAGGCGGGATAGGCCCAAAGGCATGAGGCAGTCCCCTACGGCCTCCGGTTCCATCTGTCACCGACATGCCTCCGGCGGGGGCGCTCCGACTCCGGGATGGCGGGGGCGCCGCGGGCGGGTGCCGGCCGAGTGGGGTTGATGCGGGGGAGCTCCCATCCCGTCTGCCATCAGCCCCCGACAAGCCGAGCAGACACGGCACCGGGCGTCCAGGTCGTTCGTACAGTGGCGCGCTCCACCTGGACGCCCGGCACCGCGCCTGCTCTACATGCCGTGGGCCGACGGCAGACGGGATGGGAGCTGGGGTAGGTGGTGGCTGGGCAGCTGGACGTCTGCCAAAGGGCTTACGCGAAGGGTGACATGTCCGGTACCGTTCTCTGCTAAGCAGTAGACGCCTGCTTGCGCTTGAGCGGTCCCACCCACGCTGGGGCTGTATGGAGAGCCAAGGGTCCCAGACTCGCGTCGAGACTGTTCCCGTTGTTCGGCGCGCCATCTGCGCGTCCCTCTGAGCGGGGAGCGTGGGTCCGCGCAGGAGTAGGAAAAATGACGGAGAACAAGGCCTTGAAGAAGGCGATCCGCAAGCACATGGCAGAGACAGGTGAGCCGTTCAATACGGCAAGGCGGAGCGTGCTCGCTTCCCACCAGGAGCCCCGTGACGGCTCCATTGGCCATGCGGCTGCCCGTGCCTACAACCCTCTTGGGTCAGTGGCGTCTCGTAGCTATAGGCCGCTGGGGTCGATCGACGTGGCCAAGCTGATCATGCCGAGGTACGACGTGGCCAAGTTCATCGCCCCGAGGTACGACGTGGCCAAGCTGATCCGGCCGAATTACGACATGGCCAAGTTCATCGGCATGTCAAGGACTCCCGTCGGCCGTGACATCAGCACCTGACACCAACAGAGCCGGATCTTGCCGGTCAGCGCTGGACGTCAGCGGCGAGCTGGCCAGGGCTGCAAACGGAACGTGCCAGGTCGCGTACCCCGGGTTGTCGACCTG
>NZ_LFML01000036.1 GCF_001044425.1 Streptomyces roseus
GGCCCCGCCGGCCACCACACCGGCCGCCTTCGCCGCGTACCCGGCGGCGAACCACCCGATGACCGCGACCGGCAGCAGCGCGGGAATGCCCGCGTTGACGTCCTTGAGCTCCCCGGCGGCCAGCCGGCACTTCGCGCACTCCTCCAAGTGCCCCCGCAGCCCGCGCTCCGCCCGCATCCGCAGGCCGCCGCGGGCGTACGCCCCCAGCCGGTCCGCGTACCGCGCGCAGTCCCCGCCCGCTCTCAGCGCAGAACTCACATGGGCTTGCAGATAGGCCTGCTTGAGGCCCTCCCGGGCCCGGCTTGCCAGTACCGCCGTCGCGTTGGCGCTGAGCCCGAACAGCGGCGCGATCGTGCTCGGCGAGGCGTCCTCGACGGTGGTGTGCCACAGCACGGCCTGCCACCGCTCGGGCAGGCTGCGGAACGCCTGCATCGCCAGCGACTGCTCCGCCTCGCGCATCGCCCGGACTTCCGCGCCCAGTTCGAGGGTGTCGTCCCCCGACAGGCCGGACATGCCGCCGCCGACCTCGGTCCCCGCGGCCGCCTGCTCGGCGAACACCGCGAAGTCGTCGACGAGATGCTCCCGCCGCGAGGTCTTCACCCAGGCCGCCGCGACCCGGCGCACCGTGGTCAGCAGGTAGGCCCGCACCGACTGGTCCGGACCGGCCCCGCCCCGTACCGCCTGGAGCGTCCGCGCGAACACCTCGGCGGTCAGGTCGTCGGCGGTGTGCGCGTCCCGGCAGCAGGTCCGCGCGTAGCGCCGTACGGAATCGGCGTGCCGCAGGAACAGCTCCTCGTACGCGCCGTCGTCGCCTGCGCGCATGCGGGCGATCAAGTCCCCGTCGGACGGGGGCAGCTCGGCGCCGGCGTGGCCCGCGGCCGCGCGCCGCCGGTGGCGCGGCTCGCGCTGCGCCGGGACCTGGCCTGCGGTCGGGCTCTGCGCCTCGACCTCGCCGCCGGCACCACCGAGCGGCTCTTCCCGACCGTCAACGCCCATCGCGGAAGCCCCCGCACGCCACACTCAACCGGTACACCGTTCAAGCGTGTCACACGGGGGGCGCACGCCGGCCCGGTCTTCCCGTCATCCACTCGTCCGGGCAGCATCCGGGGAACCCCCGTTCCACTCCTCACCCTTTCGAGCGAGCGCCCGCGGGGACCCGTTCGGCGAACCGGCCGGGCGCCCCGGCCGGCTGCCGCACGACGAACGACGAAGCGGTCAGACCCCGGACCGCCAGACCTCCGGACCGTCAGGCCCCCGGACCGTCAGACCCCCAGACCGTCAGGTCCCCGGCTCGTCAGACCTTCGGACCGCCAGGCCTCCGGCCCGTGAGCCCCCCGGCCCGTCAAGCCATCAGGCCGTCCGGGACCGCAGGCCTTCGAGCAGGATGTCGAGCAGCCGCGACGAAGCCGCCGCCTGCTGCGCCGCGTCGGGCAGGGCCGGAGCAGCCGTGGCTATCACCAGCAGTACGTCGGCCACCGTGACGTCGCCGCGCAGCTCACCGGCCTCCCGGGCCCGGTCCACCAGTCGGCCGACGACCTCGAGCAGCGCGCCCGCGCCCGCGTCCTCCGAGGGCTCGTCCTCCACGGGAGTACGCCCGCCCACGACCCGCAGGTCGGGGGCCCCGCCGGTGACACCGGCCTGGCGCTGGTGTGGAACCCGCGCCGCCGCCTCTTCGACGCCGTCCTCGCTCGCCGACCCGACCCGCAGCACCTGCGGCGGCAGCAGCCGCCCGGCACCCGAGGCCACGGAGGTCCGCAGGAAGCGCGACAGCGCCTGCCACGGCTCCTCCTCCTGGCCCAGCGCGGCCGTGGCCTGCTCGGTCAGCCGGGCGGTCTCCTCCTCGGCTATGCGGCGGACGAGGACGTCCTTGCTCGGGAAGCGCCGGTACACGGTGCCGACGCCGACGCGCGCGCGCCGCGCCACGTCCTCCATCGGAGCCCCGTAGCCCAGCTCGCCGAAGACCTCGCGGGCCGCACGCAGCACGTGTTCGAGGTTGCGCTGGGCGTCGACGCGCAGGGGCGTGGAGCGGCCCACGCCGTGCGTCGTGGCGCCTGCCATCAGGCGGCCGCCGCTCTCGGTCGAGAGCGCGGTCGCAGAACCATGGAAATCGGAAATATGCATATGTATCCCCCGGTAATCATTTGTCTCCCCCCGGAGACACTCCCCGCCTTCGTGTCGAGGTGGGCCACGGTCATGTGGGCCCCGGTCTTACTCCTCGACGAGATACGAACATAGTTGAGCCAGAGTCAATTCAGAAGAGGCAGCCCCGGACGGACCACCGCTCGATCGGAGCATTCGCCCCCACTTTTCCGATCCAAGCCCCCGGAATCACCCACTCCGCACCTCCTGACCTGCGGAACTCCACCCCCACTGGGGTCATCCGGCAACCCCGTACCGGCACCCCCTCCGGTCACACAATGTGTCAGGGCTGTGGACAAACTCCCGGCCACGTTGCGTCATGGGATGGTGAAGGCTGCTAACTCCCGGGGCTCGGCCCCCGGTACCCCGCCCCGTACGCGCATCCTCGTCGTCGGCGGCGGTTACGTCGGCATGTACACGGCCCTCCGGCTCCAGCGGAAGCTCAGAGCCGGCGAAGCCGAGGTCACGGTGGTCAGCGCCGAGCCCTACATGACGTACCAGCCCTTCCTCCCCGAGGCGGCTGCCGGCTCCATCTCCCCGCGCCACGTCGTCGTCCCGCTGCGCCGCGTCCTCGACAAGTGCCGCATCGTCATCGGCGAGGCCCAGCGCATCGACCACGCGAAGCGCACGGCGACCGTCGCCACCCTCGCCACCGAGGACGAGGGCACCGGCGCCATGGAGATCGAGTACGACGAACTGGTCCTCGCCCCCGGATCGGTCTCCCGCACCCTGCCCGTCCCGGGACTCGCCGAGTACGCCATCGGGTTCAAGACCGTGGAAGAGGCCATCGGCCTGCGCAACCACGTCATCGAACAGATGGACATCGCCTCCTCCACCCGCGACCCGGCCCTGCGCGACGCCGCCCTCACCTTCGTCTTCGTCGGCGGCGGCTACGCGGGCGTCGAGGCCCTCGGCGAGCTGGAGGACATGGCCCGCTACGCGGCCCGGTACTACCACAACATCAAGCCCGAGGACACGAAGTGGGTGCTGGTCGAGGCCAGCGACCACATCCTCCCCGAGGTCGGCCCCGAGCTCGGCGTCTACACGATCCGCGAACTGCGCCGCCGGGGCATCGACGTACGCCTGGAGACCCGGCTCGAATCCTGCGAGAACCGCGTCGCCGTCCTCAGCGACGGCGCCCGCTTCCCCACCCGCACCGTCGTGTGGACCGCAGGCGTCAAACCGCACCCGATCGTCGCCGCCTCCGACCTCCCGCGCACCGAACGCGGCCGCCTCGCCTGCACCGCCTTCCTCACCGTCGCCGGCGTCGAGCACGCCTGGTCCGCGGGCGACGCCGCCGCCGTCCCCGACATCACGGCCAAGGAGGACGGCCGCGAATGCGCCCCCAACGCGCAGCACGCCGTCCGCCAGGCCAAGGTCCTCGCCGACAACCTCGTGGCCTCACTGCGCGGCGAGGTCCTGACCGAGTACGCGCACAGGTACGTGGGCTCCGTGGCCTCCCTCGGCCTCCACAAGGGCGTCGCCCTCCTCTACGGCCGCAAGCTCAAGGCCTACCCCGCCTGGCTGATGCACCGCGCCTACCACCTCAGCCGGGTCCCGACCTTCAACCGCAAAATGCGCGTGCTCGCCGAATGGACCCTCTCGGGCCTCTTCAAACGTGAGATCGTCTCCCTCGGCTCCCTCGAACACCCCAGGGCAGAATTCGAACTCGCCGCAGGACACTCCCTGAAGTTCCCCCCGCCCCCGCCCGCCCCCACCCCCCCGAAGACCAGCCAGGGCTGACGCTGTCAGTGCGGTCGGCCACACTGGACGTGTGACCATAGGTGGGCCCACGCCTGCACACAGTGACATTCACGGCACCGCGACCACTTGCGACACCACGAGGCTTGAACGCAGTGAACTTCACGCGCTGGAGCGCCCGCTTTCCCGGAACGCAGCGCCGCGCCGCCGCCCGGTCCGAGCACGCCGCCGCCCAGGCCAAGCGGGGTGAGGGCGCCGTCCCTGCAGCCCGCGGCGCCGCCGCCCGCCCGGCCGCGGCGCCGGAGGGCGGGGCCGCCGACCCCGCGGCCCCGACGGTCTCCGGCACGGGAACGGGCTCCGGCCCCGGCGGCGGCGACGCCGGCAGCGAGGCCGGCGGCGCGGTCCTCGCCGCCGTGCCCTCCCTCGACGAGCTCTCCGTACGCGAGGTCCTCGGCCGGCTCCCCGCCCTCGTCGCCCTCGTCCACGGCCCCGAACACCGCGTCGCCTACGTGAACGACGCCTACACCGCCGGCTTCGGCCCCCGCCCCGCCGGCGCCCCCGCCCACGACGCCCTGCCCGAGATCGGCGAGCTCGGCCTCCTCCCGCTCCTCGACCAGGTCCAGCGCAGCGGCAGGTCCCGTACCGCCAAGAACCGCACCGCACCCGGCGGCACCAGCTCGTACACCGTCACCTGCACCCCCGTCGAGTTCCCCAAGGCCGCCGCCGAAGGCGACACCGACCCCCGGCACACCGGGGTCCTGATCCACCTCGCCGACGTCACCGACCACGCCGAAGCCGTGGAACGGCTGCGCGCCAGCGAGCGCCGCCAGCGCGAGGCCGCCGTCACCCTCCAGCGCTCCCTCCTCCCGCAGGAACTCGAACAGCCCGACGACCTCCGCATCGCCGCCACCTACCAGCCCGGCGGCACCGAGGCCGCCGTCGGCGGCGACTGGTACGACGTCATCACCCTCGGCGCCGGCCGCACCGCCCTCGTCATCGGCGACGTCATGGGCCGCGGCGTCCGCGCCGCCGCCGTCATGGGGCAGCTGCGCACCGCCGTCCGCGCCTACGCCCGCCTCGACCTGCCCCCGCACGAGGTGCTCCAGCTCCTCGACGGCCTCGCCGCCGAGATCGACGCCAGCCAGATCGCCACCTGCGTCTACGCCGTCCACGACCCCAACGAGGGCCTGCTCGCGTACGCCTCCGCCGGCCACCTCCCGATCCTCGTCCGCGACGAGGACGGCACCGTACGCCGGGCCGCCGACCCCACCGGCCCGCCGCTGGGCACCGGCGGCTGGCTCCACACCTCGGGCACCATCGCGCTCGGCCCCGGCTCCACCGCCGTCCTCTACACCGACGGCCTCGTCGAGCGGCGCGGCGAGGACATCGACGAGGGCGTCGCCGCCCTCGAACGCGCCCTGTCCGGAGCCCAGGGCACCCCGGCGGTCATCTGCGACCGCCTGATGCGCGCCCTCGGCGTCGACGCCGACCATGACGACGACGTCGCCGTCATGGTCCTCCAGCAGCCGAGCCGCACCGGAGCCGACGCCGAGCTCTTCCACAACGCCGCCCTCGAACTCCTCGGCGGAGTCGAGGCCGCCCCGCGCGCCCGCGCCTTCGCCTCCGGGGTCCTCGCCTCCTGGCGCTTCCCGGTCGAGCTGTGCGACCTCGGGGTCCTGGCCGCCAGCGAGCTCGTCGCGAACTCCCTCCAGCACGGCACCCCGCCCATGCGGCTGCGCCTGCGCCGCACGGACCGCCGCCTGATCATCGAGGTCACCGACGGGGACGACCACCTCCCGCGCCGCCGCCGCGCCGAACCGGCCGACGAGACCGGCCGCGGCATCTCGATCATCGCGACGATCGCCTCCTCCTGGGGCTCGCGCCGCACACCGGGCGGCGGCAAGGCCGTCTGGTGCGAGTTCGCGCTGCCGGACAAGTAACGAGCGGCGGGTACGCGAAAGGCCCGGTCCACGGGGGACCGGGCCTCACTCGTACTTGCTGCGTTCCCTTACGCGGGGACGCGCTCGGGCTCGACGGCCGGCGCGGTCGGCGCCGGTACCGCCTCGCCCTTCAGCAGCGAAGGCTTGTCCTGTACCGCGCTCAGCTGCTTGCCGAGCCGCAGCGCCAGCCATGCGATGCCCAGGGACACCAGGACGAACACCCCGACGTAGAGCATCGGCACGCCCGCCCCCAGGGGCACGCCCAGCGGCCCCAGGGCCAGAGCCATCTGCTTGACCAGCGCGAAGGCGGAGTTGTACTGGCCCACCGAACCCTCGGGCGCCAGGTCGGCCACCAGCGGCGCCAGCGTCGGCGAGAGCATGGCCTCGCCGATGCCGAAGAGCGCGTACGTGGTGATGAACGCGGCGGCCGCCATCATCGCGCTGCCGTGCCCCAGCCCCGAGAACCCGGCGATGATCCAGGCGACGGTCCAGATCAGGCCGACCAGGGCGATCACCCGGGACCGGCGGCGCTTCTCGACCAGCTTCAGCACGACGAACTGCGCCACGACGATCGCGCCGGTGTTGGCGGCCAGCGCGAAGCCGAGGGTGGACGGGGAGATCCCGGCGGCCTCGGTACCGAAGGCGGCGAGGCCGGACTCGAACTGTCCGTAGCAGGCGAAGAAGATCACGAAGCCCAGCACCAGCAGCTTGACCATGGCCCGGTGCTCCAGCAGCCGCTTCCAGGCACTGCCGCCCGCCTGGGAGGCGTCCCGCGGCACGGCGTCCTTGATGCTCGGCGCGTGCGGCATCCGGACGGTGAGGATGACCCCGGCCAGGACCAGGAACATCACGGCCTCGATGCCGAACAGCAGGGTGAAGCTGGCGGGCCGGCTCTCGTCGACGATCTGGCCGCCGATGAGACCGCCGATGCCCAGGCCCAGGTTCTGCATGAAGAACTGGAGCGCGAAGGCACGCGTGCGGGTGCTCGGCGTGGAGCACCACACGATCATGGTCGCGAGCGCGGGCTGCATGACCGCCTGCCCGGCGCCGAGCGCCAAGGCGGACAGCAGGATCGGCACGATACCGGTGGACAGCCCGAGCGACAGGGCGCCGGCCGAGGCGGCGACGGCCGCACCGATGACCACGGGGACGGGACCCCGGCGGTCGATGACCCGACCGGTGAGGGGCAGCGCGACCAGGGCACTGACGGCGAAGGCCACGAACGCGCTCGTGGCCGCCATGGAGCCAAGACCTCGCACCTGCGCCACGTAGATGTAGAGGAACGGAACCGTGAAACCGATGCCGAACGCGGTCAACGCGTTGCCGGCCTGGATCCGCCGCATCGCAGCGCCCATCACCTTGGTCACTTCTCACCTGCCTTCAAGAACTGAAGCCCGAAGACTTCATACCTAAACTTCGATCCTTAACTCTACACATCGAAGGAGTTAGATGCCAACGGGCTCATGCGATACTTCGAACCATGGGTGACACCCCCGACGGCACCGCGCCCGTCCACGAGCCGAGCCTCGACGAGCAGATCGCCGTCTATCAGCGGGAGTTCCAGGACCTCGATCCGCAGGTCGAGAAGGTGGTCTCGGCGCTGAGCCGGCTGAACCGCCGCATGAACGTCGCGTACGGCCGCCAGACGGCCGCCCTGGGCATCAGCAACGCGGAGTGGGAGGTGCTCAAGGCCCTCGTCATCTCCGGAGCCCCGTACCGGATGGGCCCGAGCGAGCTCGCGAAGCAGCTGGGCCTCACGCCGGCGGCGATGACCCACCGGATCGACCGGATGACGGGGGAGGGGCTGGTGACGCGGGAGCGGGACGAGTCCAACCGGGTCCGCGTGATCGTTGAGCTCACGGACGAGGGCCGCAGCAAGTGGCTGGACGCGATGCGGGCGGCCACGGTCTTCGAGGAGGACCTCCTCCAGGACCTGTCCACGGCGGAACGCGGAGTCCTGGGCGACATGCTCACCCGCCTCCTGGACCGGGTCGAAGACCTCCAGTCGCCGAGCTGACCCTCACCTGAGCTGCGGGGTTGACACAGGTCCCGCGGGTCCGTAAGGTACTTCGAGTTGTCCCAGAGCCGGAAGGTTTTGGCGACGGCACATCCCGCCGCCTCGTTGCGGCACCCAACTCAGCACGATCTCCCACCGGGAACGAATTCGGCATGCCCGAATTAATTTCCGAAGGCCGATTATGAATCGGTCGGGAAATCCACTAGAGTTCTGGGAGTCGGAAGGGCCCAACAGCCCGGAAGACAAACCCCGCTGACCGGGGGTCAGGCCCGAAAGGATCTGATAGAGTCGGAAACGCAAGAACGAAGAACGAAAGCCCGGAGGAAAGCCCGAGAGGGTGAG
>NZ_LFML01000037.1 GCF_001044425.1 Streptomyces roseus
CCGGCACACGGGAACACCCACCACCCGCTCGCTGATCGCCTACGACCACTGACCCGAGCACTTCGGACTTACTCGTCTAGTCCCCGCGGGGCGTTGACGAAGGGGCGGCCCCGGGACCCGATGGTCCCGGGGCCGCCCCTTCGCGTGGGGGCCTGCGCGTCAGCGGCCCGAGGTGAACCGCTCGTACGCGTCGCAGACCTCGTCGGCGGGGCCGTCCATGCGCAGTACGCCGGCCTCCAGCCAGATCGCCCGGTCGCAGGTCTCGCGGACCGTGCCGATGCCGTGGCTGACCAGGAAGACGGTGCCGGCCTGCTCGCGGAGCTCCTCGATGCGGGCCTGGCTGCGGCGCTGGAAGGCGGCGTCGCCGGTGGCGAGGGCCTCGTCGATCATGAGGACGTCATGGTCCTTGGCGGCGGCGATGGAGAAGCGCAGCCGGGCTCCCATGCCGGAGGAGTACGTCCGCATGGGCAGGGAGATGAAGTCGCCCTTCTCGTTGATGCCGGAGAAGTCGACGATGCTCTGGTAGCGCTCGCGGATCTGCTGCTTGGACATGCCCATCGCGAGGCCGCCGAGGACGACGTTGCGCTCGCCGGTCAGGTCGTTCATGAGGGCCGCGTTCACGCCGAGGAGGGAGGGCTGGCCGTGGGAGTAGATCCTGCCGCGGGCCACGGGCTGGAGGCCGGCGATCGCGGAGAGCAGGGTGGACTTGCCGGAGCCGTTGGTGCCGATCAGGCCGATCGCCTCGCCCTTGTACGCGACGAAGGTGACGCCCTTGACGGCGTGGACCTCGCGCATGCCGGGGGCGGGCCCCCGGGTGAAGAGCCGGCTCAGTGCGGCGGTGGCGCCGCCCTTGCGGGCGCCCGCGCCGTTCACCTTGTAGACGACGTGGACGTCGTCGGCGATGACGGTCGGGGTCCGGGTGTCGCGGGGGCCGGGGAGCGCCGCGGCCGGCGGGGTCGCGGGTGCGGGTGCGGGTGCGGATGTGGATGTGGATGCGGTTCGGGTGTCAGCCACGGCCGTACTCCTCCTCGGCCTTCCAGAAGTAGATGAATCCGCCGACGCCCGCGAGCAGCGCCCAGCCGGCGGCGATCGCCCATACGTGGTGCGGCAGCGCGTGCGCGTCGAAGCCGTCGATCAGCGCGTAGCGCATCAGGTCGATGTAGACGGCCGCCGGGTTGGTCTTGAGCAGGACGGTCACCCAGTGCGCGAGGTGGTCCTTCTTGAGCATCGAGTCGATCGACCACATGACCCCGGACGAGTACATCCAGGTACGCAGGACGAAGGGCATCAGCTGGCTGACGTCCGGGTTCTTGCTGCCGATCCGGGCCATGACCATGGCGAAGCCGGCGCAGAAGACGGCCATCAGCGCCAGGGCGGGCGCGGCCAGCAGCCACCTGGGGCCCGGGGTCTGACCGAGGGCGAGCAGGAGCAGGACGAGCGCGCCCATGGTCACCAGCAGCTGCTGGAACAGCTGGGCGACCGTCGACAGGGGGAGGCTGGCGCGCGGGAAGTGCAGGGCGCGGACCAGGCCGAGGTTGCTGTGGACGGCGCGGGTGGAGGCGTTGATGGAGCTGCCGATGAAGTCCCAGACGAAGACGCCGGTGATCAGGAACGGGATGTAGTCGCTCACGCCGTGGCTGGCGTCGAGGACGATCCCGAAGATGAAGTAGTAGACGGCGGCGTTGAGCAGCGGGGTCACCAGGTGCCAGACCTGGCCCAGCTTGGCCGTGCTGTACGTGGCGTGCATCCGGGCGGTTGCGTACGCGGTCACGAAGTGGCGCCGGCCCCAGAGCTGGCGCACGTAACTCGGCAGTGAAGGGCGGGCGCCGCTGACGGTCAGGCCGTGGGCCGCCGCCAGGTCGGCGAGCGCGGCCGAGGTCGCCGCCGGTGCGGCGGGGTGGGTGGTCACTGTCACGGGGGGTCGCTTTCGACGGGGTCAGGGCGTCGGCAGGCTGGAGGCTGACGATGGGACGGACCCGTATCGTCGCTACGGCGAGATTAGGGGGGCGTGCGACGGAACGCAACCGTATCGTCGTGACGGGTGGGTGACGGCGTGCGCGGCTATGCTCGGTGCATGACCACCACGGACCCCGCCACCACAGCCCCCGGCCCCGCTCCCGCTCCCGCCGCCGCCCGCCGCGCCCCTGCCGGGGCCGCCGTCCTGCGCGAGGACGTGACGGAGGCGATCCGGGCCGCGGTGCTGGACGAGCTGGCCGCGGTCGGGTTCTCGCGGATGTCGATCGAGGGGATCGCGCGGCGGGCCGGAGTCGGCAAGACGGCCGTGTACCGGCGCTGGAAGTCGAAGCTGCACCTGGTGCTGGACCTGGTGGGGGCCTTCGCGGTGGACGGCCTGCCGGTGCCGGCCACGGGCTCGCTGTACGGCGACGTACGGGCGCTGCTGGAGGTGATGTCACACGTGCTGCGGCACCCGGTGGCCTCGGCGGTGATCCCCGACCTCCTGGTGGAGGCCGCGCGGAACCCGGAGATCGCCGACGCGGTACGCGGCGCGCTGTTGGAGGGGGAGCGGCGCATGGCGCAGGGGATCGTCTCCGAGGCGGTGGCGCGCGGAGAGCTGGCGGAGGGTACGGACCCGGGGCGGGCGCTCGACCTGGCGATCGGCCCGCTCTATTGGCGGCAGGTGGTGGTGCGGGAGGCCGTGCCGACGGAGTACCTGGACGACCTGGCCAGGTCCGTGGTCGCGGGGCTGACCGCCGCTTCTGCCTGACACCGGCCAACAAAGCACTACCAGGGCCGGAGGCCGGCGGTCAGGGTGGGTTCCCGGGTCAGGGGCGGCGCCGTCGGGGCCGGGGTGCGCTCGGCCAGGGGGATGACCGGCGGGGTGGGCTCCGGATCGTTCAGGAAGACCCGGCGCACCACCCGCTCCGCCGCGTGGCCGTCGTCGTACGAGCAGAAGCGGGATCGGAACGCCGCGCGCAGCTGCGCCGAGCGCGAGCCCTGCCAATGGCCCGTCGTGAAGATGTCCACCAGCTCGTCCTCCGTGCGGGCGATCGCCCCGGGCGGACAGGTCCGCAGGTCGAAGTACGTGCCGCGGGCGGCCTCGTACGCCTCCCAGTCGTCCGCGTGGATCACGATCGGCCGGTCGAGGGCCGCGTAATCGAACATCAGCGAGGAGTAGTCCGTCACCAACGCGTCCGAGGCCAGGCAGAGTTCCTCCACCGACGGGTACGCGGAGACGTCGACCAGCCGCGCGTGGCGCACCGGCTCACCGGGCGCGTCCGCGTACGTCAGGTGCGTACGGGCCAGGATCGTGAAGCGCGGACCCAGGTCCCGCAGCAACCGCTCGAAGTCCAGGTGTTCGGGCCGGCTGCGCCGGTAGTCGCGGTGGGTCGGCGCGTACAGGACCGCCGTCGACCCGGGCGGGATGCCCAGGCGTTCGCGCAGCGCCACCACGTCGTCCAGGGTGGCCCGGTGGAAGGCGTCGTTGCGCGGGTAGCCGTACTCCAGCGTCGTGTACGAGGACGGGACCGCCCGCTCCCACACCAGGGTGGAGTGGCGGTTCGCGGACAGCAGGTAGTCCCACTGGTCCGCGCCGCGCAGCAGCCCCGCGAAGTCCGTCGTCGGGGTGGCGGCCGGGCGGTCCTGGAGGTCCAGACCGACCCGCTTGAGCGGGGTGCCGTGCTGCGTCTGGAGCAGGACCTGGCCCGGCCGCTTGACCAGGGCGCGCTCGAAGTTGACGTTCGTGGTGAGGTACGTGGCCCGCGCCAGGGCCGTCCAGTACGCCGCCGAGCCCGGGCGGAGCGCGGCCGTCTGCGCCGGGAGCGTCGCCGCGTGCCGGGGATCGCAGATCCACGCCGTCCGCATGCGCGGGGCGAGCTCGCGCAGTTTGGCCTCGATTGCCGCCGGGTTGCAGGCGTAGCCGCCGTGCCAGTACGCGGAGAAGACCGCCAGCTCCGGGCGCAGCGGCAGCAGCCGCTGGCATCGGTAGTGCAGCCGCAGCGCGCTCTCGCGCAGCCCGCGCCCCAGCGCGACCCCCGCCCGCCCCGCCGCCAGCGCGGCCGAGCGCAGCACCGACAGCGTGCCGTACGTACGGCGCGCGCCGAGCCGCATCAGCAGGTGGCGGATCCGGTCGGTGCGCGTGAGGGAGGGCGGGGGCGAGCCGGCGCTGCGGTACCGGCGCAGCAGCGTGGCGGCCCGCCGGAAGAACTCGGCCCGGCAGGCGCGCGGGAGGCGGCGCGGATCGGCGTACAGGGCGCAGAAGTGCTCGGCCATCCGCCGGTGCACGGCGGGGCGCCAGCGCTCCAGCTCGGGGCGGCTGGCGAGATGGCCGAAGACCCGGTCGTACTGGTCGAAGACGTCCAGGTGGCGGCGGGTGGTCGTGGTCAGGATCGAGCCGGTGCGCCGCTGGCGGTAGTGGACGCAGACCCGGTCGAGGACGGCGATGGACTCGGCGGCCAGCAGCGCCGGGTAGGTCCAGGGGGTGTCCTCGTAGAGGCCGGGCGGGAACCGCAGGCCCTCGCGCTCCACGTACTCGCGGCGGTACGCCTTGTTCCAGACGACCATCAGCATGCCGAGCAGGGCCGGGCGGTCGGCGAGCCGGAAGCTGGCGGGGCCCTCCTCGGACAGCCGGTGCGCGAGGCGGTTGCGCACGAGCTCCCCGGTCCAGAAGGTGCGCGCGTAGTCGTAGACGAGGACGTCGGGGGAGCCGGTGTCCTTGAGGCGGTCGGTGAGTGCCTGGAGGGCGCCGGGGGCGAGGGTGTCGTCGCCGTCGAGGAAGACCAGGTAGTCGCCGGTGGCCCGGGCCAGACCCGCGTTGCGGGCCGGGCCCAGGCCGAGGTTGTGCGCCAGGTGCACGGCGGTCACCCGGGGGTCCCGGGCCGCGTACTCGTCGATGATCGCGCCGCAGGCGTCCGGGGAGGCGTCGTCGACCGCGATCAGTTCCAGATCCGGGAACGACTGGGACAGGACCGAGTCCAGACTCTCCTGGAGGTACGCCTGAACCTTGTACGCGGGCACGATGACGCTGAACCGGGGCACGGGACATCCAGGGGTCGGCGCGGGCATGTGGCTCCCCCAGCAACCCCCGCGTGGCGATCGGGTTACGCAGCGTGTGGCATTCGGGTTACCCAGCGTCAACGCCGCACGTCAACCACCATGATCGGCCCGCTGTGCGCTACTTGACCGCTCCGGCCATCACCCCCGTGACGAACTGCCGCTGGAACGCGAAGAAGACGACGAGCGGGACGATCATCGACAGGAACGCGCCGGGAGCCAGTACGTCGATGTTGTTGCCGAACTGCCGCACCTGCTGCTGGAGCGCGACCGTGATCGGCGGGTTCGCCGAGTCCGCGAACACCAGCGCGACCAGCATGTCGTTCCACACCCACAGGAACTGGAAGATGCCGAGCGAGGCGATCGCCGGGCCGCCCAGCGGCAGCACCACCCGGGCGAACAGCCGCAGTTCGCCCGCCCCGTCCAGGCGGGCCGCCTCCAGCAGCTCGCGCGGGATCTCCGCGAAGAAGTTGCGCAGCAGGAAGACGGCGAACGGCAGCCCGAACGCGGTGTGGAACAGGACCACGCCCGCCGTGGTCTCGAACAGGCCGATGGCGCCGAAGAGTTCGGAGACCGGGATCAGCGCCACCTGCACGGGGACGACCAGCAGCCCGACCACGACCAGGAACAGCCAGTCCCGGCCGGGGAACTCCAGCCAGGCGAAGGCGTATCCGGCGAGCGAGCCCAGCGCGACCACGAGCAGGGTCGCCGGGACCGCGATGGCCACGGTGCTGAGCAGCGCACCGGTGATGGTGTCGTTGGCCAGCAGCCGCTCGTAGTTGTCGGCCGTCAGCCGGGTCGGGGCGGTCAGCGCCTGCCACCAGCCGCCCTTGTTCAGGTCGGTGGGGGAGAGGAACGAGGAGATCAGCAGCCCGAGCGTGGGCATCAGCCAGAACAGCGCGGCCAGGACCAGGAAGACACGGACGGCCCCGGCCGCGGCCCCCGCGGCCAGCTTGCCGGCCCTGGCACCGGCGCGCGGAGCGGGACGCGCTCCGGCACGTTCCTCCGGGCGGGCCTGCGCGGCGGCGCTCATCGGGCCCCCTCCTTCCGCAGCCTGCGGATGTTGTAGAGCATGACCGGGAGGACCAGCACCAGCAGCAGCACCGCGATGGCGCTGCCCAGCCCCGGGTCGGCGTCGGTGCCGAAGGAGGTCCGGTACAGCTGGAGGGCCAGGACGTTCGCGTCGTCCTGCACCGAGCCCGGCGCGATCACGAAGACCAGGTCGAAGATCTTCATGACGTTGATGACGAGGGTGACGAGGACCACCGCCAGCAGCGGCGCCAGCAGCGGCACGGTGACCCGGCGGAACACCTGCCACTCGTTCGCCCCGTCCACCCGCGCCGCCTCCAGCAGCTCACGCGGTACGGCGGCCAGCCCGGCCCCGATCAGCACCATCGCGAACCCGGCCCACATCCACACGTACGCCCCGATCACCGCCGGGGTCACCAGCGTCGGGCCGAGCCACTCCACCCCCGCGTACGCCTCGCGGAAGTTCGCCGCGGGCAGCCGCAGCACCGCCCCGTCCGCCTTCGCGGACAGGGTGAACGTGCCGTCGGGGCGGGCCGACGCCGAGTCGACCACCCGGCCGTCCTTGACCGCCTCGACCCGGATCCCGGCCAGGCCCGACTCGGTGGGGTCCACCGCGTTCGTACGGCCGCCCCCGCCCCGGGTGAAGTCCTGCCAGACCGTCCCGGTGACCTTGCCGGGTTCGGCGGCCGCGGGGCGGGCCGTACGGGTCCCCCCGGGCAGGTCCTCCGGGGCCACCCCGACCAGCGGGAGCAGCACCGGCACCCCCGCCCGTACGGGATCACGGGTCGTGAAGCCGCCCGCGTCGGCCCCCGAGGCCGGGACCAGCGGGGAGTCGCGGCCCGGGCGGGCCTTGGGGAAGGCCGAGGACTCGGCGAACGTGTCGTGCACCCCGACCCAGACCGCGTTGGCGATGCCCCGGTGGGGGTCGTGGTCGTACACGAGCCGGAAGATGATGCCGGCGGCCAGCATCGAGATGGCCATCGGCATGAACACGAGCAGCTTGAAGGCCGTTCCCCAGCGCACCCGTTCGGTCAGCACCGCGAAGATCAGGCCGAGGGCGGTGGCGGTGGTCGGGGCCAGCACCACCCACAGCGCCGTGTTCCTCAGGGCCGTACGGATCGTGTCGTCGTGCAGGATCTCGCCGTAGTTGGCGCCGCCCACGAAGGTGTCGCCGGAGCGGTCGAAGAAGCTGCGGTAGAGGGAGTAGCCGATCGGGTGCACGACGAGCGCGCCGAGCAGCACCAGGGCGGGCAGGAGGAACGCCGCCGCGACGAGGCGGCGGCGCCGGGTCTCCGCGGACCGTGCGGGCGTGGCCGGTATGGCCCCGGTGGGCGTGGCGGCCTTGGCGGCCTTGGCGGTCACCGGTTCAGTTCCCGTAGGCCTTGGCCGCGTCCGCCTCCAGTCTGGCCTGTGTACCCGCCACGTCCGACGGGTTCGCCAGGAAGTCCTGGAGCGCCTTCCACTCGCCGGCCCCCGGGGTCCCGCCGAACGCCGCCGGGGCCTGGTCCGACATGTCGAAGCGGAAGTCGTCGCCCGCCGCGATCAGGGCCTTGGCGATGTCCCGCTGGATGGGGTTCGGATAGGCGCCCGGGTCCACCGCCTTGTTCGCGGAGATGAACCCGCCCTCGCGGGCCTGGATCTCGCCCGCGTCCGGGGACGCCAGGAACGTCAGCAGCGCCTGCGCGCCCTTCGACGGCTTCAGCGCGACCGCCACGTCACCGCCCGAGATCACGGGCGGCTTGGCGCCGACCGCCGGGAAGTTGAAGACGAGGGCGTCCTGGCCGACCTTCGCCTCCGTCTGCGCGATGTTCACCGCCACGAAGTCGCCCTCGAACACCATCGCGCCCGCCGGACGGTCGCCCCCGGTGAAGGTCTGCGTCACCGACTTCGGGAACTCGGTGGCCAGCGCCCCGCTCGCCCCGCCCGCCAGAAAGTCCTTGCGCCCGAACAGCTCGCCGAGCGTGGTCAGCGCCTGCTTGACGCTCTCGTCCGTCCACTTGATCTCGTGCTTGGCCAGCTGGTCGTACTTCTGCGGACCCGCCTGGGAGAGGTAGACGTTCTCGAACCAGTCGGTGAGCGTCCAGCCGTCCGCGCCGGCCACCGAGACGGCCGGGGTGCCGGAGGCGGAGAGCGTGTCGGCCGCCTGCACCAGTTCCTTCCAGGTCTTGGGGGGCTCCACGCCCGCCGCCTTGAAGGCCTTCGCGTTGTACCAGATCAGCGACTTGTTGGCGGCCTTGTAGTACACGCCGTACTGGGTGCCGCCGACCGCGCCCAGCTTCTTCCAGCCGTCCGCGTAGTTCGCGTCGAGCTGCGCCTTGGCCTCCGGCCCGACCGGCTGGACCCACTTGTTCTGCACGGCCGCGGTCAGGGCGCCCACCTGCGGGAGCAGCGCCACGTCCGGCGGCTGGCCGCCCGCGATCTTCGTACCGAGGAAGGTGACGATCGGGTCCTGGGCCGGGACGAAGGTGACCGTGGCACCGGTCCGCTTCTCGAACTCCTTGAGGACCTTCGTGAAGTTCGCCTGCTCCGGACCCGTCCAGACCGCCGCGACCTCCAGCTTCTCGCCGTCCAGACGCGGTAACGCCACCGGCGGCCTCGCCTGCGGGGACGACTCGGCGCCCTGCGGCGGGTCGGACTTCCCGTCCCCGCCCCCGCACGCGCCGAGCGCGAGCGCGCCCACGGCCGCCAGGGCCGTCCAGGCGACCGTGCGGCTCCTTCTCCGGCCGCCGGTGCGGCTACCGTCCTTCGTCCGGCCCGTTCCCTGCCTGCGCATGGCTCTGCCCCCGATGCCCGTGGTGTGCCCGTGGTGTGACCTGTCGTGTGACTCGCCCCACAAGGTCTACGCCGAGCCGCGTACCCCCGCAATACCGCGTCGAACCGCGCCGCGCGCCCGCGGGCGGGTTCAGGGCGCGGGCGGGAACAGCACGGGTATCGCCGAGACCAGGTGCGAGGCCCGGTCCAGGGCGCTCGCCAGCAGCGCCAGGTCGGTGGGGCCGTTGCCCAGCTCGCGCACCGGCCGGCGGGCCGGGGGATCACCCATCCGCTCCCACTCCACCGGGACCACCGTCGGCCGCTGCGTCGCCGTCCGCGGGATCCGGCCGGTCACCCGGCCGCCCTGGAAGGGGACCGTCCGCCCGTCGCGGTAGCGCAGCCGGCCGCGGCCGGGGCCCGGCTGGTCGGGAGCGTCCAGCTCGATCCGCAGCGGGTTCGTCCGGGCCAGCTCGGTGTCGGCCGTACGGTCGGGGCGGGCGCTGGTGGCCACCAGGTGCACCCCGAGCCGGGCGCCGTCGCGGGCCACCGCCTCCAGCGCCCGTACGACGGACCCGGCGGCGGGGCGGCCCGCGCTGCCGAGCCCCGGCGCGACCAGCGCGTCGAAGTCGTCCACCAGCACCACCAGTCTGGGCAGGGGGCTGGGGCCGGGCGGGTCGGCGCGCACGGCGGAGGCGCGCAGCCGCAGCGTGCCGGTGCGCTGGGAATCGAGGTCGCCGAGCAGCTCGCCGGGGCTGGGCTGGCGGGGTGCGACCATCCGGTCGGAGACCTCCCGCCGGGCGTGCCACTCGGCGAACGCGGCGCCGTCCAGGAGCTCGGCGCGCCGTTTCAGCTCGGCCCCCAGGGCTTGGGCGAACTCCCGCATGCGCAGGGGGTCGCAGGCCACGAGGTGGGCGCAGACGTGCGGGAGCTCGGTGCACGGCCGGAGCCCGTCGCCGCGCTCGCCGCCGGCCCCGTCGAGGAGCAGCAGCCCGAGCCGGTCGGGGCGGGCGGCCGCGGCGAGGGAGGCGGCCACCGAGCGCAGCAGCTCCGTACGGCCGCTGCCGGCGGGCCCCTCGACGAGCAGGTGCGGGCCGTCCTGGACCAGCTCGGCGCCGACCGGGCCGCGCCGTCCGCTGCCGAGCACGAGCTCGGCGCGGCCGCCGACGCCCTGCCCCTGGTCGGTGGCGGCGGCCCAGCGGGCCATCAGGGAGGCCGGGGTGGCCCGGGCCAGTCCCAGCTCGTCCAGCAGGCGGGCGGTGTTCGGGAGGGCTGCGGCGACGGCCTGGCGGGGTCCGGAGGGGGAGGGCTCGGCGCGCAGCGGGGCGAGGGAGCGGGCGAAACGCTCGGCCCAGGCGGCGGAGACGGCATCGGCGGTGGCGGTGGTCCCGGGCGGGGACGGCTTGCCGCCGGTCACCGTGAACGTCCGTACGGTGGTGGCCACATCACCGCTGAGCAGGGCGACCGCGCCACAGGTCCGGAAGGCGGGGACGCTCGCGCAGGCGGCCTCGTACGTCTCGGCGAGCGGGGAGGCGGGCGTGGCGGCCGGTGCCTCGGCGAGCACGAGGAGGTGGATACCGGCGGCCGGGCCGTGCGCGGCGAGCCGGCCGGTGATGTCGTGCAGCGCGGCGGCGCCGGGATCGCCGTCGACGACGACGAGCGTGTACGGGCCCGGGTGGGCCTCGCCCGGGGAGCCCTCGCCGAGGGGTCTCCCGCCGAGGGGGCTCTCGTCGAGGCGGCGGGTCAGCTCGGCGGTCCGGGCGGCCGCCTGGTCGCGGTCGTACGCGAGGAGCAGGCGGCAGTCCTGGCCGTGCGCGGGCCGTACGTGCGGCAGCCAGCCGAGCCAGCCCCAGTCGGCGCGCCGCTCGGGGAGGGCGCGGGCGCGGTCGGCGGCGAGGAGGACGATCTCCAGCTCGCCGGGCCCGTGCAGGGCGGCGAGCTGGGCGATCACGCAACGGGCGACGCCGGTCAGCCGGGCGCGGGGACCGGCGATGCCGAGGGCGCCGACCTCCTGGAACGCGATCCGGCTGCCGGCCCCGAGCCCGACGTCGAGCCGCCCCGGGCCCCGGGACCACAGCCGCCGGGTGGGCCCGAGCGCGGCGAGCAGCAGAGCGGCGGGATCGTCGGCGTCGGGTGCGGCGGCCGGGACGGCTTCGGCGGCGGCGCCCTCGTACCCCGGATCCTCTTCCCCGCGGACCCATTTGCGGGCCCAGGCGCCGAGCCCGCGCTTGCGCGGCCGCTGTCCGGCGTCGTCGACGCCCTCGCGGGAGCCGGGGGAGCCGTACTCCGCCCCGGCCCGGCCCGTACCGGGCGCGCCGATGTGCAGGCCGGCGCCCGACCCGACCCCGGAGGCGGCGCCGCTCCACCCGGACCCGTTGGTGTCGGAGTCGGGGCGTACCCCGGAGCCGTGCGCGGGGGCGCCGGTCCGGGAGGGGGTGGGGTGGGGGGAGGGAGCCTCGGGGTGGGCGGGTGCGTCGGGCTCGCCGGGCCGGCCGGAGGCGGAACCGGGCGCGCCCGCCCGCGGGCCGCCCTGGCCGGCCGGCAGGGACAGGTGGCCTTCCAGGTCCGGGACCAGGGGGAGGGGGGCCGGGGCGTCGGGGGCCAGGCGGAGCGTGGATTCGCCGATGCGCAGCAGCGCCCCCGGCGCCAGCGCCACCGGCTGCGGGCCCACCGGCGCGCCGTCCACCGTCGTACCGTTCGTGGAGTTCAGGTCGGCCACGGCCACGCGGCCGTCCGGCATCACCGTCACCGCGCAGTGCAGCCGCGACACGTCCGGATCGTCCAGCGGGACATCGGCGTCCGCCGAGCGCCCGATCCGGATCGCCCCGGGGTGCAGCAGGTGCACCCCGCCCGCGTCCGGCCCCGCCACCACGTGCAGCTGCGCGCCGTCCGCCCCGACGGGCAGGACGTCCCCGTCCGGCAGGACGCCCGGCACCGGCGCGCCCAGCCCCAGCACCGCCCCGTCGACGAGCGGCGGCTCGCCGAGCACCCGCCGCTGGAGGTCGAGCCGCTCCGTCCCGGCGTACAGCACGACCGTGCCGCCGGTGTCGGGGCCGCCGACGGTCGCCGCGAGCCCGGAGGCCACGGCGGCGAGCGCGGTGCCCACGGGCGCGGTGACGAGCACGTCACAGCCGGCGGGCGCGGTCTGGTGGCCGCTGCGCGACCCAAGGACGGTCAGCCGGATCTGCATCGCCGTCAGCGGTCCCTTCTGCGCGGTGCGCGGTGCGTGCGCCCGGCAGGGGTGCGACGGGGCATGGCCGCCCCGATCAACCCCCCACCCGGCACGGCGCGTCGTCCGGTCAGGTCTGCCCGGAACGCGGGCTCCCGTCCCGGCCGTTCCGTACGGGTGCATCCTCGCACCTGTCGCCGACAACACGCCCGGCGCCCGGCAATAAATGATCTTGAATGATCACACCCCCGCACATGTCGCGTACACGCCCGGGCGCGTGGCCCGGCCGAAAAGTGGAACGCGGGCGGGGGAAAATCACCTCCGGCATACCCCTCAAACCTCACCCTTCGTACAAATGTGCGGCAACCAACCTCCGGCGCCCCGCGTCTTCCCCGACGGCACCCCCTAGAGTGGGCCGGAAAAACGCACCACGAAACGAACCACAGCAGGACGACAGCAGGGAGCGCGAGACGTGCGGCCAGTCGGCAGCAAGTACCTGCTCGTAGAGCCGCTCGGACGCGGCGCCACGGGCACCGTCTGGCGTGCCAGCCAGCGGGAGACGGCCGGCGCGGAGGCGGCGGTCGCCGGGCAGCCCGGCGAGACCGTGGCCATCAAGGTCCTCAAGGAGGAGCTGGCCCAGGACGCGGACATCGTCATGCGCTTCCTGCGCGAGCGCTCGGTCCTGCTGCGCCTGACGCACCCCAACATCGTGCGCACCCGCGACCTCGTCGTCGAGGGCGACCTGCTCGCCCTGGTCATGGACCTGATCGACGGTCCGGACCTGCACAAGTACATCCGGCAGAACGGCCCCTTCTCGCCGGTCGCCGCGAGCCTGCTGACCGCCCAGATCGCGGACGCGCTCGCCGCCAGCCACGCCGACGGCGTGGTCCACCGCGACCTGAAGCCCGCCAACGTGCTGCTCGACGAGCGCGGCGGCCAGATGAAGCCGATGCTCACCGACTTCGGCATCGCCCGCCTCGCCGACTCCCCGGGGCTGACGCGCACGCACGAGTTCGTCGGCACGCCCGCGTACGTCGCCCCCGAGTCCGCCGAGGGGCGTCCGCAGACCTCCGCCGTCGACATCTACGGCGCCGGCATCCTGCTCTACGAGCTGGTCACCGGACGGCCGCCGTTCGCCGGCGGCACCGCCCTCGAAGTCCTCCACCGCCACCTCAGCGAGGACCCGCAGCGGCCGCCGAACGTGCCCGAACCGCTCTGGATCGTCATCGAGCGCTGCCTGCGCAAGGAGCCGAACGAACGCCCCAGCGCCGAGAACCTGGCCCGCGGCCTGCGCGTGGTCGCCTCCGGCATCGGCGTGCACAGCGCCCCCGCCGAGGTGGAGGCCGCCCTCGGCGTCGGCGCGCTGCTGGCGCCCGACCCCTCGCCGGCGCCGGTCCCCGAGACCCCGGGTGCGGGCGGCGCCGCCGAGGCGACCCAGGTGCTGCCCGGCCGGATCGGCGCCGCCCCGCCGATGGGCGCGTACGACCCGAACGGCATGACCAGCGTGCTCCCGCCGGTCGGCGCGGCCGACGCCACCTCCGTGCTGCCGAGCACGGGCCGCCCCGGTGGCCCGGGCGGCCCGGGCGCGGACCCGACCTCGGTCATGCCCCCGGTGCAGCAGCCGGACCAGCCGCACCCGTGGCAGTCCCAGATGCGGGCCGCGCGCGACCGCAACGAGCAGACGCAGATGCAGTACCTCGACCCGGGCGAGGACCCGCTGCGCCGGCGCCCGCAGCGGCAGGCGCCCCCGCCGCCGCAGCGGCCCCAGCAGCCCCCTCAGTACCGCCAGGGCCCGCCGCCCCCGCCGTACCAGCAGCAGCCGCCGTACCAGCAGCCTCCGCAGCAGCCGTACTACCAGCAGCAGCCGCCGCCCCAGCACTACCAGCAGCCGCAGCAGCCTCCGTACCAGCAGCCGCCCCAGCGGCAGGCCCCGCAGCGGCAGCAGCCCCCGCAGCAGCAGCCCCCGCAGGCCCCGCCGCAGCGCCGCGAGCCGCGCGAGCCGCGCCCGCGCAGCGCCAACCCGATCAAGATCCCGGGCCTGGGCTGCCTCAAGGGCTGCCTGGTCATGATCCTGCTGTTCGTGGTGGCGGGCTGGCTGGTCTGGGAGCTCACCCCGCTCCAGGAGTGGGTCGGCACCGGCAAGGGCTGGTTCGACCAGCTGTGGACCTGGGGCTCCGACATCGTCGACTGGGTCACCGCCCTCGGCGACTCCACGGGCGGCGGCTCGGGCGGCGGCACGCCCTGAACCGGGCGTCCAAAGCGTTGGGTTGTTGATTTGTCGACTTCTGGGACGTGATTTCGCCCCCAGAAGTGAAGGTCGCCGTGTTCCGGGGCGTTCAACCCCCATCCGGCCGCGTAGCTTTGGTGCGTACGCCAGCCGCTGAGGGAGCAGTCGTGGCACGGAAGATCGGCAGCCGGTACACCGCGCACCAGATCCTGGGGCGCGGCAGCGCGGGCACGGTGTGGCTGGGCGAGGGGCCGGACGGGCCCGTCGCCGTCAAACTGCTGCGCGAGGACCTCGCGTCCGACCAGGAGCTGGTCGGACGCTTCGTCCAGGAGCGCAGCGCGCTGCTCGGCCTGGACCACCCGCACGTGGTGTCCGTCCGCGACCTCGTCGTGGACGGCAACGACCTGGCCCTGGTCATGGACCTCGTCCGCGGTACGGACCTGCGCACGCGCCTCGACCGGGAGCGCCGGCTCGCCCCGGAGGCGGCCGTGGCGATCGTCGCGGACGTCGCGGACGCGCTGGCGGCGGCGCACGCGGCGGGGGTCGTGCACCGGGACGTGAAGCCCGAGAACGTCCTGCTGGACATGCAGGGGCCGCTGGGGCCCGGCGGCTCGCACCCGGCGCTGCTGACCGACTTCGGGGTGGCCAAGCTGATCGATTCGCCGCGGCGGGCGCCGTCCGGGGCGCCGGGAGCGCGGGCCTCGGCGACGACGACGCGGATCATCGGTACGCCGGACTATCTGGCTCCGGAGATCGTCGAGGGCCTGCCGCCGCGGGCCGCTGTCGACATATACGCGCTGGCCACGGTGTTGTACGAGCTGCTGGCGGGGTTCACCCCGTTCGGCGGGGGGCACCCGGGCGCGGTCCTGCGCCGGCATGTGACGGAGACGGTGGTTCCGCTCCCCGGCATCCCCGACGAGCTGTGGCAGCTGATGGTGCAGTGCCTGGCGAAGGCGCCGGCCTCCCGGCTGCGGGCCTCGGAGCTCTCGCTGCGCCTGCGGGACCTGCTCCCCCTGCTGGCCGGCATGCCGCCGCTGGACGTGGACGAGCCGGACGAGCCCGAGCCGGAGCAGTCGTCGGCTGAGCCCGCCCCGGAGGCCGAGTCCCCCCGGCGGCGGGGCGTGGTCCCGCTGGTGCCGGGCTCCGCGACCGACTCGAACCGGGACACCCACACCTCGATGCGGGTGCCGGGGCCGGACGAGCTGGCCGGGGGCGCGCTGGGCACGGCCCGGGTCCCGCGCCCCGCGGGCGGCCACCGCCCGGGCTCCGCCCGCCACCGCGCCGAGACGGCCCGCAAGCGGCGCCTCGCGCTCACCGCGGGGGCCGTGGCGCTGGCCGCGGCGCTCGGCGTGGGCACGTGGCTGGCCACCTCCGGCGACGAGCCCCCGCCCCAGGACACCAAACACTCCACCCCGGCCAAGCCGTAGCCGGGGGCCGACCCCGCAGCCGCACTCGGGCGCGGGGGAGGGCCCCCGCGCTCCCGTACCGGGCTACGCCTCCACGAGCTCCGGGTGCCAGCGGCGGGCCACCGCCGGGTGGGCCCGGGTCCAGCCCTTCAGCTCGTTGCGGCCGTACTCGGCGTGCAGCGGGTTCGAGGAGTCGTGCGCGACACCGGGCGCCGACCGCAGGTACTCGCCCGGCACCGTCTCGATCACGGCGTCCAGCCGCGGGTTGTAGAAGAAGGGCACGGAGTAGCGCTCCACCGCCCCCGGCGGGCTGACCACCCGGTGGTCCGTGGCCACCAGGTACCCCTCCGTCGCGATTTCCAGCAGCTCGCCCAGGTTGACCACGAACGCCCCCGGCATCGGCGGGATGTCCACGAAGCCGCCGTCCCGGACGACCTGCAGCCCGCCCACCCCGTCCTGCAGCAGCAGTGTCAGGAACCCGTAGTCCTTGTGCGCCCCGACCCCCTGGCCTGCCCCGGAGGGGGCCGATCCCGGGTAGCGGATGAGCTTGGTGTGCAGGTGCGGCCGGTCCGCGAACGCCGCGTCGAAGAAGTCGGACGGAGCGCCGATCGAGGTCAGCAGCCCCCGCAGCAGCCGGTGGGCCACCGCCGCCAGCCGCGCCTGCCACTCCAGCACCACCGGCCGCAGCTCCGGCAGGGCCTGCGGCCACTGGTTCGGGCCCTCCAGCCACAGGTACGCCGGGTCGTCCGGCCCCAGCACCGGCGCCGGCCGCTCGGCGCCGACGTCCAGCTGGTCGCGCCAGTCGGAGGCGCCGCCGGTCAGCTCGTGGCCGATGCGGGTGTACCCGCGGAAGTGCGGCGAGTTCAGATTGCTCACCGCGAGCCGGTCGGCCTCCGGCAGGGCGAAGAAAGCCCTGGTCAGCTCCAGGATGCGGGCGGTCTCGGCCTCGCTGATCCCGTGTCCGGTGAGGTACAGGAAGCCGGTGTCCCGGGCCACGGCGTGCAGCTTCTTCAGGAAGTCGGCCCGCTGGGCCGGGTCGTCGGCCTGGGACAGGTCGATGACGGGAAGCGCCGGAACTGCGGATTCGGCGGGAAGATCGGTGTGCGCGGACGGCATGACGGCTCCGTTTCGGATGTCACGGGGTCCTGTTCCCCAGAGGTGTCGGGGCAGCGGATGGGGAGGGCCGCCGGCAGGGATGGCGCCGGAGCCGCTTGGGCCGCGTACAGGACCAAGTCGGATCGGGGTGGATCAGGCTTGGGGATGGTCCGGCGGCAGACAGCTCGTCGTCGTGACACGCATGTGGTCCACATGGCGGCGCTTGACGAGGAGCAGAGTCATACCGTGAGCGTACGCCCGTTCCCGCCCTCATCAGAACGGGTGATCCGGCCTGCCCGGACGGGGCCGCCCGCGGACCGGCTACGCTGGACCCGTGGCAGTCGTCGATGTTTCCGAAGAGCTGAAGTCCCTCTCCTCGACCATGGGGTCGATCGAGGCCGTCCTGGACCTCGACAAGCTGAGGGCAGAAATCGCCGTGCTCGAGGAGCAGGCCGCCGCGCCGTCCCTGTGGGACGACCCGGAGGCCGCTCAGAAGATCACGAGCAAGCTGTCGCACCTCCAGGCCGAGGTCCGCAAGACCGAGACCCTGCGCAGTCGCATCGACGACCTCGCGGTGCTGTTCGACCTCGCCCAGGAGATGGACGACGCGGACACCCTCGCGGAGGCGGAGACCGAGCTGGTCTCCGTCCGCAAGGCGCTGGACGAGATGGAGGTCCGCACCCTGCTCTCCGGCGAGTACGCCGAGCGCGAGGCGCTGGTCAACATCCGCGCCGAGGCCGGCGGCGTCGACGCCTCCGACTTCGCCGAGCGCCTCCAGCGCATGTACCTGCGCTGGGCCGAGCGCCACGGCTACCCCACCGAGATCTACGAGACCTCGTACGCGGAAGAGGCCGGCATCAAGTCGACCACCTTCGTCGTCAAGGCCCCGTACGCCTACGGCACCCTCTCCGTCGAGCAGGGCACCCACCGCCTCGTGCGCATCTCGCCCTTCGACAACCAGGGCCGCCGCCAGACCTCCTTCGCGGGCGTCGAGGTGCTGCCGGTCGTCGAGACCAGCGACCACGTCGAGATCGACGAGACCGAGCTGCGCGTCGACGTGTACCGCGCCTCCGGCCCCGGCGGCCAGGGCGTCAACACCACCGACTCGGCCGTGCGCATCACGCACCTGCCGACCGGCATCGTCGTCTCCTGCCAGAACGAGCGCTCGCAGATCCAGAACAAGGCCAGCGCCATGAACGTCCTCCAGGCCAAGCTGCTGGAGCGGCGCCGCCAGGAGGAGCAGGCCAGGATGGACGCCCTCAAGGACGGCGGCAGCTCCTGGGGCAACCAGATGCGGTCCTACGTCCTGCACCCGTACCAGATGGTCAAGGACCTGCGGACGGAGTTCGAGGTCGGCAACCCGCAGGCGGTGCTCGACGGCGAGATCGACGGCTTCCTGGAGGCCGGCATCCGCTGGCGCAAGCAGCAGGAGCAGAGCGCGTAAGCGCCGCCGCGCGCGCCAGGCACCACGTACGGCGAAGGGCCCGGACACCTGGGGTGTCCGGGCCCTTCCGCGTCCGTGGAGCCGGCCGAGTCGTCGAGGTCCGTCGGCGTCGATGACCGGGACGCGGCGGGGGGAGCTACGCCGTCTGCTGGGCCAGGAGGGCGAGAGCCGCCACGAGGACCACCATGAGCACGATGAGCGCCAAGGGGTTCAGGCCGCCGAAGGGGCCTTCCTGCTGCTGGAGGCGCTCCCGGTTCGCCCGGCACACCGGGCAGCGGCCCTGGCTGACGGGCGCGGCGCAGTTCGCGCACACGAGCCGGTCATAGGTCATGCGCTCTCCTCCTCTCGTCCCCTTGAACTACGAACACCTTGAACAACGCTTGAACCAACGACTGCGTTCCCCTACCACTGTGCCAGCTCCGGCGACATTCGGCGCGGCCCGTCCGGGCAATCCCGGTCCGTCCCGGGACGATCCCCTCCCGGACCAGGGGATATATCGGGCAACTCCGGCCGCCGGGCCCCCGCCCCCCGCCCGTTCGCGTATGGTCACGCACACCGACTCCGCACACCTACTCCGGCGACCGTGGTGCACCCGTGATCCGATTCGACAACGTCTCCAAGTCCTACCCGAAGCAGAACCGCCCCGCACTCAGAGATGTCTCCCTGGAGATCGCGAAAGGCGAGTTCGTCTTCCTGGTCGGCTCCTCCGGCTCCGGCAAGTCCACCTTCCTGCGGCTGGTCCTGCGCGAGGAGCGGGCGAGCCACGGCCAGGTGCACGTCCTGGGCAAGGACCTCGCCAAGCTCTCCAACTGGAAGGTCCCACAGATGCGGCGCCAGCTGGGGACCGTCTTCCAGGACTTCCGCCTGCTCCCCAACAAGACGGTGGCCGAGAACGTCGCCTTCGCCCAGGAGGTCATCGGCAAGCCCCGGGGCGAGATCCGCAAGGCCGTCCCGCAGGTCCTGGAGCTCGTGGGCCTCGGCGGCAAGGAGGACCGCATGCCCGGCGAGCTCTCCGGCGGTGAGCAGCAGCGCGTGGCCATCGCCCGCGCCTTCGTCAACCGGCCGGCCCTCCTCATCGCGGACGAGCCCACCGGCAACCTCGACCCGCAGACCTCGGTCGGCATCATGAAGCTGCTGGACCGGATCAACCGCACCGGCACCACCGTGATCATGGCCACGCACGACCAGCAGATCGTGGACCAGATGCGCAAGCGCGTCATCGAACTCGAACAGGGCCGACTCGTGCGCGACCAGTCGCGCGGCGTCTACGGCTACCAGCACTGAAAGGCCCTTGAGACGTCATGCGCGCCCAGTTCGTCATGTCGGAGATCGGCGTCGGCCTCCGCCGCAATCTCACCATGACCTTCGCGGTCATCATCTCCGTGGCCCTGTCGCTGGCCCTGTTCGGCGGCTCCCTGCTCATGCGCGACCAGGTGAGCAAGATGAAGGGCTACTGGTACGACAAGGTCAACGTCTCGATCTACCTCTGCAACAAGAGCGACGCGGAGGACAACAGCGAGAGCGGGAGCAAGGCCTGCGCCAAGGGCGCGGTCACTCCCGACCAGAAGCAGCAGATCGAGACCGACCTCAAGAAGATGGAGCTCGTCGAGACCGTCCACTACGAGTCCTCCGACGAGGCCTACAAGCACTACAAGGAGCGCTTCGGACACACCGCGCTCGCCTCGGTGGTCACCCCGGACCAGATGCCCGAATCCTTCCGGGTGAAGCTCAAGCAGCCCGAGAAGTACCAGGTCATCACGACCGCCTTCGCGGGCCGCGACGGCGTCCAGTCGGTGGAGGACCAGCACCAGGAGCTGGACAATCTCTTCACGATGCTCGGCTACCTCAACCTGGCCGCCCTCGGCATCATGCTCATCATGCTGATCGTGGCCCTGCTGCTGATCGTCAACACCGTGCGCGTCTCCGCCTTCAGCCGCAGGCGCGAGACGGGGATCATGCGGCTCGTGGGCGCCTCAAGCTTCTACATCCAGGTCCCGTTCATCATGGAGGCCGCTTTCGCGGGCCTCGTCGGCGGCGTGTTCGCCTGCGTGATGCTCGGCGCCGGCCAGTACTTCGTCATCGACCACGGCGCCTCGCTCCGTACGAAGATGGAGCTGATCAACTTCATCGGCTGGGACTCCGTGTTGACGAAGCTGCCGTTGGTGCTGGTCATCGGGGTGCTGATGCCCTCGCTGGCCGCCTTCATCGCATTGCGCAAGTACCTGAAGGTGTGACGAGCGCCCCGTGTGAGGTCGGTCCAACCCGCCCTGCCCCCACGGGGCTTGTCCTAGACTCGGCGCCATGCCGGGACTGCCCGTCTTCTGTCTCCGGCCCCGCGACCTGCGTCGCGGGGCCGTTTTGACGTTGGCCTTCATCGCCGCCGTCGCCACCGCGGCGGGCACCGGCTGCTGGGACCGCGCGGACGCCGTCGCCGCAGCGGGAGGCGGCTTAGCGGCCGCCGGTCCGCGGGACCCCGCGGCCGCCGACCCCGGGGCGCCCGCCGGGACCGCGAGCGCCACCGCCGACCGCGAGGCCGTCGCCCGCGCCGCGGCCGAGGCCGTGGCCGAGGGCAAGTCCGGCAAGAAGGCCGCCCAGGAGGTGGTCAGCCGCAGCGGCGACCGCTGGGGCATGGTCTACGACAAGGGCGAGTACGCCGCCTTCACCGACGACCTCGACGGCCGCTGGACCGGCGTCGGGCTCTGGATCGAGAGCCGTCCGGGCGACCGCGTCGCCGTCGAGAAGGTCCAGCCCGACAGCCCCGCCGCCCGCGCCGGCCTGCGCGCCGGGGACCGCCTCCTCAGCGTCGACGGCCACCCCGTCACCGGCCTGCGCGTCTGCGACGTGGTCGCCCTGCTGCGCGGCGGCGCCGGCACCCCGGTCGTCCTGCGCCTCACCCGGGACGGCGCCGACCTCACCGAGACCCTGCACCGCGAGCGGCTGCACACCGAGCCCGTGACCGTACGGGAGCTGCCCGGCCCGATCACCGTCATCAAGGTCGCCTCCTTCAGCCGCGGCTCCGGCGAGCAGGTCCGCGCCGCCGTCCGCGAGGCCCCGGCCGGCTCCGGCATCATGCTCGACCTGCGCGGCAACCCGGGCGGCCTGGTCACCGAGGCCGTGACGGCCGCCTCGGCCTTCCTGGACGGCGGGCTGGTGGCCACGTACGACGTACGGGGAGCCCAGCGCGCCCTGTACGCGAGCCCGGGCGGGGACACCGCCCGGCCCCTGGTGGCGCTGGTCGACGGCGGCACGATGAGCGCGGCGGAGCTGGTCACGGGCGCCCTCCAGGACCGCGGCCGCGCGGTGGCGGTGGGCACGAGGACCTTCGGCAAGGGCTCGGTGCAGATGCCGACGCCGCTGCCGGACGGCTCGGTGGCCGAGCTGACGGTGGGCACGTACCGCACCCCGGGGGGCCGCAGCCTCGACGGCAGCGGCATCACCCCGGACCTGGCGGCGGGCGACGGGGTCGAGGAACGGGCCCGCACGGTATTGGGTGGCCTCGGGGTGGGTCCGTAGTGCGAAAATGACCGCACTATGGCTAAGGAACAAGGGCGCAAGCTGATCGCCCAGAACAAGAAGGCGCGGCACGACTACACGATCATCGACACCTACGAGTGCGGTCTCGTGCTCACGGGCACCGAGGTCAAGTCCCTGCGCCAGGGCCGTGCCTCGCTGGTGGACGGCTTCGTGTCGGTGGAGAGCGGCGAGGCCTGGCTCTACAACGTGCACGTGCCGGAGTACAGCCAGGGCACCTGGACCAACCACAGCGCCCGTCGCAAGCGCAAGCTCCTCCTGCACCGCGAGGAGATCGACAAGCTGGACTCGAAGACCGGCGAGACGGGCAACACGATCGTGCCGCTCTCGCTGTACTTCAAGGACGGCCGGGCGAAGGTCGAGATCGCGCTGGCGAAGGGCAAGAAGGAGTACGACAAGCGCCAGGCCCTGCGGGAGAAGCAGGACACGCGCGAGACGAACCGGGTGATCTCGGCCGTGAAGCGCAAGGAGCGCGGCCAGCTGTAATCTCCTGGCATGCCGTGGTCCACTTCGCGTACCATGGCGTCAGCACCACCCCCCGGGGTGGAGCAGCTTGCGCAGTACCTAACTGAACAGCGTGAAACATGGGGATGATCGGTTTCGACAGCGGATGTCGATGCAGGGGAAGCGAGCCGAGGAAGCGGCAATGATCTCGCTAACCACATGTCGCAAAAAATAATCGCCAACTCCAAGAGCGATAACTCCCGCTTCACCCTCGCTGCCTAATAACAGTGAGCTGAAGCCTCTGTGAGGAGCGTCAGCCCGGAAGTGGTCCCGGTCCGGATCCTGGCGTCAATTAGGGATCTAAACCTCTAGCCCCGGTCACGGGGGTTGGAGGGAAACCAAACAGTGACTGAGCCCGTCGGAGACTTGTCCGTGTGATCTCCGGGGCCGAGAAAAGCGCAGCGGACTGCGCTCGGAGAAGCCCTGCTTCTGCACCGTTGGACGCGGGTTCGATTCCCGCCATCTCCACCACCCCATGTGGGCGAAGGCCCCGCGGCCGTCAGGCTGCGGGGCCTTCGTCATGCCCGAAGCGTCCGCCGTGTCAGTAGTGGAAGCGGGCCTTGAGCACCTTCACCTCCTTGTCGTCCGCCCGGTACACGAGGCGGTGTTCGTCGTCGATGCGGCGGGACCAGTAGCCGGACAATTCGCCCTTCAGGGGTTCGGGCTTGCCGATCCCGGTGAAGGGGTCGCGCTGGATCTCGCCGATCAGGCGGGTGATCCGGCGCGCCATTTTCATGTCGGACGCCAGCCAGAACAGGAAATCCTCCCAGGCGGCCGGGTCGAAGTGAACGCTCCTCACTCCTCCCCTCCGGCCAATCGCCTCAGCTCGTCCATGCTCTTGGCGACCGAGGCCGCGCCCTCGCGGTCGCGCGCGACGGCTTCCATCAGCCGTTGGGCGTTGGCCGGGGAGCGGAGCAGGTAGACGGTCTCCTGCCAGGAGTCGTAGTCGTCGGCTGACATCAGGACGGCGTCGCCGTTCTTGGAGGTGATGCGCACCGGGGCGTGGTCCGTGTTGACCCGCTCGATCAGCGGGAACAGGGTCGCCCTGGCTTCGCTGGCGCTGATGGACATGGTCCGCTCCTCCGGTAGTGGTACCGCTTTACCGTAAATGACTCGTACCGGAAAGTCGTACCGTCTGGCTGACGGCGAGTGCCAGGAGGGCCGCCGCGGCCGGGAGGGCGAACGGGGTGGTGGGGCCCAGGCGGTCGATCAGGTGGCCCGCCGTGGCCGCACCCAGGGCTATGCCCGTCAGGATCGCCGTCACCGCCAGGGTCATCGACTCGTTGAGGCGGCCCTCGGGGGCGAGCGCCTGGACGCGCGACATCGCCGTGACCATCGTCGGGGCCGTGGCCATGCCGGCCAGGAGGAGGGCGCCGGCCAGGAGGGGGAGGGAGCCCGTGGCGGCCGCCGCCCAGGGCAGGGTCAGGGCCGCCGCCAGGGCGGTCAGGCAGGTGCGCAGGGAGCGCGGGCGCAGCGCTCCGTAGAGCAGGCCGGCCGCGCAGGAGCCCGCGGCCTGGAGGGCCAGGACCAGGCCGGTGGCGGCGCCCAGACCCCGGGCGCCGAGGTACGCGATCGACGTCACCTCCATCGAGCCGAACAGCACGCCCAGGGGGGCGAAGAGGGCCAGGGCCGGCAGCAGCGTGCGCAGGGGGGAGCTGCCGGCGCGGGGCGCCGACGGCGGGGGCTCCGTGCGGCGCTGGGAGGTGAAGACGAGCATGCCGCTCAGGAGCAGGGCGGCCGCCGTGAGCGTGCCCGCCTCCGGGAAGGCGGCCGAGCAGAGGAACGCCGCCGCCACCGGGCCCAGCATGAAGCACAGCTCGTCGGCGGCCTGCTCGAACGACATCGCCGTGTGGTGCGCGGCGGGGGAGTCGCGCAGCAGGTGGGTCCAGCGGGCCCGGGACATGCCGCCGATGTTGGGGGTGGTCGCGGTGGCGGCGTACGAGGCGAACAGGGTCCAGGCGGGGGCGTGCGCGCGGACGCACAGGACGAGCCCCACCGATCCGAGCACCGCGAACAGGGTCGCGGGGACGGCGATCCGGGCCTGGCCGTACCGGTCGACCAGGCGGGCGGTCCACGGCGCGACCAGCGCCGTGGCGGCCATCCCGGTCGCGGTGACCGCGCCGGCGAGGGCGTACGAGCCGCGCTGGCCGGCGATCATCATGACCGCGCTGATGCCGAACATGCCCATCGGGAGCCGGGCCAGCAGGTTTCCCGCCGTGAAGGCGCGGGTCCCGGGGCGGGAGAAGAGGCGGGCGTACGGGCCCCGGGCGCGGGGCCGGCGAGGGCGCGGTGCGGGGGCTATCACGAGCGTCGAGCCCGTCACGGTCATCAACTGCGGCATGATCCAAGGCTCCGGCGCGGGGGCCCCGGGCGTCCAACACCCGTTCCGGCGCCATTGACCCGTTTCCGTTGTTAGTCTCCCCGGGTGATACCCCGTGACGTGGAACCGCGGCTGCTGCGCGGGTTCGTCGCCGTGGCCGAGGAACTGCACTTCACCCGCGCCGCCGCCCGCCTGTACGTCGCCCAGCAGGCGCTGAGCCGCGACGTGCGGCGGCTGGAGACCGCCCTGGGCGCGGCACTGTTCGTACGGACGACCCGGGCCGTCGAGCTGACCGGCGACGGGGAACGGCTGCTGCCCCTGGCCCGGCGGGTGCTGGCCGCGCACGAGGAGCTGGCCGCCGCCTTCGCCTCGGCCGGCCCCCGGCCGCTGCTCGTCGACCTGAACACCGACGGGCCGAGCACCGCCCGCACCGTCCTGGAGCGGGCCCGCGAACTCGCCCCGGACTGCGAGCTGATGGCCCGCTTCGAGAGCGGGCTGACGTACGCCGCGGCCGAGGTCGCCGCCGGACGCCTCGACGTGTCCTTCGGGTACGCCGACGGGCTGGCCCCGGCGCTGCGGGCCCGCCTCGCGCACCGGCCCGTACGGTACGAGCCGCTCGCGGTCCTGCTGCCCGAGGGGCACCCGCTGGCCGCGCGGGCCGAGGTACCGCTGGACGCGCTGGCCGGGGAGGCCGTGTACGCCGGGGCCGGCAACCCGCGGACCCTGGAGTGGACCGGGCTCGCCCGCGAGCTGCTGGCGGGCCGCGGGATCGCGCTCGCGCCGCCCGCGCCCGTGGCCGTGGGCAAGGAGGAGTTCCGCCGGGTCATGGCCAAGACCCGCAATCCGGTCCTGGTGACGGTGGACTTCGTCGACCTGCCCGGCAGCGTGAAGCGGCCGCTCGTCGCCCCGGTCCCGCTGTCCCCGCTGTCGATGGTCTGGCGCGAGGGATTCCGCCACCCCGGGCTCGACGCGCTCCACCGGGCCGCGACCGCCCTCGGCACCGAACACGGCTGGCTGGACGTGCCCCCGGCGAGCTGGCGCCCCACGGCGCTCACAGGCGGCACCGGCGGCGGGTGAGAGCAAGGTTTCCCCCCGGTCATCCGGCGGGGACCGGGGCCGAAACGCGCCGTTCCTACGGTCGTCACCACGGACGCGACAGCTGTGGAGGCGTGTGATGACCGGTACGACCGCACCGCGCGGGGCACGCAAGGGGGGCCGCTGGATCGAGCGGTGGGAACCCGAGGACGAGGCCTTCTGGAAGGAGTCCGGGGAGCGCGTCGCCCGCCGGAACCTGCTCTACTCCGTGCTCAGCGAGCACATCGGGTTCTCCATCTGGACCCTGTGGTCGGTGATGGTGCTCTTCATGGGCCCCGCGTACGGGATCGACCCGGCCGGGAAGTTCTTCCTCATCGCCACGGCCACCTTCGTGGGCGCCCTCGTCCGGGTCCCCTACACCTTCGCCGTCGCCCGCTTCGGCGGCCGCAACTGGACCGCCTTCAGCGCCCTGCTCCTGCTCGCGCCCACCGGGGCCGCGCTGGTCGTCATGGAGCCGGGGACCTCGTACGGGACCTTCCTGGCCGTGGCCGCGCTGACGGGCGTGGGCGGCGGGAACTTCGCCTCCTCCATGACCAACATCAACGCCTTCTTCCCGCTGCGCAAGAAGGGCTGGGCGCTCGGCCTGAACGCCGGCGGCGGCAACATCGGCGTGCCCGTGGTGCAGCTCCTCGCCCTGCTGGTCATCGGGACGGCCGGGGCCGGGCACCCGCGGCTGCTGCTCGGGCTCTACGTGCCGCTGATCGTCGCCGCGGCCGCGCTGGCCCTGCTGCGGATGGACAACCTGGCTCCCGTACGGGGCGACACCGGCGCCGTGCGCGAGGCGGTCCGCGACGCCCACACCTGGATCATGGCCTTCCTCTACACCGGCACCTTCGGGTCCTTCATCGGCTACGGCTTCGCCTTCGGGCTCGTCCTCCAGACGCAGTTCGGCCGCACCCCGCTCCAGGCCGCCTCGCTCACCTTCGTCGGGCCGCTGCTCGGCTCACTCGTCCGGCCCGTCGGCGGCGCCCTCGCGGACCGGTTCGGCGGCGCCCGGATCACCCTCGCGACCTTCGTGGCGATGGCGGCGGCCACCGGGCTCGTCGTCCACGCCTCGGGCGAGGAGTCCCTGCCCGTCTTCCTCGTCGGGTTCGTGGCGCTGTTCGTGCTCAGCGGGCTCGGCAACGGCTCCACGTACAAGATGGTCCCCGGCATCTTCCAGGCCAAGGCGCTGGCGCGGGGCATGGCCGGGGAGGCGGCCGCCGCGTACGGGCGGCGGCTGTCCGGCGCCGCCATGGGACTCATCGGCGCGGTCGGCGCGCTCGGCGGACTCGGCATCAACCTGGCCTTCCGGCAGGCGTTCTCGGCCTCCGGGTCCGGGACGGCGGCCTTCGTCACCTTCCTCGGCTTCTACGCGGCCTGCTCCGCGGTGACCTGGGCGGTATACCTTCGCCGGCCGGCGCCCGCGTCGCTCCCCGCGGCCGGGACCGATACGAAGCCGCAGCTCACGTCGGTGTAACGGCGGTTTACGGGCCCGAAATACGGCCGAACCGAGCCTGACACGGCGAGTTGACAGGCTCGTTCCCGCTTCCGCTCCCGCTCCCGCGACGCGTGTCGTGCGACGCGATCGCGATGCGATACCGACCCACTGGGCAAGGCAGGTCACCATGGACGACAGGCACACGGCCGCCGCACCCGCGACGCCGGGCCCCCTCGCGGGATTCACCGTGGGGGTCACCGCGGCCCGACGCGCGGACGAGCTGATCGCCCTGCTGCGCCGGCGCGGGGCCACGGTCGTGCACGCCCCGGCCCTGCGGATCGTGCCGCTGGCCGACGACAGCGAACTGCTCGCCGCCACCAAGGAACTGATCGGCTGCGCTCCCGACACCGTCGTCGCCACCACCGCGATCGGCTTCCGCGGGTGGATCGAGGCCGCCGACGGATGGGGGATCGGCGAGGAGCTGCTGACACGGCTGCGGGCCACCGAACTGCTGGCGCGCGGACCGAAGGTCAAGGGCGCCGTACGGGCCGCGGGGCTGGTCGAGACGTGGTCCCCGCAGTCGGAGTCCCTGGCCGAGGTCCTCGACCGGATGCTGGCCGGCGGGGTCGCCGGGCGGCGCATCGCGCTCCAGCTGCACGGGGAGCCGCTGCCCGGGTTCGTGGAGGCGCTGCGGGCCGGCGGGGCCGAGGTGGTCGTGGTCCCCGTGTACCGGTGGACGGCCCCGGAGGACCTCGCGCCGATGGACCGGTTGCTGGACGCGGTGGCGGCCGGCGTCGGGACGATCGACGCGGTCAGCTTCACCTCGGCCCCGGCGGCCGCGTCGCTGCTCGCGCGGGCCGAGGAGCGGGGGATGGGTGAGGCGGTGCTCGCGGGGCTGCGGGGGGACGTGTTGTCGGCGTGCGTGGGGCCGGTGACGGCGCTGCCGTTGCAGGCGCGCGGGGTGGACACCGTGCAGCCGGAGCGGTTCCGGCTGGGGCCGCTGGTACAGCTGCTGTGCCAGGAGCTGCCGGGGCGGGCGCGGGTGCTGCCGGTGGCGGGGCACCGGGTGGAGATCCGGGGGCACGCGGTGCTGGTGGACACGGAGCTGCGGCCGGTGCCGCCGGCGGGGATGGCCCTGCTGCGGGCGCTGGCCCGCCGGCCGGGCTGGGTCGTGGGGCGGGCGGAGCTGCTGCGGGCGCTGCCGGGCGCGGGGCGCGACGAGCACGCCGTGGAGACGGCGATGGCCCGGCTGCGGGGGGCGCTGGGAGCGGCGAACCTGATCCAGACGGTGGTCAAGAGGGGCTACCGGCTGGCCCTGGACGCCGGCGACTGCTCACCGGCGCACCGGTAGGCGCCTTGCCGATCGGAGCGGGCCCGGCCCGTCCCGGGGCTGGATGTGGCGGCCGGGGTTGGCTAGCGTGCCCTGGTGATCATTGACGGGGTGGAGATGCGGCGCATCGAGGTCGGGGACGCCGCCGGGCTCGCCGACGCGCTGGTACGGAACCGGGCCCACATGGCGCACGTCGAGCCGTGGCGGTCCGAGGTGTTCTACACGGAGGCGGGACAGGCCGCCCGCATCGAGGCGCTGCTCGCCGAATACGCCGCGGGGCGCCAGGCCTCGTACGTCCTCGTCGAGGCCGGCTCCGGCGCGCCCGTCGGGACGATCAACCTGGGCAGCATCGTCCTCGGGCCCCTGCGCAGCGGCGGCATCGGCTACTGGGTCGACCGGGCCTGGCACGGCCGCGGACTGGCCACCGCCGCCGTCGAGGAGGTGTGCCGGATCGCCCGCGACGAGATCGGGCTGCACCGCGTCGAGGCCGGGACCCTCGTCGACAACCTCGCCTCGCAGCGGGTCCTGGCCAAGGCCGGGTTCGAGCGGTACGGGCTCGCCCCGCGCTACCTGCACATCAACGGCGCCTGGCGCGACCACATCCTCTTCCAGCGCATCCTCCACGACGACGCACCCCTCTGAACCGGCCCGGCCGTCGTACGGGGGGTTCCGCATCGCAGCGGGGCGCGGCACTCTGAGAGGCACGCGCACCCGTGGGAGGGTCCCGGGCAAGAGGCGGTGACGGGCATGTGGTTCGAATCCGGGCGGGTGTCCCTGGACCTGGTGGCCACCTTCGCCGCCCCCGCGGGCGCCGAGCAGATCCGCGACGGCGACGAGCTGCGCCTGTGGCTCACCGGAGCCGGGCTCGTGCCCGACCGGACGCCGATCGCCCGGGTCGGCCCCGACTGGGTGGAGGCCTTCCGCGCGCTGCGCCGCGACGTGGGGAGCCTCGTACGGGCCGAGCTCGCCGGGGCCGGCCCCGACGGGGGCGCGCTCGCCCGGGTCAACGCGCTGGCCGCCGGTCCACCCCCGGGACTGTGTGCCGTACCGGACCAAGAAGGGCACCTCGTGCGGGAGTTGTGCGGCGGCGTCGAATGCGCCGCGCTGCTCGCCGCCGTGGCCCGCGACGCCGTCGAACTGCTCACCGACCCCGGCGAGCGGGACCTGCTGCGCTCCTGCGAGGGCGACGGCTGCACCCGGCTCTACCTGGACACTTCGCGCGGGCACCGGCGGCGCTGGTGCTCCAGCGAGCTGTGCGGCAACCGCGAGCGGGTCGCCCGGCACCGCCGCAGGGTCCTCGCGGCCCGCCCCGGGTAGCGATCGGGGGGCCGCCGCACGCCGGACGGGCAGTGATCTTCGCCCGGTCACCGGAACGGGCGTGCGGACAGGGCTCCGCTTCGCGTACGGTTGACGGTCGCCCATGCACGTCAGAAGGGGGCCTTGGTGGCCGCGCAGAATGCCGCTGTCGACAGCACGGCGGATTCCGTCCGCGATCGGGAGATCGCGGTCGAGCAGACGCACCTGGACCAGGTGTACCGCCGCCTCGAAGAGAAGATCGACGAGGCCGAGTTCCTGATGAACGACGCGGCCAAGCGCGGTCAGGTCGGCACGCCCGGCGCGCTCGCCGAGCGCGACGCACAGGTCTTCCGGGCGGGAATCCACCTGAACCGGCTGAACAACGAGTTCGAGGACTTCCTCTTCGGCCGGATCGACCTGGTCCTCGGCAAGGACGGGGAGCGCGGCCCCGACGGCGCGTACACCTCCGTCGAGCCCGCGGACGACGCGATCCGCGCGGACCTCACCGCCGACATCGCCGAGACGCTCCACATCGGGCGCATCGGCGTGCTCGACGCCGACTACGCGCCGCTGGTCATCGACTGGCGCGCACCGGCCGCCGCGCCGTTCTACCGGTCCACGCCCAAGGACCCGGGCCGCGTCATCCGGCGCCGCGTCATCCGCTCCAAGGGCCGCAAGGTGCTCGGCGTCGAGGACGACCTCATGCGCCCCGAGATCACCGCCTCCCTCGACGGCCGGGAGCTGCCCGCCATCGGCGACGGCGCCCTGATGGCCGCGCTCGGGCGGGCCCGTACGCACTCGATGCGGGACATCGTCTCCTCCATCCAGGCCGAGCAGGACATGGTGATCCGGGCCCCCGCCGCCTCGGTCGCCGAGGTCGCGGGCGGCCCGGGCACCGGCAAGACCGCCGTCGCCCTGCACCGCGCCGCCTACCTGCTCTACCAGGACCGGCGCCGCTACTCCGGCGGGATCCTGATCGTCTCGCCCACCCCGCTGCTCGTCGCGTACACCGAAGGCGTGCTGCCCTCCCTCGGCGAGGAGGGCCAGGTCGCCATCCGGGCGCTCGGCTCGCTGGTCGACGGCGCCGAGGCGACCACGTACGACGAACCGGCCGTGGCCCGCGTCAAGGGCTCCTCGCGCATGCGCAAGGTGCTCCACAAGGCCGTACGGGGCGCACTGGAGCTGGGTGACGCGCCCGAGCGGCTGCGGGTCGTGGCGTTCGGGCGGCGCCAGGAGCTGGAGGCCGGCGAGCTGAACCGGATCCGCCAGAACGTGCTCAGCGGCACCGCGCCCGTGAACCTGCTGCGGCCGCGCGCCCGCAAGCTGCTCCTCGACGCCCTGTACGCGAGGTCCGGCGGGGCCGGCCGGCACAGCGACCCGGAGCTTGCGGCCGAGCTGCGCTCCGCGTTCGACGAGGACATCTCCACCGAGGACGCGTTCATCGACTTCCTGAACGCCTGGTGGCCCGAGCTGACCCCGCGCGGGGTGCTCGCCGCGATGGCCGACGAGCGCCGCCTCGGCCGCTGGTCGCGCCGCGTCCTCAACCCGCGCGAGACCCGCCTGCTGGCGCGCTCGCTGCGCCGGGTGGGTCCGGACGGCAAGGGCCCGCTGTCGGTCCACGACGTGGCGCTGCTGGACGAGCTCCAGCTGCTGCTCGGCGCGCCGGCCCGGCCCAAGCGCAAGCGGCAGCTCGACCCGCTGGACCAGCTCAGCGGGCTGGAGGAGCTGATGCCGACCCGCGAGGAGACCCAGTGGGAGCGGGCGGAGCGGATCGCGGCGGAGCGCACCGAGTACGCGCACGTGATCGTCGACGAGGCGCAGGACCTGACGCCGATGCAGTGGCGGATGGTCGGCCGCCGGGGCCGGATGGGCACCTGGACGGTGGTCGGCGACCCGGCGCAGTCCTCGTGGACGGACCCGGAGGAGGCGGCCGCGGCGCGTGACGAGGCCCTGGGCTCCCGGCCGCGCCGCCGGTTCACCCTGACGGTGAACTACCGCAACCCGGCGGAGGTCGCGGAGGTCGCCTCCCGGGTGCTGCGGCTGGCGATGCCGGGCATGGAGCCGCCGACGGCGGTCCGCTCCACGGGTCTGGAGCCCCGCTTCACGGCCGCCGGCGCCGATCTGGGCGCGGCGGTCCGCGAGGAGACGCGCAGGCTGCTGGAGCAGGTCGACGGCACGGTCGGCGTGGTCGTGGCGATGGACCGGCGCGCGGAGGCCGCAGGCTGGCTGGCGGACCTGGGGGAGCGGGCGGTGGCGCTCGGCAGCCTGGAGGCCAAGGGTCTGGAGTACGACGCGACGGTGGTCGTCTCCCCTGCGGAGATCGCGCAGGAGTCCCCCGCGGGCCTGCGGGTCCTGTACGTGGCCCTGACGCGCGCGACGCAGCAGCTGACGGTGGTTGCCACCGGCCGTGACGAGCCCGGCGAGGACGGGGTGCCGGCACTGCTGGCGCCGTAGGGGCCGCCCGGCACGGATGGCCCGCGCCCACACGCGTGGTGAGACGAGGTCAACCCCCTGGAGGGGGATCGCTTCCGGCGATCCTTTGTTAGCCTGGGTACGGCACCGACTCGATCCAAGCCCCCGGGCCCAACCTTCGTCGCTTAGAGCGACCACTTGCCGCGAGGCGAGCATGGCGGGTCGGTGTCATAGACGTTCATACAGGTCCGCGCTCCCCGGATTCCGGGGGGCGCGGACCTTTTTGTGCGGGCCCCCGGCTTCCGAACGCCTGATCTATCTCGTATGGTGGAAGAGTCTTTCCGAAATTTGTAGCTGGTTACCTTGTACTGGCTGGTAGGTGGGACGATCGGACAACAGGTCCTGCCGCACCTGGCGTGCGCGGGGCCCTGTGTGCGTACAAAAAACCAGGGACAGAAGAGGAACACGGCCATGGCAACGGCGCCCAGCGTCTCGTACTCGATGACGGTCCGCCTGGAAGTGCCCGCGAGCGGAACCGCGGTCTCCCAGCTGACCACCGCCGTGGAGTCTTCCGGTGGGTCGGTCACCGGCCTCGACGTGACCGCATCCGGTCACGAGAAGCTCCGCATCGACGTCACCATCGCCGCGACCTCCACCGCGCACGCCGACGAGATCGTCGGCAAGCTGCGCGGCATCGAGGGCGTCAGTCTCGGCAAGGTCTCCGACCGAACCTTCCTGATGCACCTCGGCGGCAAGATCGAGATGGCGTCCAAGCACCCCATCCGCAACCGCGACGACCTCTCGATGATCTACACCCCGGGCGTGGCCCGCGTGTGCATGGCGATCGCCGAGAACCCCGAGGACGCCCGCCGCCTGACCATCAAGCGCAACACGGTCGCAGTCGTGACGGACGGCTCCGCCGTGCTCGGCCTCGGCAACATCGGACCGATGGCCGCCATGCCGGTCATGGAGGGCAAGGCGGCCCTCTTCAAGCGCTTCGCGGACATCGACGCGTGGCCGATCTGCCTGGACACCCAGGACCCCGACGAGATCGTCGCGGCCGTCAAGGCGATCGCCCCGGGCTTCGCCGGCATCAACCTGGAGGACATCTCCGCGCCGCGCTGCTTCGAGATCGAGGCCCGGCTGCGCGAGGCCCTCGACATCCCCGTCTTCCACGACGACCAGCACGGCACGGCCATCGTCGTCCTCGCCGCCCTCACCAACGCACTTCGCGTGGTGGGCAAGGCAGTTGGCGACGTCAAGGTCGTCATGTCCGGTGCCGGCGCCGCCGGTACGGCCATCCTCAAGCTGCTCCTCGCGGCCGGCGTGAAGAACGCCGTGAGCGCCGACATCCACGGCGTCGTGCACGCGGGCCGCACCGACCTGGTCGACGCGGCCGTCGATTCGCCGCTGCGCTGGATCGCCGACAACACCAACCCCGAGGGCTACACCGGCACTCTGAAGGAGGCCGTGGTCGGCGCCGACGTGTTCATCGGCGTCTCCGCCCCCAACGTGCTGTCCGGCGAGGACGTCGCCGCCATGGCCGAGGGGGCGATCGTGTTCGCGCTCGCGAACCCGGACCCCGAGGTGGACCCGGCCGTCGCCCGCCAGACCGCCGCCGTCGTGGCCACCGGCCGCTCCGACTTCCCGAACCAGATCAACAACGTGCTGGTCTTCCCGGGTGTCTTCCGCGGCCTGCTGGACGCCCAGTCCCGCACCGTGAACACGGACATGATGCTGGCCGCCGCGACCGCGCTGGCCGACGTCGTCGGCGAGGACGAGCTCAACGCCAACTACATCATCCCCTCGGTGTTCAACGACAAGGTGGCCGGCGCGGTCGCCGGGGCCGTCCGCAAGGCCGCCTCGGCGCTCTGACGCGCGGTCGGACGCAGCCGCCGGGGTCCCGGCCGTCTGTGACGGCCCTCACGGCTCGCCTCTCCCGGCGCGTCGCGAGATGCGGGCCCGGCGGGCCGCCTCTAGGGTTGCGGGGATGCCCGCGAGGTCCGCGGTCCGCATCCACCAAGTGCGGACGGAGCGTCACCGCGGCGTGACTGTGGCGCTTTTCGTGTGACCCTGGCGGGTGCCGGATTGGCTTTCCCGCCGCTGGTGGGGGCAGGATGCGTAACCGGGCGAGAGGGTCTGACGTTCAGACCCGGGTCCGGGGACTGTCCGAGGGCCCTGGCAGCATCGGCTTCGATCTCACGCCTCTAAGGCAAGTTGAACACGGGAGTACAACATGAACCGCAGTGAGCTGGTGGCCGCTCTGTCCGAGCGCGCCGAGGTGACCCGCAAGGACGCCGACGCCGTTCTGGCCGCGCTCGCCGAGACCGTCGGCGAGATTGTCGCCAAGGGCGACGAGAAGGTCACCATCCCCGGCTTCCTGACCTTCGAGCGCACCCACCGTGCCGCTCGCACCGCGCGCAACCCGCAGACCGGCGACCCCATCCAGATCCCGGCCGGCTTCAGCGTGAAGGTCTCCGCGGGCTCCAAGCTCAAGGAAGCCGCCAAGGGCAAGTAAGTCCCGCCCGTACCGGAGCCCGCAGGGGCGTTCGGAGCGGCGGAGCAGTACGCAGTACTGGCGAAGGGCGGCCATCCCCGGGCGGGGAGGCCGCCCTTCGGCCTGTCCGGGGCCCCGGGCGGCCCCGGCCGCCCCGGGCCGCCAAGAGGGCCGTACGGCCGCCCTGCGCCCGCGTACGGGTGACCTCGCGCCGCGTACGCCGTCCTGCGCGGCCGTACGGCCGCCCCGCGCCGCGTACGGGCCCTGCGCCGCCGCCCGGGCCCCGTGCCCGCGTACGGCCGGGAGGGCGCATGCGAAAGCCCCCCGGGCCCTTGCGGGGCCCGGGGGGCTTACGGCCGGCCGTAACGGCTCAGACGAGGTCGCCGCCCGGGAGCTCGACCTTCGCCCCGAGCTCCACGAGCTTCTCCATGAAGTTCTCGTAGCCGCGGTTGATGAGGTCGATGCCGTGGACGCGCGAGGTGCCCTCGGCCGCCAGCGCCGCGATCAGGTACGAGAACCCGCCGCGCAGGTCGGGGATGACCAGGTCGGCCCCCTGCAGCTTCGTCGGGCCGGAGACGACCGCCGAATGCAGGAAGTTGCGCTGCCCGAACCGGCAGGCGCTGCCGCCCAGGCACTCCCGGTACAGCTGGATGTGTGCACCCATCTGGTTGAGCGCGGAGGTGAATCCCAGACGGGACTCGTAGACCGTCTCGTGCACGATCGACAGGCCCGTGGCCTGGGTCAGGGCGACCACCAGCGGCTGCTGCCAGTCGGTCTGGAAACCGGGGTGGACGTCCGTCTCCAGCGCGATCGCGTTGAGCGGGCCGCCCGGGTGCCAGAAGCGGATGCCCTCGTCGTCGATCTCGAACGCGCCGCCGACACGGCGGTACGTGTTCAGGAACGTCATCATCGAGCGCTGCTGCGCCCCGCGGACGTAGATGTTGCCGCCGGTCGCCAGCGCCGCGGAAGCCCAGGAGGCGGCTTCCAGGCGGTCCGGGAGCGCCTTGTGGTTGTAGCCGCCGAGGCGGTCGACACCGGTGATCCGGATGGTCCGGTCGGTGTCCATGGAGATGATGGCGCCCATCTTCTGCAGTACGCAGATGAGGTCCTCGATCTCCGGTTCCACCGCGGCGTTGCTGAGCTCGGTGACGCCCTCGGCCAGGACGGCCGTCAGCAGCACCTGTTCGGTCGAGCCGACCGAGGGGTACGGCAGGCGGATCTTGCAGCCGCGGAGGCGCTGCGGGGCCTCCAGGTACTGGCCGCCCTCACGCTTCTCGATGGTCGCGCCGAACTGGCGGAGCACGTCGAAGTGGAAGTCGATCGGCCGGCCGCCGATGTCGCAGCCGCCCAGGCCCGGGATGAAGGCGTGGCCGAGGCGGTGCAGCAGCGGGCCGCAGAACAGGATCGGGATGCGCGACGAACCCGCGTGCGCGTCGATGTCCGCGACGTTCGCGCTCTCGACGTGCGTCGGGTCGAGGACGAGCTCGCCCGGCTCCTCGCCGGGGCGCACGGTCACCCCGTGCAGCTGGAGCAGCCCGCGCACGACCCGGACGTCGCGGATGTCGGGAACGTTGCGCAGCCGGCTGGGTTCGCTGCCGAGCAGAGCGGCGACCATGGCCTTGGGCACGAGGTTCTTCGCACCGCGGACACGGATCTCGCCCTCGAGCGGGGTACCGCCATGGACAAGTAGTACGTCGTCTCTGTCTGTGCCGGTCATGAATCTCGCGTTCCGGAGAGGGGCTCCCCCGGCGAGGCCAGAGGAGGGTGGGCAGGGGGCCAGGGAAAAGGGTAAGGGGCAGCACCCCCTTGTTCGTAAGGCCGACGCGGCCGTATGACTGTCATGAATCAGCCACAACACCCACAGTGCCCACCTCATGGCGGAGTGTCGCATTCCGGCCGCGTCGGCGACGCGCGCTCCTCCCTGCCGCCGTGCGCCCTGAACTGCGAGCGATCCGATGCGTCCGCCCGCTCCCCCCGGAGGGCGAATGTGCGAGATCATGTCGGCATGACCGAGGTGTCCTCCCTCACAGGGCGGCTGCTCGTGGCCACCCCCACCCTCGCGGACCCGAACTTCGACCGCGCGGTGGTGCTCCTGCTCGACCACGACGAGCAGGGCTCGCTCGGCGTGGTCCTCAACCGGCCCACCCCGGTGGGGGTCGGCGACGTCCTGCTCCCCTGGGCGACCCTGGCCGGCGATCCCGGGGTCGTCTTCCAGGGCGGCCCGGTCGGCCTGGACTCGGCGCTCGGCGTGGCCGTCATCCCCGGCGAGGAGGGGCCGCTCGGGTGGCGCCGGGTGTACGGGGCGATCGGGCTGGTCGACCTGGAGGCCCCGCCGGAGCTCCTGGCCGCGGCCCTCGGCTCGCTGCGGATCTTCGCCGGGTACTCCGGCTGGGGCCCGGGCCAGCTGGAGGCGGAGCTGGGCGAGGGCGCCTGGTACGTCGTGGAATCGGAGCCGGGCGACGTGTCGTACCCGGATCCGGAAAGGCTGTGGCGGGCGGTGCTGCGCCGCCAGCGCAACGAGCTCGCGATGGTCGCGACGTATCCCGACGACCCGTCGCTCAACTGACCCGCGCATGGGTCGGTACCCTGGCTTTTATGAGCACTCTTGAGCCCGAGCGCGGGACTGGTACGGGGACCCTCGTAGAGCCGACGCCGCAGGTGTCCCACGGCGACGGCGACCACGAGCGCTTCGCCCACTACGTCCAGAAGGACAAGATCATGGAGAGCGCGCTCGGCGGGACCCCCGTCGTCGCGCTGTGCGGCAAGGTGTGGGTGCCGGGCCGTGACCCGAAGAAGTACCCGGTCTGCCCCATGTGCAAGGAGATCTACGAGTCCATGGGCCCCGGCGGGGACAAGGACAAGGGCGGCAAGGGCGACAAGTAGTCCGCACCTGGTCCGCAGGGTCCCGCCCCCGGGGCGCCGACCCGGCCGCCGTGTCCCGGCAGGCCGAAGGCCCCCGGACGCGTTCGCACGCGTCCGGGGGCCTTTGCCGTGCGCGGAGAGCGGACTAGGGTCGGCCGCACGCGGGCGCCCGGCGCCCTGTGGAACGCCTGTTGCGCACTGCGCAACGGCAGACGGTGGAGGGGTCGAGGCCATGCCCGAGTTGATTCCGCAGCCCCGGTACGCGCGGTTCGCGCCCGACGGCGGCGCGTGCGTACTGGACGATCCGCTCCTCGACGCCGGCCCCGGCACCGAGGGCACCGCCCGCTGGCTGCGCCGCGAGCTCGGCGCGGCCACCGGCTGGGACCTGCCCGCGCCGGAGGCGGGACACGCGGACGGCGGGCGCGTGGTCATCCGGCTGGCGCTGCGCCCCGAGCTCGCGCGCGGCGCCGGGGCGGAGTCGTACGAGCTGCGCGTCACGCGGGAGCGGGTGCTGCTCGAAGGCGCCGACCCGGCGGGCCTCTTCTATGCCGCGCAGACACTGCGTCAGCTGCTCGGGCCCGAGGCCCACCGGCGCGCCCCCGCGACGCCGGACCGCCGCCGGCGGCTGCCGGTGGGAGAGGTCCGGGACGCACCCCGCTTCGGATGGCGCGGGCTGATGCTCGACGTGGCCCGGCACTTCATGCCGAAGGACGGCGTGCTGCGGTACATCGACCTGCTCGCCGCGCACAAGCTCAACGTGCTGCACCTGCACCTGACGGACGACCAGGGCTGGCGCATCGAGATCAAGCGCCACCCGCGGCTCACCGAGGTCGGCGCCTGGCGGCCGCGCAGCCGCTGGGGGCACCGGGCCTCGCCGCTGTGGAACGAGACCCCGCACGGCGGCTTCTACACGCAGGAGGACGTCCGCGAGATCGTCGCGTACGCCGCCGAGCGGCACGTACGGGTGGTCCCGGAGATCGACGTACCGGGGCATTCGCAGGCCGCCATCGCCGCGTACCCGGAACTCGGCAACACGGACGTCGTGGACACCGCCGCGCTTCAGGTGTGGGACGACTGGGGGATCAACGAGAACGTGCTCGCGCCGACCGAGGCCGTACTGCGCTTCTACGAGGGCGTCTTCGAGGAGCTCCTGGAACTGTTCCCGGCGGAGGTCTCGCCGTTCGTCCACGTGGGCGGAGACGAGTGCCCCAAGGAGCAGTGGCGTGCGTCGGCACTCGCGCAGGAGCGGATCCGGGAGTTGGGGGTGGACGGGGAGGACGGGCTGCAGTCCTGGTTCATCCGGCACTTCGACGGCTGGCTCGCGGAGCGCGGGCGGCGGCTGATCGGGTGGGACGAGATCCTGGAGGGCGGGCTCGCGCCGGGGGCCGCGGTCTCCTCCTGGCGCGGGTACGCGGGCGGGATCGCCGCCGCGGAGGCGGGGCACGACGTGGTGATGTGCCCCGAGCAGCACGTGTACCTGGACCACCGTCAGGCGGGCGGCCCGGACGAGCCGATGCCGATCGGGTACGTGCGCACGCTGGAGGACGTGTACCGCTTCGAGCCGGTGCCGCCGAAGCTGTCGCCGGAGGCCGCCTCCCGCGTCCTGGGCGCGCAGGCCAACGTGTGGACCGAGGTGATGGAGAACCAGAGCCGGGTCGACTACCAGGTGTTCCCCCGCCTGGCGGCCTTCGCGGAGGTGGTGTGGTCGCGGCTGCCGGAGCCGGGCGAGCGGGACTACGCGGACTTCGAGGCCAGAATGGGCGCGCACTACCGGCGGCTCGACGTGCTCGGCGTCGACTACCGGCGGCCGGGCGGGCCCTTGCCGTGGCAGCGGCGGCCGGGGGTGCTCGGCCGTCCGATGGAGGGGGAGCCCCCGAACGTGTGATGAGGGAGGGCGGCGGGGCGCCAGGTGGTGGGCCGCGGTTGGCCGGAACCGGTCCGCGCGCCGCCGCGCCCCCGCTCCGCGGGCGCGACGGCTTCGCGGACCGTTCGGGACCGTTCGGAACGCTTCGGACTTCCGTGGAACTCCCGAGGCTTCCGGGACGTCCTTCGTTCTTGGGGGGAGTCGGGAACTCTTGCTCGATTCCGGGGTATTCGGCGGATCTCCATCGATTCGGTTCATTCGGTGAATACGGTGGAAACCGGACGGCCGGGAGGGTCGGGGGCGCCCGCCGGACCCTCGCGCCGGGCGGTGGGGAAGATGTGCCAGAGTTGCCACGTCCCGGCGGTGAGCACGTACCGTACGGCGGACAGGCGTGAGCGCCGGGACCGGGACATCGGGAAGGGGCAGCTGGGTTGACCACGCACGCACCGCATGCACTGCATTCATCTCAGGGGCCGCAGGCGGCGCAGTCCGTGACGCTGCCGGCCTCGCTCGACGAGGCCGTGGCGGCACTCGCCGCCATGCCCGCCACCGTGCCCGTCGCCGGCGGCACCGACCTCATGGCCTCCGTCAACGCCGGGCTGCTGCGGCCCGCCGCGCTCGTCGGCCTCGGCCGGATCAACGAGATCCGCGGCTGGCAGTACCAGGACGGGCACGCCCTGCTCGGCGCCGGGCTCACCCACGCGCGGATGGGACGGCCGGATTTCGCCGCTCTGATCCCCGCGCTGGCGGCGGCCGCGCGGGCCGCCGGGCCCCCGCAGATCCGCAACGCCGGCACCCTCGGCGGCAACATCGCCACCGCCGCGCCGACGGGCGACGCCCTGCCCGTACTGGCCGCGCTGGAGGCGGTCCTCGTCATCCACGGCCCCGGCGGATCGCGCCGCGAGATCCCGGTCTCGTACCTGCTCGCCGGCCGCGAGATGCTGCGGCCCGGCGAACTGATCGGCTTCGTACGGGTGCCGCTGCTGCACGCGCCGCAGGTCTTCCTGAAGGCCACGGGACGCACCGGGCCGGGGCGCGCGGTGGCGTCCGTGGGGCTCGTACTGGATCCCGCGCGCCGGGGTGTGCGCTGTGCGATCGGCGCGGTCGCGCCCATGCCGCTGCGGCCGCTGGAGGCCGAGCAGTGGGTCGCCTCGCTGATCGACTGGGACGGGGAGAGGACGCTGGCGCCCGAGGCGCTGGAGGCCTTCGGCGAGTACGTCGCGGCCGCCTGCGTCCCCGACCAGGGGGAGCCGGTGGCACCCGGGGTACTGCATCTGCGGCGGACGGTCGCCGTGCTGGCACGGAGGGCCCTGGGGAGGGCGCTGACCTCATGAGTGAGAACGAGAACGTGAACGGCGTGAACGGCGTGGGCGGCGTGGGCGGAACGACGGGCGAGGCGGGTCCCGAGGGCCATGCCGGCACCGGCTGGGGCTGGGAGCCGGTCCCGCAAGGCGGCGAGTACGACTCCGACGCGACGGCCTTCGTGAAGCTGCCGCAGGACATGCTGGACGCGCTCGGCACCGGGGAGCCGCTCGCGGCGCCCGGGCACGGCTACGTGCCGCCGCCGATGATCGTGCCGCTGGGTTCGGGGAGCGCCGATCCGGCGGCGACGGGTACGTGGACGATGCCGGCGCAGTGGCCCGAGGCGGGGACGGCGGCCCGGGGCGGCCCGGGGACCGCGGGTGCGCCGGCCGGAGCGCCGACGCCGGCGCCGGTCGGGGGGCCGATCCCGGCCTCGATCCCGCTTCCGGCGTCGGTGGCGGCGGCGTTCGGGGGCGCAGCGCAGGATTCGGGTGCGGGTGCGGGTGCGGGTGCGGCTTCGGGTTCGGCCGGGGGTGCGCACGATCCCGGTGCCACCGCCGAGTGGCGGTTCCCCGAGGCGGTGCAGGACTCCGAGCCCGTGACGACGGGCCAGTGGACCCTGCCGGAACTGCCCGAGCAGACCGGCGAGTTCCGCCGCAGCGCCCCGGCGGCCGACTGGAGCCAGGCTCCGGCGACCCTGCCGGGCGGCGCGGCGGCCCCCTGGGCGACCCACCCCGGCTTCGAGCCGGCGGACGCCGCCGGTCAGGGCGCCACGGGTGAGGGCGTCGCAGGTGAGGGCGCGGCCGAGCAGGGCGCGGCCGGTCCGGGTGGTGTCGGTCCCGATGGCGCGATGAGCGCGGGCGTGCTGCCCGAGGCGCGCCCCGACGCGGGCGACACCGGTACCTCGGGCGCCGGCCTGCGGCGGCTCGGCGGCCCCGGCGTCGGCGGCCCCGGAGGCGCTCCGCGCCTGCTGGGCGGCCCCGGTGTGGGCACGCTCCCGGAGGCGGCGGAGCCCGAGCCGGCGCATCCGGCCCCGCACGACATCGAGGCCGCGCACGGCGCGGCGGGGACGCCGGTCACGGCGGAGCGGCCGCATCCGGGGGCGGAGGCCGCCGAGGTCGCTCCGGCCGTCGGGGCGGGCCCGGCCGTCGGGGCGGACCCGGAGGCGGAGCGCGCGGCGACGCCCGCGGAGTACGGGCTCCCGGGTGGCCCCGGGGACACCGACGGGCACGGGTTCACGGCATCGGGCCACGGCCCCGCCGGGGCGGAGCCCGGGCCGGGCGGTGAGCACGCCTTCACGGCGGAGCCCGCCGCGGAGCGGGGCCCGGAGCCCGCCGGTACGGACGGGCGGGGGTTCGCCTTCGCCGAAGCGGGGGAGCCGGGAACGCCGGGCGCGGACACCGCGGACATCGCCTCTGCGGTGCCGGATGCGGGTGGGGGCGAAGGTTTCCCGGCCGAGGTGGCGGCGTACGAAGAAAACGCGACAGTGGGGGCCGTCGCCCATCACGAGCATCCGCTGGCTTCCTACGTCCTGCGCGTCAACGGCGCCGACCGGCCCGTCACCGGCGCGTGGATCGGCGAGTCCCTGCTCTACGTGCTGCGCGAGCGGCTCGGCCTCGCCGGCGCCAAGGACGGCTGCTCCCAGGGCGAATGCGGGGCGTGCGCGGTGCAGGTCGACGGCCGGCTCGTCGCCTCCTGCCTGGTGCCGGCCGCGACGGCGGCGAGCAGTGAGGTGCGGACCGTGGAGGGGCTCGCCGGTGGCGGGGAACTCTCGGACGTGCAGCAGGCGTTGTGCAGGTCGGGTGCGGTGCAGTGCGGGTTCTGCGTGCCCGGCATGGCCATGACCATCCACGACCTGCTGGAGGGCAACCACGCCCCCACCGAGCTGGAGACGCGCCAGGCGCTGTGCGGCAACCTGTGCCGCTGCTCGGGCTACAAGGGCGTCATCGAGGCCGTGCGCGAGGTCGTCGCCGAGCGCGACGCGGCGTCGGGGGGCGGTGGCGGGGGCGAGGCTGCTGCGCCCGGGAACGGGCTCGCGCCCGGCTACGGGGCCGGCGCGGAAGCGCGTATCCCGCACCAGGCCCCGCCCGGCGAGGGCGGGATCCACCACAACGGAGGCATGGCGTGAGCGGGCACGACGCGGCCACGGCCACGACGACGGTATCGGTCTCCGCGGGCGCCTCGGCCTCCGCGGCGCCCGAGGCGGGCGAGCAGGAGGTGCCGCGCGGAATCGGAGCCTCCGTGCCCGCCGCCGACACCCGGGCCAAGAGCGAGGGCACCTTCCCGTACGCCGCCGACCTGTGGGCCGAGGGCCTCCTGTGGGCCGCCGTCCTGCGCTCCCCGCACGCCCACGCCCGCATCCTCTCCATCGACACCTCCGCGGCCGCCGCCATGCCCGGCGTGCGCGCCGTCGTCACCCACGCCGACGTCCCCGGCGCCACCACCCACGGCCGCCGCGTCGCCGACCGGCCCGTCTTCGCCCACGACGTCGTGCGCCACCACGGCGAGCCCATCGCCGCCGTCGCCGCCGACCACCCGGACACCGCCCGTCTCGCCGCCGCCGCGATCGCCGTCGAGTACGAGCTGCTGGACGCGGTCACCGACCCCGAGCAGTCCTTCGGTGCCGCCCCGCTCCACCCGGACGGCAACCTGATCCGGCACATCCCGCTCCGCTACGGCGATCCGGAGGCCACCGGCGAGGTCGTCGTCGAGGGCCTGTACCGGATCGGCCGCCAGGACCCCGCGCCCATCGGCGCCGAGGCGGGGCTGGCCGTGCCGCGCCCCGACGGCGGCGTGGAGATCTACACCGCCTCCACCGACCCCCACCTGGACCGCGACCTGGCGGCCGCCTGCTTCGGCCTCGAACCGGACCGGGTGCGCGTCGTCGTCACGGGCGTCCCGGGCGCCACGGCCGACCGCGAGGACGCGGCGTTCCAGCTGCCGCTGGGCCTGCTGGCGCTGCGCACCGGCTACCCGGTCAAGCTGGCCGCCACCCGCGAGGAGTCCTTCCTCGGCCACACCCACCGCCACCCGACGCTGCTGCGCTACCGCCACCACGCGGACGCGGAGGGGCGGCTGGTCAAGGTCGAGGCCCAGATCCTGATGGACGCGGGCGCGTACGCCGACTCGTCCTCCGAGTCGCTGGCGGCGGCGGTCGCGTTCGCGTGCGGCCCGTACGTGGTCCCGCACGCCTTCGTGGAGGGCTGGGCGGTCCGTACGAACAACCCGCCGTCGGGCCACGTGCGGGGCGAGGGCGCGATGCAGGTCTGCGCCGCGTACGAGGGCCAGATGGACAAGCTCGCGGCCGCGCTCGGCATCGACGGCGCCGAGCTGCGCCTGCGCAACGTACTGGCGACGGGCGACCTCCTGCCCACCGGCCAGACGGTGACCTGCCCGGCACCGGTGGCCGAACTCCTGCGCGCGGTACGCGACTTCGAGCTCCCCTCCCTCCCGAAGGACACCCCCGAGGACGAGTGGCTGCTGCCGGGCGGCCCGGAGGGCGCGGGCGAGCCGGGCGCGGTGCGGCGCGGGGTCGGGTACGGCGTGGGCATGGTCCACATGCTCGGCGCGGAGGGCACGGACGAGGTCTCGACGGCGACGGTCAAGGTCGTCGACGGGTCGGCGACGGTGATCTGCGCGGCGGTGGACACGGGGCAGGGCTTCGCCACGCTGGCCCGCCAGATCGTGCAGGAGACGCTGGGTGTCGAAGAGGTGGTCACGGCCCCGGTCGACACGGACCAGCCGCCGGCGGGCCCGGCGGCGCACGGCCGCCACACGTGGGTGAGCGGCGGCGCGGTGGAGCGGGCGGCGAAGATGGTCCGCACCCAGCTCCTCCAGCCGATGGCGCACAAGCTGGGCATGTCGACGGAGCTCCTGCAGATCCAGGACGGCCGGATCACCTCGTACGACGGCGCGTTCTCGACGACGGTCGCGGAGGCGATGGCGGGCAAGGAACTCTGGGCGACGGCCCAGTGCCGCCCGCACCCGACGGAGCCCCTGGACGGCGACGGCCAGGGCGACGCGTTCGTCGGCCTCGCGTTCTGCGCGATCCGTGCGGTGGTGGACGTGGACATCGAGCTCGGGTCGGTCCGCGTGGTCGAACTGGCGGTGGCGCAGGACGTGGGCCGCATCCTCAACCCCCGCCAGCTGGAGGCCCGTATCGAAGCGGGCGTCACGCAGGGCGTGGGCGCGGCCCTGACGGAGAACCTCCGCTCGGTGTCGGGTCTGGTCCGCCACCCGGACCTGACGGGCTACGCGCTGCCGACGTCGCTGGACGCGCCGGTGGTGCGGATCGTCAAACTGGTCGAAGAGCGGGACGTGGTGGCGCCGTTCGGGGCGAAGGCGGCGAGCGCGATCCCGGTGGTGACGACCCCGGCGGCGGTGGCCTCGGCGGTACGTGCGGCCACGGGCCGCCCGGTGAACAGGCTCCCGATCCGGCCATCGGCGGCGGTGGCGGCGCCCAACTCGTGACCGTGTGACCCGCATTGCACCTGCAACCCCGAGGTTGGGGCTGTCGGTGCCGGTCGCTAGAGTGATCGTGAGGACGTAGCTCGTGCGCGATTGAACGGGTGCGAACGGGGAGGGGCCGCGGCGCAAGCGCCGCGACCCCGGGGATTTCGGGGAGTCGGGGAGGTCATCGTGGCAGAGGAGAAGGCACCGGACGGGCTGGTGGGGCTGGGCGGCCTCGGAGCGGGCCTGGCGGACGCGATCAGGAAACAGGCGAACGCGCAGCAGGCCGCGGCCGACCTGAAGATCGAGCACGACACGCTGACCGAGTACCAGAAGATGGTCGACGACCTCCTGGACGACCTCACGGGCTCGGCCGCGGACCACAAGAAACTGGCGACGAACACCCTGCCGGCGGCCAAGCTGGGCTCGGGCTTCCCGGAGGCCGACGCGCTGTTCAAGTCGTACACGACGGTCGTCTCGGAGCTCGAGAAGCTCTCGAAGGGTCTGGGTGGACTGATCGAGGCCATGGGCATCGCGATCCTGTCGGCGGGCAACGGGTACACCGACGTGGACTACGAGACCAAGCGTCGGATGGTCGCTCTCGCGCAGACGGCGGAGGCGCAGTACGACCCGAAACGCGACCCGTACGTCGAGGAACAGCGCAAGCTGGAAGCCTCGAAGCACCAAGGTTCCGAGACTCCCGGTTCGCACGGCAAGCCGAGGGGGGCTGACTACTGATGGCAACGAATTTCGAGGGCTACTCGCACCAGAAACTGCGCGAGATGCGGGCTTCGCTCGACCCGACGGCGGTCAAGGACCGCGCCGACCGCCTGCAGAAGGCGTCCGAGGACATCGCGAAGATCGCTGAGAAGCTGAAGAACCACCGAGTCACAGGGTGGGAAGGCGAGGCAGCGACGGCCTTCCAGGAATGGGTGGGCCGGGCTGGCAATGCCACCCTTCGGCTGAGTGAGTACAGCGCGACGGGCGCGAAGTGGATGGGTGAAACCGTCCAGAAGATGGTCGAGGCGCGGGACATGCCCGCGTACGACACGAAGGCCGCCGAGAACCTGGCAGCGGCCCGCAAGGCCCACAACGACCCGGACGCACAGCAGATCGCCAGCCAGGAGCGGAGCAAGCTCGACGCTGACCACCGCGAGTCCATCAGGTTGATGAACAACCTGGCGCAGTCGTACGAGCTCTCCTACGGCGAGATGGACAAGGCGGAGATCCCGACGTTCCCGCCGCCGCCGGCGGCGATCGTTCCGACGGACGTCTCCATGGAAGGCGATCTGGCTCGCCCAGGTGGCGGGGGTTCGAGTCCAGGCAACTCATCGCACGCACCTAACGCACCCGGCAATACGGGGTCCGAGAACGAGCAGGGTTGGGCACCAGGCCAGCAGTCAAAGATGGACAGCCCTCCGTCCCAGACGACGGTGCATCCGTCCTTGCCCGGGACCCCGGATCGTGACGTTGACGTGGACCTTGACCACGTTGCGACCTTGCCGCCTCCCACGACGACTTTGCCCCCGACGACGGCCACACCGGTCCCCAACCTTCCGGTGGGCCCTGGCCCCGGGCCCGTCGTCCCCATCCCGCCTGTGGGTCTCCCGCCAGTCACTGGCAAGACGGGCCTTGGTCCCGGCCTGGGCCAGGTATCAAACCTCGGCCCGGGCGCCAGCGGTTCCGGCAGGGTCAATCCGATCCCAGGTCTGCCCCCTCGGGATTCCGGCATCATGGGCGGTCGCGCCGTGCAAACCAGCGGCCCCACCGCGGGCATCCCACGCGGCACGGTCATCGGCGGCGAGGGCACACAGACCGGCCGAGGAATGGTGGGCGGAGCGCCTCACGGGGGCGGCGGTGCTGCACACGCCAGCGGTGTGAGCGGTTCGCCGGCGCGGCGGCTGGCCTCGGAGCCGGGCGGCATTGTGGGCGGCCGCCAGTCGGTCACAGGGGGGCGCGTGACGGCGGGGGGGCAGCCGTTCACGCAGGGGGGCTCGGGTCTCGTGCGCAACAGTGGTGGCGCCATGGGCCATGGAGCCGCTGGTACTCGAGCTCCGGGCAGACGACGCGAGGATCAAGGCGGCGAGCGCCCCGATTATTTGGTCGAGGACGAAGAGACCTGGCAGGGCGGCCGTCGTGTCGCTCCGCCGGTGATCGACTGAGAAGAACGGACGTTGTACGGGATGCACAAGCGTAAGGCCACCGCGGCCCTCGTCGGCTTGTTGCTGGCTGGGGTCGCCGCAACCCCAGCTCATGCGGAAACCATTCGTTCGAAGCAGTGGCATCTCGACACCATGAAAGCCGAAGAGATCTGGAAGATCAGCAACGGCAAGGGGGTCACTGTTGCACTGATCGATACGGGTGTGAATCGCATTCCGGAACTCGAAGGGCAGGTGCTGTCCGGTAAGGACTTCGTCCAAGGGGATGGCGCAGGTGACGAGCGGAAGGATCTCAGCAGTCACGGCACGAGCATGGCATCGATCATCGCCGCTACCGGAAACCATCCCAGCGGTGACGGCGCTTTCGGCCTTGCGCCTGGGAGCAAGATCCTTCCGATTCGTGTACCTGACATGCTGGAGGGGGCAGACACTCCAACGTGGGTGGCGGCCATTCGTTATGCGGCGGACTCGGATGCCAAGATCATCAATATCTCCCTCGCCTACCCCGGCACTCCGAAGGATGACGAAAAGCGCAGGGAAGCCGTGAAGTACGCGCTCTCCAAAGGAAAGTTGATCTTTGCTGGTGCCGGCAACAATGGGGACACGGGTAACAAGGTCATGTACCCTGCCGCCACCCCCGGAGTAGTGGCTGTCGGCGCCGTGGACTCCAAGGGCGAACCGACCAAGGAGTCACAGCACGGCGGTCAGCTCGACATGGCGGCGCCTGGTATGGACATCGTCACAGCTTGTGCAGGAAAGACCGGACTCTGCACCAGTCACGGCACCAGCGACGCATCAGCCCTGGCCTCCGCCTCCGCCGCCCTCCTCTGGTCCGCGCACCCCGACTGGACCAACAACCAAGTCCTCCGTGTCCTCTTGAACACCGCGGGCAAGCCGGCCGACGGCACCCAGCGCAACGACTACGTCGGCTACGGCATCGTCCGGCCCAGGATCGCCGTTCCCAACCCCGGTGACCCCGGTCCGGCCGACGTGTACCCGCTGCCCGACCTGGCTGCCGCGGATGCGGCCAGGAACCCCTCGCCCTCCGGCGACGGCAAGGCGTCCGGCCCGGCGGCCCCCAAGCCTGCGCCGCAGGCCGACGGGAAGAAGAGCGGCAGCTCGCTTCCCTGGATCGCCCTCGGGCTGGGAGCCTGCGTGCTCATCGGCGGAGCGGTCACCGCCGTCGTCGTGCGGCGCAGGAACCACTGACGGCGCGTACGAGACGGAACCAACCGGACGACGGCCCAGCCGTAACCCCCAACGCAGTTGAGCGTGTTAGACGCTGATGTGACACAGGGAGAAAAGCACGCGATGTCGTTCGACGAGGAATGGTCCACCGCGCGCGCCACGGCCGCGGCCAACGTCTCGATGCGCCTGAACCACGTCCCGGCCGACCCCGGCGGCGGTGGCACGGCCGGCGGGGACCTGGAACTCAACCAGGACCACATCGGCGCCATCGGCTCCGAGGCCTACAAGCTGCACTCGCGGCTCCAGACGGACGGCAAGCACGCCGCGACCGCCACCGGTGAGGCTGCCGGTGCGCTCACGAAGGAGAGCTTCGCCAGCGGCGCCGCACTGCTGAAGCTCAACACCACGTGGGAGAGCCAGGTGAAGACCCTGGTGGCGGCCTGCGCGAACATCTCGAACGGCCTCAACTACTCGCTCAAGTCCCACGCCCGGGAAGAGCAGCAGCTGCACGCCGACTTCACCACGTCCGCGATCGACAAGTACCTCAAGTAGGCGGCGCCTCCATGTTGACGTACGAGAACGTGATGAACGCGCCCTTGGACAAGCTCCAGACGGCGGTCACGGACTGGAAGGCCATGGCCGACAAGCTGGACGAGATGGCCGAGGCCGCCCGCAACGGCATGAAGGCCAAGGCCGACAAGGCCGAGTGGAGCGGGGTCACCGCGGGCGTCGGGCGGGCGTTCGTCGACAAGACGGCCAAGGAGTTCGAGGACGCGGCGAAGGAGGCCAAGGGCGTCCACCAACTCCTCAGCGACGGACACACCACCATCAAGACCGCGCGGGACGCGCTGAAGAAGGCCGCCGACGAGGAGATCCCGGCCGCCGGGTTCCGCGTGGACGCGGCCGGCAAGGTCTCGGTCGTTCCGATGGACCCGAAGACCGAGTTCGCGGCCCGGCACGACCCGGACTACCCCGAGTTCAAGCGCAAGCAGGAGGAGAACCGCAAGGCCTGGCAGGCGAGGGTCGACCGGCTCGTGGAGGACTGCGCGGACGCCGACGACTCCCTGGCCCGCGCGCTGCGCGCGAACGTCTCGGACGACCACGACTTCACCGCCCCGAAGTACACCACCCTCGACGGCGAGCAGGCCGACCGGGCGGCCGAGCTGATGAGGAAGCTCAGCAAGGAGCCGGGCGGCGTGGCCCGCGATCCCGGGGCGCTGCGCGAGCTGGAGGACCTGCTCGACGACAACCGCAACGATGCGGAGTTCGCCCCGGACTTCTACCGCAAGCTCGGCCCCGAGGGCACGCTGGAGGCGTACGCGAAGCTGTCCATCGACGCCTCGACCCTCGGCGAGGCCGGCAAGGACCGCCTGGCGATGGTCGGCAACATCCAGAACGACCTGGGCGCGATGCTGGGGCTGGCCACGCAGAAGAGTTCGCCCAACCACCTGGACGCGGTATGGACGACCGGCCTGATGAAGGCCGGCCGCAAGGAGATGCAGGTCACCGGTGATATGACCAGCAGGATCTACGGGTACCAGGCGTTGGGCGCGCTGCTCCACGAAGGCAAGTACGACAAGGACTTCCTGACCTCGGTCGGCCGGGACATGGTCGCCTTCGACCGCGAAAACCCGAAGGCCTGGGAGCACGGATCCCCCTACGACCCGAAGACGGTGCTCAGCCAGGGCAAGGACGGCAGCCGCGGCTTCTACCCGCTGACGGGCCTGATGGACGCGATGTCCCACAACCCGGACGCGGCGACGGCCTTCTTCAACGAGCCCGTCCGCCAGGACAGCAACGGCGACGGCATCGTCACGACGGCCGACAAGGTCGTGTCCGGCCAGCACGGCAAGGCCCAGGGCATGGTCGACTACATGCTGGACAAGGAGTCCTGGGCCGACGCCTTCGACCGGACGCCGAGCCACCCCTACGGCCAAGCGGGCCCGGCCCAGGAGGCACTCGGCGGCGCCCTCGAAGCGGCGGTCTCGGGCCGCGTACCGGGCGACGAGGACGCGAAGCCGGTCCCGCACAGCAAGGAAATGACGACGATCATGGAACGCGTCGTCGAGAAGATCGGCGACAAGCCCGAGTTGGTCACGGGGAAGCCGGGCGAGGACGGTAGCGACCCCTTGAAGGGGCTGGCGGGCCACTTCGGTCAGATGGCTGCCGAGTACATGCCCGACATCCAGGCCTCGGCGGAGAACGGCAGTGGGATGATCAAGGTCAATGGCGAGATGGCCACGTTCCACAAGGCCGACATGGCCGCCTTCATCGGCGCCGTGGGCCAGGACCCGGACGCGTACGGCGCGATGACCGCCTCCCAGCGCGCCTTCACGACCACGCTCATCAACGACGTCATCGCGCATCGCAGCGAATACGAGGACGTCGACGCGGCGATCAAGAGTGCCGTTCACCCGGGCGGTCAGATTGCGGGCATCCTGTCAGAGGCCAGGGCCGAGGGCACGTTCGGGGAGAACGCCCACACGAAGGAAGAGTACGTAAAGGGCGTCGAAGACAACGCCAAGTGGGTCAATCGCGCCATCAGCGCGGCGGGCGGCAAGTACCTGGAGATGGTCCCGCTGGCCGGGGACGTTGTGGAATGGCTCCAGGAGGACATCACGGAAGGATTGGTCGAGCGGGCGACCAAGGACAAGGCCGAGAAGATCGGCGAGATCGACCACAAGGCGGTGCTCGACTACACGGACGCTCAGACGGCGGCCGGGCTGTCGGCAGCGCAGTCAGTCCGGAAGGCCACCGAGGGAACCGGAATGTCCCAGCGGACCGTCGACGCCCTCGCCGGCGTCGCGTCGACCGAGACGGCGAACGCCCATGCCGTCGGCCGCGGCCAGGTCGCGACGTCCAACGGAGGTTCTTGATGCGCACCCGTCGGTCCACCTTTGTGCTGGCGGCGGCTGCCGTCGCGATAACCCAGGCCGTACTGACCGGCTGTTCCAAGGGGACCGAAACGGCTGCCTCAAAGCTGCCCGAGCGCACCTGCTTCGACGTCTTCGACCGGTCTGATCTGGGGCCCTTGGTGGGCAACGGTGAGCAGGTGAACGTGTCGGGACCGGCCGACATGCAGCTGACCGCGGTGCGCCGGGGCGCCACGTGCAGTGTCGACGTGGACGGCAAGGACCGGTTCCTCGCCTCTGCGACGCGTCAGCCGCTGGAGCAGAGCTTCTTCTGGAACGCCCAGCTGATCAAGCCGCCGGCGGACCCGCTGCCGTTGGGCGACAAGGGCATCGTCTACGACACGGGGGCCCGGGTGCTCCTCGTCTGCAAGGGGAGCCAGGACAGCTTTCAGGTCGAGCTGTCGCTCAGCGGCTCCACCGACCAGGTCGAGAAGGGCGAATCCCGCCCGTTGTTCACTCGGCTCATGAAGAAGTTCGTCGAAGCGGGCCGGCAGCAGACGCGCTGCGGGGTCTAGTCCGCACGCCGCGCGCGGAGGAACAAAGAGAAGGCCGCTCAGAGCAGTTCTGAGCGGCCTTCGGGAGAAGCCGTGGCGGGAATTGAACCCGCGTGCCTCGCTTTGCAGGCGAGTCCCTCAACCACTCGGGCACACGGCTGTGGGTGGTGATATGTGTGACCGTACGGGCCGGTGGCGGGGCGCGGAAGGGGCGCGCGGGGGGTGCAATGCGATTGCCATGGTGCGTTCACGATGCGCGGGACTAGGTCTTCGGGACCAGGCGGGGATGGGTCCAATTGACCGGGGCGTAGCCCGGGGGTGGGGCTTACTCTGGGGCGATGAGTGCCCTTGAAGACCGCCTGTCGCAGCGCCACGTGCCGGTTCCTCCGGAGTCGGAGGGCGGGATTCTCGGGGCCGCGTACCGGGTGCTCAGCATCGGGATCATCTCCGTCATCTTCCTGATCGCCTTCGAGGCGACCGCCGTCGGGACGGCCATGCCCGTCGCCGCGCGCGAGCTGGACGGGATCGGGCTCTACGCCTTCGGTTTCTCCGCCTACTTCACCACCAGCCTCTTCGGCATGGTGCTGTCGGGGCAGTGGGCCGACCGGGAGGGGCCGTTGCGGCCCCTCACCGTCGGGATCGCCTCCTTCGCCGCCGGCCTCCTGTGCGCCGGGACCGCCGGAGCCATGTGGATCTTCGTCCTCGGGCGGGCCGTGCAGGGGTTCGGGGGCGGGCTGGTCATCGTCGCGCTGTACGTCGTCGTGAGCCGGGCCTACCCGGAGCGGCTGCGGCCCGCGATCATGGCCGCCTTCGCCGCGAGCTGGGTGGTGCCGTCCATCGTCGGGCCGCTGGCCTCCGGGGCCGTGACCGAGCACCTCGGCTGGCGCTGGGTGTTCCTCGGGATACCCGTGCTGGTCGTCGTACCGCTGGTGGTGGCCCTGCCCGCGATACGGCGCACCGCGTCCGGACCGGTGGACCCGGGCGCGCCGCCCGCCGCCTTCGACGGGAGGCGGATCCGGCTGGCTTTCGGGATCTCCGCTGGGGCGGGGCTGTTGCAGTACGCCGCGCAGGACCTGCGGTGGCTCTCGCTGCTGCCGGCCGCCGCGGGCGTGGGGCTGCTGGTGCCTGCCGTACGGGGGCTGCTGCCGCGCGGTACGTACCTGGCCCGGCGCGGGCTGCCTTCGGTGGTGCTGCTGCGCGGGGTTGCGGCGGGGTCGTTCATCTCAGCGGAGAGCTTCGTGCCGCTGATGCTGGTGACCCAGCGGGGGCTGAGCCCGACGCTGGCCGGGTTCTCGCTGGCGGCGGGCGGTGCGACCTGGGCGGGGGGTTCGTGGCTGCAGTCGAAGCCGCGGATGGCGCCGTACCGGCAGCGGCTGATGGTGGCCGGGATGGTGCTGGTGGCCCTCGCGATCGCGGCCGCGCCGGCCGTGCTGATCGAGTCCGTGCCGGTGTGGACGCTGGCGGTCGCCTGGGCGGTGGGCTGCCTCGGGATGGGGCTCGTGACCGCCTCGACGAGCGTGCTGCTGCTGGAACTGTCGGCGCCGGAGGAGGCGGGGGCCAACTCCGCCGCGCTCCAGATCTCGGACGCGCTGGCCAACGTGGTGCTGCTGGCGGCGGGGGGCGCGGCCTTCGCCGCGCTGGGCGGGGGAGCGGTGGGGGCCGCGCACGCCGTCGCCGCCGAGGGGGCGGGTTCGGGCTCGCACCCGGCGGCGTTCGCCGTGGTCTTCCTGCCGATGGCGTGCGTGGCGCTGGTCGGGGCGTGGGTCGCGACCCGGCTGTACGGGGAGAAGCCGGAGCCGGCCGCAACGCGGGCGTGAGCGGGCCGGGCCGGGCGGGGGCCGGCCGGGGGCGGGGCAGGCCGGGGCCCAGGCCCCGCGGCGCCCGTGCGTACCCTGCCCGGATGGATAACTTGATCGTTCCGCTGGACGGCGGTGACCGGGCCCAGCTCGCCGATCTTGCCGACGCGACGGGGCGTGCCCCCGAGGACGTCGCGCGCGAGGCCGTGCGCCGGTACCTGCGGGACGAACGGGCGCGGGTCGGGGACGAGGCCGCGCGCTTGGCGCAGCGGCACGACGCGCTGCTGAAGCGGCTCGGCCGGTGAGCGCCGGCGTGCGGCACCTGACCCTCGCCGAGGTGCTCGACCTCGCGCGGCACGCCTGCCAGGAGCAGCCCGTCGAGCTGCGTGCCCCCGGGCTGCTGGAGTCCGCCGTGCACCGGCCCCGCGCGCGGATGTTCGGGACTCCCGCCTACGCGGACCCGTACGAGCAGGCCGCCGCGCTCCTGCACGGGATCGCGATCAACCACCCCCTCGTCGACGGGAACAAGCGGACGGCCTGGCTCGCCGCCGCCACCTTCCTCGCCGTGAACGGCATCGACCTCGCCGGCGTGGACCAGGACACCGCCTACGACCTGGTCATCGACGTCGCCGCCGGCCACGAGGCCGATGTGGCCCGCATCGCCGAGCGGTTGCGCCGGATGTGACGCTCGCCGCACCCGCCGAGGTCACGGGCCTGTCCCTCCCCGAGGGGCCGGCCGGCCCCGGTAGGGTGGCCCGGTTGTCCTACGTACGACCGCCGCCGAGAGCCGAACCGGAGACCGTGACTACTACCGCCTCCCACCACCTCTCACCCGCCTTCCCCGGCCGTGCCCCCTGGGGTACCGCCAGCAAGCTGCGCGCATGGCAGCAGGGTGCGCTGGACCGGTACATCCAGACCCAGCCCCGCGACTTCCTCGCGGTCGCGACGCCCGGCGCGGGCAAGACGACCTTCGCGCTGACGCTCGCGTCCTGGCTGCTGCACCACCACGTCGTGCAGCAGGTGACCGTCGTCGCGCCCACCGAGCACCTGAAGAAGCAGTGGGCCGAGGCCGCCGCCCGGATAGGCATCCGGCTGGACCCGGAGTACTCCGCCGGGCCGCTCAGCAAGGACTACCACGGGGTCGCCGTCACGTACGCGGGCGTGGGCGTGCGCCCGATGCTGCACCGCAACCGCTGCGAGCAGCGCAAGACCCTGGTCATCCTCGACGAGATCCACCACGCCGGCGACTCGAAGTCCTGGGGCGAGGCCTGCCTGGAGGCTTTCGACCCGGCGACCCGGCGGCTCGCGCTGACCGGTACGCCCTTCCGGTCCGACACCAACCCCATTCCCTTCGTGACCTACGAAGAGGGCAACGACGGCATCCGCCGGTCCTCCGCCGACTACACCTACGGCTACGGGAACGCCCTCGGTGACGGCGTCGTCCGGCCCGTGATCTTCCTCTCCTACAGCGGCAACATGCGCTGGCGCACCAAGGCGGGCGACGAGATCGCCGCCCGCCTCGGCGAGCCGATGACCAAGGACGCCATCTCCCAGGCCTGGCGCACCGCGCTGGACCCGCGCGGCGACTGGATGCCCAACGTGCTGCGCGCCGCCGACCAGCGCCTGACCGAGGTCCGCAAGGGCATCCCGGACGCGGGCGGGCTCGTCATCGCCTCCGATCAGGACTCGGCGCGCGCGTACGCCAAGCTGATCCGCGAGATCACCGGCACCAAGGCCACCCTCGTCCTCTCCGACGACACCGGCGCCTCGAAGAACATCGACACCTTCAGCGGGAACGACGACCGCTGGATGGTCGCGGTCCGCATGGTGTCCGAGGGCGTCGACGTACCGCGCCTCGCAGTCGGCGTGTACGCGACGACGATCTCCACCCCGCTCTTCTTCGCGCAGGCGGTCGGCCGCTTCGTGCGTTCGCGCAGGCGCGGCGAGACGGCCTCCGTCTTCCTCCCGACCATCCCCTATCTCCTCGGCTTCGCCAACGAGATGGAGGTCGAGCGCGACCACGTCCTCGACAAGCCCAAGAAGAAGGGCGAGGAGGACCCGTACGCCGAGTCCGAGAAGGAGATGGACGAGGCGAACCGGCAGGAGGACGAGGACACCGGCGAGGACGAGCAGATGTCCTTCGAGGCGCTGGAGTCCGACGCCGTCTTCGACCGGGTGCTCTACGACGGCGCCGAGTTCGGCATGCAGGCGCACCCGGGCAGCGAGGAGGAGCAGGACTACCTCGGCATCCCGGGTCTGCTGGAGCCGGACCAGGTGCAGATGCTGCTCCAGAAGCGGCAGTCCCGGCAGATCGCGCACAGCCGCCGCAAGCCGGACACCGAGGCGGACCTGCTGGAGCTGCCGGCCGAGCGGCGGCCGGTGGTCTCGCACAAGGAACTGCTGGAGCTGCGCAAGTCGCTGAACACGATGGTGGGCGCGTACGTCCACCAGAGCGGCAAGCCGCACGGTGTGATCCACACCGAACTGCGGCGCGTGTGCGGCGGCCCCCCGAGCGCGGAGGCGACGGCGGGACAGCTGCGGGAGCGGATCAAGAAGGTGCAGGAGTGGGCCACCCGGATGCGGTGACCCCCCTTCCCGCGTCCACCGTTCCTACGGACTGACGGGCGTGCCCCGGGCGGAGTTTCGTACGGGGGCGCCGTCACGTTCCGTGTCCGGACCGGGGGCCGGACCGGCGTCGCCCGGGGGCCCGCGGCCCCCGATCCGCGTCGGCCGATCGCACAGGCGCCGGCGGTCGGCCCGGGTAACGAAACGTCTCCTCCGGCGATCGTTTACCGGCACAAAGGGGTAGTTGGCGCCCGGATTCTGGACGAGCCCTTCCGCTGAGCGGACCCGCTCGCTAATGTCCCCGCATCGAACGCCCCGTGGCAGAGCCGCCGCGGGAGCGCAGCCGGTGCCATGGCCGCTACCGGCGGCCTCTCGTGCGTCGCCGTGGGACCGGCGCCGCATACACCCCGAGAGTCACCGCCGCTCACCGAGAGAGGGAGAGGCGTCGTGACCGCGGAAACCTCCCAGACTCTGGACCGAGGACTCAGAGTCCTCAAACTGCTCGCCGACACCGACCACGGTCTGACCGTCACCGAGCTCTCCAACCGCCTCGGTGTCAACCGCACCGTGGTCTACCGCCTGCTGGCCACCCTGGAGCAGCACGCCCTGGTCCGGCGCGACCTGGGCGGCCGGGCCCGCGTCGGACTCGGCGTACTGCGGCTCGGCCGGCAGGTGCACCCGCTGGTGCGCGAGGCGGCCCTGCCCGCGCTGCGGTCCCTCGCCGAGGACATAGGCGCCACCGCGCACCTGACCCTCGTCGACGGCACCGAGGCGCTCGCCGTGGCCGTCGTCGAGCCCACCTGGACCGACTACCACGTGGCCTACCGGGCCGGCTTCCGCCACCCGCTGGACCGCGGGGCGGCCGGGCGGGCCATTCTGGCCGCCCGTCAGGGCACGCTCACCGAGCCCGGGTACACGCTGACCCACGGGGAGCTGGAGGCGGGCGCCAGCGGAGCGGCGGCCCCCCTCGTGGGCATCACGGGGCTGGAGGGCAGCGTGGGCGTCGTGATGCTGGCCGACGCCGTGCCGGAGCGGGTCGGCCCGCGGGTGGTGGACGCGGCCCGAGAGGTGGCCGACGCCCTGCGCTGACGCACTGAGCCTGCCTGCCTTCCCGCCGTACGAGCCGGACGAGGCGTACGAGCCGTACGACGGGTACCAGGGGTACGCCGCCGGCGTACGGGCGGGCTCCGCGCCGCGTCCCGCACGGTGGGGCGCGGCGTGCGCGGGGGCGCCCGATACATTGGCCGGGTGCTCTCTCGCCTCACACGTCTGCCGCGTCCCGCCGCCCTGGCCGTCTGCGCCGTGCCCGTGCTCGGGCTGTTCGCCGCCGCGGCCTTCGCGCCGCTGCCCTTCGTGATCGCCCAGCCGGGCCTCACGGCCGACGTGCTCGGCGACCGCGACGGCAAGCCGGTCGTCTCCGTGACGGGCGCCCCGACCCGGCAGACCACCGGCCAGCTGCGGATGACCACCATCCAGGCCACCGGCCCCTCCACCACCGTGACCCTGCCCGAGCTCGTCGGCGACTGGTTCGACACCGCCCGGGCGGTCATGCCCAAGGAGGCGGTCTACCCCTCCGGCGGAAGCGACAAGGAGATCGAGGCGCACAACCTGGAGCAAATGGCGGCGTCGCAGTCCACGGCCACCCAGGCCGCCCTCGGCTTCCTCCACAAGGACCCGAAGGACGTGAAGGTCCAGCTGAACCTCGCCGACGTGGGCGGCCCCAGCGCCGGCCTCCTCTTCTCCCTCGGCATCATCGACAAGCTCGACGGCGACGGCAGCGGCGGCGACCTCACCGGCGGCCGCACCATCGCCGGTACGGGCACCATCAGCGCGGACGGCAAGGTCGGCGCCGTCGGGGGCGTGGCCCTGAAGACGCAGGCCGCGCGCCGCGACGGGGCGAGCGTGTTCCTCGTACCGGCGGCGGAGTGCTCGGACGCGCGGTCCGAACTCCCCGAGGGGCTCCGGCTGGTGCCCGTCAGTTCCCTGACGGACGCGGTGCAGGCGCTGCGTGCGCTGACCCGGGGAGAGCCGGTTCCTTCCTGCTGAGCCCCTTGCCGCTGAGCCCGCCCTCGTCCGTCGGCGCCGGCGCGCGCTCCATCGTCCGCTCCATCGTCCGCCAGGCCGGGAAGACCAGCGGTGAGAGCGTGACCAGCAGGTACGTGCCGCCGAACAGCAGCAGCGCCCGGGTCGCCCCGAACCCGTCGACCAGCAGGCCCGCCGCGAGCCCGCCCAGCGGCATGGTCAGTTCGCAGCCCGCCGTGGTCACGCCCGAGACGCGGCTGCGCAGCTCCTCCGGAACCCGCTCGTAGATCACGGTGGTCAGGATCGGGTTGAGCATGCCCGTGCCCAGCCCGGACAGCGCCATCGTCACCGCGAGCGGCAGCGGGGTGTCGGTGAAGGCGGCGGCGGCGTACCGGGGAGCGCCGCACAGCAGGAAGGCGGCGGTGAACACCGCCCGGCGCGGGAACCGCTCGCCCCACACCCCGTAGAGCAGGGCGCCGAGCAGCGCGAAGCCGCCGAAGACGGAGACGAGGAGGCCGACGGCCGTGGCGCCGCCGAGGGCCTCGCGTCCGTGGACGGGCAGCAGCACCGCGGACCAGCCCTGGTCCAGGCCGTTGGTCATCATCACCATCACGGTGATGCCGAGCAGCAGCCGGGTGCGGATCAGGAAGCTCCAGCCCTCGGCCAGTTCGGCGCGGTAGCCGGCCAAGGAGATCCTCCCGGCGCTCGGCGGCGGCTCGGCGGCCGGGACCCCGCGCAGGAAGGCGCCGACCAGCACCGCCGAGACCGCGAAGGTGGCCGCGTCCAGCAGCAGGGCCGACTCGGCTCCGAAGAACGCGATCAGTACGCCGGCCAGCGCCGCCCCGATCATCCGCGCCCCGCGCGAGACCGCGTCGTACAGGCTCGCCGCGCGCCCCACGGTGGTGCCGGCGTGCTCGGCGAGGCTGGGCAGCAGGACGCCGCGCGCGGTCAGGCCGGGCGTGTGGACGAGCCCGCCGACGGCCATCAGCGCGCACAGCATCCAGAACTCCAGCACGCCCGCGTAGTGCAGCAGCGGGATCGCGCCGACCGAGACGGCGCAGACGAGGTCGGAGAGGGCCGAGACCCGGCGCCGGCCGATCCGGTCGATGACGGGACCGCCAACGAGCGCGGCGACGATGACGGGGAGGGTGGCGCAGAACGCGACGACCCCGGCCCGGCCGGCGCTGCCCGTGGTCTGGAGCACGAACCACGGGACGCCGATGAGGGTGACCGAACTTCCGCTGATGGAGATGGTGTTGGCGGCCAGTACCGCCACGAAGGGCCGCCGGCTCATGCGGCGTACGGGAGGTGCGGCGCGGGCGCGGGCCGGGCGGTGTGCGCCCCGGAGTGGATCTCGGCGGGCGGGCGGGTGTGCACGGCAGGGCTCCTTCTTCGGCATGGGGGCGGAGGGGAGGGAGAGGGGGAGAGGAACACCTCCTGGGGTCCGTCAGTCGTCGGCGCGCGGAAGCGCGTGCGTGTGGAAGCGGACCGCCCTGGTGCCCTCCTCGGGCGGCAGGTCGCGGTAGCTGTCGATCAACTCGTGCATCCTGTGGATGAGTTCGAGGGTCCGTGCGGGCGTCAGCTGCAGGGTGAAGTCGCTGATGTCCGAGGCGCGCCGCCACTCCTGCGACCAGCCGTGAGCGGTGCCGAGCCAGGTGCTCATCTCCTGCGTGTGGATCGTCGCGATCTCGTGCAGGAAGAGGTCGGCCGCCCCGCGCGTGGCCGGGTCCTCGTCGTACAGCAGCTCCTCGTCGAACCGGGTGCCCTCGTGGGCGGCCCGCCACCAGCGCTCGCGGCCCTTGCCGTGCTCGGGCGCGTCCTCGACGAAGCCGTGCGCGGCGAGCTGGCGCAGGTGGTAGCTGGTGGAGCCGCTGGACTCGCCGAGGCGCTCCGCCAGTTGCGAGGCGGTGGCGGGGCCGTCGTGGCGCAGCGTGGCCAGCATGCGGATGCGCAGCGGGTGGGCGAGCCCGCGCAGCGAGCGGGCGTCGAGCGTACGGAGCTTCGGTGGCGGGGATTGCGTCGGCTCTTCGGGCATGGCACGACAGTAGAGTTGCAAAGGTTTCTATGCAAGGGTTTCTTTGCAACGCGTTCTTGGGATTCGAACCCGGCCCCACCGCACGGGGGCTCGGCACCGCACGGGGGCTCAGCCCTCCTGCGCCGCCTGCTCCACCAGCGGGATCACCCGCAGCGGTACCGGGTTCTCCATCACGATCGCCGTCGAGGCGCGCACGATCCCCTCGAAGCCGACGACCCGGTCGATCACCCGCTGCAGATCGGCGTTGGACCGGGCCACGAGCCGGCACAGCATGTCCCCGTGGCCGGTCGTCGTGTGCAGCTCCAGCACCTCCGGCACGCCGTTCAGGTGCGCCCGTACGTCCGCCCCCTGGCCCTGTTTGATCTCCAGCGTGGCGAAGGCGGTCACCGGATACCCGAGCGCCGCCGGGTCCACCTGGGGGCCGAACCCGCGGATGACCCCGTTCGACTGGAGCCGGTCGAGCCTGGCCTGCACGGTGCCGCGGGCCACGCCGAGCCGGCGCGAGGCCTCCAGGACCCCGATCCGGGGCTCGCGCGCGAGGAGGACGATCAGCCTGCCGTCGAGTTCGTCGATTCCCATGGCTGCCTCCCGGGCGCGGGGGTGGTCATACTGCACAGATCTCTCAGCCATCCTCGGCCCCGACTGGGCAGTCTGTACAGCCAAAGAGGAAACTATTGCGCAGCTTGTGGATCGGCGGGACTCTGCGCTCATGACTGAGTCTCTGGCGAACCTCGAAACCACCACTCCTCTCACCTCGCGTGAGGCCGACCCCTTCCCCGTGAAGGGCATGGACGCGGTCGTCTTCGCCGTGGGCAATGCCAAGCAGGCCGCGCACTACTACTCCACCGCGTTCGGCATGAAGCTCGTCGCCTACTCCGGACCGGAGAACGGCGTCCGCGAGACGGCCAGCTACGTCCTCACCAACGGCGCCGCGCGCTTCGTCCTGACCTCGGTCATCAAGGCGACGACCGACCGCGGCCGCTTCCTCGCCGAGCACGTCGCCGACCACGGCGACGGCGTGGTCGACCTCGCCATCGAGGTCCCGGACGCCCGCGCCGCCTACGCGTACGCCGTCGAGCACGGTGCGCGCGGTCTCGACGAGCCGTACGAGGTGAAGGACGAGCACGGCACCGTGGTGCTCGCCGCCATCGCCACCTACGGCCAGACCCGTCACACTCTGGTCGAGCGCAAGGACTACACCGGCCCCTACCTGCCGGGTTACGTCGCCGTCGACCCGCTGGTCGAGGGCCCGGCCAAGCGCACGTTCCAGGCCATCGACCACTGCGTGGGCAACGTCGAGCTCGGCCGCATGAACGAGTGGGTCGGGTTCTACAACAAGGTCATGGGCTTCACGAACATGAAGGAGTTCGTGGGCGACGACATCGCCACCGAGTACTCGGCGCTGATGTCGAAGGTGGTCGCGGACGGCACCCTCAAGGTGAAGTTCCCGATCAACGAGCCGGCGATCGCGAAGAAGAAGTCGCAGATCGACGAGTACCTGGAGTTCTACGGCGGCGCCGGCGTCCAGCACATCGCGCTCGCCTCGAACGACATCGTGGCGACCGTCCGGTCGATGCGGGCGGCGGGCGTCTCCTTCCTGGACACCCCGGACTCGTACTACGACACGCTGGGCGAGTGGGCGGGCGAGACCCGCGTGCCGGTGGAGACCCTGCGCGAGCTGAAGATCCTCGTCGACCGCGACGAGGACGGCTACCTGCTGCAGATCTTCACCAAGCCCGTCCAGGACCGCCCGACGGTGTTCTTCGAGATCATCGAGCGGCACGGCTCGATGGGCTTCGGCAAGGGCAACTTCAAGGCGCTGTTCGAGGCCATCGAGCGCGAGCAGGAGAAGCGCGGCAACCTGTAGGCCCCGGGCCGGCAGACCACAGAGCCTCCGGCCTACGGCCTCAGGGCCCCCGGCGCCGCTTCCGGCGTCCGGGGGCCCTGCCCGTCCGGGCCGGCCGCGGCGCCGTCAGGAGCCGGCCGCGCCGGGCTTGGGCGACGGCTTCGGCTTGGCCGCCTTCGGGAGTTCCGGAGCCACCCACGGCTTCGACGGCTGCATGTTCTCCGGGCCGCCCGCCGGCGGCTGGCCGATCGAGGCCAGCGCCTGCCTCGCCTGCGGGACCCGGGCCGGCGAGAACCGCGGGTTCGTCCGCAGCGCCTCCTCCAGGTAGCGCCTGGCCCCGGCCTCGTCGCCCAGGCTCCGCTCGATCATCGCCCGGTGGAACGAGAACTCCGCGCTCCGCATCCCCCGCTCCGTCGACTTCTTCGCGTACTCCAGCGCGGCCGTGTCGTCGCCCGTCCTGTGCAGCGCCCACGCCAGCGCGTCCGCGACCTCCATGCTCTTGTGCCGCGCCCACTCCTGCGTCAGCCGCCGCACGGCCGCCGCCGGATCCCCGTGGTCCGCCTCGAACAGGCCGAGCACCACCGCGTCGTTCACCCCGTCCACGGGCCCCCGCGCCGCGGCCGTACGCAGCATGTCGTACGGGACCTTCGCCTCCTCCCGGCGTCCCAGCGCGTCCAGCAGCTCGCCCAGCTCCAGCGCCAGCCTCGGCACCGGCGCCCGGCCCAGCGCCATCCGGTAGTCCCGCACCGCCTCCCCGCCCCGGCCCAGCCCCGCCAGCGCCCTGGCCCGGCCGCCCAGCGCCTGGGCCTGCGCCGGATCCGCGCGCAGCGCGCCCTCGTACTGGCGCAGCGCCTCCGCCGCGTCGCCCCGCTCCCAGGACAGCTCCCCGAGGCGGAACAGCACGTACGCCTTCTCCGCCGGGGCCTTCGCCGCGCCTCCGGCGTGCTCCATCGCCATCGTCGCGTCCTCGCGCCAGCCGCGGTCCCGGTAGACCTGCGAGGCCCGGATGAACGCCGCCAGCCCCGGACGCAGGTCCAGCAGCCGCTCCATCGACCGCTCGGCGGCCTTGTAGTCGCCCAGGCCCGTGTACGCGTCCACCAGCACCGGGTAGGCCGTCCACCGGTTGGGCGCCTGCGCCCGGACGAGCTCGCCCCACTTCTTGCCGGTCCCGAAGTCGCCCCGGGCATTGGCCAGCGTGCCCATGCCCGTCATCGCGTCGAAGTTGCCCTTCTCGGCGGGGCGGATCTCCAGCGACCGCTTCAGCGCCTTCTCGGCCTTCGGGTACCAGGCCGGCTCCGTCGTCCGGCGCGCCTGCTCCAGATAGGCGGCCCCGAGGACCGCCCAGGACGCGTCGTCCTTCGCGTGCCCGGCGACCCACTTCTCCCGGTCCGCCACCAGCGCCGTCAGGTCCACCGCCGCCGCCGGCGCGCCCATGCCGACGGCCGACGCGGCCCGTTCGGTGGGTCCCGGAGGGCGGGCGTCGTCGCCCTGGCGGGCCGGCCGGATCAGCAGGGCCCCGGCGATCAGCACCACGGCGACCCCGGCCGCCACGAGCGTCTTGCGCCCGGTGAAGGTCACGGGCGGCGCGGGCTGCTGCGCCTCCTCCTCGATGCGGGCGGCGCGAGCGGCACGCGCGGCACGAGCAGTACGGGCGATACGGGAGATACGCGCGGTACGGGTGGCACGGTCCATGGGGTCACTGTGCGTCAATATGAAGAGTTCGCCGAGGTGTCCGAAGCCCGTCGCGGCCGTGTTCACACCGATGGCCCCTGGTGCCACGCTGGGCCCATGGATGTCATGGATGTCAAGGACGGCGCCGGGGAAGACGATCTCTCCCCGCGCCTGTACGCGAGCCTCCTGGCGGGGCTCCCCGCCGAAGCCCTCCTCACCGACCCCGAGGTGACCGCCTCCTACGCCACCGACATGGCCGCCTTCTGCGCCGCCGGCACCCCGGCGGTGGTGGCCCTGCCCCGCACCGTCGAACAGGTGCAGCACGTGATGCGCACCGCCACCGCCCTGCGGGTACCCGTCGTCCCGCAGGGCGCCCGCACCGGCCTGTCGGGCGCCGCCAACGCCTCCGACGGCTGCATCCTGCTCTCCCTGGTCAAGATGGACCGGATCCTGGAGATCAACACCGTCGACCGGACCGCCGTCGTCGAGCCGGGCGTCGTGAACGCGGTGCTCTCACGGGCCGTCGCCGAGCGGGGCCTGTTCTACCCGCCCGACCCCTCCAGCTGGGAACAGTGCACGATCGGCGGCAACATCGGCACCGCCTCCGGCGGCCTGTGCTGCGTCAAGTACGGGGTCACCGCCGAGTACGTGCTCGGCCTCGACGTGGTCCTCGCCGACGGCCGGCTGCTGCGTACGGGCCGCCGGACCGCCAAGGGAGTCGCCGGATACGACCTCACCCGGCTCTTCGTCGGCTCCGAGGGCAGCCTCGGCGTCGTCGTCCAGGCCGTACTCGCCCTGCGCCCCGCACCGCCCCGGCAGCTCGCTCTGGCCGCCGAGTTCCCCTCCGCCGCGGCCGCCTGCGAGGCCGTGTGCGCCGTCATGGAGGCCGGACTCACCCCCTCGCTGCTGGAGCTGATGGACCGTACGACCGTCCGGGCCGTCAACGCGCTCGGCAAGATGGGCCTGCCCGACACCACCGAGGCCCTGCTGCTCGCCGCCTTCGACACCCCGCACGCCCCCGAGGACCTCGCGGCCGTGGGCGAGCTGTGCGCGGCCGCCGGAGCCACCGCCGTGGTCCCCGCCGAGGACGAGGCCGAATCCGAACTGCTCCTCCAGGCCCGCCGGATGTCGCTGACCGCCCTGGACGCCCTGCGCCCGGCGACGATGATCGACGACGTCTGCGTACCGCGTTCGCGGCTCGCCGAGATGCTGGACGGGACGGCCGCCATCGCCCGCGCCTACGACCTGCTCATCGGGGTCTGCGCGCACGCCGGCGACGGCAACACGCACCCGGTGGTCTGCTTCGACCCGGCCGACGAGGACGAGACGCGGCGGGCCCGTGAGTCCTTCGACGAGATCATGGCGCTCGGGCTGGCCCTCGGCGGGACCATCACCGGCGAGCACGGGGTCGGGGTCCTGAAGAAGGAGTGGCTGGCGCGCGAACTGGGGCCGGTGGGGATGGAGATGCAGCGCGCGGTCAAGCAGGCCTTCGACCCGCTCGGCCTGCTCAACCCCGGCAAGCTCTTCTGACCGCACGCCGGGTATGGAGCGTACGAGCCCGAGGTGGCGGATCCGCATCACAGGTCGCCCTCCGCCGACTCGTCCGACGGCCACGGGTCGTGCATCCACAGGTCGTCGGCCGGGGTCGGCGCGAGCAGCTCCGCCAGCGCGGCGTCCAGGCCCAGCCGCTCGGCCTCGGTGCCGGGCGGGACCGCGCGCAGCGTGCGCTCCAGCCATGCCGACACCGCGGTGGCCGGGGCCTCCAGCAGGGCGTCGCCGTCGGGGGAGGTCAGCGCCATGCAGAGGACGGCCTTCTTGTCGACCTTGGTGGGCCAGATCCGGACGTCTCCGTGGCCGCACGGACGGAACACCCCCTCGACCAGCAGCTCGCGGGCGAAGGTCCAGTTGACCGGGGTGCTGGAGCCGGCGTGGAAGGTGATGTGCACGGCGTACGGGTCCTCCGTCAGGTAGACCAGCCGGGCCGGGACGGCGACGCTGCGCTCGGGGGACAGGACCAGCTTGAGTTCCAGCTCGCGTTCGACGACGGGGTGGTGCATGGCGGCCTCACTTCGGGGTCTCCGGTTCGTTGCGCGGGGCGGGGTTCGCGCCCCACACCCGCAGAGAGCGCCGATGTGCCCGGGTATGACGCGACTTCGGGCAGCGGATCGGGGATTGGCCGGATCCTGTCGGGTGTCCGAAAACAGTCGGAGGGCGCGAGGTTCGCTCAAAGGCTTGGATTCTCCCGTTACCGGACCTCTCGGGGCACGGTTCTTGGCTATGGTCCTGCCCTTGCACAAGCCTCAAGCCACGATCGGAGTTGGGGACATTGACGGCCTCCCCTGGTGACGGCGAGCACGCGGCCCGCGAGGGCTACTACCCCGACCCGTCCATCCCCGGTTTCGTCCGGTACTGGAACGGCCTCAACTGGGTTCCGGGGACGAGCCGCCCCGCTGCCGCTGCCGCCGCTACTCCCGCCGCTCCGAGCTCCCCCGCCGCCCGGTCCGACGAGACCGGGCCGGTCTTCCTGGACGAGACCGGCATGAGCGAGGCGCTGGCGCAGCCGCTCGCCTCCGCCGTGCCGGGGGCTTCGTGGCAGGCCGATCCCCTGCACCAGTCCGGCTTCGGCGGGCCCCGCGACCACCGGATCTCCTGGGGCGGCCCGGCGCAGCCGGAGCCCGAGGCGGGGCACGCGTCCGCCCGTCCGGCGCCGGCGGGGCTCTCGCCGGGCCGCGGGCCGCGCCCCGATCCGCTGGAGGCGGCCGAGCGGGCCGAGCGCGGGCCGGGGGTCTCCTTCGCCCGTACGCCCTCCGCGACCGCGGAGCGGTTCCCGGCGCAGACCGCCGTACGGGGCTCCGCG
>NZ_LFML01000038.1 GCF_001044425.1 Streptomyces roseus
TTTTTGGCACGCTGTTGAGTTCTCAAGGAACGGACGCTTCCTTCGTACTCACCCTCAGCAACACTTGCTGGGGCTTTCCTCCGGGCTTTCGTTCTTCGTTCTTGCGTTTCCGACTCTATCAGAGTCAGTTCCGCTCGCTTTCCAGGTCCTTCGCTTCCGCGTTTTTCCTTTCCGGCGATGCCGACTCTATCAGAAGTTTTCCACCGGATTTCCCGGCTTCGCATTCCTGGATGAGGAGTCGACTGTGCCCCACTGGAATTCAATTCCTGTTGGGGGCGAGAAAGATTTTAAACCATCACTGCCGAACTTGTCCAGTTCGAGGCAACCGTTCGAATCTACCTCCCCACGGCGGCTGTGTCAACAGTCGCTGCGGGACGACGAGGAGACTAGCAGCTGAACGGGGTGCGACGCACATCCGGCCGCCTCGGGCCGGCTCAGGCAGCCGTGGGCAGCGTGGCCGTCTGGTCGGCGGCTTCCACGTCACCCACCTCGCCCGCGCGCGCGGCCCGGCCGCCGAGGACGTAGACGTACGTCAGGAACAGGCCCTCGGCGGCGACGCCGATCGTGACGCGGGCCCAGGTGGGGAGGGCGGACGGGGTCACGAAGCCCTCGATCAGGCCCGATACGAACAGGACCACCGCGAGGCCGATCGCCATCCCCAGCGCGGCGCGCCCCTGCTCGGCGAGGGCGGCCCTGCGGGTGCGCGGGCCCGGGTCGATGACCCTCCAGCCCAGGCGCAGGCCGGTGCCGGCCGCCACGAACACGGCGGTCAGTTCGAGCAGGCCGTGCGGGAGGATCAGGCCGAGGAAGACGTCGAGCCGGCCCGCCGCGGCCATCAGGCCGATGCCCGTCCCCAGGTTGAGCATGTTGACGAACAGGATCCACAGCACGGGTATCCCCAGGAACGCGCCCAAGACCAGGCAGACCGCGGCCGCCTGGGCGTTGTTCGTCCAGACCTGGGCGGCGAAGGAGCCCGCCGGGTGGCTGGAGTAGTACGTCTCGTACTCGCCGCCCGGCTTCGTGAGCGCCTTCAGGTCCTCCGGGGCCGCGATGGCTCCCTGGACCTCCGGGTGCGTGGCTATCCACCAGCCGAGGAGGACACCGACCGCCGTGGAGAGCAGCGCGGTCGGTATCCACCAGCGGCGGCTGCGGTAGACGGCGGCTGGGAAGCTCTCGGTGAAGAAGCGGGCCGCGTCGCGCCAGCCGGCGCGGCGGGCGCCCGTCACCGTGGCGCGGGCACGGGCGACGAGCTGGGTCAGGCGGCCCGTGAGCATCGGGTCCGGGGTGCTGGACTGGATCAGCGAGAGGTGGGTGGAGGCGCGCTGGTAGAGCGCGACCAGTTCGTCCGCCTCGGCGCCGGTCAGGCTGCGGCCGCGGCCGAGCAGCTGCTCCAGGCGGTCCCATTCCGCCCGGTGGGCCGTCACGAAGACGTCGAGATCCATCCGGTTACCGCTCCCCTGCCCCAGGACCTGCTCTGCTCCTGCTTACTTCTGCCGTGGCCAGCTTGGCAGACTGGGGGTCGAGGGGCGGGTCCGGTCACGGGAAAGGTGTGCAGGGTGAGCGATCTGGTGACGGGGGACGCGGTCGTCCTGGGGTTGCGGCCCGCGAGGCTGCCGAGCCGCGCGCTGGCGATCTTCCTCGACCTGCTCGTGTACCTCACCGGCTACTTGGTCATCACGATCGGGCTGACCCTCGCCACCGCTTCCCTCGATCCCGCCGCGCAGGCCGCGGTGTCGGTGGCGAGTTTCCTGCTGGTGCTGGTCGGGGTGCCGATCGCGGTGGAGACGCTGTCCCACGGGCGTTCCCTCGGCAAGCTCGCATGCGGGCTGCGGGTGGTCCGCGACGACGGGGGGCCGATCCGGTTCCGGCACGCGCTGGTGCGCGGTGCGATGGGGGTCGTGGAGCTGCTGGGCACCTTCGGTGCCATCGCCTGCATCGCGTCCCTGATCTCGGCCCGCGGCCGGCGGCTGGGCGATGTGTTCGCGGGGGCCCTGGTCGTACGGGAGCGGGTGCCGGGGGCGCGGGTGATGCCAGTGCCCCCGCCGCCGCCGTGGCTGGCCGGGCGGTTCTCCGGGCTGGACCTGTCGGCCGTACCGGACGGGCTGTGGCTGGCGATACGGCAGTACCTGACGCGGATGGACCAGCTGGACCCGCAGGTGGGCGCCGCGATGGCGGTGCGGCTCGCCGATGACCTGGTGGCGCGTACGGGTGCTCCGCCGCCGGCGGGGGTGCCGGCCGCAGCGTTCCTGATGGCGGTCGTGCACGAGCGGCAGAGCCGGGACGCGGCCCGCGCCTTCGGAGCCGGTGTCGCGCCCGCGTACGCGCCGCCCGGCGCGCCCGCGATGGCCGCGATGCCCGGCGGGATGTCGCCCGCGTGGGGGCACCCGGGCCCCGGGGCGTACGCACCGCAGGCCGTACAGCCCGCGACTCCGCCGGCTCCGGTCCCGGCCCCGGCCGAGGTGCCCGCGCCTGCCGTGCCGCCGCGGCCCGCCACGGGGTTCGCGCCCCCGGCGTGATCGCCTAACCTGCGCAGCATGTCAGCGAACGTCGCATTCACCTTCCGCGTCACGGGCATCGAGGACGAGGCCCGGGCGCAAGCCGTCGTCGAGGAACTCCGCGAACTGATGCGGGACGAGAGCATCGGCCGCCAGGTCACGGTCGGCATCCGGCAGGAGGACGGCGTGCACGTCGTCACCGGCGGCACCGACTTCCCGCTCTCCGTCAGCCGCGCCCACCTGTGGTGCCCGGAGTTCGAGAAGTCCGTCGCCTGGTACGCGAAGGAGGCCGCGCCTTCGGCGGTCTGCGCCGTCGAGTGGAGCTACCCCGACGAGCAGCGCTGATCCGGGGCCGCTGATCCGGGGGCCGCGGAGCCTGGCGGGGGGTCAGTCCTCGGGGAACGTCGAGGGCGGGGTCTCCAGGTGCTCCAGTTCGATGCCCGGGGCGGCGAGGACGACGTCGCCCGCGAGGTGGACCGTATGGACCTCGCCCGTGTCCAGGGCGGTGACCTGGTACTCGTCCACAACGAGGGGCCCGCTGTCCGTCGCGTGCTCGGCGCGCCCGCGCAGCGCCCAGGCCTGGTCGACCGTACGGGGCGCCAGCACCGGATCCGTCAGCGCCACGAGCCGGACCCGGGTCGCCGGTGCGCCGGGGGTCAGCCGCAGCAGCCGGGCGGTGGCCACGAGGAAGGCCGGCGAGCTGCCGGTGAAGGCCGCGGCGGCGACGTTGCCCTCGGTGGCCTCGGATCCCGAGGGGTCGGAGCGCACCCAGGTAACCCCGTCGATGGCCGCGCCGCGCACCTGCCAGCTCGCGGCGTTGGCTTCGAGGCGGATGGGCCGGCCGAGTTCGTCGATCGCGAGGTCGACCGAGCCGCGGTGGTCGCCGTCGGGGCCGGTGAGCTGGGAGACGTAGCGCCAGCCGGAGGGGCCGGGCGCGCAGTGGAAGTGCTCCTCGCCGAGGGGCGCGTGGTCGTGCGGGTCGTGGAGCGAGTAGCGGCCGCGGGGCATGGGTGCCGTCCTTGCGTGGCTTCGTACGGGGTCGTACGGGTCGTACGGGTCCTGCTCAGGGGCGGGTTCCGCTCATCGGCGGGTCCCGCTCACGGGGCAGGCCCCCGGCGTACGTGCCGGGGGCCTGCTCGGTGCCGTGGATCCGCGGGGATGCCCCGGGATCAGTAGCGGTAGTGGTCCGGCTTGTACGGGCCCTCGACCTTGACGCCGATGTAGGCGGCCTGCTCCGGGCGGAGCGTCGTGAGCTTGACGCCGAGGGCGTCGAGGTGGAGGCGGGCGACCTTCTCGTCGAGGTGCTTGGGCAGCACGTAGACGTCGGTCGGGGACTCGGCGGGCTTGGTGAAGAGCTCGATCTGGGCCAGGGTCTGGTCCGCGAAGGAGTTCGACATGACGAACGACGGGTGGCCGGTCGCGTTGCCCAGGTTCAGCAGGCGGCCCTCGGAGAGGACGATCAGGACCTTGCCGTCGGGGAAGGTCCAGGTGTGGACCTGGGGCTTGACCTCGTCCTTGACGATGCCGTCGACCTTGGCCAGGCCGGCCATGTCGATCTCGTTGTCGAAGTGGCCGATGTTGCCCACGATCGCCTGGTGCTTCATCTTGGCCATGTCGGCGGCCATGATGATGTCCTTGTTGCCCGTGGTCGTGATGAAGATGTCGGCCGTCTCGACGACGTCGTCCAGCGTCGCGACCTGGTAGCCGTCCATGGCCGCCTGGAGCGCGCAGATCGGGTCGATCTCGGTGACGATGACGCGGGCGCCCTGGCCGCGCAGCGACTCGGCGCAGCCCTTGCCGACGTCGCCGTAGCCGCAGACGACCGCGACCTTGCCGCCGATGAGGACGTCGGTGGCGCGGTTGATGCCGTCGATGAGGGAGTGGCGGCAGCCGTACTTGTTGTCGAACTTCGACTTGGTGACGGCGTCGTTCACGTTGATCGCCGGGAAGAGCAGGGTGCCCTCGTCCATCATCTCGTAGAGGCGGTGGACACCGGTGGTGGTCTCCTCGGTGACGCCGCGGATCTCGGACGCGAGCTGCGTCCACTTCTGCGGGCTCTCGCCGAGGGTGCGGTTCAGCAGGGTGAGGATGTGCGCGTACTCCTCGGAGTCCGCCGTGGACGGGTCCGGGGCGGAGCCGACCTTCTCGAACTCGACGCCCTTGTGGACGAGGAGGGTGGCGTCACCACCGTCGTCGAGGATCATGTTCGGGCCGCCGGTGGGGGTGTTCGGCCAGGTCAGGGCCTGCTCCGTGCACCACCAGTACTCCTCCAGCGTCTCGCCCTTCCAGGCGAAGACGGGGACGCCCTGCGGGTTCTCCGGGGTGCCGTCGGGGCCGACCGCGATGGCGGCGGCGGCGTGGTCCTGGGTGGAGAAGATGTTGCAGGAGGCCCAGCGGACGTCGGCGCCCAGGGCCACCAGGGTCTCGATCAGGACGGCGGTCTGCACGGTCATGTGCAGGGAGCCGGTGATGCGCGCGCCGGCCAGGGGCTGGGCGTCGGCGTACTCGCGGCGGATCGACATCAGGCCGGGCATCTCGTGCTCGGCGAGGGTGATCTCCTTGCGGCCGAAGGCGGCGAGGGAAAGGTCGGCGACCTTGAAGTCCATGGGTGCTGCTCCTCATGGGTCGAGAGGGTGGGTACGGCTGAGCCGCGCATCGCCTGTGGAAGACGGTGCACCGGGCACTCAGTCCGTCGGGGGTCCTCTCTCCCCTCGGCCGGTCGCGAGGACCGCCCGACCGCCATCAGCAGCGACGCCTGACACTGATGACGAATCTACACCGATCGGCCGGGGGTGCCCCAGTGGGCCGGGTGGCCGGGCGGCCGGACCGGGCGGCGGGGGGGGACGCGAAGGCCCCCGCGGCGCGTCCTGCGCGGCGGGGGCCTTCGTACGTACGGGAGGAGCGTCGGCGTACGGGAGGGGCGTCAGCCCTTGGCCGCGGCATCCGCGTGGTAGATGTCCGGCTCCAGGTAGATCACGCGGGCGATCGGGACCGCCGCGCGGATCCGGCTCTCGGCCGCGTTGATCGCGTCCGCCACCTGCGTCGCGGTGTCGTCGCCCTCGACGGCGATCTTCGCGGCGACCAGCAGCTCCTCCGGGCCGAGGTGCAGGGTGCGCATGTGGATGACGCGGGTGACGACGTCCCCGTCGACGAGCGCGGCCTTGATCTTCTCGACGTCCTCCGCGCCCGCGGCCTCGCCGAGCAGCAGGGACTTGGTCTCTCCGGCCAGCACGACGGCGATGAGGATCAGCAGGGTGCCGATGCACAGGGTGCCGATGCCGTCCCAGACGCCGTCGCCGGTCGCGAGCGCGAGGCCGACGCCGCCGAGGGCGAGGACCAGGCCGACGAGCGCGCCGAAGTCCTCCAGCAGGACCACGGGCAGCTCGGGGGCCTTGGCGCGCCTGATGAACTGGCCCCAGGACAGGGAGCCCCGGATCTCGTTCGATTCCTTGATCGCCGTCTTGAAGGAGAACCCTTCGGCGACGATCGCGAAGAGGAGCACGCCGATCGGCCAGTACCAGTCCTCGATGGGGTGCGGGTGCTGGACCTTCTCGACGCCCTCGTAGATGGCGAACATGCCGCCGACGGTGAAGAGCACGATGGAGACGAGGAAGGCGTAGATGTAGCGTTCGCGCCCGTACCCGAAGGGGTGTTGCGGGGTCGCTTCGCGCTGGGCCTTCTTGCCGCCGAGGAGCAGCAGCCCCTGGTTCCCCGAGTCGGCCAGCGAGTGGACGCTTTCCGCGAGCATCGACGAGGAGCCGCTGAAGACGAAGGCCACGAACTTGGCTACAGCGATGGCGAGGTTGGCGGCGAGTGCCGCCACGATCGCCCTGGTACCGCCCGACGCGCTCATGGGTTTTCGGAGTCCCTTCCTCGGTACGGCGCCCCTGCCCGGGGCGCCGCGCTACGGCGGCACATTGTTGCAGCCATGGCGGCGGACGCCACGTTCACTCCGGCACGGTGGCCCGGAAAATCGTGCCGATACCGGACAGTTCGACCTTTTCGTCGGCCGGGACGAAGACCGACTCCCCGGGGGACAGCGTCACTTCGCCCGCCTTCGGGCGGCCCGCCGTGCAGAGCAGGATCTGCGGGGCCCCGTCCGGCAGGGGGTGGGGGGCCGCGCCGGGGGCCAGCGCGAAGCGGGAGAGCCGGAATTCGTCGACGGGCGCCTCGTAGACCTCCTCGCCATTGCCCTCGGGGCGCTGCACGGCCGGGTCGGCGGGCTCGAAGCGCACGATCTTCAGGAGCTCGGGCACGTCCACGTGTTTGGGGGTGAGTCCGGCGCGCAGCACGTTGTCGGAGTTGGCCAGCAGTTCCACGCCGAGGCCGTCGAGATAAGCATGCGGGACGCCGGCGCCGAGGAACATCGCCTCGCCGGGCTGGAGTCGTACGTGGTTGAGCAGCATGGCCGCGATCACGCCCGGGTCGCCCGGGTAGTGGTGGACGAGCGAGGCGTACGGGGCGTACGGGCCCCCCAGGCGCACGATCGCGGCGCCCGCCTCGGCGACCGTACGGGCCATCTCGGCGCGGTCCGCGGTCAGTACGGCGGTGAACATCTCGCGCAGGGCCGCGTCCTGCGGGTGGGCCCGCAGGAGGTCGGCGTACGGCTTGAGCGCGTCCACCCCGAGGCCTTCGAGCAGCGCGGCGGCCTCCGGCGGCGGGCGGAACCCGCACAGCCCCTCGAAGGGAGTGAGCGCGCAGATCATCTCGGGCTTGTGGTGGGGGTCCTTGTAGTTGCGGTGGCCCGCCGCGACCGGGATCCCGCGGCGCTCCTCGTCGGCGTAGCCGGCCCGGGCCTGCTCAAGGTCGGGGTGGACCTGGAGGGAGAGCGGGGCGCCGGCGGCGAGGAGTTTGAGGAGGAAGGGCAGGCGGGGGCCGAACTTGGCGACGGCGGCCGCGCCGAGCTCGCGCTCGGGGTCGGCGGCGATGACGTCCGCGAGGGTGGTCTCGCCGGCGCCGCGGTCGAGGCGGGAGGGGGCGCCCGGGTGGGCGCCCATCCACATCTCGGCCTGGGGCTCCCCGGTGGGTTCGACGCCGAGGAGCCCGGGGATCGCGGTGGTCGATCCCCAGGCGTAGGGGCGGATCGTGTTCGTCAGGCGGTCCATCTTCGTCCGTCTTCCTGGATGAAGGGCCGGCACGGTCGTGTGCTCAGCCGTGTCCCCTGGTCGCCAGCGCCAGGTAGGCGGTGGCGAAGTCCGTGACGGCGAGGAGCTCGGCGATCTGTTCCAGTTCGCCGCCCTCCTCCGGTTCGAGCTCGCTGATGGCCGTGTCGTGGCTGAGGGCGAGCTCGCGCGCGGCCGGGGCGGCGGTGAGGCCGCCCGCGGGCCGGTCGCGCAGCAGGACGATGCGGGCGCGGAGCGCTTGGGGCTCCTCCACCCGGTCACGGAAGAAGTCCTCGGGGTCGGCCCCGGCGGCGAAGGCGCCCGCGAGCAGGACCCCGTGGGCGGGCAGGGCTTCGGGCAGGTCGGCGGCGAGCGCGGGGCGGCCCGCGAGTTCGGCGAGGGTGGCGGCGAAGCGGCGCCCGGCCGGTCCGGCGCCGGCTCCCTCGCTCCAGATGAGCGGGAGGGAGTCGGCGAGCTCGGCGGCGAGGGTCTTGGCCGGGTTGGAGTACGTGGCGATGGCCGGTCCGCAGCGCTCCGCGGTGCGGTCGAGCCGGTCGGCGACGCGCTGCAGGGTCTCGGGGGCGGCCGTGACCAGCCCGACCTTGTCGAGGAGCACGAGCAGCGGGGTGAGCAGGGCCCACAGGGCGCCGGGGCCGGCCGCCGCCGATTCGTCGTACTCCTGGTACGGGGCCTTGGCCATCGGTACGAGGAGCCCGTGCGCGCCGTCGACGGCCTCGCTCAGCGGGGACCGCTCGGGGGCCACGGCGACGACGGTGCAGCCGCGCCGGTAGGCCTGCTCGGCGAGGACGGCGAGCCCGGGCTCGGTGCCGTCGGTGGTGGCCAGGAGCAGCAGGTCGACGGAGCCGGCCCAGCCGGGCAGCGCCCAGCGCAGGGCGCCGGCGGCGTGGGCGACGCCGGTGGGGTGCAGCCGCGTGACGGGTGCGCAGGCTCCGGCGAGGGCGCCGAGGAGGTCGGCGACCCCGGTGGCGGCGGTGCCGGGCCCGGCGATGAGCACGGCGCGGGGCCGGCCGTCGGGGCGCAGGTCGGCGAGGCCCGCCTCGGTCGCGTGCCGGGCCGCGGTGCGGACCCTGGCCCCGGCCTCGGCCGCGCCGCGGAGCAGGCCGCGGCGGTCGGCGCGGGCGAGCTCGTCCGGTGCGTCGAGGAGCGACTCGTCGAGCATTGCGGCCTCCGGCTGGTTCAAAGGGCGGGCGACTCGGTTGCTCGGGCGCCCGGTTGCGAGGGGCGCCCCTTGGTGCCTGTGCGGTGCCTGTGCGGCCCGCGGGTTGCCCGGGTGGTCCCGGGCCCGCGGGCCGGGGGCCCAGGGCCCGGGGCCCGGGGCCCGGGGCCCGGCCTCAGGCGGGGCGGCGGGCCTCGTCGACGAGGAGGACCGGGATGCCGTCGCGGACCGGGTAGGCGAGGCCGCAGTCCCGACCGGTGCAGATCAGCTCGGGAGCCGCTTCGTCCGCCGACTTGTCCTCGAGGGGCGAGTGGCAGGCGGGGCAGGCGAGGATCTCCAGAAGGCCGGCTTCGAGCGGCATGGGGCGGTTCCCTTCGAACATGCGGATTGGGCGAGGTCAGCGTACCGCCGGGCCGCACCCGGCGCGGCCCGGCCGTGACACGGGCTTCTACGCCCGGACGAGGGAGAGGACCTCGTCGCGGACCTTGGCGAGGGTCAGGGGGTCGCGGGCCTCGACGTTGAGGCGCAGCAGCGGCTCGGTGTTGGAGGCGCGCAGGTTGAACCACCAGTCGGCGGAGGTGGCGGTCAGGCCGTCGAGCTCGTCGAGGGTGATCCCCTCGGCGGAGCCGTACGCGGCCTTGACGGCGGCGAGCCGGTCGGCCTGGTCGGCGACGGTGGAGTTGATCTCGCCGGAGCCCGCGTACCGGTCGTACGAGGAGACCAGCTCGGAGAGCGGGCCGTCCTGTCCGCCGAGGGCGGCGAGGACGTGGAGCGCGGCGAGCATGCCGGTGTCCGCGTTCCAGAAGTCCTTGAAGTAGTAGTGCGCGGAGTGCTCGCCGCCGAAGATGGCGCCGGACCGGGCCATCTCCTCCTTGATGAAGGAGTGGCCGACGCGGGTGCGCACGGGGGTTCCGCCGTGCTCGCGGACGACCTCGGGGACCGACCAGGAGGTGATCAGGTTGTGGATCACCGTGCCGGTGCCGCCGTTGCGGGCCAGTTCGCGGGCCGCGACCAGGGCGGTGACGGCGGAGGGGGAGACGCCCTCGCCGCGCTCGTCGACGACGAAGCAGCGGTCGGCGTCCCCGTCGAAGGCGAGGCCGAGGTCGGCTCCCTCGGCCTTCACGCGGGCCTGGAGGTCGACGATGTTCTTCGGGTCGAGGGGGTTGGCCTCGTGGTTCGGGAAGGTGCCGTCGAGCTCGAAGTACATCGGTACGAGCTCCAGCGGCAGGCCCTCGAACACGGTCGGGACGGTGTGGCCGCCCATGCCGTTGCCCGCGTCGACGACGACCTTGAGCGGGCGGATGGCGCGGAGGTCGACCAGGGCCTTGAGGTGCTCGGCGTATCCGGCGAGGGTGTCCTGCTCGGTGATCGTGCCGGGCGCGGTGCCTCCGGCGACGGCCGGGGCGCCCTGCTCGGACCACTGCTCGACGAGCTCGCGTACGGCGGCGAGGCCGGTGTCCTGGCCGACGGGGGCGGCGCCCGCGCGGCAGAGCTTGATGCCGTTGTAGCGGGCCGGGTTGTGCGAGGCGGTGAACATCGCGCCGGGCAGGTCCAGCGTGCCGGAGGCGTAGTACAGCTGGTCGGTGGAGCACAGCCCGATCAGGGTGACGTCCACGCCGCGGGCGGCGGCGCCGCGGGCGAAGGCGCCGGACAGGGCGGGCGAGGAGGGGCGCATGTCGTGGCCGACGACGATCGCCGTCGCGCCGGTGACCTCGACGAAGGCGGCCCCGAACAGCTCGGCCAGCGACTCGTCCCACTCGTCGGGTACGACACCACGTACGTCGTACGCCTTGACGATGTTCGAAAGATCTGCGGCCACTGCCTGCCCTCCTGGTGCTGTGCGGTGGAGCAAACCTACCTGCACGAAGAGCGGCTCTTCAGACCATGTGATGTCAGGAGTCGGGCGAACGCAGGACGCGCAGGTGTCCGCGACGCGTCTCCCCGGTCCCACTGCCCTTGCCGCCCGGGCCGCTCCCGCCGGCCTGGGCGGCGCGGTCGTGCGGACGGGCCGCCTCGCGGACGGCGTTGGCGAGGGCTTCGAGGTCGTCGCCGCTGGGGCGGGACGGGGCGGACCCGTCCGTCAGGCGCACGACGTCCCAGCCGCGCGGGGCGGTCAGGCGCTCGGAGTGCTCGGCGCACAGGTCGTAGCAGTGGGGTTCCGCGTAGGTGGCGAGCGGGCCGAGGACTGCGGTCGAATCGGCGTAGACGTACGTCAGTGTCGCGACGGCAGGGCGGCCGCACGCGGTGCGCGAACAGCGACGTACAAGGCTCACGACGTTGGACGGTACCGCACTCTTGACCGGGCCGCGACGACTCTCCCCCGGCCCACTCCCCCGTGTCGTGCCCGCGAAGGGGCGCGGCGGGTCGGGAAACGCCCCGGTGGCCGGGGCGGCGAGGGCTACGCTGCGGGGGTGACCGACAGCCCCCTGACCCCCGGCCCGCCCCGCTCCGCCGAACCTCCCGCCGAGCCGCGCCCGCGCCGCCGCGACCGGCACGGGCGGGGGATGCGGGGGCCGCTGGCCCCGCCGCAGGTTCCGTTGTCGGCGAGCCGGGCGGAGCTGTTCGGGGACCTCGTACGGGACTCGGTCGAACGGCTGGAGCGGCGGTTCCCGCAGTTGGCGGAGGTGGAGTTCGTGGTCGCGGACGTCCCGGGTCCGCCGGGCGGCCCGGCCACCGGATGGAACGACGAGGCGGTGCCGCTCGGGGCGCTGTCGGAGCCGGACGGGCCGGGGCGGCCCGCACGGGTCGTGGTGTTCCGGCGGCCGGTGGAGATCCGGACGAAAAGCCGGGATGAACGGGCGCTGCTGGTGCACGAGATCGTGGTGGAGCAGGTGGCGGAGCTGCTGGGGCTGTCCCCGGAGACGGTGGACCCGCGGTACGGCCAGGACTGACGTGCGGGCGGTCGGCCGGGTCCGGCCGGACCGCCCGCGACGGCGCGTCAGTCGATCAGGACCGTCAGGTCCTGGGTGGCCTTGGGGACCGAGACCATCGCGTGGTCGTCCGACAGCGTCTGGACCGTGAACATCGGGATGCCCTCGTGCGGCAGGGCCAGGGTCCGCGCCGCGTACACCGGACCGCCGGAGACGGTCTCGACGGTCAGCGCGTAGGAGCCCTTGGCGCCCCCGGGGGCCAGGGACACCGTCTGCGTGGTGCCCGCCTTGACCGTGACCTCCTTCGAGGCGGGCTCCCCGGCCTCGGTGCCCGCCGAAGCCGTCACCTTGACCTTCGCGTCCGCGCCGCCCACCGCCGTCAGCGAGAGCACCGTCGCGTTCTCGTCGGCCCGGTTGTCGGCGACGGTGGCGCGCGCGGCGACCGGCCCGACCGCCGGGACGAAGCCCAGCTCCTGCTTGGCTCCGCTGCCGCGGACCACGCGCAGGGCGGCCACCACCGGTACGGCCTTCTTGCCATTCGCCGGGGTGAGCACCAGTGAGCCCGCCTCGCCGCGGGTCACGTCCTTGAGGTCGAGGCTCGCCGTCATGCCGCCCTTGAGGTGCAGCTGCTCGCTGCCGGCCGGGCTGATCGAGCCGTTGGGCCCGGCCAGCTTGACGGTGAGGTCCGCGTCCTCCTCGCCCGGCGCGCAGGCCACCAGCCGTACGGAGGTGGCGTCCGCCGGGATCCCGGGCATGACCAGCGAGCCCGCCGGGTCGGCGGAGGCGGGCAGCCAGTCGGCACCCACCCCCTCCTCGCCGACCTGTACGGAGGCCCCCACGCGGCCCGCACGGGTCGTCACATGGGCGGTGACGTCCGGGAGCTGCGCGGCGGGCGCGAGGGAGGCCAGCGAGACGGCCTTGGTGGACTTGGGGTCGATCCGGATGTTCTCACCGGTGCCGCCGTCGGACTTGACCGCCCCGTCCGGGCCGAACATCTTGATGTCGATCACGGCCGCGGTGTCGTCGGGGTTGGTGAGGTGGACGTAGTCCTCGCGCCCCTTGGCCGTGCTCGCGCCGGGGAACCAGAAGTCGGTGCCGGGGGTGGTGCAGGCGACGCCGAGGAGGCCGCGCGCGCGGCCGACCGTGACCTTCGTGGTCTGCTGCGCGGTCCAGCCGGGGGCCAGGGTGCCGTCGGCGACGCCCGTCAGCCCCGGGGCGCCCGCGCCGGAGGCGGTGGCTCCGGCGGGCTTGCCGCGCTCCTTGAGCTCCAGCACCGGCTTGGCCTCCTTGGTCGCGCCGAGGAGCCGGGCCGTGCCCTTGCCCGCCGCGCCGGGCGCGCCGGGGGTGATCGCCGTGTACGTGGTCTCCGCGATGTCCGAGGAGCTGGGCGCCGGGCAGACCAGCGCGGAGCGCTCCACCGGCATCCGGGCGGCGGCCGCGGGCTTGGCCTCCGCTGCCGGTGCGGCGGGGGCGGTGAGGTACCCGAGGCCGGTGACTGCCGCCAGGGCCGCGGCCACCGCCGCCAGCGTCAGGGGTGCGCGCTGCTTCACTGCTGGGTGCTCCCGTCGGGACGCGGCTGGTGCTGTCCGTAGGTGTCGTACGGCTGCTCGTACGGCTGCCCGTACGGCGGGTAGGGGTACGGCTCCTGCTGGTGCTGCTGGTGCTGCTGGTGCTGCTCCGGCTGGTGCTGCTCCTGCTGCTGCGGGTACGCCTGGCCGGCCTCGTGGCCCTGCTGCGGGTACGGGTACTGGTCGTACCCGGGGGCCTGCGCCGGCGCGTACGGCTGCTGGGGCCGCTGCTCGTACCCGTAGCCCTGGTCGCCGTACGCCTGGTACGCGTACGCGTCCTCCCCGTACACCGGCTGCGCCGGGATCTGCGCGTACGGGTCGGCGACCGCGCCCGAGGGCTCGTCGGCGGCGCTCGTGGCGGCGTCACCGGCGGACTCGGCCTCGGCGCGCAGCCGGCGGGCCCGGCGGCCCTCGCCGGCCTCGCCCGCGGCGGACCGCTCGGCGGCCTCCGCCTCCTCCTCGGGCAGGTCGTCGTCGAGGCGGGCCTTGCGGCCCGGCAGGGCCATGACGAGCAGGACGAGCGCGAGCAGGCCCTGTGCCCAGTGCCAGGCGGTCCGGGTCAGCGCGTCCTCGTGGACGACGTCGAGGCGGCCGCCCGCGGCGGGCAGTTCGAAGCCCTGGGCCCAGCCGTCGAGGGTCTTGGGCTTGAGGGGCTTTCCGTCGAGGGTGGCCGTCCAGCCGGGGGCCGCCCGGTCGGCGATGCGCAGCACCCGGCCGGCGCCGCCCGCCTCGCCCGGCCCGATCTTGGTGTGGACCTCGACGGGCCCGGAGGCGACCGGGATGGGCGCCTCGCCCGGCTTGCCCGGCACGATGGCGGCGCGGGCGACCTGGCGGTCCACCCGCCACAGGGCGCTGCCGTCGAGCTGGCTGAGGCGGCTCAGACCCGGGGTGGCGTCGAGGACCTTGCGCATCTGCTGGGGGGCGCCGTCGCGGACCAGGACGTAGCGGATCGCGAACCCGCTGAGCTGGTCGCTCTGGTCGGCGCCGGAACCGGCGACGAGGCTGGAGACGACCTTGTCGAGCTGGGGGCTGCTGCCGGCCTCGGCGGCGAGTTCGGCGTCGCCGAGGCGGCCGCCGGAGCCCCGGGCCAGGGTGTACGAGACGGTGGCGGGCGAGGTGTTCCCCCTCGCTCCGCCGGGGGGACCCCCACCGAGGACGAGGGTGCGGGCCTGGTCGCGGGTGCCGCTCTCCTCGGCGACGAACGCGGGGACCTGGACCGGGTCACGCCGCTCCAGCGGGCCGTCGGCGCCGCTGATCATCCAGCCGGCGGCGCCGAGCAGGGGCCCCGCCGCGGCGGCGAGCGCGATCAGCGCGGCGAGCGGCTGGCGCCAGCCGAAGCTGCTGGCGGCGACCCGCTCCCTGGCGCCGTCGGCGCCGACGGCGGCGGCGGCGAGCAGGGCCAGTCCGTAGACGAGGGTGGCGGGTCCGGCCCAGCCGGTGCGGTTGACGACGACGGCCAGCAGCAGCGAGGCGAGGGCGACGGCCCAGGCCGTGCGGACGGCGAACTGCCGCTCGGCGCGCAGCAGGGCGGCCAGGGCCGCCAGGACGACGCCGATGAGCAGCAGGCCGCCGGCGGTGCGGGGACCGCCGGGACTGATGCCGAGCAGGTCCAGGGCGGTGGCCGAGCCGGATCCGTAGGGTAGGCCGGCCTCCCGCAGGAGCCGGCTCGGGTGCATGAGCAGGCTGAGCGACCAGGGGGCGAGGACGAGCAGCGGGACGGCGAGGGTGGCCGTCAGCCGCAGGCCGTACGTCTTCCAGTCCGCGTGGCGCCGGGAATCCCCCCGCCGGAGCCGGACGCAGAGGGCGGCGGCACCGAGGACCGCGGCGAGCGGCCAGACGACGGGGGTGAAGGCGGTGGCCAGGGTCAGCAGGAGGGTGTACGTCCACACCGGGCGCCAGCCGGACCGGTCGTCGCCCGCGCCCCCGGTCCCGGAGCCGAAGCCGAAGGCGGCGACGGCGGAGCGGGCGATGAGCGGGAGCAGGATCGCGAGGACGGCGGTGCCGAGGCGGCCGCCGGCGAGGGCTCCGGTGACGGCGGGCAGGAAGGCGTAGGCGACGGCGGCCCAGGCGCGCAGCAGCCGGGACTCCACGAGCGGCCGGGAGGCGAAGTAGGCGGTCAGCCCGGCGAGCGGGACCGAGCAGACGAGCAGCAGGGTCAGCGCGGCGCTGGTGGAGCCGAACAGCACGGTGGCGAAGGCGCCGAGGACGGCGAGGTAGGGGGGCGCTCCGGCGGTGGAGCCGGTTGCCACGGGCTGCCAGTCGTCGGTGTAGGCGCGCCAGAGGGCGAGTCCGCTGTCGGGGGCGGGCAGCAGGGCGCCGCCCATGAGGGAGCCGCCGCCGAGCAGGGCGCGGCAGGCGATCACGGAGACGAGCAGGAGGAGGGCGAACAGGACGGGCGCGGGGTTGCGGGCGATCCGCTTGAGGCGCGCGAACTGTTCGATCTCCAGGTAGTCGGCGTCGTCGCCGCCGGGGCCGGATTCGACGGCTCCGCCGTGCCTGCCGGCGCCGGCCGCGTCGGTGTCGCGGTCGGCGCCGAAGTACCCGGCGAGCTGTTCGGCGTTGGCCCGTACGCTCGCGCCCGGGGGCGGGAACAGGGGGCGCAGTTCCTTGGCGGGGACGGCGGGGCGGCCGCGTCTGCGGCGGGCGCCGAGGATGCGGCCGGGGCGCAGCAGGGTGGCGAGGAGGCCGGTGATCTCGTCGACGGCCTGGCCGGGGGCCTTGCCGATGAGGTAGGCGAGAGCGCGCAGGACGGTGCCGACGAGCACGCGCAGCAGGACGTAGGGCAATGCGCGGCCGGAGCTGTTGGCGAGGACCGTGTAGACGGCGCCGGCCTTGTCGACGCGGTGCGGGCTGGAGCTCGTACGGCCCGCGCAGTCGACGGTGCGGCGTTCGCGGGCGGCGGCCTCGGCGTGGCGCATGACGGCGTCGGGGGCGACGAGGACCTCGTGGCCGGCGCTCTGGGCGCGCCAGCAGAGGTCGACGTCGTCGCGCATCAGCGGCAGGCGGCGGTCGAAGCCGCCGAGGGCGTCGTACACGTCGCGGCGCACGAGCATGCCGGCGGTGGAGACGGACAGCACGGGGCGGACCTGGTCGTGCTGGCCCTGGTCCTGTTCGCGGCGGTCGAGGCCGGTCCAGCGGCGGCCGCTGCGGGCGATGGTGACGCCGGCTTCGAGGAGCTGCTTCTTGTCGTACCAGCCGCGCAGTTTGGGGCCGATGACGGCGGCGTCGGGGTTCTCGTCGGCGACGCGGAGGAGTTCGGTGAGGGCGTCGGGCTCGGGTGCGCTGTCGTCGTGGAGCAGCCAGAGCCACTGGACGGGTTCGCCGTGGGGCAGTTCGGGGAGGTCGTACGCGTCGTCGCGCCAGGTGCGGCTGACGGGGTCCCAGCCGCTGGGGCGCTTGAGGTACGGGAGGTCCTCGGGGGTCAGGGTGCCGGCGGTGCGGGCGGCCTCGTCGACGGCGGCGCCGAAGCCGGTGCGGCGGGCGAGGTGCAGGACCCGGTCCTCGCCGAGGGCCTCGCCGAGCAGCCGCGCGGAGTCGTCGGAGCTGCCGGTGTCGGCGGCGACGTGGTTCTGGGCGGGGCGTTCCTGGCCGAGGAGGCCGGCGAGGGTTTTGGGCAGCCAGCGGGCGCCGTCGTGGGCGACGAGGACCGCGGTGACGACGTGCCGGGGGAACTCGGGTGTGGCGGCAGCCTGGTGGGAGGCCGCCGACTGGCTGTGCAGGGACATCGCTCTACTGGCCCTCCGGCCTGGGAGTCCCTCCGGACGCGGTCCGGTGGGGCACCTCCCAGCGGTAGCTGGGGGAAGTGGATCCGGGGGTGGTGTGCTCCCGGAGGCTGCTGGACAGCGCCCCACACTAACGGCTGGAAACACAGCGGTCCGCCTCCTGCGGGGAAGGTGCAGGAGGCGGACCGTTTGCTCTGCTCGTCGCGCCGTTACGCGCGATGTTCCGCGTGACTTCCGTGTGACTTCTGCGTGGTGGGCCCTGCGGTGTTCCGCGTACCGCCGCGCGTCGCCGTGCGTGGCCCGGTGTTGCGCTGCGTGCTCAGACCGCGGCCTTTTTCAGCCGTCGGCGCTCGCGTTCGGAGAGACCGCCCCAGATGCCGAACCGCTCGTCGTTGGCGAGTGCGTACTCAAGGCATTCGGAGCGGACTTCACAGGCGAGGCAGACCTTCTTGGCCTCGCGGGTGGAGCCGCCCTTCTCGGGAAAGAAGGACTCGGGGTCGGTCTGGGCGCACAGAGCGCGCTCCTGCCATCCGAGCTCTTCGTCCGCCTCCTCGACCAGCAGTTCCTGAAACAGCTCGGTCATGTGCGCCCCTCGCTCTGTCTGTGCGTCCCCGTGGTGTTGTCGTCACTCATCGCTACGTAACGACACGAGTGAAATTACAAGTGGGCCGCTCCCGGCCAGTCAAGCCGAGATCTGCTATTGGGCCCCTTATTCACTCTGCGGAACCAAGCGTATGCAGAAAGTGTTCATATCGCCAAAAATCGTGACACATGCATCGGGTGCCCCGCAGGACGGTGTTCATCCGCAATCGACGTACCGCTCCGCGAGGTGGTTGCGATCAAGCCAAAGAAGCGGCGCAGATCACATTTGGATCACGGGGCGGCGCGTCGGGTTTGGACCGGGCCCGGGGGCTGACGCGCTATGAATCGCCACCTCCCCTGCATCGGTTTGCACAAACCTTTCTTCCAGCACGGCAACCGGATCAGATGAAACTTTTGCGGCCATTCGAGGCATTGGGTTGACAGTCGGGCCCGCGAGCCGGTCTCCTTGTCTCCATGTCAGTGACCTCGACCGCCACCCGGACCCCCATTCGTGGGTTCCTGAGTGCTGTCCAGGTTCGCTGTCGCTGTTGCAGCTGTTGATGCCTGCGGAGCTTCGGCTCCCCTGAGCTCCGGCCACCCCCAGCGACCGCCAGCACGACTGACATCCGTCGAGGACTCCCCCACGATGAACAGCGCCTCCCCGAGCACCGCCGCCGCCCCCCTCGCCGTCGAGAGCGACCTCCAGATCGCCGGCGACATCCTCTCCGTCCAGCACCTGCTCCAGCCCGCTCGCGAACACCCGGCCACCGTCGCCGAGTTCGCCGGCCTCGCCCGCTCCATCGCCGCGAACCGCGCCGAATGGGAACACCTGGTCCAGTACGACGCCACCACCCGCTGGTACCACCGGCTGCGCACCGTCCCCCAGGCCCTCGACCCCGCTCAGCCGGGGGGTGCCCCCATCGGCTACGAGGTCTGGCTGCTCAGCTGGGTCCCCGGCCAGGGCAGCGGCCGCCACGACCACGGCGCCTCCTCCGGCGTGCTGACCGTCCTCGACGGCGAGCTCACCGAGCACGGCCCGCGCGGCACCCTCGCCCTCGGCGCCGGCACCCAGCGCGTCTTCGCCCCCGGCTACACCCACGAGGTCGTCAACGACACCCTCGAAGGGGCCGTCAGCCTCCACGTGTACTTCCCCGGCCTGACCGAGATGCCGATGCACGGCTGCTCCGCGCCGCACCGGGAACACGCACCCGCCTGACCTCCCCGCCGGCCGCCCGACCGCACCGCACCGCCCGACCGCCACCCCGCGACGACGGCCCGCGCCCGGCTGAAGACTGTCCGCATGCGCATTGTTGTTCTGGCCGGCGGCATCGGCGGCGCCCGCTTCCTGCGCGGCCTCAAGGCCGCCGCACCCGACGCGGACATCACGGTCATCGGCAACACCGGTGACGACATCCACCTGTTCGGGCTGAAGGTGTGCCCCGATCTGGACACGGTGATGTACACCCTCGGCGGTGGCATCAACGAGGACCAGGGCTGGGGCCGCACCGACGAGTCCTTCACCGTCAAGGAGGAGCTCGCGGCGTACGGGGTCGGACCGTCCTGGTTCGGCCTCGGAGACCGCGACTTCGCCACCCACATCGTCCGTACGCAGATGCTCGGCGCGGGCTACCCGCTGAGCGCCGTCACCGAAGCGCTGTGCGACCGCTGGGAGCCCGGGGTCCGGCTGCTGCCCATGTCCGACGACCGCGTCGAGACGCACGTCGCCGTCACCGACCCCGGGACCGGCGAGCGCCGCGTCATCCACTTCCAGGAGTACTGGGTCCGGCTGCGCGCCTCGCTCGACGCCGAGGCCGTCGTCCCCGTGGGCGCCGAGCAGGCCAAGCCCGCCCCCGGCGTGCTGGAGGCCGTCGCCGCCGCCGACCTGATCGTCTTCCCGCCGTCCAACCCGGTCGTCTCCGTCGGCACCATCCTCGCCGTACCCGGCATCCGCGAGGCCGTGGCCGCCGCCGGGGCGCCCGTCGTCGGCCTCTCCCCCATCGTCGGGGGCGCGCCCGTGCGCGGGATGGCCGACAAGGTGCTGGCCGCCGTCGGCGTGGACGCGACCGCCGCGGCCGTCGCCCTGCACTACGGCCCGGACCTCCTCGACGGCTGGCTCGTCGACACCGCCGACGCGGACTCCGTCGCCGAGGTGGAGGCCGCCGGGATCGCCTGCCGCGCCGTGCCGCTGATGATGACCGACCTGGCCGCCACCGCCGAGATGGCCCGCGCCGCGCTGGCCCTCGCGGAGGCCGCCCGGTGAGCGGGCCCGCAGCCCCCGCCGTTCCCTCGTACGAGGTGCGCGCTCTCGCCGGGATCCCGGAGGTCCGCCCCGGCGACGACCTGGCCGCGCTGATCGCGGCGGCGGACCCCGGGCTGCGGGACGGGGACGTCCTGCTGGTCACCTCGAAGATCGTCTCCAAGGCGGAGGGCCGGATCGTCCGCGCCGAGTCCCGCGAGGAGGCCGTAGACGCCGAGACCGTACGGGTCGTGGCGCGCCGGGGCGCCCTGCGGATCGTCGAGAACCGGCAGGGGCTCGTCATGGCCGCGGCCGGCGTCGACGCCTCGAACACCGATCCGGGCACCGTCCTGCTGCTGCCCGAGGACCCCGACCGCTCCGCCGCCGGGATCCGCTCCGCCCTGCGCGAGCTGCTCAGCGTCGACGTCGGCGTCATCGTGACCGACACCTTCGGACGGCCCTGGCGCACCGGGCTGACCGACGTGGCGATCGGCTCGGCCGGCGTGCGGGTCCTGGACGACCTGCGCGGCGGCACGGACGACCGGGGCAACCCGCTGAGCGCGACGATAGTGGCCACGGCGGACGAGCTGGCCGCGGCCGGGGACCTGGTCAAGGGCAAGGCGGCCGGACTGCCGGTGGCCGTCGTGCGCGGGCTGGGCCACGTACTGGGCGAGGGTTCGGCGGCCGCCGACCTGGTCCGGGCGCCCGCCGACGACATGTTCCGGCTGGGGACCTCGGAGGCGGTACGGGAGGCCGTGACGCAGCGGCGTACCGTACGGGCCTTCACCGACGAGCCGGTGGACCCCGGCGCGGTCCGCCGCGCGGTGGCGGCGGCCGTGACCGCCCCGGCCCCGCACCACACGACTCCGTGGCGGTTCGTCCTGCTGGAGTCCGCGCGGTCCCGGCTGGAGCTGCTGGACGCGATGCGCGACGCCTGGGTCGAGGACCTGCGGCGCGACGGCAAGTCCGAGGAGTCCATCGCCAAGCGGGTCCGGCGGGGCGACGTGCTGCGCAACGCCCCGTACCTGGTGGTGCCGTGCATGGTGACGGACGGGGCGCACGACTACGGGCACGCCCGGCGCGATGCGGCGGAGCGGGAGATGTTCGTCGTCGCGATGGGCGCGGGCGTGCAGAACTTCCTGGTCGCGCTGGCCGGGGAGCGGCTGGGCTCGGCGTGGGTGTCCTCGACGATGTTCTGCCGGGACGTGGTGCGCAAGGTGCTCGGGCTGCCCGAGGGCTGGGACCCGATGGGCGCCGTGGCGGTCGGCCATGCGGCGGCGGCCCCCGCGGAGCGGCCCGCGCGCTCGGCCGCGGCGTTCATCGAGGTCCGCTGAGGACGGCCTGGGCCTAGAAGCGGGCGATGTCGCTGCGGTACATGCGCGGGGCGCGGCGGGGCGGGGTGCGGCCCGCGAGGAGGATCAGGCGGGCGGCGCGGTGGCGCTGGCCCGCGTACGGGGCCAGCAGCTCCAGCATCCGCTCGTCGTCGGCGTCCCGCTCGCCCACGAGGGCGTAGCCGACGATGCCGGGCAGGTGCAGGTCGCCGGTGGTGACGGCGTCGGCGGCGCCGTTGCTGCGCTGGAGGGTCTCGGCCGAGGTCCACGGGCCGATGCCGGGAACGGCCTCCAGCCGGGCCGCGGCCGGTTCCGGATCCATCGCGGCGGCCTCCTCCAGCCGGGCCGCGACGCGGGCGGCGCGCACGATGGTCGACGACCGCTTCATGTCCACCCCGGCCTGGTGCCAGCCCCAGGAGGGGATCAGCGCCCAGGCGCGGGCGTCGGGCATCACGTACATGTCCTGGGGGCCGGGAGCGGGCTCCCCGTAGCGGCGCACCAGACGGCGCCAGGAGCGGTAGGCCTCGTCCGAGGTGACCTTCTGCTCCAGGACGACCGGGATCAGCGATTCGAGGACCAGCCCGGTACGGGTCAGGCGCAGCCCGGGCCGGCTGCGGTGGCTGGCGTGCACGAGCCGGTGGCGCGGGACGAAGGCGGCGGGGTCGTCGTCGGCCCCGAGCAGCGCGGGGAGCGCGGTCAGCACCCAGTCGGTTCCGGGGCCCCAGGCCTGCGCCTCGATCGAGCCGTCCGCGGCGCGGGAGACGCGCAGGGTGGCGGGGCCCTCGGGGGTGCGGGTGGCCCGCCAGACGGAGCCGTCGGGGGTGGTGCGGAAGGTGGGGTCACCGGGGCCGCGGCGCAGCGGGCCGAGGGTGAGGCCCAGGTCGACGGGGGCTTCGGGGCTCCAGCGGCGCAGGCGCCCGCCGTCGGCGGGGCCGGTGCCCGGGCCCGCGGGCACGTCGGTGCGCCCGCCGCGGACGGCGGAGCGGTTGAGGGGGTCGAAGCGGCCGGCCATGCATCGAGCGTAGCCCGGCGCGGCCGGTCGACCCCCTCCCCGGCTACGGGCGGCCCTGGAGCTTCGCCGACGAGGTGCGGGTGGGCGGGAGCTGCGCGTAGAGGAGCTTGCCCGGACATTCCGTGGCGAAGCCGTCGCGGTGGCCCGAGATCACGTTCAGCTGGACGCTGGTGCCCTTCTTGAAGCGGTTGCCGCCGCCCGACTTCAGGGTGGTCTTCGCCCGCGGGTCCCGGTTGAACAGCCCGAGCTTCCACGCCGTGAGCTGTGCCACCGCCTTCACGGCGGCCGCCGGCGGCTTGGTGCTCGTGTAGGTGCCGATCACCGCGACGCCCATGCTGTCCGTGTTGAACCCCATGGTGTGCGCGCCGAGCACCGCCTTGGCCACACCGCCCGCGCGGCCCTCGTAGACCGTCCCGCACTTGTCGACGGCGAAGTTGTAGCCGAGGTCGCGCCAGCCGTTGCTGACCACGTGGTAGCGGTAGAGGCTGCGCAGGACCGCCGGGGCGTCCTTGCAGGCGTAGTTGTTGCCGGAGGCGGTGTGGTGGACGAAGGCCGCCTTGACCGTGCTCGTGTAGACGAAGCCCGGCTCGCGCAGGGATTCGTCGGCGCCCCAGCCCAGCCGCGTGACGATCCGCGGCCGCGGGCCGATGTACGGGCGGGCCGCCGCGGTGAGGCCGCTGTCCGCGACGGCGTCGGCGGTGGTGTCCGCCTTGTCGAGGGCGGTGATCTCCTTCGCGCCGAGCGCCGCCAGCGGGACGTTGACGGACGAGGACTCCGCCGTCTCCATGGTCATGCCCGGCAGGGCCACCACGTCGCCCTTGTCGTCGCCTTCGGGTTCGTCGGCGGCACCGGAGGCGGCGATGGCACGGGAGGCGCCGGTGGCACCGGAGGCGCCGTTCTTGGCGTCGACCACCGTGACCGGGCCCGATGCGCCCGGGTCGACGAGTTCGATCCGCATGCCCGCCGGGAGCCGGGCCCCGGCGCGGTCGGCCGGGGCGCCGGGCTGCGCCCGGACGCGGACCTCGACGCCGTCGGAGTCGCCGACCCAGAGCGGGGCGGTGCTGCCGCGGACCCGGCCGGAGCCGCTCTCGCGGGTGCCGAGGTCGGGGGCGTGTTCGCCGTTGTGGGTCTCGACGTCCTGCCAGCCGGACCAGGTCCCGGTCGCCACCGCGCGGGTGCGGACCTGGACCCGGCCGGACAGCTCGGTGCCCGCGTCGTCCCAGACGACGCCGACCAGCGAGAACCTCTTGACCTCGCGCGGGGTCAGCCCACGGGTCTCGGGCAGCCGCGGCGAGGTGCTCATACCGGGGGCGCCGGGCGACCGTTCGGCCGCGGGATCCAGCGGGGCGAGCGGCAGGGACTGGGTGGACCCGGCGGGGGCCACGGGGGCGGCCGCGCCCTGCGAGGGCGCGGCCAGGGCCGGAGTGGAGAGCGCGAGCGGCAGGGCCAGGGCGGCGGCCGTCGCGACACCGATCGAGGAAGCAAGGAATCCACGCATGAAAGCGATGCTGAGCACAGTCACCACGGAGCGCCATCGGAGAACTGACGGGCCGTCCGATCGCTTCCGCGCGTCCCTCGCCCGTACGGAGGAGCCGGGGCCCTCCGTACGGGCGAGGGGCCCGCGTAGGGTGGGCCGGGTGAACGCCACTGACCGCACCCCTGCCGACCTGCTGCGATCCGCGCTCGCCGCCGATCCGGGCCGCCCGCTCGTCACGTTCTACGACGACGCCACGGGCGAGCGCGTCGAATTGTCCGTCGCCACCTTCGCCAATTGGGTGGCGAAGACCGCCAATCTGCTCCAGGGCGACCTGGGCGCCGAACCCGGCGACCGGCTCGCGCTGCTGCTCCCCGCGCACTGGCAGAGCGCCGTGTGGCTGCTCGCCTGCGCCTCGGTCGGGGTCGTCGCCGAGGTGGGCGGTGACCCGGCCGGCGCCGATCTCGTCGTCAGCGGGCCCGACACCCTGGAGGAGGCCGCGGCCTGCTCCGGCGAGCGCGTCGCGCTCGCGCTGCGGCCGCTGGGCGGGCGGTTCCCGCAGCCGCCCGCCGGGTTCGCGGACTACGCGGTGGAGGTACCGGGCCAGGGCGACCGCTTCGCCCCCTTCGTCCCGGTGGACGCGGACGGGCCGGGCCTGGTGGTCGGCGGCGAGGAGCTCTCGTACGCGCAGCTCGTCGACCGCGCCCGCGAGGACGCCGCGAAGCGCGGCCTGACGGCGGGCTCCCGCCTGCTGTCGGGACTCGGCTACGACACCTGGGAGGGCCTCTCGGCCGGGCTGTTCGCCGCCTTGGCCGCGGACGGCTCGGTGGTGCTGTGCCGCAACCTGGACCGCCTCTCCACGGAAGCCCTGACGGCCCGCACCGAAACCGAACGCGTCACCCACACCGCCGCGTAGCGCCGGGGCCCGGCCGGCGCCCGGCGGTGTGGGTCTCGTCTCGTTCGGGGGCCGGGCGGGTGCTCACGCGGATGGGCTAACTTGGGACCCTCATAGGGCCCGAACCGGGTGGGGAGAAACAATTTTGGAAGCCATCCTGCTGGTCGGGGGGCAGGGGACGCGTCTGCGCCCCGTAACGGTCAACACACCCAAGCCGATGGTGCGCGCTGCCGGTGTTCCGTTCCTCGCCCACCAGATAGCCAGGGCCGCCGCGGCAGGTGTCACGCACCTCGTGATGGCCACGTGCTACCTCGCCGAGGTCTTCGAGCCGTACTTCGGCGACGGCTCGGCCTTCGGCGTCTCGCTGGAGTACGTCGTCGAGGACGAGCCGCTCGGCACCGGCGGAGCCATCCGCAACGCCGCGCGGCGGCTGACCGGCGGGCCGGACGAGCCCGTCCTCGTCTTCAACGGGGACATCCTGACGGGCCTGGACATCGCCGGGCTGGTCGACTCCCACCGGTCGGCCGCCGCCGACGTCTCACTGCACCTGGTGCGGGTCGAGGACCCGCGCGCGTTCGGCCTGGTCCCCACCGACTCCGAGGGGCGGGTGCTGGCCTTCACCGAGAAGCCGCAGACCCCCGAGGAGATCGTCACCGACCAGATCAACGCCGGCTGCTACGTCTTCCGCCGCAGCGTGATCGACTCCATCCCCGCCGGGCGCCCCGTCTCGGTCGAACGCGAGACCTTCCCCGGCCTGCTGGCCCGCGGAGCCCGGCTCCACGGCGTCACCGAGAACACGTACTGGCTGGACCTCGGCAAGCCCGAGTCCTTCGTCCAGGCCTCCGCCGACCTCGTGCGCGGGGTCGTCCCCTCCCCGGCCGTCCCGGGTCCGCGCGGCGAGTCCCTGGTGCTGCCGGGCGCCGAGGTGGCCGCCGGAGCGGAGCTGTCCGGGGGTACCGTCGTGGGCGCGGGCGCCCGGATCGGGGCGGGCGCGGTGGTCGAGGGCTCGATCGTGCTCGACGGCGCGGTCATCGAGGCGGACACCCGTGTGCGCGCCAGTCTGATCGGCGTCGGCGCGACCGTGGGCACGCGGACCGTGCTGGACGGCGCGGTCCTCGGCGACGGGGCCGTCGTCGGCGCGGACAACGAGCTGCGCGCGGGCGCGCGGGTGTGGTGCGGGGCCCGACTGCCCGCCTCCGCCGTCCGGTTCTCCTCCGACCGCTGACGGAACGCGAGATGCCGCCGGCCTCGCCGGGCCGGCGGCGTCGTCGTGGCGCCTCGCGGCCGGGGGCGCCCGGTCCCGTCCGGCGAGGTACGGACATGTCGGCTGCGTGCCCGGTCAGTTGGCCTTGACCGTGACCTTCTCGCCGTTCTGGATCTGCTTGACGAGCTGCTGCACCTTCGCCTTGTCCCAGAGCAGGTTGCCGCCGCGCTCGCCCGCGATCGGCATGTTCATCGACACGCCCTCGCCGCCGCTGATGCCCTTCATCGCGAAGAACATGTCGGCCAGGTCCCACAGGGACATGTCCTTGTCCACGATCAGCGTGTCCAGGCCCGCGCCCAGCACCGGGTACAGCTTGAACGGGTTGAGGATCGTGCCCGGCGTCGCCGCCTGGTTGGCCAGCGTCGACAGGAACTTCTGCTGGTTCTTCGTCCGGGCCAGGTCAGACTCGGCGAACGCGTACCGGGTCCGGACGAAGGCCAGCGCCTGGCTGCCGTTGAGGGTCTGCTCGCCGGCCTTGAAGTCGGCGCCCGACTTCTCGTCCTTGAAGCCCTTCTCGATGTTCATGTCGACACCGCCGAGCGCGTCCACGATGTTCGCGAACCCGGCGAAACCGATCTCGGCGTAGTGGTCGATGCGCAGGCCCGTGTTGTGCTCGACGGTGCGCACGAGCAGCTCGGGACCGTCGTCCGCGTACGCCGCGTTGAGCTTGGTGTGCTTGCCCGTGCCCGGGTACTTCTTCCCGGACTCGGAGCCGACGAAGGAGGGGATCTCCACGTCCGAGTCGCGCGGCAGCGAGATCATCGTGTTCCCGCCGGAACAGGCCGCGAGGATCATCATCGAGTCGGTGCGCTTGCCCTCGGCCGAACCCGTGTGGAGCTTCTTCTTGTCCTCGTCGGACAGGCCCTCGCGGCTGTCGGAGCCCACGACCAGGTACGTGGTGCAGTCGCCCTCCTTCGGGCGCTCGATGACCTTGGCGAGGTCGACCTCCCGGCGCACCTTGGAGTCGGCCCAGAAATAGGTGCCGACGGTGGTCGCGAGCAGCGCCGTGACGAGCACGATGGAGCCGATCTTGATCCGCTTGCGCCAGTCCGGGGCCGGCCCCGCGGGTCCGCGCCCCGGCCCGCCGGGACCCCCCGGGCCACCCGGACCGGCGGGCGCGCCCGGGCCGCCCCGACCC
>NZ_LFML01000039.1 GCF_001044425.1 Streptomyces roseus
GGGGCCGGGGCGGCGGCCGGAGCGGCACCGGCGGCGCCGATGACGGCCAGGACGGCGCCGACCTCGGCGGTCTCGTCCTCGTTGATCCGGATCTCCAGCAGGGTGCCGGCGACCGGAGCGGGGATCTCGGTGTCGACCTTGTCCGTGGAGACCTCGAGCAGCGGCTCGTCGGCCTCGACGGACTCGCCGACCTGCTTCAGCCAGCGGGTGACGGTGCCCTCGGTGACGCTCTCGCCCAGGGCGGGGAGGACGACGTCGGTGCCCTCGGCCGAACCGCCGCCGGCGGCCGCGTCAGCGGTCGGCGCCGGGGCCTCGGCACCGGCCGGGACCTCGGGGGACGGGGTGGCCTGCGGTGCCTCGGCGGCCGGAGCCGCGGGGGCCTCGGCGGCCGGAACCTCGGCGGCGACCGTCTCGGCCTCGGCGGCAGCCGGCGCGCCGGAGCCGTCGTCGATGACGGCCAGCTCGGCGCCGACCTCGACGGTCTCGTCCTCGGCGACCTTGATGGACGCCAGGACGCCGGAGACGGGGGAGGGGATCTCGGTGTCGACCTTGTCGGTCGAGACCTCGAGCAGCGGCTCGTCGGCCTCGACGCGCTCGCCCTCGGCCTTCAGCCAGCGGGTGACAGTTCCCTCGGTGACGCTCTCGCCGAGCGCCGGAAGGGTTACGGAAACCGACATGGTTTCAGTTGCTCCTTACGAAAGTGCGGAAGTGGTCGTCGCGCCCGTGACTGTGGATTAGTCGTGGGAGTGAAGCGGCTTGCCGGCCAGGGCCAGGTGGGCCTCGCCGAGCGCTTCGTTCTGGGTCGGGTGCGCGTGGATGAGCTGCGCGACCTCGGCCGGCAGGGCTTCCCAGTTGTAGATCAGCTGGGCCTCGCCGACCTGCTCGCCCATCCGGTCACCGACCATGTGGACGCCGACCACGGCACCGTCCTTGACCTGGACGAGCTTGATCTCGCCCGCGGTCTTCAGGATCTTGCTCTTGCCGTTGCCCGCCAGGTTGTACTTCAGGGCCACGACCTTGTCCGCGCCGTAGATCTCCTTGGCCTTGGCCTCGGTGATGCCGACCGAGGCGACCTCGGGGTGGCAGTACGTGACGCGCGGAACACCGTCGTAGTCGATCGGGACGGTCTTCAGACCGGCCAGGCGCTCCGCGACGAGGATGCCCTCGGCGAAGCCGACGTGCGCGAGCTGCAGGGTCGGGACGAGGTCGCCGACGGCCGAGATCGTCGGCACGTTGGTCTGCATGTACTCGTCGACCAGGACGTAGCCGCGGTCCATCGCGACGCCCTGCTCCTCGTAGCCCAGGCCCTGGGAGACCGGGCCGCGGCCGACGGCGACCAGCAGCACCTCGGCCTCGAAGGTCTTGCCGTCCGCGAGGGTGACCCGGACACCGTTCTCGGTGTACTCGGCCTTGTCGAAGAAGGTGCCGAGGTTGAACTTGATGCCGCGCTTGCGGAACGCCCGCTCCAGCAGCTTCGAGCTGTTCTCGTCCTCGACCGGGACGAGGTGCTTGAGGCCCTCGATCACGGTGATGTCGGAGCCGAAGGACTTCCACGCCGAGGCGAACTCGACGCCGATGACGCCGCCGCCCAGGACGATGGCCGACTCGGGGACGCGGTCCAGGACCAGCGCGTGGTCCGAGGAGATGATGCGGTTGCCGTCGATGTTCAGGCCCGGCAGCGACTTCGGCACGGAGCCGGTCGCCAGCAGGACGTGGCGGCCCTGGATGCGCTGGCCGTTCACGTCGACGGAGGTCGGCGAGGAAAGGCGGCCCTCACCCTCGATGTACGTCACCTTGCGGGAGGCGACCAGGCCCTGCAGGCCCTTGTAGAGCCCCGAGATGACCTCGTCCTTGTACTTCTGCACACCCGCGATGTCGATGCCCTCGAAGGTGGCCTTCACGCCGAACTGGGCGGCTTCGCGCGCCTGGTCCGCGATCTCGCCCGCGTGGAGCAGCGCCTTCGTGGGGATGCAGCCGTTGTGCAGGCAGGTGCCGCCGAGCTTGTTCTTCTCGATCAGGGCAACGTCCAGACCCAGCTGGGATGCGCGCAGAGCCGCGGCGTAACCGCCACTGCCACCGCCGAGGATCACTAGGTCGAAAACGGTGCTGGCGTCGTTCGCCACGTCACGTCCTCCATGCATGTGCGCCGGGCACCGGTCCTCTGTGACCGGGCGGCGGCTGGTAATCGGCCGCTAGTTGTTCGGCCCTGTGGTGGGGGCCCTGTCCTGCCGAGAACCCATCTTCGCATTTGTCGGGGGAACGCGGGACGCCGGGCCCAGGATGTGGCAGGTCGTTCTGCCCGGAGCAAGGGTTACCAGTGCGTAGAAACCTACGGATTTCGTTGTCGGTGAACATGCCTCAAGCCTTGGTCGAGTATCCGGCCAAGGCTTGAGGCAGATCACAGTCGCCGCTCCGCGGCTGTGTCAGGGTCGCGTCAGCCCAGGTCGCCGGTGGCCGTGCGCTCGGCCAGCCGCACCAGGGTGCGCACGGCGGAGCCGGTGCCGCCCTTGGGGGTGTAGCCGTACGGGGCGCCCTCGTGGAAGGCCGGGCCCGCGATGTCGAGGTGCGCCCAGGTGATGCCCTCGCCGACGAACTCCTGGAGGAAGAGGCCGGCCACCAGGCCGCCGCCCATCCGGACACCCATGTTGGCGATGTCGGCGGTGGGGGAGTCCATGGTCTTGCGCAGGTCCTCGGGGAGCGGCATCGGCCACGAGGCCTCGCCGACCTCCTCGGCGATCTCGTGGATCGAGGTGCGGAAGGCGTCGTCGTTCGCCATGATCCCGAAGGTGCGGTCGCCCAGCGCCAGCACCATCGCGCCGGTCAGGGTGGCGACGTCGACGATCGCGTCCGGGTTCTCCTCGGAGGCCTTGGTCAGGGCGTCGCCCAGGACCAGGCGGCCCTCGGCGTCGGTGTTCAGGACCTCGACGGTCTTGCCGCTGTACATGCGCAGCACGTCGCCGGGCTTGGTGGCCGAGCCGGACGGCATGTTCTCGGCGAGCGCGAGCCAGCCGGTGACGTTGATCGGGAGGCCCAGCTTGGCCACGGCGACGACGGAGGCGAACACGGCGGCGGCGCCGGACATGTCGCACTTCATCGTCTCGTTGTGGCCGGCCGGCTTGAGGGAGATGCCGCCCGAGTCGTAGGTGATGCCCTTGCCGACGAAGGCGAGGTGCTTCTCCGCGTCGGGGTGGGTGTAGGCGATCTTGACCAGGCGCGGCGGGTTCTCCGAGCCCTTGCCGACGCCCATGATCCCGCCGTAGCCGCCCTTGGTCAGCGCCTTCTCGTCCAGGACCTGGACCTTGATCCCGTGCTCCTTGGCGGTCGCGGACGCGACGGCGGCGAAGGCCTCGGGGGTGAGGTCGTTCGGCGGGGTGTTGATCAGGTCGCGGGCGACGTTGACCTCGGTCGCGACGACCGAGGCGCGCTCGGCGGCGGCCTTGTGCTCCTTGTCGCGCGGCTTGGCGCCCAGCAGGACCACCTCGGCGAGCGGCCGCTTGGGGCCGCCGTTCTTCTCGGCACCCTTGCCGGCCTTCTTCTCGCCGCCCTGGTAGACGGTGAAGGCGTACGCGCCCAGCAGCGCGCCCTCGGCGACGGCGGTGACGGCGGAGGCGTCCTCCAGCGGGAGCGCGAAGGCGGCCTTCTTGGCGCCGTGCAGCGCGCGGGCGGCGGCGCCGGCGGCGCGGCGCAGGGCCTCCTCGTCGAACGACTCGTCCTTCTCGGGGACCGGGCCCAGCCCGACCGCCAGCACGACCGGGACCTTCAGGCCGTCCGGCGCCGGCAGCTTGGTGGTCTCGCCTTCGGCGCCCGAGGCACCGAGTGCGTCGAGCACGGCGGCGAGCTTTCCGTCGTACGCCTTGTCCACGGCCTCGGCGCCCGCGGCGACGACCGGGCCCTTGGGGCCCTTGGCCACGCCGACCACGAGGGCGTCGGCGCGCAGCGTCGCCGCGCCGGCAGTGCTGAGAGTCAGAGCAGTCACGGTGGTGAAGTCTCGCTTCCGTTTGTGTTGTGGGCCGAGTGGGTGGTCGGCCATCCGCAGCGATCGTATTCCGGCCCGGCGCCCGCCAGAAATGAGCCTACGCGTACGGGCTCGCCCGCACGCCAATCGAAGGTTTGGCAAGTTGTTCGATCAAGACGCCGGGAGATTCACCCATCCGTGGTTTCCGCACCAGGTTTGCCCCTTCGACCTGACGAGGTCCGAGAGACTCGACCCACTCTCGCAAGGGGACGCGGGGTCCCTTTGCATGATTTCCACAGAGCCTCCTCGGCCCGGCCGACCGCCACAGGGCCGTAGTCGAGTGATGCCTGCGGGGGGAAAGGCCGAAATGGTCAACAAGAACCGGATGAACAGGGCTGCCGCCGCGATGGGGGTGGCAGCGCTGATCTCCGTGGCACTGCCCGCCGCGACCGCGCACGCGGCCGTGACACCGCGCATCGACCTGAAGGTGCTCGTCGTCGACGACGGCGGCAGCTCGGTCGACGCCATCACCTCGGAGCTCCGGGACACCGGAGTCCCGTACACCCGGGTGCTCCTGGGCAGCACGGGCCGCCCGGTGATCAACGCCGGGTTCCTCGCCGACACCGTCGACGGCCGGCCGCGCGCCAAGTACCAGGGCGTCGTGCTGCCGAACGAGAACCCGTTCGGCGAGGGCTCGGCCGAGATGGCCGCGCTCAGCGCGTACGAGACGGCGTACGGGATCCGCCAGGTCGACGCGTACACCTGGGCCCACCCGGGCGTCGGGCTGGAGTACACCGACAACGGCGGCTACAGCGGGCAGCTCGACGGCACGCAGGCCGCCGTCACCGCCGCCGGCAAGGCGGGCCCCTTCAACTACCTCGGCGGCCAGGTCGCCTTCGAGGACAACTCCGCCCTGGTCCCCGAGAGCTACGGGTTCATGGGCAAGCCGAGGGCCGGCTACACCAGCTACCTCGACGCACCCGTCGCCGGCGGACGGGCCTCGCTCGTCGGCGAGTACGCCCACGACGGGCGCAGCGAACTCGTCGTCACCTTCGGCTACAACCAGTACCAGCAGCAGTTCCGGCTGCTCGCCCGCGGCATCGTCGACTGGCTCACCCAGGGGATCCACCTCGGCCAGGAGCGCAACTACTTCGCGGTCCACGTCGACGACGTCTTCGCCCCGGACGCCCGCTGGAGCAAGGAGCTCAACTGCACGCCCGGCGACTACGCCTGCCCGGGCGGCGAGGGCAAGGAGAGCACCATCCGGATGTCCGCCGCCGACGCCCAGTACGCGGCGCAGTGGCAGACGGCCAAGAACTTCAAACTCGACCTCCTCTTCAACGCGGGAGCGGGCGAGGAGTGGAAGGCCCAGAACGGCGGAACGGACGCCCTCACCGCGCAGCTCATCGCCGACCGGGCCACATACCGCTGGATGAACCACACGTACTCGCACCCCTTCCTCGGCTGCGTCCAGAACACCGCCGTCGTCCCGTGGACCTGTACGAAGAACGCGGCGGGCGCCGTCAACTGGATGAGCCGGGCCGACATCTCCGCCCAGATCCGCGACAACAACAACTGGGCCGCCTCCAAGGGCATCACCACCGACCGCACCGAACTCGTCACCGGCGAGCACTCCGGGCTCAAGACCCTGCCGCAGCAGCCCCAGGACAACCCCAACCTGGCGGGCGCCCTCGCCGACAACGGGGTCAAGTGGGCGGGCAGCGACAGCTCGCGCGAGCCCGCGCAGCGCGCCGTCGGCTCCGCCCTGACCGTCCCCCGCTACCCGATGAACGTGTACTACAACACGGGCACCAACGCGGAGATGGCCGACGAGTACAACTGGATCTACACCAGCCGCGCCGCCGGCGGCAGCGGGGTCTGCGAGGACAACCCCGCCACCTCCACCTGCCTCCCGGCGCCGCTCGACACCGCCACCGGCTACCTGGACTACATCGTCCCCGCCGAGGCGCGCACGGCCCTGCGCCACGTCCTGGCCAACGACCCGCGCCCGCACTACGTCCACCAGTCCAACCTCGCCGAGGACCGAACCCTCTACCCGGTGCTCAACCAGGTCCTCGACACCTACCGCACGCTCTACGCGCCCAGCGCCCCGATCGTGAACCAGAGCATGAAGGACACCGGCGTCGAGCTCAGCCGCCGCGCCGCCTGGGACAAGGCCGTCGCCGACAACCAGGTCACCGCCTACCGCATCGGCAAGGACGTCACCGTCAAGGCACCCTCCGGCGTCCTCGCCCCGGTGACCGCACCCACCGGCACCAAGAAGCAGCTCCTGCTGGGCGCCGCAGACTTCGGCACCGCCTACGCGGGCACCCGCTCGGCGTGGACCTCGCCCGAGCTGATGCAGAGCGCGGTCACGCTCAAGCTGCCCAGCTGACCCGCCTTCAGGCCGACCGCGGCCGGCTTCGACACCCGGTACCACCTGCGCCGGCGCTCCACCACACGGGCGCCGGCCCCTTTTCCGTCCTGGGGGGACACAGCACATGAGTCATGGGCGTCACGTCACCATGCTCACCGAAGGCACCTATCCGCACGTCCACGGGGGAGTCAGCACCTGGTGCGACCAGCTGGTACGCGGGATGCCGGAGGTCGACTTCAACGTCATAGCCCTGACCGGCTCCGGGCGCGAGCCGGTCACCTGGGAGCTGCCCCGCAACGTCTACCGGCACACCGCCGTCCCGCTCTGGGGGCCGGTTCCCGGCCGCGGCCGCCGCTCGGCCCTGCGGGGCAAGGCCCACCGCCGGTTCACGGCAACGTACGAAACCTTCCTGCTCTCCCTGCTCGATCCCACCCATGGCGGCTTCAGTGAAGCCCTGCACGAACTCGCCGTCCTGGCCCGGGCCGGCCGCCTCGCCCCGGCCCTGCGCTCCGAAACGGTCCTGCGCCTGCTGATGGACGTGTGGACCCGGCCCGGCTTCCCCACCGCCGCGGCCGAGCCCACCGTCCACGACGCGCTCACCGCCACCGACCTGATCGAGCACGCGCTGCGGCCGCTGGCCGTGCGCATCCCGCCCGACAGCGTCGCGCACGCGGTCAGCAGCGGACTCGCCACCCTGCCGGCGCTCGCCGCCAAGTACCTCGACAAGGTGCCCTTCCTCCTCACCGAGCACGGCATCTACCTGCGCGAGCGCTACCTCGGCTACCGCACCGCCGCGCAGCGCTGGCCCGTCAAGGCCCTGCTGCTCGGCTTCTACCGGGAGCTCAACACCGAGGGCTACCGGCAGGCCGACCTCATCACCCCGTGCAACCAGTACAACCGCCGCTGGGAGGAGCGCGGCGGCGCCGCCCCCGACCGCATCCGCACGGTCTACAACGGCGTCGACCCGTACGCCTTCCCCGACGCGGGACCCGAACCCGAGGTGCCCACCCTCAGCTGGTGCGGGCGCATCGACCCGATCAAGGACCTCGAAACCCTCATCCGGGCCTACGCGTTCATGCGCGAGGAGCTGCCCGCCCTGCGGCTGCGCCTGTTCGGCCCGGTCCCGGCCGGCTGCGAGGAGTACAGGATCCGCCTGGAGGAGCTCGGCGCCGAACTCGGCGTGGCCGACGGGATCTCCTACGAGGGTCGCGTCTCGGACGTCGCCCAGGCCTACGCGGCGGGGAGCCTCGTCATGCTCTCCAGCATCAGCGAGGGCTTCCCGTTCAGCATCATCGAGGCCATGTCCTGCGGGCGCACCACCGTCTCCACCGACGTCGGCGGGGTGCGCGAGGCGGTCGGCGACACCGGGCTCGTGGTCCCGCCGCGCGAACCGCAGACGATGGCCGGCGCCGCCCTCGCCCTGCTCCGCGACCCCGAACGCCGCGCCGAACTGGGCCGCCGCTCCCGCAAACGGGTCGTCGAGAAGTTCACCCTCCACCAGTCCGTGGACGGCTTCCGCCACATCTACCGCGAACTCGCCGGCCAGCCCGTCCTGCCGGTCCGCCCCGGCGACGACTGGACGCAGCGGCTCGCCGACCCCTGGTACCGCGAACTCGCCGCCGACGGGAGCCTGTGGTGAGCGGATCCCTGTGGCTGCGCGTCCCCGGCGGGGACACCCTCCCCGCCATCCCCCGGCCCCGTCACGGCGGGCCGGGGGACCCCGGCCCGGCCGGCGACCCGATGGACCAACTCGCCGAACGCCTCGACACCTTGATCGCGGCGGCCGTCCACCCCGACGAGATCGCCGCCGTGCTCGAATCCGACGGGATGACCGACGAGCACATCCGCCTCACCTACGGGCGCCACGACTCCTTCGGCCTCGCCGAGGAGCTGTACGCCCGGGTGCCCCGCGCCTTCCCGGAACCGGAGCACGTCCCCGACCCCTGGAAGGTCTCCCTCACCGCCTGCCTGCTGCGCGGGGTGGTCTTCGCGCTGCCCGGCCTCGCCTACGTCCTGGGCGCCCCCCTGCTGGAGGGCCCCAAGGACCGGCTCGGGCTCCCCGCCGGGACGCTGACCCTGCTCGCCGGGGCGCTCATCGGCTGGGTGTGGGACCAGACCCTGTCCCACCGCGCCTACACCTGGCTGGGCCTCGGAGACCGGGCCGCCGCCGGGCGGACCCTGCTCGCCGGGGCCCCCGTGGGGGCCCTGCTCGGCATCGCCGCCGCGCTGACCGTGCCCGGCGGGCCGCCGTTCAGCTACGCCTTCGCCGCCGGCCAGGCCCTGTACGTCGGCGCCGCCACCGTACTGCTGGTCCTCGGCCGGGAGCGGGTGCTGCTCGCCGCGCTCGGCCCGATGGCCGCGGGGGCGGTGCTCGCGCTCTTCACCGAGGTGCCCGTGCCCGTACGGGTGGGCCTGCTCGCGGCGTCGCTGCTGGCCGCCTGCGCCCTCGCCGTACGGGAGCTGCCGGTGGCCGAGGGCCTGCGGACGGGGGTGCGCCGGATCCGGGGCTGGGGCGGACACCGGGCCGGGGAGGGCCCGGTGCGCTGGCGGATGCTGCGGGGCGCGGAGGAGGAGTACGGGCCGCGCGGACCCCGGATCGGGGACTCCGTGCCGTACGGGATGTTCGGCCTCGGCACCGGCCTGCTGGTGCTCTACGCCGCCCTGGGGGAGGTGCTCGCCGGAGGGCCCGCCGAGGCCGTCGCCGCCCCCTCGGCGGTGGCGCTCACCCTCAGCATGGGTCCCGCCGAATGGCTGCTCCACCGGTTCCGCAGCGGCAGCCTGTCCGGGCTGCGGGCGGCCCGCTCGCCCCGGCAGTTCTGGCTGCGGATGCTCGGGACGCTGGGCCGCTGCCTCGCCGCCTACCTGGCGGTACTGCTGGCCCTCGGGCTGGCCGGCACCCTGCTGTGGCCCGGAGCCCCCGGGCTGAGCGGGATCCGGGCCGCGACCCTGCTGCTGCTCGGCGCCGTGATGTGGACCGGGCTGCTCCTCCAGTCCTTCGGGGCGGTCCGGCCCGCGGCCGTGGTCTGCGCCTCGGCGGCGCTGGCGCAGAGCGTGGCGCTGCTGCTGGGGTGGGGGCAGCCGCGGCTGGTCCAGCTGGTGGTGGCGGGCGCGGCCGCGGCCGCGCTGGGCGCGCTCGTCTGCCTGCTGCTGGGCCGCGCGACGGCCCACCGCTGAGCCGATCGCCCCACCCAGACCACCCGACCCCGTACGAGAAGAAGGTCCCGATGCTGCTGGTGCCCCTCTACGAGCACCCCGCCGACCGGCCCGAGGACTGGGAGCGGCTCATCCGCTGCGCCGGCCGGCTGCACTCCGTGGTGCTCAATCCCGCCAGCGGGCCGGGCGAGGCCCCCGACCCGCGGTTCGCCGCCGTGGCGCAGCGGCTGCGCGACGCCGGGGTCCCCGTCCTCGGGTACACCGACACCGACTACGGGCGGCGCCCGCACCCCGCGGTGGTGCAGGACCTGCTGCGCCACCGCGACTGGTACGGCGCCGACGGGGCCTTCCTCGACCAGGCCTCCGCCGACCCGGCCCTGCTCCCGCACTACGGGCGGCTGGGGATCGCCGCCCGGGCCGCGGGCGCCCGTACCCTCGTCCTCAACCACGGGGTCCACCCGCACCCCGGCTACGCCGAACTCGCCGATCTGCTGGTCACTTTCGAGGGCCCCTGGGACGCCTACCGGGACGCGTCGGTGCCGGAGTGGACGGCCGACCACCCCGCCCAGCGGTTCTGCCACCTCGTGTACGCGGTCCCGCCGGGCGCGCCCGCCGCCGAGCTCGCCCGGCAGCGGGGGGCCGGGGTGCACTGCGCGGTCCCCGGGACCGGTGCCCACCCGTGGGGGTCCCTCCCGTACGCGCTGGAGGCCGCCGGATGAGCCGCCGGCCGCGCGGCGCGGTGCGCGGCGGGCGCGCCCTGTCGCTCGCCGTACTGCTCCTGCTGGCCGCCTGCACCACCCAGGGGCCGGACGAGCCGGACGACGTGGCGCCCGCCCCGCCGCCGGGGCAGCGCTGGCGGCCCGCGCCCGAGGTCAGCTGGCAGTGGCAGCTCAGCGGGAAGCTGGACACCTCCGTGAAGGCTGCGGTGTACGACGTCGACGGGTTCAACACCACCAAGGAGCAGGTCTCCGCGCTGGAGGAGGCCGGCCGGCGCACCATCTGCTACCTGTCCACCGGCGCCTGGGAGGAGTTCCGCCCGGACGCCGGGGACTTCCCCGAGGAGCTGCTCGGCGAGGGGAACGGCTGGGAGGGCGAGCGCTGGCTGGACATCCGCCGGCGCGCCGAGCTGGAGCCGCTGATGGCGAAGCGCTTCGACATGTGCCGGGAGAAGGGGTTCGACGCGGTGGAGCCGGACAACATGGACGGCTACCGCAACTCGACCGGCTTCCCGCTCACCGCCGAGGACCAGCTGGCGTACAACCGGCTCATCGCGAAGCTGGCCCACGACCGGGGCATGGCGGTCGGGCTGAAGAACGACCTCGACCAGATCCCGCAGCTGGTGGGGGAATTCGACTTCGCGGTCAACGAGCAGTGCGCCGAGTACGAGGAGTGCGAGCGGCTCACCCCGTTCATCGCGGCGGGCAAGGCCGTCTTCCACGTGGAGTACGAGGGGCGGATCGAGCAGTGGTGCGGGCAGTCGCAGGAGCTGAGGCTCAGCTCGCTGCAGAAGAAGTACGAACTGGACGCCTGGCGGCAGTTCTGCCCGCCCGGGGACTGAGGGTCAGGTGACGGGCAGGACGGCGTGCACCCGGTAGCCGCCGCCGAACCGCGGTCCGGCGAAGCAGGAGCCGCCCAGGGCCGTGGCCCGCTCGCGCATGCCGAGCAGCCCGTGGCCGCCGCCCTCGCCCCCGTCCTCCCCGGCCGCCGGGGCCCCGCCGTCGTCCAGCACCGTCACCTCCACGCAGGCGCCGACCCGCACCACGCTGACCTCGGCCCGCACCTCGGGCCCGGCGTGCTTGCGCACGTTGGTCAGCGCCTCCTGGATCACCCGGTACGCCGCCAGGTCCACGGCGGCCGGCAGCGCGTCCCGCTCCCCGCCCAGTTCGACCATCACCTTCACCGGCAGGCCGGCGTGCCGGAAGGTGTCCACCAGCTCGTCCAGTACGCCGAGCCCCGGCGCAGGCTCGGTCGGCGCCTCCGGATCACCGGACTGCCGCAGCAGCCCGACCGTGGCCCGCAGCTCGTTCAGCGCCGAACGGCTCGCGTCCCGTACGTGGGCCAGGGCTTCCTTGGCCTGGTCGGGACGCTTGTCCATGACGTGCGCGGCCACCCCCGCCTGCACGTTGACCAGGGCGATGTGGTGGGCCACCACGTCGTGCAGGTCCCGGGCGATCCGCAGGCGCTCCTCGGCGACCCGGCGGCGCGCCTCCTCCTCACGGGTCCGCTCGGCCCGCTCCGCCCGCTCCCGTATCGCGCCGATGAAGGCCCGCCGGCTGCGCACGGCGTCGCCGGCGGCGGCGGCCATCCCGGTCCAGGCGAAGATGGCGATGTTCTCCTGGGCGTACCAGGGCGGGGGACCGGCGAGCATGGCCACGCCCGTCAGCCCCGTCATCGTGAGCAGGCCGACCCGCCAGGTGGTCGGCCGGTCGGTGCGGGAGGCCAGCGTGTACAGGGCGATCACCGTGGACATGGCGACGGGCGCCCGGGGTTCGCCGGTGGTCAGCTCCAGCAGGCAGAGCGCGCCGGTCACGGCGAGGACGGCGCGCGTGTGCCGGCGCCGGAACACCAGCGCGGCCGCGCCCAGCACCATCAGCAGCAGGGAGAGCGGCTCGGGGGTGCGGGTCACGAAGGTGGGCCCGTGCGGGCCGTGCGGACCGGCGAAGGAACCGACGACCATGGCGACGAGCACCCCGAGCGCGACGACGGCATCGGTGGCCAGCGGATGGGACCGCATCCAGTGCCGGGTGGGGGCGAGCGGCCCCAGGTCTGTCGTCACCCCGATACGGTACGGCCTGCCCGCCGCGGGGCGGGCGGACCCGTCAGGTGCCGGGACGCTGCGGGGGCAGCGGGGGCGCCGGGGGCGGGCGCCGGCCGAGGGGGACGCGGGAGCGTTCCGGGCCCCATTTGGCGCGGACCACGCACACCGCCATGACGGCGGCGATGGCCGCGAGGTGTTCCTTGCCGGCCAGGTTGTCCTTGACCAGCACCTCGCCGATCATCACCGCGATCACGATCGCGCCGGTCAGGTACGCCCGGTAGCGCCAGCACACGTAGATCGCGAGGCCGACCACCGCCGCCGACGGGCCGGTGTCGTTGACGATGCGGTCCGACACCGGCAGGCCGAAGGGGTGGTCGGGTCCGAGCGAGAGGCCGATCCGCGCGTACGTGGTCCCGGCGAGGGTGGCGACGTAGCCGATGACCAGCGTGCGCCACCAGCCGATGCAGATCTCCGAGATCCCGAAGACCAGCAGGATCTGGGCGAGCGCCCCCCACACGGGCAGGTCGAGGGCGGGGACGAACAGCGACAGCGGGGTGCGCAGCAGGGCCAGCCACAGCGGGTCGGCGGCCTTGACCGACCCGAGGTTCTGGACGGGCTGGAACCCCCAGGACGTGTTCTGGACGATCTGGAAGACCGAGGTCAGGCAGACGGCCCCCAAGGTCATCGGGGCCGCCCGCCACGTGTCGCGGACCAGGGCGTCCCGGACGGTCCAGAACAGGGGCCCCCACTCGCGGCGGGCGAACCGCCGCAGGGGGGTGGTCGTCCAAGCCGTCAACGATTGGTCTCCAGATGTCTGCGGTTCAGCCACTTCGGCAGCCCGGGAGCCTCCAGGAAGCCCTCGGCCCGGCCCGCCGCGATACCGATCCGCAGGAGGTCGGAGCTCTTCTCGAAGAGCATGAACCGCGGTTCCCAGATCGGCCGGTATTTGGCGTTGGCCCGGTAGAGGGACTCGATCTGCCACCAGCGGGAGAAGAAGCTCAGCAGCGAGCGCCACATGCGCAGCACCGGACCCGCGCCGAGCTTGGACCCCCGCTCGAAGACGGAACGGAACATCGCGAAGTTGAGCGAGACCTGTGTGACGCCGATCTCTTTGGAGCGTTCGAGGAGTTCGATGACCATGAACTCCATCAGGCCGTTCTCGGAATTGCGGTCGCGGCGCATCAGGTCCAGCGACAGGCCCTTGGCGCCCCACGGCACGAAGGAGAGCACGGCGCGCAGATCGCCGTTGGCGTCGGTGCACTCCAGCATCACGCACTGGCCGTCGCCCGGATCGCCCAGCCGGCCCAGCGCCATCGAGAACCCGCGCTCGGTCGCGCCGTCGCGCCAGTCGTCGGCGAGGGCGAGGAGCACGTCCATCTCGTCGAAGGGGATGTCGGCGTGGCGGCGGATGCGGACGGTGTACCCGGCGCGCTTGACGCGGTTGTAGGCCTGGCGGACGGTCCGCATGGCGCGGCCCTCCAGCGTGAACTCGTCGGTCTCGACGATGGCCTCGTCGCCCAGTTCCAGCGCGTCCAGCCCGTGGCGCGCGTAGATCTGCCCGGCCTCCTCGCTCGCGCCCATCACGGCCGGCACCCAGCCGTGCTCGCGGGCCTCGGCCAGCCAGGGCTCGATGGCGCCGGGCCAGGCCTCGGGGTCGCCGATCGGGTCGCCGGAGGCCAGCGAGACCCCGCCGACGACGCGGTACGTGACGGCCGCCTTGCCGGTGGGGGACCAGATGACGGACTTCTCGCGGCGCAGCGCGAAGTAGCCGAGCGAGTCGCGATCGCCCTGCTTGGCCAGCAGCGCGCGCAGCCTCTCCTCGTCCTCGGGGGTGAGGGGGTCGACGGCGCGGCGCGAGCGGAAGGCGGCGAGCAGGACGGCGATCAGGAGCAGCGTCGACATCACGTTGATGACGATGTCCACCCAGCCGGGCGTGGTGATCGCGGCGTAGTCGCGGGCGTTGGGCTCCAGGGTGATCAGCCGCATCACCCCGTACCGCCAGCGGGCCAGGAACGTGGCCTCGGCGGCGTCCGGGTCGGTGTTGGCGGCGCCGACGATCAGCGCGGCCAGCAGCGAGGTGAACAGCAGGCCGACGGCGGCCACCGCGGTGGCCAGCTTGGGGTTGGAGCGGTCGCCCTTGGCGTAGAACTCGCGGCGGCCGAGCAGCAGGGCGCCGACGAAGGCCGCGGTCAGGGCGAGGGAGATCCAGTTCTGGGTGTGGTCGCGGAACTCCGGGTAGCAGAGGTTGAAGTCACCGCTGGTGCACGGGGCGAAGGCCGCCGTGGCGAAGGCCATCAGCAGCATGCCGCCGAGCACCAGGTTCAGGATCCACGCGGCCCGCTTGCGGCGGCCCATGGTGACCGCGAGCAGCAGCGAGAACATGCCGGAGGCGAAGCCCGCCGTGAGCAGGTACGGGGTGTAGAAATCGGCGGTGTTGTGCCGGCGCAGGTCCTGGCCGAGCGAAAGCCACACCGCGCTGAGGAAGTTCACGAAGGTGACGGCACGCAGGTACCAGACCGCGAACGCGGCGCTGCGCCGTGAGCGGGCCGATCCCCGGCCGGTCTCCCGGCCGCCCCCTTCGTCCTTCCTCTCTTCTTTCCTGCTGCTCGTGTCCTTGCCGGATCCCTGTGCTGCCTTGGCAGCCTGTGTGGTCCGGTCGATGTCGGCGCTGGTCACGCGGGCCTCTCCCATGAAACGCGATCATATGGGGCGCCGCCGACCGGCCGCTCAGCCCTGCGTCTCCAGCGGCTCCGGCGGCACCTTCGACTCCTGCGGCTCCTGCGCCGCCCGCTCCGGGAGGTCCGCCGCGAGTGCGGCGGCCGCCTGGACCAGGGGCAGGGCCAGCAGCGCCCCGGTTCCCTCTCCCACTGTGACGCCGTGGTCGAGCACGGGGTTGAGCGCCATCCGGTCCAGGGCCTTCGCCTGGCCCGGCTCGCCGCTGGCCTGCCCGGCCAGCCACCAGTCGGGCGCCCGGAACGCCGCGCGCTGGGCCACGAGCCCGCACGCTGCGGAAACGACCCCGTCGAGGATGACCGGCGTACGGCGCACCGCGCACTGGAGCAGGAAGCCTGTGATGGCCGCCACGTCCGCGCCGCCGACCGCCGCGAGCAGGGCGACCTGGTCGCCGAGGACCGGGCGGGCCCGGCGCAGCGCGTCGCGGATCGCCGCGCACTTGCGCATCCAGGTCAGGTCGTCAATGGGCCGGCCACCGCGTCCCGTGACCACGGAGGCATCGGTTCCGCACAGGGCGGCGACGAGCGTCGCCGCGACCGTGGTTCCACCGACGCTCAAGTCCCCGAGGACCACGAGGTCGGTGCCGGAGTCGGCCTCCTCGTCGGCGATCCGCATCCCGAGCCGCAGGGCGGCGTCGGCCTCCTCGCGGGTGAGCGCGTCCTCGACGTCGATGCGCCCGCTGCCGCGGCGCACCCGGTGGCGGACCACGTCCTCGGGCAGCAGGGCGGGCTCGCAGTCCAGGCCGGCGTCCACGACCCGTACGCCCGCGCCCAGGCGGGCGGCCAGGATCGAGACCGGGCTGTTCCCGTCGAGCACCGAGCGCACCAGCTCGTGCGCGTCGCCGGCGGTCCGTGCGGAGACCCCCGCGGCGGCGATCCCGTGGTCGGCGGCGAACAGCACGACGCGGGGCCGCTCGATCGGGCGGACGGGCACCCGCCCCTGCGCGGCGGCGAGCCATTCGGCCAGCTCGTCGAGGCGCCCCAGGGCCCCGGCCGGCACGGCCAGCCGCTCACGGCGTTCCTCGGCGTCACGCCGGACGCCCCCGTCGGGGCGCTCGATCAGATCGGAGAAGTCGTCGAGATTCAGCGTGGTCATCTGCCAGAGCGTACAGCGGGTGAGGCCCTCCCCAAGCCCCGTCCCGCGACCTCGCCGGACGGGGCGCGCGGTCAGTCCTTCAGGACCACCGCCTGCCCTGCCGTCACCAGCAGGACGTGCTCGCACTCGCCCGCCACCAGGCTGTTCAGGCGCCCCAGTTCATCGCGGAAACGCCGCCCGGAGGCCGTCGCGGGGACGACGCCGGAGCCCACCTCGTTGCTGACCGCCACCACCGTCCGGCGGGTCGCGCGCACCGCCGCCACCAGCTCCGCCACCCGCTCCCGCAGCTCGCTCTGCCCCCGCCCCGCCCAGACCGCGTCGTCCCAGGCCCCCGCCCGGTCCATCGCGTCCGTCAGCCACAGCGCCAGACAGTCGACGAGCAGCGGCGGCCCTCCCTCCACCAGCAGGGGGGCCAGTTCACAGGTCTCCACCGTCCGCCAGCTCGCCGGCCGCCGCTCCCGGTGCAGGCCGACCCGCGCCGCCCACTCCGCGTCCCCGTCCCGGGTGCCGCCGGTGGCCACGTACTCCACCTCGGGGAAGCAGGCCAGCCGCCGCTCCGCCTCGACGGACTTCCCCGAGCGCGCCCCGCCGAGCACCAGGGTCCGGCGCGGCAGGTCCGGCACCGCGTGGTACTCCCCGACCGTCACCGTCGTCCCGTCCGGCACCGCCCTCGCCCCCGCCGCCGCGCACCGGCGCTCCAGCTCCCGGCCCGGAGGCACGTCGTGGTCCAGGTGCACCGCGATCACGTCCGTGGTCGGCCCGGCTGCGCCGGTCGCCCGCAGCCGGGCCAGCGCCTCCGGCCGGCCCAGCACGTCCGCGAGGACCATGTCGTACGGCCGCTGCCCCGAGGTGCCGTTCGTCCCGGCCGGCGCCCCGCCGGGCGGCAGGTACAGCAGCCGGCTCCCGTCCGGGCCGGTCACCTCGTACCCGGTGCCCGGCGAGTCCATCGGCACCGCCCGCACCCGGTGCCCGCTGATCACCGCGAGCTCCCGCCCGTCCGGCACCCGTCCGGCGGCCGGCAGTCCCGGGGGCAGCTCGACCGGCGGCCCGTCGTGTGGATGGGTGAGCAGGACCTGCCGTACGCCGGCCAGCGAATGCCCCGCGCGGGCGCCGGCCAGCACCGCCCCGGGGGTCAGGTCGAGCAGCAGCGCACCGTCGACGAGCAGCGATGTCGCGGCGCGCGACCGGGAGCCTACGGAGACCGCGCAGGCCGCGCAGGGACAGCCGGGGCGGGGCAGTCCTTCGGGTGTGCCGGTGCCGAGCAGAGTGAGTTCCACAGGAAGATCCTCCCGCGTCCCCGAGACTGCTGCGCGCCCGGCTACTCTGCGGGCAGACTCAAGGGGAGCAGCGTGCGGGAACGTGCGAGCAGCGGACGAGCAACGGAGGCGGACATGGCGTGGACGTGGCGGTTCGAGACGGCCGACGGCACCGAGACGAGCCCGGCGGTCGAGCCGGAGGAGTTCACCACGCAGGGCGACGCGGAGTCCTGGATCGGCGAGGTGTGGAAGGAGCTGCTGGAAGGCGGCGCCGAGACGGTGAAGCTGTCCGACGACAACGGCACCGAGCTGTACGCGATGAGCCTGCGCTCGGCGCTGGACGCCTGAGCGGCGACCGCTGACGCGAGGAGCCCGGACCCGTACGGGTCCGGGCTCCTCGCGCGTCGCGGCGGGGCGGGTCAGCCGCGTACGCCGCACAGGTGCAGCAGCGCGGCGACCCCGCGGTACGGGTCGGTCCGCCCGGCGCGGTCCTCGGCGGCCAGCAGCCGCTCCAGCTCGTCGTCCGGGGGCAGCCCGTCGCCGGCCTCGGTGCCGTCGGTGAAGACGCGGACGCCGTACCAGGACGACAGCGGGGCGCCGATCCCGGACAGCGTGGCCGTGAGCCCGGAGAGCCGGTCGGCCCGTACGTCCAGACCCAGCCGGTTCGTGTAGTCGACGGTGTCGAAGGCGGCCAGAGCGGCCGACCAGTCGCCGTCCAGCCCCGGCCGCATGGCGAGGGCGTCGCCGTTGCGCACCAGCAGGGACAGCAGCCCGCCCGGCGCCAGCATCCGGGCCAGCCCGGCCAGCATCGCGTCGGGCTCGGGGACGTACATCAGCACGCCGTGGCAGAGCACCACGTCGAAACTGCCCGGCAGGAAGTGCGCGCCGGTCTCCCGGCCGTCGCCCTCCCGCAGCTCGACCCGGTCCCGGATCCCGGCGGGCTCGGCCGCGAGCGCCTCGCGGGCGACGGCGAGCATCGCGGGATCCTGTTCGAGTCCGGTGACCTTGTGCCCGGCGCGTGCCAGACGCAGCGCCTGGGTGCCCTGGCCCATGCCGACGTCGAGAACGCGCAGCCGCTGCCCGACCGGGAAGCGGTGCGCGATCTGTTCGTCGACCTGCCGGCCCACGAGTTCCTGGCGGACGGCGTTGCGCAGTCCGCCCAGTCCCTCCAGCCACAGCCTGGCGCCCCCCGCGAAGCCGTCTCCCGACGCTCCGGGCTTCCCTCCGGTCAGGGCCGTTCCCCGCGCTTGACCTGCGGCTTCGGAAGGCGGAGCCGGCGCATCTGGAGGGTGCGCATCAGGCCGTAGGCCACCGCGCCGCGGCGCGGCTCGTCGGGGAAGCGGCCGGCGAGGGCCTTGTTCAGCCGGAAGCCGAGCGCGACGGAGTCGACGAGGATCAGGGCGATCACGGCGAGCCACAGCAGCAGGGCGATGTTCTGGATGGACGGCACCCGCACCATGCTCAGCACCAGGATGACCACGGCCAGCGGCAGGAACATCTCGGCGACGGAGAAGCGGGAGTCCACGTAGTCGCGGACGTACTTGCGCACGGGGCCCTTGTCACGGGCCGGCAGATAACGCTGGTCGCCGTTGGCGAGGGCCTCGCGCTGCCTGGCCATCTCTTCACGACGGCGCTCGCGGGCGCGCTTTGCATCCTCCTTGCGATTGCCGGTCGATGCCACGACGGCCTTGCGCTGCGACTGGGCCACAGCACGCTTCGGCGTCGGGCGGCCCTTCGGGGCCTGCGGGTGACGGGGCTGCGAGAGGTCGGCGCTCACCTTGTCGGTGGGCGCGGCCTTCTCTTCCTTGGAGGAACGGCTACCAAACACAAAACCCAAGCCTACGTGGTCGTGGCCGGGTACCCCACTTCGCCGGGGAACGATCCGGCAACGGCGGGCGTCTTCCCCTGTGCAGGGTTCTCGCGGCGGGCGCGCTCGGGGGAGCACCTACTCCCTGCGCCTGACACGGGCAGGGGTGGAGTCGTCCTGGAGGAGGAGCGCATCCGCACCGGAACAGTGCGGTAATGGAGACAGGGCCCGTACTGTGGGCTCTGTCGGTGACCTGGAGCACAGTCCGTCTAGAAGGGGGCGCGCGAAGCCCATGAGCGGTGTCATGAAGCGTATGGGGATGATCTTCCGCGCGAAGGCGAACAAGGCCCTGGACCGGGCCGAGGACCCGCGCGAGACCCTCGACTACTCGTACCAGAAGCAGCTGGAGCTGCTGCAGAAGGTGCGCCGCGGCGTCGCCGATGTGGCGACCTCCCGCAAGCGCCTGGAGCTGCAGCTCAACCAGCTCCAGGGGCAGTCCGCCAAGCTGGAGGACCAGGGCCGCAAGGCGCTCGCGCTGGGCCGTGAGGACCTGGCCCGCGAGGCGCTGTCGCGGCGTGCCTCGCTCCAGCAGCAGGTCAGCGACCTGGAGGTGCAGCACCAGACCCTCCAGGGCGAGGAGGAGAAGCTGACGCTGGCCGCGCAGCGCCTGCAGGCCAAGGTGGACGCCTTCCGTACGAAGAAGGAGACCATCAAGGCCACGTACACGGCGGCGCAGGCCCAGACCCGGATCGCGGAGTCCTTCTCCGGCATCTCCGAGGAGATGAGCGACGTCGGCCTGGCCATCCAGCGGGCCGAGGACAAGACGGCCCAGCTCCAGGCCCGCGCCGGGGCCATCGACGAGCTGCTGGCCTCCGGCGCCCTCGACGACCGCAGCGGCCTCGGCTCCAAGGACGACATCCAGGCCGAGCTGGACCGCCTCTCGGGCGGTTCGGACGTGGAGCTGGAGCTCCAGCGGATGAAGGCCGAGCTGGCCGGCGGCCCCTCCGCGCAGCAGCAGGCCATCGAGGGCGGTGCCCAGGGCGGCGCCCAGCAGTCCCCCCAGACCCAGCACCGCTTCGACAAGCAGTAGGACGGGGCCCGTCATGATTGTCCGCATCATGGGGGAAGGGCAGGTGAAGGTGGCCGACGGCCACTTCGCCGAGCTCAACAAGCTGGATGACGACCTGCTCGCGGAGATGGAGAGGGGCGACGAGGAGGGCTTCCGGCGGACGCTGGGCGCGCTGCTCGACGCCGTGCGGCGGCTCGGCTCGCCGCTGCCGGACGACGCCCTGGAGCCGTCGGAGCTGATCCTGCCCGCGCCGGACGCCTCGCTCGACGAGGTCCGGGAGATGCTCAGCGACGACGGGCTGATCCCGGGCTGAGTGCCTGCGGCCGCCCACGCGCGGGCCGGCGCCCGGCCCGCCCCCTTCGCGGGGGCGGGCCGGGCGCCGCCGTGTTCCCGCGGCCCGCCGTCAGTGCTTCGTCGGCTTCGAGACCCGTGCCCGCTCCGGGTCCGGGGTGCCGCCGATGAAGTTCTCGAACTTGCGGCGCGGGGCCGCCCAGCGCCGGTCGTGGCGGAAGGCGCGCAGTCTGGCCTTGGCGCGGGCCCGCGGGCGTTTGGCGTAGAACCTCTTCGCGTACGGGGAGCCGGGCCGGGCCAGCCGGACCGCCCCGATCAGCGCCACGAACGGGATGACCATGCCGAAGAGCGCGGTGCGGGCCTTGCCCTTCCACAGGGCGATCAGGGCCAGGAAGAAGTTGGTGGCGGTGTTCATGATGATGAGACCGCGGCTCTGGCGCTCCTCGGAGGTCAGGTCGTTGACCCCTAAGGGCAGGAAACCGCCCAGGACCAGCGCCACCAGTGCGGCCGTCAGCACCACGATCTCCACGCTCTTGCGGCCCTGCTCGCTCCAGTAGACGTCGTCGAGGTGCAGGATCAGCGCGAACTCGTCCAGCACCAGGCCCGCGCCCAGTCCGAAGATCACGGCGGAGAGCATGGCGCCGAACCCGCGCCCGCCGCTGCCGACCGCCCCGAACCCGCCGATGATCACGAGGATGACCCCGGGCACCACGTGGTGGACGTGCACGCCGCCTGGGGTGATGTTCTTGAACGGTCCCCGTCCCGCCCGGATCATCCGCGTGATCACGCGGGTGATCAGGAACGACAGGACGAAGGAGAGCAGGGCGAGGAGCAGCGGCAGTTTGCCCGGCTCGACGATGTTCCGGTACCACCAGTGACCCATACCGCCGGCTCCCCTGTTGTGGCAGCTCCCGATTCTTCCCGTATGCGGCAATTTACCGCCCACGGTGAGCGGGTAGCGTTCGCGCCGATGAAAGATTCGTTCGACGACCAGCCCTCCGAGCAGCCCGAGCCGCCGCTGACGCCGCCCGACGAACGCGCCTCGCTGCGCGACGGCGTGCGCTTCGCGTTCGGCACGCTCACCGTGCTGCCCGCCCGCATCACCCGCTGGGACCGGCCCGCGGCCCGCACCGGCATGGCCTGCGCCCCGCTCGCCGGGCTCGTCGTGGGCGTACTCGCGGCCACGCCCGGGGTGCTCCTGCTGGTGCTGGGCGGCGGTCCGCTGCTCGCCGCGGCCGTCACCGTCGCCGTACCGGCCGCCCTGACGCGGGGGCTGCACCTCGACGGGCTCGCCGACACGGCCGACGGGCTGGGCAGCGCGAAGCCCGCCGGGGAGGCGCTGCGCATCATGAAGCAGTCCGACATCGGCCCCTTCGGGGTGGTGGCACTGCTGCTGGTGCTGCTGGTCCAGGCCGGTGCGCTGGCGGACCTCTACGCCGAGAGCTGGGTCCACGGGGCCCTCGCGACGGTCATCGCGGCCGTCACCGCCCGGCTGGCCATGACCCTGGCCGCCCGCGACGGCGTACCGCCGGCCCGTCCCGAGGGGCTGGGGGCGGCGGTCGCCGGGGTGCTCCCCACGGGCTCGGCCGCCGGGATCGCCGCACTGGTGGCCGCCTCGGCCGGGGCCGCCGCCCTGCCGGTGGGGCCGGGCGCCGCCGTCCAGTGCGCGGGCGCGGTCCTGATCGCCCTGGCGGCGGCGGAGTCCCTGCTGCGCCGGTGCGTACGCCGCTTCGACGGGGTCACCGGCGACGTGTTCGGCGCCCTCGCCGAGGTCGCGGCGACCACGGCCCTCGTGGTCCTGGCCCTGGGCTGAACCCCCGGGGCCGCGTCCGCGTAGGGTGCGGGGCGTGGAAGAGACGCCGACGCCCATCAGGGTGCTGCTCGCCGACGACCAGGCGCTGCTGCGCAGCGCGTTCAGGGTGCTGGTCGACTCCGAGCCCGACATGGAGGTCGTCGCAGAGGCCTCCGACGGCGCGCAGGCCTGCGCGCTCGCCCGCCTGACCCGGCCCGACGTGGTCCTCATGGACATCCGGATGCCCGGCACGGACGGGCTCGCCGCCACCCGCACGATCAGCGCCGATCCCGAACTGGCCGCCGTCCGCGTCGTCATGCTGACGACCTTCGAGGTCGACGAGTACGTCGTGCAGTCCCTGCGGGCCGGCGCCTCCGGCTTCCTCGGCAAGGGCGCCGAGCCCGACGAGCTCCTCAACGCCATCCGCGTCGCCGCCGCCGGGGAGGCGCTCCTGTCCCCGGCCGCCACCAAGGGGCTCATCGCCACCTTCCTCGCCCAGGGCGGCGGAGCCGACCCCGGCGCCCCCGCCGCGCACGCCGAACGGCTCGCCGCGCTGACCGTCCGCGAGCGCGAGGTCCTCGTCCACGTCGCCGCGGGCCTGTCCAACGACGAGATCGCCGGACGGCTCGAAGTCAGCCCGCTCACCGTCAAGACCCACGTGAACCGGGCCATGGCCAAGCTGGGCGCCCGCGACCGGGCCCAACTGGTGGTCATCGCCTACGAATCGGGCCTGGTGCGGCCCCGGGTCGACTGAGCGGAGCTCGGCCGGCGGCGCGGGCGGCGGAGTACGGCCGCGTACTGCGGGCGCGGTATGCGGCACATAAAGAGGCGGCACCTGGGAGCGACGCAGCGCCGCCTGCGCGTACGGAAGGCTGAAGGCCCGCGGCCTTCAGGCCCAGCCCCGCGCACGCCACTGCAGAGAGATCCCACCCATGTCCTGGCTGTCCCGCTTCAGCCTGGCCCAAAGAGCGCTGATCGGCCTCGTGTCGATCACCGCACTGCTCTTCGGCGCCATAGCCATCCCGCAGCTCAAGCAGCAGCTGCTGCCGTCCATCGAACTGCCGATGGTGTCCGTGCTCGCGCCGTACCAGGGCGCCTCGCCCGACGTGGTGGAGAAGCAGGTCATCGAGCCGATCGAGGCCACCCTCAAGGGCGTCGACGGCATCACCGGCATCACCTCCACCGCCAGCGAGGGCAACGCCCTCATCATGGCCAAGTTCGACTACGGCGACAGCGGCACCAAGCAGCTCGTCGCCGACGTCCAGCAGGCCGTGAACCGGGCCCGCGTACGGCTGCCCGCCGAGGTGGACCCGCAGGTCGTGGCCGGCTCCACCGACGACATCCCGACCGTCGTCCTGGCCGTCACCTCGGACAAGGACCAGCAGGCCCTCGCCGACCAGCTCAGCCGCTCCGTCGTCCCCGTCCTGGAGGACATCGAGGGCGTCGGCCAGGTCAGCGTCGACGGGGTCCAGGACCTCCAGGTCGCCGTCACCCCCGACAGCGCCAAGCTGGCGGCGGCCGGCCTCGACGGCGCCGCGCTCGCCCAGGCCCTCCAGGCGGGCGGCGCGACCGTCCCCGCCGGTTCCTTCGACGAGGCCGGCAAGAACCGGACCGTCCGCGTCGGCGGCGGCTACACCTCCCTCGCCCAGCTTCAGGAACTGCGCCTCGGAGGCGGCCCCGGCAAGCCGGCCGTGCGCCTGGCCGACGTAGCCGCCGTCACGCAGGAGCCCGCCAAGGCCGTCTCCCTGACCCGGACCAACGGCAGGCCGAGCCTCGCCCTCGTCCTCACCATGGACAAGGACGGCAGCGCCGTCGCGATCTCCGACGCCGTCCGGGACAAGCTGCCCGAGCTGCGCTCCGCGCTCGGCGCCGGCGCCGAGCTGACCGTCGTCAGCGATCAGGGCCCGCCCGTCGCCAAGTCCATCTCCAGCCTCACCACCGAGGGCCTGCTCGGCCTGCTCTTCGCGGTGATCGTGATCCTGGTCTTCCTGGCCTCGCTGCGCTCGACGCTGGTCACCGCGGTCTCCATCCCGCTGTCCGTGGTCCTCGCGCTGATCGTGCTGTGGACGCGCGACCTCTCCCTCAACATGCTGACCCTGGGCGCCCTCACCATCGCCATCGGCCGCGTCGTCGACGACTCGATCGTGGTCCTGGAGAACATCAAGCGCCACCTCGGATACGGCGAGGAGCGCGAGGCCGCCATCATCGCGGCGGTCAAGGAGGTCGCCGGCGCGGTCACCTCCTCCACGCTCACCACCGTCGCCGTCTTCCTGCCGATCGCTTTCGTCGGCGGCATGGTCGGCGAGTTCTTCGGCCCGTTCTCCCTCACCGTCACCGCGGCCCTGCTGGCCTCGCTGATCGTCTCCCTGACGGTCGTACCGGTGCTGTCGTACTGGTTCCTGCGCGCGCCCGAGGGCGCTGCCGAAAATCCGCAGAAGGCGCGGCGCGAGGCCGAGGAGAAGGAGGCCAGGAGCCGGCTCCAGGGCTTCTACGTACGGGCCCTGGGCCTGGTCACGCGCCGCCGGATCGCCACCCTCGTCGTCGCGGTCGTCGTGCTCATCGCCACCTTCGGGATGACCCCGCTGCTGAAGACCAACTTCTTCGACCAGGGGGAGCAGAGCGTCCTGACGGTCAAGCAGCAGCTGCCCCCGGGCACCTCGCTGGCCGCCTCCGACGAGGCGAGCCGCAAGGTCGAGAAGGCCCTGACCGAGGTCAAGGGCGTCAAGGACTACCAGGTCACGGTCGGCTCCTCCGGCTTCCTGGCCGCCTTCGGCGGCGGTACGGGCTCCAACCAGGCCTCCTACCAGGTCACCTTGGAGGACGCCGGCGACTCCGAGGGCGTCAAGCAGCGCATCGAGGACGCCCTCGGCAAGCTCGACGGCATCGGCGACACCGCCATCTCGGCGGGCGGCGGCTTCGGCAGCCAGAACCTGAGCGTCGTCGTCAAGGCCGGCCAGGCGGACGTCCTCGCCAAGGCCGCCGAGCCGGTCCGGGCCGAGGTGGCCACCCTCGACCACGTCACCGACGTACAGAGCGACCTCTCCCAGTCCGTCCCCCGGATCTCGGTGACCGCCACCCCGAAGGCCGCCGAGGCGGGCCTGAACCAGGCCGCCCTCGGCGCGATCGTCGCCCAGGCCGTACGGGGCACCCCGGCGGGCAAGGCCGTACTGGACAACACCGAGCGGGACGTGGTCATCAAGTCCGCGCACCCGGCCACCACCCTGGCCGAGCTCCAGGCGCTCCCGGTCGGCCCGGTCAAGCTCGGCGACGTGGCCGAGGTCAAGGAGGTCCCCGGCCCGGTCTCTATGACCCGGATCGACGGCGCCCGCGCCGCGACCGTCACCGCGAAGCCGGTCGGCGACAACACCGGCGCGATCGGCGCCGAGCTCCAGACGAAGATCAAGGCGCTGGACCTGCCCGAGGGGGCCACGGCCACCATAGGCGGCGTCTCCTCGGACCAGGACGACGCGTTCGCCTCCCTGGGCCTGGCCATGCTCGCCGCCGTCGCGATCGTCTTCATGCTGCTGGTGGCCACGTTCCGCTCGCTCGTCCAGCCGCTGGTCCTGCTGGTCTCCATCCCGTTCGCGGCGACCGGCGCGCTCGGCCTGCTCCTGGTGACCGGCACCCCGCTGGGCGTCCCGGCGATGATCGGCATGCTGATGCTCATCGGCATCGTCGTGACCAACGCGATCGTCCTGATCGACCTGGTCAACCAGTACCGGGCCCAGGGCCTCGGCGTGGTCGAAGCCGTCATCGAGGGCGGACGCCACCGGCTGCGCCCGATCCTCATGACGGCCCTCGCGACGATCTTCGCGCTGCTCCCGATGGCGCTCGGCGTCACCGGCGGGGGCGGGTTCATCTCGCAGCCGCTCGCCGTGGTGGTGATCGGCGGGCTGGTCAGCTCGACCCTGCTGACCCTGCTCCTGGTGCCGACCCTCTACACGATGATCGAGCTCCGCAAGGAGCGCCGCCGCGCGAAGCGCGAGGCCAGGCGCACGGCCCGCCTGACGGTGGTGCCGGCCCCGGACGGGGCCTTCGACGAGGAGCCCCCGGCCAAGGTCTGACGTAAGGCACGGCAGACACCGAAGGGCCGCCCCCTCGAACGAGGGGCGGCCCTTCGGGCGTACGGCGGGGGCTACGGGAGGGCGAGCATGCGCTCCAGTGCCAGCTTCGCGAAGCTCTCGGTCTCCTTGTCGACCTGGATCTGGTTGACGAGGGTGCCCTCGGCCAGGGACTCCAGGGTCCACACCAGGTGGGGGAGGTCGATGCGGTTCATCGTCGAGCAGAAGCAGACCGTCTTGTCGAGGAAGACGACCTCCTTGTCCTGTGCGGCGAATCGATTCGCCAGACGGCGGACGAGGTTCAGCTCGGTGCCGATGGCCCACTTGGAGCCGGCCGGGGCCGCCTCCAGCGCCTTGATGATGTACTCCGTCGAGCCGACGTAGTCCGCGGCCGCCACGACCTCGTGCTTGCACTCGGGGTGGACGAGGACGTTCACGCCGGGGATGCGGGCGCGCACGTCGTTGACCGAGTCGACCGAGAACCGGCCGTGCACCGAGCAGTGCCCGCGCCACAGGATCATCTTGGCGTCGCGTAGCTGCTGGGCGGTCAGGCCGCCGTTCGGCTTGTGCGGGTTGTAGAGCACGCAGTCGTCCAGGGACATGCCCATGTCGCGGACGGCGGTGTTGCGGCCCAGGTGCTGGTCCGGCAGGAAGAGCACCTTCTCGCCCTGCTCGAAGGCCCACTCCAGGGCCTTCTTGGCGTTGGAGGAGGTGCAGATCGTGCCGCCGTGCTTGCCGGTGAACGCCTTGATGTCGGCGGAGGAGTTCATGTACGAGACGGGGACCGTCGCACCGGCCACGCCGGCCTCGGTCAGCACGTCCCAGCACTCGGCGACCTGCTCGGCGGTGGCCATGTCGGCCATCGAGCAGCCGGCGGCCAGGTCCGGAAGGACGACCTTCTGGTCGTCCGAGGTCAGGATGTCTGCGGACTCCGCCATGAAGTGGACGCCGCAGAAGACGATGTACTCGGCCTCCGGCCTGGCGGCCGCGTCCTTGGCCAGCTTGAAGGAGTCGCCGGTGACGTCGGCGAACTCGATCACCTCGTCGCGCTGGTAGTGGTGGCCGAGGATGAAGACCTTGTCCCCGAGCTTCTCCTTCGCCGCGCGGGCGCGCGCGACCAGGTCCGGGTCCGACGGCGACGGCAGGTCGCCGGGGCACTCCACCCCGCGCTCGCTCTTGGGGTCGGCCTCGCGGCCGAGCAGCAGCAGGGCGAGGGGCGTCGGCTGGACGTCCAAAGGCTGGGCGGTGGTCACGACACGCACCCTTTCTGTTCCGCGACAAGGGCTTCCGAAGAGGGGCTTCCGAAGCAGGGTTCGACTTCTCGTCTATTTGACGTTATCTATCATAGCTCCTTCACGTCACTTTGACGATGCCGATAGTGTCGATGTGACGAATTCGCCCGCGGGGAAGCGCCGGGTCCGTCAGGTCCACCTCCCGACGAGGGTGTGCGAGCATGGAAATCTGAAACATGCGTCGGGTCCGGAATGAATCCCCGGCCCCGCTCGTTGCCATCGACGGCAAGAGTCCGACGTTTCCCCGCCTTGGGTGGGGAGCCGCCCACTTCGGGAGTGAATGCAGATGTCCGTACAGGACGACAAGACCACTGTGAGCGACGGCATCCTCCTGTCCGACGCCGCCGCCGAGAAGGTCAGGACCCTCCTGGAGCAGGAAGGCCGCGATGACCTGGCGCTCCGCGTCGCCGTCCAGCCCGGCGGCTGCTCCGGCCTGCGCTACCAGCTCTTCTTCGACGAGCGCTCCCTCGACGGCGATGTCGTCAAGGACTTCGACGGCGTGAAGGTCGTCACGGACCGGATGAGCTCCCCGTACCTGCACGGTGCCTCGATCGACTTCGTCGACACCATCGAGAAGCAGGGCTTCACCATCGACAACCCGAACGCCACGGGCTCCTGCGCCTGCGGCGACTCCTTCAGCTAAACCCGAAGCGAGTACGGACACACGGGAGGCCCCCGGCGCCATCGGCGCCGGGGGCCTCTCGTCGTGCGGCCGGGTTACTGCCGGGGGAGCGGCTTGCCCGACGTGGCGTCGATCACCTTGCGCTCGCCGAGCGGCTGCTGGAGGGTCGCCGACACCGTCATGTCCTGGGCGATCATGATGCAGGACCGCCCCGGCTCGTTCGGGGTGTCCGTGATCCGCACCGTCACCGATCCGGCCTCCTCCCGGGCCTCCAGGGCGTACGTGCTGCACACTCCGCCCCAGAAGTTCACGGTCAGCTTCCGGTCGGCCTCCTGGTACGAGAACCCCGGCACGGTTCGCGCCCCCTTGGGGGCCGGCGGCGTCCCCGCGGCGTCCTGACCGGCTGGCTGGACCACGGTGCGGCCGGGCCCGCCGTTGCTCCCCGCCACCTCGAACAGCCAGGCCGGGACCAGCCCGCGCGCCCCGTCCACGGTCCCCGGGGCCAGCCCGAGCACCGCGCCCTTCACCGTCTCGGTCCGCGGCGGCTTCATCGGCCGCGGCTCCGGGTTGCAGGGCGGCGTGTCCCCGGGGCCGACCGGGTTGTCCGGGGACAGCGGGACCGCGCTCGCGCAGCCGCTGGGCCCCGGGTCCGTACCGCCGGACCCGCCCGAGGCCCGGTTCAGCCGGGCCAGCGCCTCCACGGCCCCGACCACCGGCTGCTCCGCCGCGCGCACGGGCGCCTTCAGCTCACCGCTGCCCGCCACCACCTGGGAGTCCCCGCCCACGCTGATCTTCGTGGTCCAGCCCTGGGTGGGCAGCCCGCCGATCACCGGGTCCGCCGTCACCACCCGTACGGAGCCCTGCGTGAGCCGGGCGTCCAGCTTGGCCCCGCCCTGACCGAGCGCCGCGAGCACCGGGGCGGCGGCGGCCTTGGCCGCCTCCTCGCTCACCGGGGTGCCGCCCTTGGCCTCCGCGGCGCCGCCGGCGCCGCCGTCCGCCTGGGGGAGGGTGGCCGGGCCGCAGGTGTCCTTGCCGCGCTTGCAGTCGTCACCGGCGCCGCCCGCGCCCTGGCCGCCCGTCCCCTGGAAGCGGGAGAAGTTCCACGTGCCGGGAGCCTTGTGGTTCACCGTGAGCCGGGGCCCGGAACCGTCGCCGCCCTCCCCGGCCTGCCAGGTCTCCCCGGTGAGCCGCGGGGTCCCCGGGAGGCCGAGGGCCGTCGCGAGGCGGCCCGCCTCCTCCGCGCTCACCTCACCGCTCGCGGCGAAGGCGGGCGCCGTCGCCGCGGGGGCGTCGGGGAGCTTCACGTCGGCCCGGTAGGTGACCCCGCCGCCGTGCGGGTCCGGCTCGCCGGGGGCGATGCCCGGCCCCGAGGGGCTCGGCGCCACGCGGGGCGCCGAGGCCGCGCTGTCGCCCGTACGCGCGCCGCTCCCGCCGTCGTCGGAGGCCGCGGCCGCCCAGTACGCCGTACCGCCGCCCGCGATCAGGACGGCGGCCGCGATCGAGCCGATGGCCCAGGCCGGCCGCCGCCGTGTGCCGCGTGATGTGTCGGGTTGTTCGCTGGTCACCGCTTGCTCCTTCGCCCTCGCCGCGTTGGCTGACGGGGCTGTGACGGAACAGCGGGCGAACCGGTTCCGCCCCTGGGCCGTGTCTTTCGGATCATGGCGGGCCCGGATCCGAAAGACACCGCCTAGTCCCCGTACTCGGCCGTCGAGGCGATCAGGCGGGCGGAGGCCGGCGGGACGCTGATCCCGTGGATCTGCGAGGGCGCCACCCGGTCCGGCCGGGGGTCCGCCGCGACCGCCCAGTGCGGGGCCATCCTGGCGCAGTCGCCCAGCAGCCGCGCGAAGCCGGGCCGCGCCGCGTCGGCGCCCTTCTCGGCACCTTCATTCGGCATGCCCGCGTACCCGAAACCATCGGTGTAGGTCATGGGGCACGGTAGGCACGGTGCGGCGGGGGAGGAAAGACCTACTACGGGGGAGTTTCGTGCGGTCGGCGACCGGTCGGCGACCGGGGTAGTTTTGACTGTCCCCCTCGCCGTCCTCCGCAGGAGCGTCCACGCCGTGCGTATCGCAGTCACCGGCTCCATCGCCACCGACCACCTCATGACCTTCCCCGGCCGCTTCGCCGACCAGCTGGTCGCGGACCAGCTGCACACGGTCTCCCTCTCCTTCCTCGTCGACAACCTCGACGTCCGGCGGGGCGGCGTCGGCCCGAACATCTGCTTCGGCATGGGCCAGCTCGGCACCCGCCCGATCCTGGTCGGCGCGGCCGGCTACGACTTCGACGAGTACCGCGCGTGGCTGGAGCGGCACGGCGTCGACACCGACTCGGTGCGCATCTCCGAGGTGCTGCACACCGCGCGCTTCGTGTGCACCACGGACGCCGACCACAACCAGATCGGCTCCTTCTACACGGGCGCCATGAGCGAGGCCCGCCTCATCGAGCTGAAGGCGGTCGCGGACCGGGTGGGCGGGCTCGACCTCGTCCTCATCGGCGCCGACGACCCCGAGGCGATGCTGCGCCACACGGAGGAGTGCCGCACGCGCGGGATCCCGTTCGCGGCGGACTTCTCGCAGCAGATCGCCCGGATGGACGGCGAGAACATCCGCACCCTGATGGAGGGCGCGACCTACCTCTTCTCGAACGAGTACGAGAAGGGCCTGATCGAGTCGAAGTCGGGCTGGACGGACGCGGAGATCCTGGCGAAGGTCGGCACGCGCGTGACCACTCTGGGCTCCCGGGGCGTGCGCATCGAGCGGGTCGGCGAGGAGCCGATCGTGGTCGGCTGCCCGGAGGAGACGGCGAAGGTGGACCCGACGGGCGTCGGCGACGCCTTCCGCGCGGGCTTCCTCACCGGCCTCGGCTGGGGCGTGGGCCTGGAGCGGTCGGCGCAGATCGGCTGCATGCTGGCCACGCTCGTGATCGAGACGCTGGGCACGCAGGAGTACACCCTGGCCCGCGCCCACTTCATGGAGCGCTTCACCAAGGCGTACGGCGAGGACGCGGCCGCCGAGGTCCGCGCCCACCTGGCGGCGTAACCCTCCCGGGCACGGACGCCGGCGGGCCGGGACTCACACCCGTCGGCGGACCGTGTACGCGACCCCCGCCGCGCGCGGGGCCTCGCCCACGTACGCGTGGCCGCGCATCGCGCACCAGGCCGGGATGTCCAGGCGGGCCACCTCGTCGTCCGACAGGACGGTGACGGTGCCGCCGACCGGGACCGTACCGATCGCGCGGGCCAGCTCGATCACCGGCTGGGGGCAGCGCAGGCCCAGCGCGTCGATCTCCAGCGCGTCCGACACCGGCGGCGCCCCGGCGGCCGGTTCGACCACGCCGAGCGTGGCGCGGACCCCCGCCACCACCCCCGGCAGGACCTCCAGGAAGCCGTTCACCTCCTGCGCCGTCGTCCCCCGGGGCAGGGAGACCCGTACGTTGCCCTCCGACAGCACGCCCATGGCCCGGAGCACATGACTCGGGGTCAGCGTGGAGCTGGTGCAGGAGGAGCCGGAGGAGACGGAGTAGCCCGCCCGGTCCAGCTCGTGCAGCAACGTCTCGCCGTCGACGTACAGGCAGGAGAAGGTGACCAGGTGCGGCAGCCGCCGCTCCGGGTCCCCGACCACCTCCACGTCCGGCACCAGCCGGGCCACCCGCCGCCGGATGCGGTCCACCAGGACCCGCAGCCGGGCCGCCTCCGCTTCGGCCTCGGCCCGTACGGCCCGCAGCGAGGCCGCCGCCGCCACGACGGCCGGGAGGTTCACGAAGCCGGGGGAGCGGCCGGACTCCCTCTCGTCCGCGGGGAATTGGGGAGAGAAGCGGACCCCCTTGCGGACGGCCAGCAGTCCGACTCCCGCCGGACCGCCCCATTTGTGCGCACTGGCGGTCAGCACCGACCAGCCACCCTCCACGGGACCCCAGCCCAGCGACTGGGCCGCGTCCACCAGCAGCGGCACCCCGGCCGCCGCGCAGACCTCGGCCACCTCCGCCACCGGCTGGACGGTGCCCACCTCGTGGTTGGCCGACTGGAGGCAGGCCAGGGCCGTCGACGGGCCGAGTGCGCCGGCGTACCCGGACGGGGAGACCGCGCCCGCGCGGTCCACCGGGACCCGCGTCACCATCCCCCCGGCGGCCTCGTGCGCGTCCGCCGCGTGGAGTACAGAACTGTGTTCGACCTCCGATACGACCAGATGACCGCCGACACGCCGGCGCCCGGCGAGCGCCCCCGCGACCCCCGTGTGAACCGCGTGCGTCCCCGAAGGAGTGAACACGAGCTCGTCGGGGCGACAGCCCACGGCCTCCGCCGCCGCCTCCCGCGCGGCGTCCAGCAGCAGCCGGGCGCGCCGGCCCTCCCGGTAGAGCCGGGCGGGATCCGCCCAGCCCTCGTCCAGGGAGGCCTGCAACGCCTGCCGGGCCACGGGGTGCAGGGGAGCGGCGGACGCGGTGTCGAAGTAGGGCATCCGGCCACGCTAACCGGCGGCCGGGAGTCTTCGAGGTCAGGGGCCGTCAGATGGCCTCCGGAGGGCTCCGTTCAGGGGGTGTTGGGCCGTCCCCCGTACGGCGGATCCATCCCTTCGGGGGCAGTAGCGGCGCGTTGGGCACCCTCCCCGCGCGACCCCAAATAGCGTCCAGTAGGGTTTGGTCCGCATAAACATCCAAACCCCTGCCTGCGTCAGGGCCGGCGACCGACCCGAATACGGCCGCGGCCGGCCGCGCGGGCCGAGACTCTCGGGAAGGCGCTACGTGAGTCCCTACGGCTCCGACCGCTCGCCGCGGCGCCCGATGCGGCGGAAGCTGCTGCAGGCGCTGACTGCGGGCGCGGTCCTGGCGACCGCCACTGGTTGCTCGTACAACTGGCAAGACTTCCCCCGGCTCGGAATGCCCTATCCGGTCACGGAGGAGGCGCCTCGCATCCTGTCCCTGTGGCAGGGGTCGTGGGCAGCTGCCCTCATCACGGGCATCCTGGTCTGGGGCCTGATCATCTGGAGCGTCATCTTCCACCGGCGCAGCCGGACGAAGGTGGAGGTCCCCCCGCAGACCCGGTACAACATGCCCATCGAGGCGCTGTACACCGTGGTCCCGCTCATCATCGTCTCGGTGCTCTTCTACTTCACCGCGCGTGACGAGTCGAAGCTGCTCGCGCTGAGCCCCAAGCCGGCGCACACGATCAACGTGGTCGGCTTCCAGTGGAGCTGGGGCTTCAACTACGTCGAGAACGTCGACGGAGACGCGGCGACCCCGAAGGGCGGCGAGGTCCCCAAGCAGCTCGCCAACATCCCGGACCGCTTCACCAAGGAATTCCCCGCGGGCGCCGAGGGCGTCTACGAGAAGGGCGTTCCCGGCGACCGGAACCTGGAGACGGGCAACCCGGGGCCGACCCTCTGGCTCCCCAAGGGCGAGAAGGTCCGCTTCATCCTGTCGTCGAACGACGTCATCCACTCCTTCTGGGTGGTCCCGTTCCTCTTCAAGCAGGACGTGATCCCGGGCCACACCAACGTCTTCGAGGTCACCCCCTCCGAAGAGGGCGTCTTCGTGGGCAAGTGCGCCGAGCTCTGCGGTGTCGACCACTCCCGGATGCTCTTCAACGTCAAGGTCGTCTCGCCCGAGGCCTACCGGGCGCACCTCAAGGAACTGGCCGAGAAGGGGCAGACCGGCTTCCTCCCGGCCGGCATCAAGCAGACTGACCCGGCCCGGAATGCGGAGACGAACAAACTGTGAGCATCCTCAACGAACCTCAGGGTGCCGCCGCCGACTCGTATGAAAACGAGCTGCCGGTGCGGCGCAAGCAGCCGGGCAATGTCGTCGTGAAGTGGCTGACCACTACCGACCACAAGACCATCGGCACGATGTACCTGGTCACCTCGTTCGCGTTCTTCCTCATCGGCGGTCTGCTGGCGCTCCTCATGCGCGCCGAGCTGGCTCGTCCGGGTACGCAGATCATTTCGAACGAGCAGTTCAACCAGGCGTTCACCATGCATGGCACGATCATGCTGCTGATGTTCGCCACCCCGCTCTTCGCGGGCTTCGCGAACTGGATCATGCCGCTGCAGATCGGCGCGCCCGACGTGGCGTTCCCGCGGCTGAACATGTTCGCGTACTGGCTGTACCTCTTCGGCTCGACCATCGCGGTGGCCGGCTTCGTGACGCCGAACGGCGCCGCCGACTTCGGCTGGTTCGCCTACTCCCCGCTGTCGGACGCGGTCCGCTCGCCGGGCATCGGCGCCGACATGTGGATCATGGGTCTGGCCTTCTCCGGCTTCGGCACGATCCTCGGCTCGGTCAACTTCATCACCACGATCATCTGCATGCGCGCTCCCGGCATGACGATGTTCCGCATGCCGATCTTCACCTGGAACGTGCTGCTGACCGGTGTCCTGGTCCTGCTCGCCTTCCCGGTCCTGGCCGCCGCGCTCTTCGCGCTGGAGGCCGACCGCAAGTTCGGCGCCCACGTATTCGACGCCTCCAACGGCGGAGCATTGCTCTGGCAACACCTCTTCTGGTTCTTCGGACACCCAGAGGTGTACATCATCGCCCTGCCGTTCTTCGGAATCGTGTCCGAGATCATCCCGGTCTTCTCCCGCAAGCCGATGTTCGGTTACATCGGTCTGATCGGTGCGACGATCGCGATCGCCGGCCTCTCCGTGACCGTGTGGGCCCACCACATGTACGTCACCGGCGGTGTGCTGCTGCCGTTCTTCTCCTTCATGACCTTCCTGATCGCGGTACCGACCGGTGTGAAGTTCTTCAACTGGATCGGCACCATGTGGAAGGGCTCGCTGTCCTTCGAGACCCCGATGCTCTGGACGATCGGCTTCCTGGTCACCTTCACCTTCGGTGGTCTGACCGGCGTCATCCTGGCCTCGCCCCCGATGGACTTCCACGTCTCCGACTCGTACTTCGTCGTCGCGCACTTCCACTACGTCGTCTTCGGCACCGTGGTGTTCGCGATGTTCGCCGGCTTCCACTTCTGGTGGCCGAAGTTCACGGGCAAGATGCTGGACGAGCGCCTCGGCAAGATCACCTTCTGGACGCTGTTCATCGGCTTCCACGGCACGTTCCTGGTGCAGCACTGGCTGGGCGCCGAGGGCATGCCGCGCCGTTACGCGGACTACCTCGCGGCCGACGGTTTCACCGCCCTGAACACGATCTCGACGATCAGCTCGTTCCTGCTGGGCATGTCGATGCTGCCGTTCATGTACAACGTCTGGAAGACGGCGAAGTACGGCAAGAAGGTCGAGGTCGACGACCCGTGGGGCTACGGCCGTTCGCTGGAGTGGGCGACGTCCTGCCCGCCGCCGCGGCACAACTTCCTCACCCTGCCGCGGATCCGTTCCGAGTCCCCGGCGTTCGACCTGCACCACCCTGAGATCGCAGCCCTCGACCACCTCGAGGACCACAGCGTCGCCGCCAAGGCCGTCACCGGTGGCAAGGAGGCCGGCAAGTGAAGATCCAGGGCAAGATGTTCCTCTGGCTCTCCTTCTTCATCCTGATCATGGCCGTCGTGTACGGCGTGTGGTCGAAGGAGCCCGTCGGAACCACCGCGCTCTTCCTGGCCTTCGGCCTGAGCGTCATGATCGGCTACTACCTGGCCTTCACGGCCAAGCGCGTGGACGAGATGGCCCAGGACAACCTGGAGGCCGACGTCGCCGACGAGGCGGGCGAGCTGGGGTTCTTCTCCCCGCACAGCTGGCAGCCGCTCTCGCTGGCCATCGGCGGTGCCTTCGCGTTCCTGGGCGTCGTCTTCGGCTGGTGGCTCATGTACTTCTCGGCCCCGATCATCCTGATCGGCCTGTGGGGCTGGGTGTACGAGTACTACCGCGGTGAGAACCAGAACCAGTAGGACCGCAGCAGAACAGGACCTGGGGCCCGGACACCTCCGATGGAGGAGTCCGGGCCCCTCGTTTGGAGTCACCCCACGCGCAGTAATGGTCATACCTTCATAGCGTTGACTCCATGAAGCACTCACCGCGTCTTTGGACGGTACTCAGCTGCTCCGTGCTGGTGGCGTCCCTCGGGGCCGGCGCCACCGCTTGCGGGCCCGGAGACAACCCGCTGTCAGCCCGCCCGTACGACGCGGGCGACCAGGTCGTCTTCAACCAGCCGCCCGACGGCCGGCCCGTCGACCCCGAGAAGCCCCTGGAGATCACCGCCAAGGGCACCGGCGGCAGCCGGATCACCGACGTGTCCGCCGTGGACTCCCAGGGCCGCCGGCTCGCGGGCGAGCTGAGCGCCAAGGGCGACCGGTGGCACAGCACCGCCCCGATGGCCGCCGGCGTCCAGTACACGGTCCTGGTGAACACCGAGGACGAGCGGGGCGCTCCGGGGCAGCGCAGGCTGACGTTCAAGACCACTCCGGCCGAGAAGGTCCTCAAGGTCGAATTCGGCCCGGACGAGGGCAAGTACGGCGTCGGACAGCCCCTCACGGCCGTACTCAACGAGCCCGTCACGGACAAGGCCGCCCGGGCGATCGTGGAGCGGGGCCTGGTCGTCAGCACGCCGCCGGGCGTCGAGGGCGCCTGGCACTGGGTGGACGACAAGAACCTGCACTTCCGCCCGAAGGATTACTGGCCCGCGCACTCCACGGTCTCCGTACGGAGCAATCTGGAGGGCATCAAGATCAACGACGAGCTCCACGGGGCCGCCGCCACGCCGTTGACGCTGGAGATCGGCGACCGGGTCGAGGTCACCACCGACGCCTCCTCGCACTACCTGACGTTCGAGCGCAACGGAGAAGTGATCAACACCATTCCGGTGACCACCGGAAAGCCCGGATTCTCCACCCGCAACGGGGTCAAGGTGGTGCTCGGCAAGCAGTACTTCGTCCAGATGCGCGGCGACACCGTCGGCATCGGCGGCAGCGAGTACTACAACCTGCCCGTCTACTACGCGACCCGTGTCACCTGGAGTGGTGAATACGTGCACGCCGCGCCGTGGTCCGTGGGCTCGCAGGGCTCCGAGAACGTCAGCCACGGCTGCACCGGCATGAGCACGAGCAACGCCGCCTGGTTCTACGAGAACATCACCGAGGGCGACATCGTCCGCGTGATCAACAGCATCGGCGACGACATGGAGCCGTTCGGCAACGGCTTCGGCGACTGGAACCTGGACTGGAAGGAGTGGCGCGACGGCAGCGCCCTCCTCAAGGGCACCCAGGAAGGCCGCAGTCCGGTCGACCAGGCCCGGCTGCGCCCGCAGGTCTGAGCCCGGCGGGCCCGCGCTCCGCGCGCGGGCCCCCGGCCCCGCAAGCCGCCCCGTACGCCCCGCCACCGGCGCGCCGAAGTCCGTCGTACGGATGACGGCGCGCCGGTGGCGACCGTGCCTCAGGCGGCCGAGGACAGCCGGGAGCGCACCAGGCCCGCCAGGGCGTCCGCGAACTCCACCGGATCGACCGGCAGGGTCACCGCGGCGTCCGCGCGGCTCCAGGTGGCCAGCCAGGCGTCCTGCGGACGCCCCATCAGGAGCAGCACCGGAGGGCACCGGAAGATCTCGTCCTTGATCTGCCGGCACACGCCCATGCCGCCGGCCGGGACCGCCTCGCCGTCCAGCACGCACACGTCGATCCCGCCCGCGTCCAGCTCGCTCAGGACGGCCGGGAGCGTGGCGCATTCCACGAACTCGACCGGCGGCAGGTCCGCGGCCGGCCTGCGCCCGGCCGCCAGCCGCACCTGCTCGCGCGTGCCCGCGTCGTCGCTGTAGACCAGAACCCGTGCAGTCGACCGCATTTCGTTCCTCCACGGTGCCGTGAATCACGTTGATGTTGCGCGGGATGCTACTCCGTCCGACCCGGTGTCAACATCGGTTCGCACAGCCTCGCCGCCGAAGGTCCGGGGGCCGATCTGATGGGCCGTTCGGGCCTTGCACACCCCCCTGACACTCCGAACGGCACCCCCCGGGGTGAGGGCGGGATAAGCGACCGACATAATGTCGGTCGTGGCGACAGCAACGACAGTAGATACCGGGCACGCGCACCCGACGGTCAACCGGCCGAACCTCGTCAGCGTCGGAACCATCATCTGGTTGAGTTCCGAGCTGATGTTCTTCGCGGCCCTCTTCGCGATGTACTTCACCCTGCGATCCGTGACAGGTGCCGAGTACTGGACAGAGCAGGCTTCGGCCTTGAATCTGCCCTTCTCGGCGACGAACACGACGATCCTGGTGCTTTCCTCCCTCACCTGCCAGCTCGGCGTATTCGCCGCAGAGCGCGGTGACGTGAAGAAGCTCCGGTCGTGGTTCATGATCACATTCGTCATGGGTGCGATCTTCATTGGCGGCCAGGTGTTCGAGTACACCGAGCTGGTCAAGCACGAGGGCATGTCTCTCAAGTCAGGTCCGTACGGCTCGGTGTTCTACCTGACCACCGGCTTCCACGGTCTGCACGTGACAGGCGGTCTCATTGCCTTCCTGCTGGTCCTCGGCCGGACGTACGCGGCCAAGAGGTTCACCCACGAACAGGCCACGTCGGCCATCGTCGTGTCCTACTACTGGCACTTCGTCGATGTCGTCTGGATCGGCCTCTTCGCGACGATCTACCTGATCAAGTAGCGAACACGTCACCGGGCCAGACCCGGCACTCCATCCAGAAACACCGACGCAGAAGATCCTGACACCGGGGTAATCCGTGAAAAAGCTCTCCGCACGACGACGCCATCCGCTGGCGGCGGTCGTCGTTCTACTCCTCGCGCTGGCGGCCACTGGGGGGCTGTACGCCGCCTTCGCCCCCGCGGGCAAGGCGCAGGCCGATGAAACCGCCCAGTCCCTCGCCATCGAGGAGGGCAAGAAGCTCTACGCCGTGGGTTGCGCAAGCTGCCACGGAACCGGCGGTCAGGGTTCCACTGACGGCCCCAGCCTGGTCGGCGTCGGCTCCGCGGCCGTCGACTTCCAGGTGAGCACGGGCCGCATGCCCGCCCAGCAGCCCGGCGTGCAGGTGCCGAAGAAGCCGGTCATCTACGACCAGGCCCAGATCGACCAGCTCGCCGCGTACATCGCCTCCCTGGGCGCCGGCCCCGCCGTGCCGACCGAGAAGCAGTACGACCCGGCGGGCGCCAACATCGCCAGGGGTGGTGAGCTCTTCCGCAACAACTGCGCGCAGTGCCACAACTTCACCGGCGAAGGCGGCGCGCTGACGAACGGCAAGTACGCCCCGAACCTCGAGGGCGTCGAGCCGAAGCACATCTACGAGGCCATGCTCACCGGCCCGCAGAACATGCCCTCCTTCCCGGACAGCACCATGCCGACGAAGGAGAAGAAGGACATCATCGCGTACCTCCAGCACGTGAACGGCGATAAGTCGACCAGCCCCGGTGGTCTCAAGCTCGGTGGCCTCGGCCCCGTCTCCGAGGGTCTGTTCGGCTGGATCTTCGGCCTGGGTGCGCTGATCGCTGTCGCCGTCTGGGTCGCGGCCCACACCGCTAAGGCCAAGAAGTCATGAGTAGCCAAGACATTCCCGAAGAGAAGCACCTGCCGAGCGAGCAGGGCGACGCGCACCACGGTGGCGTAACCGTCGCGGACGATCCGTTCGCCGACCCGGGCCTGCCGGTCCACAAGCCCCGTATCCAGGACATCGACGAGCGGGCCGCGAAGCGCTCCGAGCGCACCGTGGCGATGCTGTTCACGCTGTCGATGCTGGCCACGATCGGCTTCATCGCCTCGTACGTGACCTTCCCGGTCGACAAGATCGTCTACATCTTCCCGATCGGGAAGGTGAGCGCGCTGAACTTCGCGCTCGGTCTGACCCTGGGCACGGCCCTCTTCTGCATCGGCGCGGGCGCGGTCCACTGGGCCCGCACCCTGATGTCCGACGTCGAGGTCGCCGACGAGCGCCACGAGATCGCGGCCCCGCCGGAGCTCAAGGCGAAGGTCATGCAGGACTTCGCGGACGGCGCCCAGGAGTCGGGCATCGCCCGGCGTCCGCTGATCCGCAACACCATGCTGGGCGCGCTGTCGATGCTGCCGCTCTCCGCTCTCATGATCATGCGCGACCTGGGCCCGCTGCCCGAGAAGAAGCTGCGCAAGACCGTGTGGAGCCGGGGCAAGCTGCTCATCAACGACAACACGAACGAGCCGCTGCGTCCCGAGGACGTGCTGGTCGGTTCGCTGACCTTCGCCAGGCCCGAGGGCCTGGAGGAGGACCAGCACGACTTCCAGACGCAGATCGCCAAGGCCGCCCTGATGATCGTCCGCATCAAGCCGGAGGACATCAAGGACAAGCAGGAACTCGAGTGGTCCCACGAGGGCATCGTGGCCTACTCGAAGATCTGCACCCACGTCGGCTGCCCGATCAGCCTGTACGAGCAGCAGACCCACCACGTGCTCTGCCCGTGCCACCAGTCCACCTTCGACCTCTCCGACGGCGCCCGAGTCATCTTCGGTCCGGCCGGCCACGCGCTTCCGCAGCTGCGGATCGGCGTGAACGGTGAAGGCTTCCTCGAAGCGCTCGGCGACTTCGACGAGCCCGTCGGTCCTGCATTCTGGGAGCGCGGATGAGCACTGCCACCGACACGAAGCGCCCGGCGCCCTCCAAGGGCGAACGGGTGGCCGACTGGGCCGACGGACGCCTGGGCATCTACAGCCTGGCCAAGTCCAACATGCGCAAGATCTTCCCGGACCACTGGTCCTTCATGCTGGGTGAGATCTGCCTCTACAGCTTCATCATCATCATCCTCACGGGTGTGTACCTGACGCTGTTCTTCCACCCGAGCATGAACGAGGTCGTGTACCACGGCTCGTACGTGCCGATGCAGGGCGTCCAGATGTCCGAGGCCTTCGCCTCGACCCTGGACATCAGCTTCGACGTCCGCGGTGGCCTGCTGATCCGTCAGATCCACCACTGGGCGGCGCTGATCTTCGTCGCGGCGATGCTCGTGCACATGATGCGCGTGTTCTTCACCGGCGCGTTCCGCAAGCCGCGCGAGGTCAACTGGATCTTCGGCTTCCTGCTGCTGGTCCTCGGCATGTTCACCGGTTTCACCGGTTACTCCCTGCCGGACGACCTGCTCTCGGGCACCGGTGTCCGCTTCATGGAGGGCGCGATCCTGTCCGTGCCGATCGTCGGCACGTACCTGTCGTTCTTCCTCTTCGGCGGCGAGTTCCCCGGCGGCGACTTCGTCGCACGGTTCTACTCGATCCACATCCTGCTGCTGCCCGGCATCATGATGGGCCTGCTGGTGGCCCACCTGATCCTGGTCTTCTACCACAAGCACACCCAGTTCGCGGGTCCCGGCAAGACGAACAACAACGTCGTCGGCATGCCGCTGCTGCCGGTCTACATGGCCAAGGCCGGAGGCTTCTTCTTCCTGGTCTTCGGTGTCATCGCGGCCATCGCGGCGATCGCCTCGATCAACCCGATCTGGGCGCTCGGCCCCTACCGGCCGGACCACGTGTCCACCGGTGCGCAGCCCGACTGGTACATGGGCTTCTCCGAGGGCCTCATCCGTGCGATGCCCGGCTGGGAGATCAACCTCTGGGGCCACACGCTCGTCCTGGGCGTGTTCATCCCGCTGGTGATCTTCCCGCTGGTGCTGGCCACGATCGCGGTGTACCCGTTCATCGAGTCCTGGGTCACCGGGGACAAGCGCGAGCACCACATCCTGGACCGCCCGCGCAACGTCCCGACCCGTACGGCCTTCGGTGTGGCCTGGCTGACGTGGTACGTCATCCTGCTCATCGCCGGTGGAAACGACATGTTCGCGCAGTACTTCCACCTGTCGATCAACAACATCACGTGGTTCGCCCGCGTCGGGTTCTTCGTCGGTCCGGTCATCGCGTTCATCATCACCAAGCGGATCTGCCTCGGCCTTCAGCGCCGGGACCGGGACAAGGTGCTGCACGGTCGCGAGACCGGCATCATCAAGCGCCTGCCGCACGGTGAGTTCGTCGAGGTCCACGAGCCGCTGACGCAGGGCCAGCTGCACAAGCTGACCGCGCACGAGCAGTACAAGCCGGTCGAGATCGGCCCGACGGTCGACGAGAACGGCGTCGAGCGCAAGGTCGGCCGCATGGAGAAGCTCCGCGCGAAGCTCAGCAAGGGCTACTACGCGGGGGACAACCAGATTCCGAAGCCCACGGTGGAGGAGTACAAGGAGATCCAGAGCGGCCACGGCCACCACTGATCCCGCATGAAGGACTGATCCAGGTCGGTCCGGCGTCGCCACGGCAAGAGCCCCGTCCAGTGTCCGGACGGGGCTCTTTGCCGTCCCCGGGGCTGGATAGGGTGGACTCCTCAGTGTCGACCGATGCAGGAGCAGACCATGCGCGGACAGAGTCAGGCTGACGCCGGCGGGGTGCCGGCCCTCCCCAAGACTCCGTCCGGGGGTGCCCCCACGTGGCCCGGCGTCCTCGACGCCCTGCTGAGCGGCCAGGACCTGCGCGCCGACGAGACGGCCTGGGCCATGGACCGGATCATGCGCGGCGAGGCCACCGACGCCCAGATCGCCGGCTTCGCGGTGGCGCTGCGGGCCAAGGGCGAGACCGTCGCGGAGATCAACGGCCTCGTGCGGTCGATGTACGACCACGCCAACCTGATCGAGGTGCCGGGCCGGACGGTGGACATCGTCGGCACGGGAGGCGACGGGGCCAAGACGGTGAACATCTCGACGATGGCCTCGATCGTGGTGGCCGGTACGGGCGCCAAGGTGGTCAAGCACGGCAACCGGGCCGCCTCCTCCGCGAGCGGTTCCTCGGACGTGCTGGAGAAGCTCGGCGTCAACCTCGACCTCACCCCGGCGCGGGTGGTCGAGGTCGCGGAGGAAGCCGGCATCACCTTCTGCTTCGCGGTGAAGTTCCACCCCGCGCTGCGGCACGTGGCGGCGGCCCGCAAGGAGCTGGGCATCCGGACCACGTTCAACTTCCTCGGCCCGCTGACCAATCCGGCGCGGGTACGGGCGCAGGCCACGGGCGTCGCGGACGCGCGGGTGGCGCCCATCGTCGCGGGCGTGCTGGCGGAGCGGGGCTCCTCGGCGCTGGTGTTCCGCGGTGACGACGGCCTGGACGAGCTGACCACGACGGCGACCTCCCGGGTGTGGTGGGTCCGCGACGGCCGGGTGGACGAGCAGCCGTTCGACCCGCGCGACGTGGGCATCCCGCTGGTCGAGGTCTCGGCGCTGCGGGGCGCGGACGCCTCGTACAACGCGGACGTCGCCCGCCGGCTGCTGGCCGGCGAGAGCGGCCCGGTGCGCGAGGCGGTGCTGCTGAACGCGGCGGCGGCCCTGGTGGCCCTGGAGCCGGGCGCGGGCTCCCTGGAGGACCGGATCCGCGCCGCGATCGCCCGCGCCGCGGAGTCCATCGACTCGGGCGCGGCCCGGGCGGCCCTGGACCGCTGGGTTTCCGCCAGCAACGCGTAGCGGTCCGCCGAGCGGCGTTCTGAGCGGTCTGCCCGAGCGATCCGCCGGGCGGCCGGTCCTTTCCGGCCAAGGCCCCGGTCCACGATGCGGACCGGGGTCTTGCGCTCGGGGGATCTTGTGGCAGGATGCTCACCAGGTCACGAGTGACAGCGTTTTGGCCCCGGCTTGCTGTCCGGCAACCCTCCTTCCGTGGCGGGGTGCCCCGGGTGATGACCAGGTCGCAGGCAGAAAGGCCTGCGGCAAGCGCGGATCCCTCGACACCAGGGGTCCTGGTCTCTCGAGGAGCTTTTCCGTGAGCAAGCGAATGCGATAGGGCGTCTCCGCCCCTTCTTCACCCTCCGTGCGGTCCCCAGCGATCCGCGCGTCGAGGCCACTCCCGTACCTGTGGCACATGTGCGTCCGCACACGTCTGCGCACCCGTGCGCTGCGCCCGTTCCGCGACGGCGTGCGGCGCGCACCCGGGTACGGGCCGTCCGAAGCCATTCAGCCTGTCCTGCCGGGAGATACCGCCATGTCCACGTACCCGAACGCCGCCGCCACCACCGTGTCCGACTGCGCCGACCCCGCCTGCACCGCCCCGCTTCCGGTCCTCGGCCGGGACGTCACCGTCCCGCTCGTCACCGGCGGCGAGGTCACGTACGCGGCCCTCGACTACGCCGCCAGCGCCCCGGCGCTCCAGCGGGTCTGGGACGACGTCGCCGCCTACGCCCCGTACTACGGCAGCGTCCACCGCGGCGCGGGCTACCTCTCCCAGCTGTCCACGGACCTCTTCGAGCAGAGCCGGGCGACGGTCGCCGAGTTCCTCGACTGCCGGCCCTCCGATCAGGTGATCTTCACCCGGTCCACCACCGACTCGCTGAACCTGCTCGCCGCCGCGCTGCCGGCCGGCTGCCAGGTGTTCGTGTTCGAGACCGAGCACCACGCCTCCCTCCTGCCGTGGGGGGACGCGCAGGTCACCTACCTCGACGCGCCGCGCACCCCGGCCCAGGCCGTGGAGATCCTGGAGCGGGCGCTGGCCGGGCGGGACCCCCAGGGCCCCGCCCTGGTGTGCGTGACCGGCGCCTCCAACGTCACCGGTGAGCTGTGGCCGGTGAAGGAGCTCGCCGCCGCGGCGCACGCCCACGGGGCGCGGATCGTCCTGGACGCCGCCCAGCTGGCCCCGCACCACCCCGTCTCCGTGCAGGAGCTGGACGTGGACTGGGTGGCCTTCTCCGGGCACAAGCTGTACGCGCCGTTCGGCTCGGGCGTGCTGGCCGGCCGGGCGGACTGGCTCCAGCAGGCCGAGCCGTACCTGGCCGGCGGCGGCGCCTCCCGGAAGGTCGCCCGCCGCGAGGACGGCGGCGTGGACGTCGAATGGCACACCACGGCGGCCCGCCACGAGGCCGGCTCCCCGAACGTGATCGGCGTGTACTCGATCGCCTCCGCCTGCAAGGCCCTGGCCGAGGCGGGCTTCGAGGACCTCGTGGCCCGCGAGCGCCACCTGATCGCCAAGGTCCGCGCGGGCCTGGCGCAGGTGCCGGCGGTGCGGATCCTCTCCCTCTTCGGGGACGACGCGCCGAGGGTCGGCGTCATCTCCTTCGTGGTCGAGGGCTGGAACAGCTCGCACTTCGCGGCCGCGCTGTCGGCGGAGTACGGGATCGGCGTCCGCGACGGCCTGTTCTGCGCCCATCCGCTGGTGCGCACCCTGCTGGGCAGCGAGCCGCAGGCCCAGGGCGAATGCGGGGCGCCCGAGGCGGCCCCGGGCGACCTCTCCCTGAACGCGATCCGCGTCAGCTTCGGCGCCGGCACCCCGGACGAGCACGTGGACCGCTTCGTCGGCGCCGTGCGGGAACTGGTCTCCTCCGGAGCGAAGTGGCAGTACCGCACCGAGGACGGCCGCTGCGTCCCGGCCGTATGAGACCGGGGGCGGCAGGCGGCCTACGCGTCGAGGCCGATCGCGAAGGCCGCTTCGAGGTCGTGCTGGGAGTAGGTGCGGAAGGCCACGTGCGTGTCCGTCGCCTCGACGCCGGGGATCTTGCTGATGCGGCCCGGGATGATGTCCGCGAGGTTCTCGTGGCGGGCCACGCGGACCAGGGCGATCAGGTCGTACGTGCCGGTGACGGAGTAGACCTCGCTGACGCTGTCCAGCGCGGCGATCGACTCGGCGATCTCGGGGATGCGGTCCACGCTGGTCTTGATGAGCACGATCGCGGTGATCACGGCTGGCTGTCTCCCTCGGTGGCCGTCGCTGGTCGCTTCACTCTAGTCGCACGCCGATAGCGCACCCACGCGTAGGCGAAGCCGAGCGAGAAGCCCACCAGGTGGGCCAGGTACGCCACCCCCGGGCCGCTGCCCGCGCGGTGCGCGGCCACCCACTGGAGGGCGAACCAGAACAGCAGGACCATCCAGGCAGGGAAGCGCAGCGGCAGGAACAGCAGGAACGGGAACAGGCTCGTCACCCGTGCGCGCGGGAACAGGCACAGGAAGGCCCCCAGCACCGCGGAGATCGCGCCCGAGGCGCCCACCAGCGTCTGCGCGGAGGAGGCGTTGGCCGCCGCGTACGCCGCCAGCGCCAGGTAGCCCGTACAGACGTAGAACACCAGGAACTCCTGCCGCCCCATCCGCTCCTGCGTCATCACGCCGAAGACGTACAGGAACAGCATGTTGCCGAGCAGGTGCAGCCAGCTGCCGTGTACGAAGAGGGCGGTGAGCGGCGTCAGCAGGGCCCGCGCGGAGCCGGTGAAGAGCTCGTCCGGTACGACGCCCCAGTGCCGGAAGTACGCGGTCCCCGTCTCCAGTAACCGCTCGCCGGTCCCGTACGAGGGATTCAGCCCCGAGGCGGGGCCGAAGAGGAACACCACGCAGCAGCCGGCGATCAGCGCGTGGACGACCACCGGGCCCCGGGCGGTCTCCTGGAGGACCTGCCACCTTACGATCAGGCGATCGAGCATGACCCAGACGGACCCGCCGAGAGGACCGGCAGGCCGTAGGGTTACGTGCTGCGGTCCGCCGATTGACGCGGACGGCGGCTTTAATTGAATGAGCTACGAAGGAGAGAGCGGCCTGATGACGGTTCCCCTGCCGACCGACACCACCCGGTGGCGCTGCACGCTGTGCGGCAACCTCACGCGTTTCGACGTCACTCGTTCGTCGAAGGTCGTGGAGTACGTCCACCTGGATCTCGCCGGGGAGCCCAAGGTCGAGGAGCGCGAGGTGGTCAATGAGACCATCGAATCGGTCCGCTGCCGCTGGTGCAACGCGGTGGACCAGATCGAGCTCGTGGACAGGCCGGGCGCGGACTCCTGACGGAGCCCCGCCCACAGGTGAATGACGGTAGGGGTGACGGATTGTGGAGCCAGCAAGCGGCGCTGAGCCGGCCGACGCGGCCGGCGACGCCGCCGAGGTGCTCGACCGCCCGCTGCCGGAGGGCGTGCGGCGCCGGGTCGTCGCGCTCGTCTCGGACGCCTTCGGCGCGCTGACGGTCGCGGACCTCCCGGCGCAACTGCGCCAGTACGCCCGGTTCACCCCGACCCGGCGCGCCAAGTTCGCGGGCAACGCCATGGCCGCGGCGGTGGAGGCGGACGCCGTCTTCCGGGGGCGCGTCGCCGAGAAGCTGCGCGAGGCACAGGCCGAGCTGGCCGGTGCCCTGGAGTCCGGCGCCCCGCCCGCCGCCGCGGACCCGCTGGACGTGGCGGCCGCCGCATACGTCCTGCGCCCGGTCGGCTGGGTGAAGCTGGTGGCCGCCGCCGGCGAGGAGGCGCAGCGGGCCGACGCCGAGCGGGTCGGCGAGGAGACCCGGCGCGAACTGGACCGGCTGCGCGAGGAGCTGGCCCAGGCGCGCGACGCGCAGCGCCTGGGCGGCGAGACGGTGCGGACAGAGCTGGACGCGGCGCGCAAGGAAGCGGAATCGCTTCAGCGCAAGCTGCGCAGCGCGCAGAGCGACGTGAAGCGGGGCGAGGCGGCCCTGCGCAAGGTCACCGCCGAGATCGACGGGATCAGGGGCGAGGCGGCCGCGCAGGTGGCCGCCGCCGAGAGCGAGACCAGGCGCCTCAAATCCCGTCTCGCAGAGGTGGAGACGGCGCTGGAGACCTCCCGCCGGGCCACCCGCGAGGGCCGCAGCGTGGAGGACATGCGGCTGCGGCTGCTGCTGGACACCGTCCTGGACGCCGCCCAGGGTCTGCGCCGCGAGCTGGCGCTGCCGCCCGTCTCCACGCGGCCGGCCGACACCGTGGAGGCGGTGGAGCCGGGCCGGATGACCCCGAAGGACATCGCGGCGCGCGCCCTGTCGGAGACCGATCCGGCGCTGCTGGACCAGTTGTTGGCGCTGCCGCAGGCCCATCTGGTGGTCGACGGGTACAACGTGACCAAGACCGGCTATCCGACGATGCCGCTGGAGAAGCAGCGGCTGCGGCTGCTGGGCGGGCTGTCGATGCTGGCCGCCCAGACGGGCGCGGAGATGACGTGCGTCTTCGACGGCGCGGAGCTCGCGGCCCCGGTGCTGCTCGCGCCGCCGCGCGGGGTGCGGGTGCTGTTCTCCAAGCCGGGCGTGACGGCGGACGAGCTCATCCGCCAGCTGGTGCGCGCGGAGCCCCCCGGCCGGCCGGTGGTCGTGGTCTCCACGGACCGCGAGGTGGCCGACGGCGTGGCGAAGGCCGGCGCCCGGCCCGTGGCGTCCGCTTTGTTGCTGAAGCGGCTTTCGCGCGTTTCGTAACTCCTCGGTGCAATGCCCGATTTGGCAGGGGCTATAGGGAACGTACCGTCAAGTGCCCTGCACGGAGCGTGGGCTGTAGGTAAAGAAGCTGGTCGGCGGCGAAGTTTTTTGCCGACAGGATTTGAAGTGATCACAGCGAGGTCACTAGGGTCGGGTCAAACCTTCGTGCGGTAGGTCACTCATTCGGGGTGCCGGCGGAGGTGTCGCCGAGTCACGTTCTCTTCGGCGGTTCCAGGAAGAAGGAGCTCGTCTCCGTGGCGTCCCACCGTCGACCCAAGCAGCCGACCCGCACGCGTGTGACCGTGCTGACCGCCACGGCCGCCGCGGCCGTCGCCCTCTCCGCACACGGCGCCTCCGCCGCTCCGGCACAGCCGAACAAGGACGAGGTCAAGGCCAAGGTCGACGCCCTCTACGAAGAGGCGGAGCAGGCCACAGAGAAGTTCAACGGGGCCAAGGAGCGCCAGGACACCCTGGAGAAGGAGATAGGCCAGCTCCAGGACCAGGTCGCCCGCGGCCAGGACGAGCTCAACCAGCTGCGCAGCACGCTGGGTTCGATGGCCAGCGCCCAGTACCGCACCGGCGGCATGGACCAGTCCGTCGCCCTCTTCCTCTCCGGTGACCCCGAGACCTACCTCGACAAGGCCTCCACCTTGGAGCAGTTGAGCGGCAAGCAGGTCGAGGCGGTCCAGAAGATCCAGGCCAAGCAGCGCTCGCTCGCGCAGCAGCGGCAGGAGGCCGCCGGCAAGCTGGCGGACCTCGACGCCACCCGCAAGGAGCTCGGCGAGAAGAAGAAGGCCTCGCAGGACAAGCTCACCGAGGCCCAGGCCCTCCTCAACACCCTGACCGCGCAGGACCGCGCGGCGCTCAAGGACGAGGCGAAGAAGGCGGGCGGCAGCGCGGCCGAACAGGCCGAGCTCAGCAACGTCAAGGGATCCGGCCGGGCCGCGGACGCGCTGCGGGCCGCCGTGACCAAGAACGGCATGGCCTACGTCCGCGGCGGTACCGGCCCGACCGCCTTCGACTGCTCCGGCCTCACGCAGTGGGCCTACCGGCAGGCGGGCATCGGCATCGGCCGCACCACCTTCGACCAGGTCAACGACGGTGCGAGGATCAGCCTGAGCGCGCTCCAGCCCGGCGACCTGGTCTTCTACGGGAACCTTCAGCACGTGGGCCTGTACGCGGGCAACGGCAAGGTGTTCCACGCCGCCAACCCGACCGCAGGCGTCCTGTACGGATCCCTCTCGGAGTTCGAGCGCAAGGGCGGGTTCGGCGTCCGCGTCAGCTGACCTCGCCCCGCGTCCCCCGCGCCGCGCCGCACACCGCCCATCCGGGCGAATTCCGCGGCCCCGCTGTGACCGCACGCCCCACCGGTGACCTGCGTCTCCGGTGGGGCGTCGTCGTGTCCGCCCGCGGGGGGTCGTTGGCCGGTGCGTGGCGGCGCGGTTACTGTCTGCCAGCGCGGAACCCGGCACACGGCCGTCCACGGGGGCGGATCCGGTCCCGCGCAGCGGAAGGGAGCGGTTCCCATGGCGTCCCATCGTCGGCCAGGACTCGGCAGCCTCGACAGGAACTCCAAGGTCACCGTCCTGACCGTCGCCGCGGCCACCGCCACGGCCGCGGCAGCCCTGACGGGCGCGACGGCCACCGCGGCGCCCACCCTGCCGCAGGAGCCGGCGGGCGGTGCCCGCGCCCAGGTCGACCGGCTCTTCGAGGAGGCCGAACAGGCCACCGAGCGCTACAACCGCGCGGGCGAGCGGGCCGAGAAGCTGCGCACCGAGATCGACCGGGCCCAGGACGCGCTCGCCCGCGGCCAGGACCGCATCAACACCATGCGCGGCCTCCTCGGCACCTTCGCCGGAGCCCAGTACCGCTCCGGCGGCATCGACCCCACCGTCGAGCTGATGCTGTCCGGGAACCCGGACGAATACCTCGACCGGGCCTCCCAGCTCAACCGGCTGACGGACCGGCAGACCTGGCAGCTCGACGAACTGCGCCAAGAGCAGCGGCGGCTGGCCCAGCAGCGCCACGAGGCCGCCGGGAAGCTCGCCGAACTCGACGCCGTCCGGGCCGACGTGGCCCGCCAGAAGCGCGCCGTCACGGCCAAGCTGGCCGCCGCCCGCCGGCTCCTGGGCGCCATGCCCAGCCAGGAGCGGGCCGAGTTCGAGCGGGCCTCGCGCTCCGGCGGGCGCTCCGACGGCCTGCCCGAGCCGAACGCGCCCGGCCCCTCCTCGTCCCGCGCCGCGACCGCCGTGATGGCCGCCCGGGCCGCGCTCGGGCGCCCGTACATCTGGGGCTCCACCGGGCCCTCAGGCTTCGACTGCTCCGGGCTGATGGTGTGGTCGTACCGGCAGGCGGGCGTCTCCCTGCCGCGCACCTCGCAGGCCCAGCGGTACGCGGGCCGCCAGGTCCCGCTCTCGCAGGCGCAGCCGGGCGACCTGGTCACCTACCGCTCCGACGCCAGCCACGTCGGCATGTACGTCGGCAACGGCCAGGTGATCCACGCGCCGTACCCGGGGGCGCGGGTGCGCTACGACCCGGTCGGGATGATGCCCGTCTCCTCCGTGACCCGTCCCTGACCCCTGCGCCGCGCGGGGCGTGCGTACGATCGTCGGATGCCCCCGGTTCCCCGGCCCCTCCCCGTACGCGTCCTGCCGCTCCTGCCGCTCCTGCTGTGCGTGCTGCTCGCGGCGTGCGGGGCGCCCGCGGTACGCGACCGGGCCGAGGGCGACGTCCGGGAGGCCGTCGCCGCCTGGTCGCTGACCCCGCCCGCGCAGCTCGCCGGGATCCCGCTGGAGGGATGGGCGTACGAGGTCACCGCGGTCCGCAGGGACGGCGACCGGGCCACCGCCCGCGCCGCCCTGCGCTACCGGCTCACCGGCTACGACGCCGCCCCGGCCGACTCGGCGCGCGAGGTGCTGCTGAGCCGGGACGGCGCGGACGGCGGGCGGTGGCACGTCACCGGCGACCGGCCGGCGCCGGGCGCGCTGCCGCAGCTGTGGGACCAGGGGCCGGTGGAGGTGGTCCGGGGCGCGCACGCGCTGGTGCTCGGCGTCGGCCGCCCGGCGCGGGACCTCTCCGACATCGCGGCGGAGGCCGAGCGGGCCGTGCCCGCGGCGAGCGCCGCCTGGCCGGGCACATGGGCGGGCCGGGTGGTGGTGCTGGTGCCGGGCTCCCTGGAGCGGATGGCGGAGCTGCTGGGGCGGCCGGCCGCCGAGTACCGGGGCATGGGGGCCGTCACGACGGGCCGTGCGGGCGCCGCGAAGGCCCCCGCCGACCGGGTCGTCGTCAATCCGGAGGGCTGGGCGGAGCTCAGCGCGGCGGGCCGGGGCATCGTCTTGACCCACGAGGTCACGCACGTGGCCACCCGGGCCGCGACCACCGCCAGGACCCCGCTGTGGCTGTCGGAGGGCTTCGCGGACTGGGCGGCGTACCGCGGCGGCGCCGTCACCGCGCAGCAGGCCGCCCCGGCGCTGGGCCGGGCGGTCCGCGGCGGGCAACTGCCCGCGACGCTCCCCGGCGACGCGGAGTTCGCCTTCGGCGGCGACCCGCAGGCGCTGGCCCGCGCGTACGAGGGCGCCTGGCTGGCCTGCCGGCTCATCGCCGCCAAGTGGGGCGACGCCACGCTGGTGCGCCTGTACGAACGGGCGGGCCGCGAGCCCCTGGCGACGGCCCTGGCGGACACCATCGGCGGGGATCCGCCCGGCCTGACCCTGGCCTGGCAGGCGAGTCTGCGCCAGGAGCTGGGCGCGCCGTAGGGGCGTGCGGCGGCTGGGGCGGGGCCGCGCGGGGGCGTCCGGTACTGTCGGCAGGCGATGCACAAGACCCTGATCGTGACCAACGACTTCCCGCCGCGACCGGGCGGCATCCAGGCCTTCCTGCACAACATGGCACTGCGGCTGGATCCCGACCGGATCGTCGTCTACGCCTCCACGTGGAAGCACGGCGCCGAAGGCCGCGAGGCCACCGCCGCCTTCGACGCCGAGCAGCCCTTCCCGGTGGTCCGCGACCGTACGACCATGCTGCTGCCCACCCCGCGGGTGACCCGGCGGGCCGTCGGACTGCTGCGCGAGCACGGCTGCGAGTCGGTGTGGTTCGGGGCGGCGGCCCCGCTGGGGCTGATGGGCCCCGCGCTGCGCCGCGCCGGGGCCTCGCGGATCGTGGCGACCACCCACGGGCACGAGGCCGGCTGGGCCCAGCTGCCGGCGGCGCGGCAGCTGCTGCGCCGGATCGGCGAGGGCACGGAAACGCTGACGTACCTCGGCGAGTACACGCGCTCGCGGATCGCCTCGGCCCTGACGGACCGGGCCGCGGCGCGCATGGTGCAGCTCCCGCCGGGAGTGGACGAGAAGACCTTCCACCCCGGGTCGGGCGGGGCCGGGGTCCGGGCCCGGCTGGGGCTGACGGACCGGCCGGTGGTGGCCTGCGTCTCGCGGCTGGTCCCGCGCAAGGGCCAGGACACCCTGATCGAGGCGATGCCGCGGATCCTGGCCGCGGTGCCGGACGCCGTGCTGCTGGTGGTCGGCGGGGGCCCGTACGAGGCGGACCTGCGGGAGCTGGCCGTCTCCACGGGGGTCGCGGACTCGGTGGTCTTCACGGGCGCCGTTCCGTGGGCCGAACTGCCCGCGCACTACGGCGCCGGGGACGTCTTCGCGATGCCGTGCCGGACCCGGCGGGGCGGACTGGACGTGGAGGGCCTCGGCATCGTCTACCTGGAGGCCTCGGCGACGGGCCTGCCGGTGGTCGCCGGCGACTCGGGCGGGGCCCCGGACGCGGTGCTGGAGGGCGAGACGGGCTGGGTGGTCCGCGGAGGCGTCCCCGAGGACGCGGCGGACCGCGTGATCGCGCTGCTCCGCGACCCGGAGCTGCGCCGCCGCATGGGGGAGCGGGGCCGCGCCTGGGTCGAGGAGAAGTGGCGCTGGGACCTGCTGGCCGAGCGCCTGCGCGCCCTGTTGTGACCGCCGGGGCCGCAGGGCCGTGATCCTCCGCCACACCTGACTGTTCCTCAGATGTCTGTCAGCGCCGCCTCTGGGTGGACGGCCCGATTCCGCCCATGATGCGGCCATGACACCTCAGCTGACGCGCCGTCACTTCCTGGGCATCGGCGCCCTCCAGACCGCCGCGGCCCTCGGCTTCACCCGTATCGGGCTCCAGTCGGCGGCAGCCGCCGAGCCTCCGGCAGCCCAGTACGCCCCCGCCATCGTCGTGGGTTCCGGCTACGGCTCGGCCGTGGCCGCCCTCCGGCTCGGCCGGGCCGGGGTCCGGACCGTCGTCCTCGAAATGGGACGCCTCTGGAACACCCCGGGCCCGGACGGCAAGGTCTTCCCCTCCACCTCCGCGCCCGACCAGCGCTCCATGTGGTTCCGCACCCGCACCGAGGCCCCGCTCGCCCAGTTCCTCTGGCTCGACGTCGTCAACCGGGACATCAGCCCCTACCCCGGAGTGCTCGACCGCGTGAACCACGGCGACATGTCCGTGTACGTCGGCCGCGGCGTCGGCGGCGGTTCCCTCGTCAACGGCGGGATGGCCCCCACCCCCCGGCGCTCGTACTTCACCGAGGTGCTGCCCCGGGTCGACGCCGACGAGATGTACGGCACCTACTACCCGCGCGCCCGCGCCATGCTCGGCGTGGGCGACATCGACCCTGCCTGGTTCGAGTCCACGGAGTGGTACCGCTTCGCCCGGATCTCCCGCAAGCACGCCCACAACACCGGCCTGAAGACCACCTTCGTGCCCAACGTGTACGACTTCGCGTACATGCAGCGCGAGGCCGCCGGCACCGCCACCCGCTCCGCGCTCGCCGGCGAGGTCATCTACGGCAACAACTTCGGCAAGAAGAGCGTCGACAAGACCTACCTCGCGGCCGCGATCGGCACCGGCAACGTCACCATCGAGACCATGCAGCGCGTCGTCGGCGTGCGTCAGGACCCGGCCGGCGGCTACGTGGTCACCGTGCAGACCAGCGATCTGACGGGGAAGGTCACCCAGGTCAGGGAACTCGGCTGCGCACAGCTCTTCCTCGGCGCCGGCAGTCTCGGCACCACCGAGATCCTGCTGCGCGCCCGGGAGCGGGGCACCCTGCCCGGGCTGAGCGACAAGGTCGGGCTCGGCTGGGGCCACAACGGCAACATCATGACCGCCCGGGCCAACCACCTGTGGGACACGGTCGGCTGCAACCAGGCCACCATGCCCGCCCTGGGCATCGACGACTGGGACAACGCCGCCAATCCGGTGTTCGCCGAGATCGCCCCGCTGCCGATGGGCTTCGAGCACTGGATCTCGATGTACCTGGCCATCACCAAGAACCCCGAGCGCGGGCACTTCACGTACGACGCGGCCACCGACTCGGCGCGGCTCAACTGGCGCCGCGACCAGAACACCCCGTCGGTCCAGGCCGCCAAGAACCTCTTCGACCGGATCAACCGGGCCAATTTCACGATCTACCGGTACGACCTGTTCGGCGACAACAGGAACTTCGCCGACAACTTCACGTACCACCCGCTCGGCGGCTGCGTCCTCGGCGACGCGACCGACGACTTCGGGCGCGTCAAGGGCCACCGGGGGCTGTACGTCGTCGACGGCTCCCTGATCCCGGGCTCGCTCGGGGTGAACCCGTTCGTCACCATCACCGCGCTCGCCGAGCGGAACATGGAGCGGATCCTCGCGCAGGACCCGCGCTAGACGAGTAAGTCCGAAGTGCTCGGGTCAGTGGTCGTAGGCGATCAGCGAGCGGGTGGTGGGTGTTCCCGTGTGCCGGTTGTGCC
>NZ_LFML01000040.1 GCF_001044425.1 Streptomyces roseus
GCGGCGGGGGGGGGGGGGGGGGGGGGCGGGGGGGGCCGCCCCGCCGGGGGCGCAGGTGGGGCTGGAGCGGGAGGGGGACCTGTGGCGGGTCCGGGTCTCGGCGCCGGCGCCGGGCCCGCACGGCCTGCCGGTGCGGCTCGGCGCTCAGGCGGTGGCCCTGGCCGAGGACAGCGTGGGGCCGCCGCCATGAGCCGGGACCGGGGGTCGGCGACGGTGTGGGCCGCGCTGGTGGCGACGGTGCTCGGGGCGGTCTTCGGCGGGGTGCTGCTGCTCGGCCAGGCCGTCGTGGCCCGCCATCGGGCGGCGGCCGCCGCCGATCTTGCCGCCCTCGCGGCGGCCGCGACCTGGACCCACGGCCCGGATGCCGCCTGCGCGGCGGCGCGCCGGGTCGCCGGGGCCCAGGGCGCCGCGGTGATCGCTTGCACCGTCCGGGGCGAGGTCGTCGAGGTGGCGGCCCGCCCCGCGGCGGGCCCGTTCACCCCGACGATCGGCGCCCGCGCGGGCCCCCCGTGCCCGGCCCCGGGCCCCCCGTGCCCGGCCCCGGGGGGCCCGGGGCCCGTACGGATCCTGTGGGCACCGGCCGGGCGGGCCCGGCCGCGTCCGGCACCGGCCGTACGGGGGCTCCCGTACGGGTGTCAGGCGGGCGGGGCCTCGGCCAGGAGGCGGCTGAGGAGGCGGATCGCGCCGCGCTTGTGGAGGGGGTCGTTGCCGTTGCCGCACTTGGGGGACTGGATGCAGGACGGGCAGCCGGCCGCGCATTCGCAGGCGGCGATGGCGTCGCGGGTGGCCGTCAGCCAGGCGCGGGCCGTGTGGAAGGCCCGCTCCGCGAATCCGGCGCCGCCGGGGTGGCCGTCGTAGACGAACACGGTCGGAAGGAGCGTGTCGGGGTGCAGCGGGACGGAGACCCCGCCGATGTCCCAGCGGTCGCAGGTGGCGAACAGCGGGAGCAGGCCGATGGAGGCGTGCTCGGCGGCGTGCAGGGCGCCGCCGAGGATCTCCGGGTTGATCCGGGCACCGTCGAGCTGGTCCTCGGTCACCGTCCACCACACGGCCCGCGTGCGCAGGGTGCGGGGCGGCAGGTCCAGCTTGGCCTCGCCGAGAACCTCGCCGGTGATCAGTTTGCGGCGCAGGTACGAGACGACCTGGTTCGTCACCTCGACCGAACCGAAGCAGAGCCGCGCCGGGCCCCAGGGGATCTCGGTCTCGGTCTCCAGGACGGAGATGGAAGTGGTGTCGCGCGCGGTGGTCGAGAACGGCGGGCTGGCCTCCTCGACCAGCGCGACCGAGTCCTCCAGGTCCAGGTGCTTCACCAGATAGGTGCGGCCCTGGTGGAGGTGGACGGCCCCGTCGTGGACGGCGGTGTGGGCCGCCGATTCGTCGACCGTGCCCAGCAGGCGCCCCGTGGCGGCCTCGACGATCTGAACCGGGCGGCCGCCCTCGCCGCGGATGTCGGTCAGGTCCGAGGCCCGCTCCCGGCGGGTCCAGTGCCAGCCCGACGCTCGGCGGCGCAGCAGTTTGGCGGTCTCCAGCTGCGGGATCAGCTCCGCGGCCGCCGGGCCGAACAGGGCGAGGTCCGTCTCCGTCAGCGGGAGCTCGGCGGCGGCCGCGCACAGGTGGGGGGCCAGGACGTACGGGTTGTCCGGATCCAGGACCGTGGCCTCCACCGGGCGGCGGAACAGGGCCTCCGGATGGTGGACGAGATAGGTGTCCAGGGGGTCGTCGCGGGCGATCAGCACGGCCAGGGCGCCCTGGCCCGAGCGCCCGGCCCGGCCCGCCTGCTGCCACAGGGAGGCCCGGGTGCCGGGGTACCCGGTGATCAGGACGGCGTCCAGGCCCGATACGTCCACGCCCAGCTCCAGGGCGGTGGTGGCGGCCAAACCGAGCAGTTCGCCGGAGTGCAGGGCCCGCTCCAGGGCCCGGCGCTCCTCGGGCAGGTAGCCGCCCCGGTAGGCCGCGACCCGCCGGGGCAGGGACCGGTCCACCTCGGCGAGCCGCTCCTGGGCGATCACCGAGATCAGCTCCGCGCCACGCCGGGAGCGGACGAAGGCGACCGTACGGACCCCCTGGACGACCAGGTCGGTCAGCAGGTCGGCGGTCTCGGCCGTGGCGGTGCGTCGCACCGGGGCCCCCTTCTCGCCCCGCAGCTCGGTCAGCGGAGGCTCCCACAGGGCGAAGACGACCTCGCCGCGTGGGGAGGCGTCGTCGGCGACCTCCACGACCGGCATGCCCGTCAGCCGGGACGCGGCGGCGGCCGGGTCGCTCGCGGTGGCCGAGGCCAGCAGGAAGACCGGATCGGCGCCGTAGCGGGCGCACAGCCGCCGCAGGCGGCGCAGTACCTGGGCCACGTGGGAGCCGAAGACGCCCCGGTAGGTGTGGCACTCGTCGATGACCACGTAGCGCAGCGCGCGCAGGAAGGAGGCCCAGCGGGGGTGGGCGGGCAGGATCCCCCGGTGCAGCATGTCGGGGTTGGTGAGCACGTGGTTCGCGTACTGGCGCACCCATTCGCGTTCTTCCACCGGCGTGTCGCCGTCGTAGACGGCGGGCCGGACCGCGTTGCCGAGGGGAGCGGCCAGCTCCCGTACGGCGCGCCGCTGATCGGCCGCCAGGGCCTTGGTCGGGGCCAGGTAGAGCGCGGTCGCACCCCGGCCGTTCGCGGCCTCGGCGCCGTCCGCCAGGGCGGAGAGGACGGGAGCCAGGTAGGCCAGCGACTTGCCGGAGGCGGTGCCGGTGGCGACGACCACCGATCGCCCGTCCAGGGCGTGCTCGGCGGCCGCGGCCTGGTGCTCCCACGGATGTTCGATGCCCGCCGCCTGGATCGCGGCTACGACATCCGTTCGGATGCGGTCGGGCCAGACTGCATGACGACCCTCCCGAGGGGGCAAGTGCTCCGTATGGGTGATGCGCGCAGCTCGAGAAGGCCCCCGTGAGAGCCGGTCCAGGACCGTGCCGGGAGTGGGTCGAGGGTCCTCGGGTGCCGTGGGCCGACCGGGACGGTGAGTATTGGCCATTGGAACCGAGTGTGTCACCGGCGTGCGGGACAATGGTCGGAAGGCGTCGTGCGCGCCTGCCGGTAAGTGATTGAATGCCATCGCGGCAGCCAATCCCTCCCCTGCCTACGGGTGGGGAGGCCCCTGGGGGGCGCCGCTCGATAGCAAGGTGCTGGAGGATCCGTGGACCTGTCCCTGTCGACTCGCACTGTCGGCGACCGTACGGTCGTGGAGGTCGGTGGCGAGATTGATGTGTATACCGCGCCCAAGCTGCGCGAGCAGTTGGTCGAGTTGGTGAACGACGGCAGCTACCACCTGGTAGTCGACATGGAGCGAGTGGACTTCCTCGACTCCACCGGGCTTGGTGTGCTGGTGGGAGGTCTCAAGCGCGTCCGTGCGCACGAGGGCTCGCTGCGTCTGGTGTGCAACCAGGAGCGCATCCTGAAGATTTTCCGCATCACCGGCCTGACGAAGGTGTTCCCGATCCACACGACCGTGGAAGACGCCGTCGCGGCCACCGACTGACGGTCACACCCCCCGGGCGCCGTAAGGCGCCGCGGGGGGAGCCGAAGAGGAGCGGGGGCGCGGGCCGACAGAAGCGGCCCGGGCCTCTGTAAGGCACGCCCGTAGTCCGAGGGGGACGCGCATGGCCACCGTTGAACTGCGCTTCAGCGCTCAGCCCGAACACGTCAGGACGGCCCGCCTCGTCGCGGCCGCCGTGGCGCGCCGGGCCGGCGTGGACGAAGCCGTGCTCGACGAGGTCCGCCTCGCCGTGGGCGAGGCCTGCTCGCGCGCCGTCGGTCTGCATCTCAGCAACGGGCTGACCGCGCCCGTCCGGGTGGTCCTGACCGAGGAGGAGAAGCTGTTCTCCATCGAGGTCGGCGACGAAGTGCCCGGACCGGCCGGCGGCCCGGAGGGCACCGTGTCCGGCATTGACGCCACCCTGGACCCGGACACCGAGACCGAGGACGAGATGGGCCTCGCGGTGATCAGCGGGCTCGTCGACGACGTCGAAGTGACGAGCGGGGAAGGGGGCGGGACCATCCGGATGAGCTGGCCCGTGTCCGGAGCGTCGGACCGTCCGTAGCCCTGCCGTCTGCCGTCTGCCGTCTGCCGTCCGTGGTTCTGCCGTTTGGCGACCCCAACGGCCCCGCCCGTCCAGGCACTCCCGTCCCTCCCGCGCATCCCGTCGGTCCCATGAATCCCATAGTCCGGAGATTCTTCCGATCTTCATCAAGGCCCTGCTGAGCAGGGCCTTTTTTCATACCCCGCGACATTTCCTAGATCGATGATCAGGCGTCAATGCTTTTGTCCCATTACCTCTTTCGAGGGTAATGGAGTGACGCGATCTATTGCTGGTAAGCAAGAGAAGGCCAATTCCGTTTCCTGCGCACTGTTTTGATCGGGGAGACCTCCCTACAATCCGTCCACATCTTGAGCTCATCACGTCAAGGAGGACGAATGACGGGGCTCTTCACCCCCAACGCGCCGGTCGGAAACTCCGATCTGGCAGCCGCCGTACTCACCGATGACAATCGGCTCATCGTCATGGTGATCGCGGCCGTGGCACTTGCCGCACTCGTCGTCGCGCAGATCCTGGTCCGCCAGGTACTCGCCGCCGACGAGGGAACCGACAGCATGAAGAAAATCGCCGCCGCCGTCCAGGAAGGCGCCAACGCCTACCTCGGCCGGCAGCTGCGCACCCTCGGGATCTTCGCCGTCGTCGTGTTCTTCCTGCTCTTCCTGCTCCCCGCCGACGACTGGACCCAGCGGGCGGGGCGTTCCGCCTTCTTCCTCGTGGGCGCCCTCTTCTCGGCGGCCACCGGCTACATCGGCATGCGTCTCGCGGTCCGCGCCAACGTGCGCGTCGCCGCCGCCGCGCGCGAGGCCACCCCCGCCGAGGGCGAGCCCGCCAAGGACCTCACCGACGTCTCCCACAAGGCCATGCGGATCGCCTTCCGCACCGGCGGCGTCGTCGGCATGTTCACCGTGGGCCTGGGCCTGCTCGGCGCCTCCTGCGTCGTCCTGGTCTACGCCGCCGACGCCCCTAAGGTCCTGGAGGGCTTCGGCCTCGGCGCCGCCCTGATCGCGATGTTCATGCGCGTCGGCGGCGGCATCTTCACCAAGGCCGCCGACGTCGGCGCCGACCTGGTCGGCAAGGTCGAGCAGGGCATTCCGGAGGACGACCCGCGCAATGCCGCGACCATCGCCGACAACGTGGGCGACAACGTCGGCGACTGCGCCGGCATGGCGGCCGACCTCTTCGAGTCGTACGCCGTCACCCTCGTGGCCGCGCTGATCCTCGGCAAGGCCGCCTTCGGCGACCTCGGCCTGGCCTTCCCGCTGATCGTCCCCGCGATCGGCGTGATCACCGCCATGATCGGCATCTTCGCGGTCTCCCCGCGCCGCTCCGACCGCAGCGGAATGACCGCCATCAACCGCGGCTTCTTCATCTCCGCCGTGATCTCGATGGTCCTGGTCGCGATCGCCGTCTTCGTCTACCTCCCGTCCAGCTACAAGGACCTGGTGGGCGTCGAGAACGCCACGATCACCAACCACGAGGGCGACCCCCGCGTCCTGGCCCTCGTCGCCGTGGCGATCGGCATCCTGCTCGCGGCCCTGATCCAGCAGCTGACCGGCTACTTCACCGAGACCAACCGCCGTCCCGTCCGGGACATCGGCAAGTCCTCCCTGACCGGCGCGGCCACCGTCGTCCTCGCCGGCATCTCCATCGGCCTGGAGTCCGCCGTCTACACGGCGCTGCTCATCGGCCTGGGCGTGTACGGGGCGTTCCTGCTCGGCGGTACGTCGATCATGCTCGCGCTCTTCGCCGTGGCCCTGGCCGGCACCGGCCTGCTCACCACCGTCGGCGTCATCGTCGCCATGGACACCTTCGGACCCGTCTCCGACAACGCCCAGGGCATCGCGGAGATGTCCGGCGACGTCGAGGGCGCCGGTGCGCAGGTCCTGACCGACCTGGACGCCGTCGGCAACACCACCAAGGCCATCACTAAGGGCATCGCGATCGCCACCGCCGTGCTGGCCGCGGCCGCGCTGTTCGGCTCGTACAGCGACGCCATCGCGGGCGCGATCAAGGAAGTCGGGGCCAAGGCGGGGGAGATGAACCTCAGCCTGGACATCGCCCAGCCCAACAACCTGGTCGGTCTGATCCTGGGCGCGGCGGTCGTGTTCCTGTTCTCCGGCCTCGCCATCAACGCCGTCTCCCGCTCCGCGGGCGCCGTCGTCTACGAGGTGCGCCGCCAGTTCCGCGAGCACCCCGGGATCATGGACTACTCCGAGAAGCCCGAGTACGGGCGCGTCGTGGACATCTGCACCAAGGACGCGCTGCGCGAGCTCGCCACGCCCGGCCTGCTCGCCGTCCTCACCCCGATCGCGGTCGGGTTCTCGCTCGGCGTCGGCGCGCTCGGCTCGTTCCTCGCGGGCGCCATCGGCACCGGCACCCTGATGGCCGTCTTCCTCGCCAATTCCGGTGGCGCGTGGGACAACGCGAAGAAGCTCGTCGAGGACGGCCACCACGGCGGCAAGGGCAGCGAGGCCCACGCCGCGACCGTCATCGGCGACACGGTCGGCGACCCGTTCAAGGACACCGCGGGTCCCGCCATCAACCCGCTGCTCAAGGTCATGAACCTGGTGGCGCTGCTGATCGCCCCGGCGGTCGTGCAGTTCAGCTACGGGGCCGATGCGAGCGCGACCGTGCGCGCGATCGTCGCGGTCCTGGCCATCGCCGTCATCATCGGCGCGGTGTACATCTCCAAGCGCCGCGGCATCGCGGTCGGGGACGACGCCGAGGGCGAGGGCGCGCCCGCCGAGCGGACGGCCCAGCAGGCCGATCCCGCGGTGGTTTCCTGACCCGAGGGGTGACCCTCGGAGGGGCCCGCGGGCCCGATCGGCCCGAGGACTCGAAGATACGCCCGAACGGCGGACAGGCGGCGCGGACTGACGCGCCGTCTGTCCGCCTTTCTGCGTGCCCGGATGGCGGGCGTGTATCTTCCGGGCCGAGAGCCTTCGAAGGGACCAATCCGGTGAACAAGAAGTTTGCGGCCGCGGTGTCCGGCAGTGCGGTACTGATGCTCGTGCTGTCCGGTTGCGGCGGCGACAACGGGGACGAGAAGGCCAACGCCTGGGCCAAGAAGGTCTGCGACAAGTGGCAGCCCGAGCTGAAGAAGATCGAGACCGCCAACGCCGACATCAAGCGGGTGGCGACCGAGAGCAGCAAGCCCGAAGAGGTGCAGACGACCGACTCGGCGGCGTTCGGGACCATGTCCGAGTCGTACAAGGCGATGGGAACCGCCCTGCAGGGGGCGGGGGTTCCGCCGGTCAAGGACGGCCAGACGACGCAGACGACGGCGATCAAGGGCTTCGAGGAGTCCTCCAAGGGCTACGCCGACCTGAAGGCCAAGATGGAGGGTCTGGACCCGAAGGACCAGACGAAGTTCGCCGACGGCCTCAAGGAGGTGGCCGGCGGACTCGACGCGGCCACCCAGGGCGGCAAGAACGCGCTCAGCACGCTCAAGGCGGGCGGCCTGGACAAGGCGATGAACGGCCAGAAGGGCTGCCAGGTCGCGGCTCCCTCGGCCTCGCCGAAGTGACGTAGCCCGCGGCCGCCGGTCGTACGAGGGCAAGTGGCCGCCGGTCGTACGAGGGCCTGCGGCCGCCGGGTTCGGGGGAATCCGGCCGGCCCGGGACACGCACGTCGGCGTCGGCGGCCGCGCGGCATACGCATCGGGGGCGGCAGCCGACACAATGGACCGGTGAGTACCACCAGCCTTCCCACGCCCGACCGCGCCGCCGAGCTCCGCACGGCCCTGCTCGCCGCCGGCTTCACCGCCGACGGCCTGCTCGACCTGCTCGGCGCCCCCGCCTACGCCGCGCTGGCCCGCAGCGAGACGGTCCCCGCCCTGCGCGCCACGCGCGGCGGCGGCCCGCTCGCGAGTCTGGTCCGGCTGTTCCTGCTCCAGCAGCCGGAGCCGTACGTGAACGCCGCCCGGGCGCTGCCCGTCGAGGCCGCGCTGGCCGACGGCTGGCTGCGCCGCGAGGGCGACGAGCTGCACGCCACCGTCGACGTGCGCCCGTACGGCGGCCCCGACGGCGAGGACTGGTTCATCGTCTCCGACCTCGGCTGCGCCGTCGGCGGGGCCGGCGGGATCGGCAGCCGCGAGGAGGGCGTCGTCCTCGGAGTCGGCGGGGCCTCCACCACGCTGGCCGGGATCACCGTCCGCACCCCGGTCGGCAGCGCCCTCGACCTCGGTACCGGATCCGGCATCCAGGCCCTGCACGCCGCCCAGCACGCCACCCGGGTCACCGCGACCGACGTCAACCCCCGGGCCTTGGAGTTCACCCGGCTGACTCTGGCGCTGTCCGGCGCCCGGGAGGCCGAGCTGCTCCAGGGTTCCCTGTTCGAGCCGGTCGGCGGGGCCACGTACGACCTCATCGTGTCGAACCCGCCGTTCGTGATCTCCCCCGGCGCCCGGCTGACGTACCGCGACGGCGGGATGGGCGGCGACGACCTGTGCCGGACCCTCGTCCAGGAGGCCGGAGCGCACCTCAACCCGGGCGGGTACGCGCAGTTCCTCGGCAACTGGCAGCACGTGGAGGGCGAGGACTGGCACGACCGGGTCCGCGCGTGGGTGCCGCGCGGCTGCGACGCCTGGATCGTGCAGCGTGACGTGCAGGACGTCACGCAGTACGCGGAGCTGTGGCTGCGCGACGCGGGCGACCACCGCACCGACCCGGCCGAGTACACGCGGCGGTACGAGGACTGGCTGGACGAGTTCGAGGCGCGCAAGACCAAGGCCGTCGGCTTCGGCTGGATCACCCTGCGGCGCAGCGACGCGCCCGAGCCCTCGATCGTGGTCGAGGAATGGCCGCACTCGGTGGAGCAGCCGCTCGGCGACGCCGTCGTGGCCCACTTCGCCCGCCAGGACTACCTGCGCGACCACGACGACGCGGCCCTGCTGGAGGCGCGCTTCGTGCTGGCGGCGGAGGTCGTCCAGGAGCAGGTCGGCGCGCCCGGCGCGGAGGACCCGGAGCATGTCGTCCTGCGGCAGAACCGCGGGATGCGGCGGGCGACCAAGGTCGACACGGTCGGGGCGGGCTTCGCGGGAGTGTGCGACGGCTCACTCACGGCGGGCCGGATCCTGGACGCGATCGCCCACCTGGTGCAGGAGGATCCCGTCGTGCTGCGCGACCGGACTCCGGAGGCGATCCGCGTCCTCGTCGAGCAGGGGTTCCTGGAGCCGGCCGAAGGCTGACGGGGCCCGGTGAGCGTGGCCGAAACCGACGGGTAACCGCGGGTTCGCGGGCCGGTGCGCGGGGTGCGGCGGGTTCGCGCTCGGGGGTGCGTACGGGTTCCCGGCACCCCCGATCCGGGGGGATCCGTACGGGACCCGCCGAGCGGCCCGGGAGCAGGCGGGAGTAAGGGGACGACGTCCTGGAGGGCGGTCCGGCGATCTTCGCGGCGGCTGTGTTCCGCGGCTGTTCGCAGCGGCTCCGGCGGGCCGGCCGGGGGCGTGCGCGGCGCGCCGGGCGCCGGTGGCCGAGGGCGTGCGCCCCGCCGTGGCCGTACGGGGCCTCGGACGGGGTGCGGAGGCGGGGCCAGACGGCCCCCTGGCCACCCTGCCCGGTGATCGCTACGGGTCCGGCGCGGTATCCGGGCGGCAGAATCGGCACTTGTCGGGTTACCGTTCGAGTGGCCGTTGCGGGCTTCCGCCGTTTGACACGGGGGCGGGTTGTACCGTCACACTCCGCAGCGTCGCCGTACCGCGACCGAGTGCCGACCGGAGAGAAGAGCCAAGTTGTCCCCGACTAGCGAGACCGCAAAGGGCGGCCGCCGACTCGTCATCGTCGAGTCCCCTGCCAAGGCGAAGACGATCAAGGGCTACCTCGGCCCCGGATACGTCGTCGAGGCGAGCGTCGGGCACATCCGCGACCTCCCCAGCGGCGCGGCCGAGGTTCCCGACAAGTACACGGGCGAGGTCCGCCGCCTCGGCGTCGACGTCGAGCACGACTTCGCGCCGATCTACGTGGTCAACGCGGATAAGAAGGCCCAGGTCAGGAAGCTCAAGGAGCTGCTGGCCGAGTCCGACGAACTCTTCCTCGCCACCGATGAGGACCGCGAGGGCGAAGCCATCGCGTGGCACCTGCAGGAAGTCCTCAAGCCCAAGGTCCCCGTCCACCGGATGGTCTTCCACGAGATCACCAAGGACGCGATCCGCGACGCCGTCGCCAACCCGCGCGAGCTCAACCAGCGCATGGTCGACGCCCAGGAGACGCGCCGCATCCTCGACCGCCTCTACGGCTACGAGGTCTCGCCGGTCCTGTGGAAGAAGGTCATGCCGAAGCTGTCGGCGGGCCGCGTCCAGTCGGTGGCCACCCGCCTCGTCGTCGAGCGGGAGCGCGAGCGCATCGCCTTCCGCACCGCCGAGTACTGGGACCTGACCGGGACCTTCTCCACCGGCCGCGCCGGTGACGCCTCCGACCCCTCGACCCTGGTCGCCCGCCTGAACACGGTGGACGGCAAGCGCGTCGCCCAGGGCCGCGACTTCGGCTCGAACGGGCAGCTCAAGAGCGAGGTGCTGCACCTCGACGAGACGAACGCGCGGGCGCTGGCCGCCGCGCTGGCGGACGCCTCGTTCGCCGTCCGGTCGGTCGAGTCCAAGCCGTACCGGCGTTCCCCGTACGCCCCCTTCCGTACGACGACGCTCCAGCAGGAGGCCTCGCGCAAGCTCGGCTTCGGTGCGAAGGCGACGATGCAGGTGGCGCAGAAGCTGTACGAGAACGGCTTCATCACCTACATGCGTACGGACTCCACCACGCTCTCCGACACCGCGGTGTCGGCGGCGCGGGCGCAGGTCACGCAGCTCTACGGGGCCGACTACCTGCCGGAGAAGCCGCGCGTCTACGCCGGCAAGGTCAAGAACGCGCAGGAGGCGCACGAGGCGATCCGCCCCTCGGGTGATCGTTTCCGCACCCCGGCCGAGACGGGTCTGACCGGCGACCAGTTCCGCCTGTACGAGCTGATCTGGAAGCGGACCGTCGCTTCCCAGATGAAGGACGCGGTCGGCAACAGCGTCACCGTGAAGATCGGCGGCCGGGCCTCGGACGGACGCGACGCCGAGTTCACCGCCTCCGGCAAGACGATCACCTTCCACGGATTCATGAAGGCGTACGTCGAGGGCGCGGACGACCCGAACGCCGAGCTCGACGACCGCGAGAAGCGCCTGCCGCAGGTCGCGGAGGGTGACGCGCTCGCCGCCGAGGAGATCACGGCGGACGGGCACTCGACCAAGCCGCCGGCCCGCTACACCGAGGCCTCGCTGGTCAAGGAGCTGGAAGAGCGCGAGATCGGCCGCCCGTCGACGTACGCGTCGATCATCGGCACGATCCTGGACCGCGGGTACGTCTTCAAGAAGGGCACGGCGCTCGTGCCGTCCTTCCTGTCGTTCGCCGTGGTGAACCTGCTGGAGACGCACTTCGGGCGGCTCGTCGACTACGACTTCACCGCGAAGATGGAGGACGACCTCGACCGCATCGCGCGGGGCGAGGCCCAGTCCGTGCCGTGGCTGAAGCGCTTCTACTTCGGCTCGGAGGACGCGACCGAGGTCGTGCCGGCCGACGGGGACCACCTCGGCGGCCTGAAGGAACTGGTCACGGACCTCGGCGCCATCGACGCCCGGGAGATCTCCTCCTTCCCGGTCGGCGAGGGCATCGTGCTGCGCGTCGGCCGCTACGGGCCGTACGTGGAGCGCGGCGAGAAGGACGCGGAGGGCCACCAGCGCGCCGACGTCCCGGACGACATGGCTCCGGACGAGCTGACGATCGCGTACGCGGAGGAGCTCTTCGCGAAGCCGAGCGGCGAGTTCGAGCTGGGCACGGACCCGGTGAGCGGGAACCAGATCGTCGCGAAGGACGGTCGCTACGGGCCGTACGTGACGGAGATCCTCCCCGAGGGCACCCCGAAGACGGGCAAGAACGCGGTCAAGCCGCGGACGGCCTCGCTCTTCAAGTCGATGAGCCTGGACACGGTCACCCTCGACGAGGCGCTGAAGCTGATGTCGCTGCCGCGCGTGGTCGGCGCGGACGCGGAGGGCGTGGAGATCACGGCCCAGAACGGCCGCTACGGCCCGTACCTGAAGAAGGGCACGGACTCGCGGTCGCTGGAGACCGAGGACCAGCTGTTCTCGATCACCCTGGACGAGGCCCTCGCCATCTACGCCCAGCCGAAGCAGCGCGGGCGCGCGGCGGCGAAGCCGCCGCTGAAGGAGCTGGGCACGGACCCGGTCAGCGAGAAGCCGGTGGTCGTCAAGGACGGCCGCTTCGGGCCGTACGTGACGGACGGCGAGACGAACGCGACGCTGCGGCGGGACGACGACGTCGAGACGATCACGCCGGAGCGCGGCTACGAGCTGCTGGCGGAGAAGCGCGCGAAGGGGCCGGCCAAGAAGACGGCGAAGAAGGCCCCGGCCAAGAAGGCGCCCGCGAAGAAGGCCACGGCGACCAAGGCCGCGGCGAAGAAGACGACGACGGCCAAGAAGACCGCCGCGAAGAAGACGACGGCGACGGCGAAGAAGACGGTCGCCAAGAAGGCGGCCGCGTCGGCCCCCTCGTCGGACGACTGACGAACTCCCCGCCCCGGGCCCCGTGCGGATCGCACGGGGCCCGGGGTCTTTGCGTGGCGGGGGACCCGCGTGGTGGTGGGGCCGCGTGGCGGTGGGGCCGGGCCCGCGTGGGGCCGCGCGGTTGATGGGGCCGGGGTCCCGGGTGGCGGTGGGCCGGGGTCGCCCGTGGTGGATGGGGCCGGGGTCACACCCGACGGTTGTCCACAGGGCTCCGCAGCCGCCAAGCACAGCGGATAGGCTGGGCGGATGACGCGAGCCGAGCAGCCAACGGTCGTGACCGCCCCCGCGAACCCCACCTACGACGAAGCCCTCGCCGCGGATTCCCGCGAGCGTGCGGTGCGCAGCCTGCTGCGCACCCCCAGACTGCGTCGGTTGTGGAGCGCCCAGCTGGTGAGCGGCATCGGAGATGCCCTCGCCCTGCTGGTGCTGGTGCTGCTGGCCTTCCAGACCGCCGTCGCCGAAGAGACCTTCGGCAGCGGCTACCAGGGCTGGGCCCTCACCATCGCCGCCGTCTTCGGGGTCCGGATCCTCGCCACCCTGATCTTCGGCGCCGTCCTGCTCGGCCCGCTGGCCAAGCTCCTCGCCCCGAAGGAGGCCGGCGGCAAGCTGGACCGCCGCTGGACGATGATCGGCGCCGACGGGATCCGGCTCGGCCTGTTCGTCGTCGCCCCGCTCTGGCTCGACTGGATCCCGGCCCAGGCGCTGACCGCGCTGCTGGCCACCGTCTTCGTCTCGGGCGTCGCCGAGCGGCTGTGGACCCTGGCCAAGGACAGCGCGGCCCCCGCCCTGCTGCCCTCGCCGCCGCCGGAGGGCGCGACCGTACGCCCGCTGCCGGACCACCTCGACGCGCTGCGCCGGCTGAACCTGCGCACCTCCTTCGCCGCGCTGCCCGTCGCCGCCGCCGTACTGCTCGCGGCGACCCTGGTCGGCAAGGCCCTGGGCCTGGGCGTGGGCTGGTTCGCCGAGAACCAGGCCGCCCTGGGCTCGTACGTGGCCGCCGGCCTCTTCGCGGCGTCCGTCTCGCTCCTGCTCCCGCTGGTGCTGCCCGCCGCGAAGACCCCGCGCCCGCGGTCCCCGCTGGAGGGCCTGCGCGCCCCCAAGGCGGGGGACCGGCCGGAGAAGGGGCGTACGGGGGCCATTCCGCTGCTCGTCCTCGCCTGCGCCGCCGTCGCCGGAGCCGTGGCCGGCGCCGCCGCCGTGGCCGTGCTGCACGCCTTCGACCTGGGCGGCGGTCCCGCCACGTTCTCGCTGCTCGTCCTGGCGCTGCTCGGCGGCACCGCCCTCGGCATCCGCGCCGCGCAGGCCGGCAAGGTGCTGCCCGCGCTGTCCCGGCGCCGCCTGCTGGCCCTGGCCATCGCGGTGGCCGGGCTCGCACTGCTGCTGACCGGGCTGGTGCCGGACACCGCGACCGTGCTGTTCCTGTCGCTGCTCGCCGGCACCGCCGCGGGTGTGGCGGCCAACACCGGGCACACCCTGCTCGACCAGGAGACCGAGGAGTTCCGCCGGGCCCGGGTCACCGAGCACTTGCAGGCCGTCGTCCGCGTGGCCGTCGGTCTGGGCGCGGTCCTCGCGCCGGTCCTGGCCGCGGCGATCGGGCCGCACCGGCTGGCCGCCGGGGACGTCGTCTTCGCGCACGGCGGAGCCGCCTTCACCCTGATGCTGCTCGGCGCCCTGCTGCTGCCCGTCGCCGTCGTGGTGCTCGCCAAGGCCGACGACCGCAGCGGCGTACCGCTGCGCCGCGATCTGCGCGAGGCGCTGCGCGGCGGGGAGCCGGTGCAGGCGGCGTCCGGGTCCGGGTTCTTCATCGCCCTGGAGGGCGGCGACGGCGCGGGCAAGTCCACTCAGGTCGAAGCCCTGGCCGACTGGATACGGGGCAAGGGCCACGAGGTCGTCGTGACCCGCGAGCCGGGGGCCACCCCGGTCGGCAAGAGGCTCCGCTCGATCCTGCTCGACGTCTCCTCGGCCGGACTGTCGCACCGCGCCGAGGCGCTGCTGTACGCCGCCGACCGCGCGGAGCACGTGGACACCGTCGTGCGGCCCGCGCTGGAGCGCGGAGCGGTGGTCATCTCCGACCGCTACATCGATTCCTCGGTCGCCTACCAGGGCGCCGGGCGCGACCTGTCCCCGACCGAGATCGCCAGGATCTCGCGCTGGGCCACCGACGGGCTCGTACCGAACCTGACCGTGCTGCTCGACGTGTCGCCGGAGGCGGCGCGCGAGCGGTTCACGGAGGCCCCGGACCGGCTGGAGTCGGAGCCGGCCGAGTTCCACCAGCGGGTGCGGGCCGGGTTCCTGACGCTGGCCGCGGCCGACCCCGGGCGCTACCTGGTGGTCGACGCGGGCCAGGACCCGCAGTCCGTGACCACCGTCGTACGCCACCGCCTGGACCGGATGCTTCCGCTCTCGGAGGCCGAGGTGGCGGCCCAGGCCGAGGCCCGGCGCAAGGCCGAGGAGGACGCCCGGCGCAGGGCCGAGGAAGAGGCGGCGCGCAAGGCGGAGGAAGAGCGGCTGCGCGCGGAGGAGGAAGCCCGGCTGAAGGCCGAGGCGGAGGCCGCCCGGATCAAGGCCGAGGCGGAGGCCGCCCGCAGGGCGGAAGAGGAGCGGCTGCGCGCCGAGGAGGAGGCCCGCGCCCGGGCCGAGGCCCAGCGGCTGCGCGCGGAGGCCGAGGAGAAGGCCCGCGCGGCGGAGCAGGAGCGGCTGCGCAAGCAGGCCGAGGAGGAGGCCCGGCTGCGCGCCGAGGCCGAGGAGCGGCGGCTGGAGAAGCAGCGGCGGGCCGAGGAGGCCCTGCTGAGGGCCGAGGAGGCGCGCCGGCTGGCGGAGGCCTCGGCGGCGGCTGCGGCGGCTGCTCCGGCTGCTCCGGCTCCGGCCGCGGCCGCGGAGCCTGCTCCCGAGCCGGCTCCTGCGGCGCGCGCCCCCAAGGTGCCCATGACCAAGGAGCCGCTGCCGGACGACGTGACGGTGGAGACCCCGATGGTCAAGCGGGTCGTCCAGCCGGACGACGTGACGCAGACGGTCCCGGTTCCGAAGATCGACCCGGCGGCGGAGACCTCGGTCCTGCCCGCCGTACCTCCGGCCGGTCCGGCGGACGAGACGGCGGTCCTGCCGCCCGTACCGGCGTCCGGCCCGACCGACGAGACGGCGGTGCTGCCGCCCGTACGGCCGTCGCGTACGGGCCCTGCGGCCGGTCGAGGCCAGTCCGGTCCGGCCCGGTCGGCCACCCGGCCGACGGCCCGGCGTCCGGAGGAGAGCCCGGCCGACCGGGTGCCGCCGGGCATCTTCCGGGACGCCGGTGAGGACGCCACCCGCGAGCTCCCGGTCTTCGGCGCTGACGGCCGTCCGGCCGGGCAGGGCCAGGAGGACGGGTCGGGCCGGTCGGCGCGCGCGGACCAGTCGGCGCGGACGGGGCGGCCGCGGCCCGCCTGGGCCGAGGAGACCCCGCTGGACGACCTGCCGACCCTCGCGGACGAGTTGCTCGGCCCGCGCCGGGACGACGAGGGCGAAGAAGGCGGTCCGCGCCGCGGCCGCTGACGGGGGTTGTCAGTGGCGCCCGCCACACTGGGGGGGCGGGCAGGAGCACGACGAGCGGTACGGACGGCCCAGGCGACGACGGCCGGTGAAAGGCGGTGGGCGGGATGCCCGTGTGGGACGACCTGGTGGGTCAGGAGCGGGTGCAGTCGCAGCTGGCCGCCGCCGCCCGTGACGCCGACGCCCTGGTCACCGCCGTCGAGGCCGGGACGCCGCAGCCCGCCGCGTCCAAGATGACGCACGCCTGGCTGTTCACCGGCCCGCCCGGCTCCGGCCGGGCCACCGCCGCCCGGGCCTTCGCGGCCGCCCTCCAGTGCACCAGCCCCGACCGCGCCCTCGGCGGCGAACCGGGCTGCGGTTTCTGCGACGGCTGCCACACCACCGTCATCGGCACGCATGCCGATGTGGAGATCGTCCGCACGGATCTGCTGTCGATCGGCGTGAAGGAGACGCGCGAGCTGGTCCGCCGGGCGCAGCTCTCCCCGGCCGTCGGCCGCTGGCAGGTCATCGTCCTGGAGGACGCCGACCGCCTGACCGAGGGCGCGGGCAACGTGCTCCTCAAGGCCGTGGAGGAGCCCGCCCCGCGGACCGTGTGGCTGCTGTGCGCGCCCTCCCTGGAGGACGTGCTGCCCACCATCCGCTCCCGCTGCCGCCATCTCACGCTGCGCACCCCGCCGGTCGCCGCCGTCGCCGATGTGCTGATCCGGCGCGACGGTGTCGAGCCCGCTGTCGCCGCGGCCGCCGCGCGCGCGACGCAGGGCCACATCGGCCGGGCCCGCCGGCTCGCCACCGACGAATCCGCCCGGGCCCGCCGGGCCTCCGTGCTGAAGCTCCCGCTCCGCATCGACGACGTGGGCGGGTGCCTCAAGGCCGCCCAGGAGCTGGTCGACGCGGCCGCCGAGGACGCCAAGCAGGTCGCGGAGGAGGTCGACACGAAGGAGACCGAGGACCTGAGGGCCGCGCTCGGCGCCGGAGCGGGCACGGGCGGCCGGATGCCGCGCGGCACGGCGGGAGTGATGAAGGAGCTCGAAGACCGGCAGAAGCGCCGCCGTACCCGTACCCAGCGCGACACCCTCGACCTCGCGCTGACCGACCTCACCGGCTTCTACCGGGATGTGCTGGCCCTCCAGCTCGGCTCCTCGCTGGCGATCGCGAACGAGGAGATACGGGGCGATCTGGAACGGATCGCGCGCGCGTCGGGACCGGAGCGCACCCTGCGCCGGATCGAGGCGATCATCGCCTGCCGCGACGCCCTGGACCGCAACGTGGCACCGCTCCTCGCGGTCGAGGCGATGACGATGTCCCTGCGCGCGGGCTGAGCCCGCCGGTGAGCCGTCGGCGTTGACCGCCTCACCCGTATGAGCGATCCGGCGAGGTCGGGACGGGCGGTGCGGGTTCCGGGCGGGCCTGCGGCGAGCCCCCGGGCGGCGGTCGCCCGGTCGGGGGCCGCTCACCCGGCCGGTGGCCCCCGCAGGCCGTAGGCTCCGAGGATGGACACCAGTCGCCTGCTGCGTACCACCGGCACCGTGATCGCAGCCGCCGGGCTGCTGCTCTCCGGGTGCACCTCGGCAGGGTCGGGGGGCCCTCGGGCGGCCGCCTCCTCCGCGGGGGGCACCGCGCGGTTGGCGGCTCCGGACGCGGTCCCGGCCGCGCTGCGCTCGTACTACGAACAGAAGCTGAGCTGGCGCGACTGCGGTGTCCCCGGGTTCCAGTGCGCCACGATGAAGGCCCCGCTGGACTACGCGCACCCCGAATCCGGGCAGGACGTGGACATCGCGGTGGCCCGCCGCCCGGCCACCGGCCCCGGCAAGCGGCTGGGCTCGCTCCTGGTCAACCCGGGCGGCCCGGGCGGTTCCGGCATCGGGTACCTCCAGGCGTACGCGGGCATCGGCTACCCGGCCGCCGTGCGCGCCCAGTACGACATGGTCTCCTTCGACCCGCGCGGGGTGGACCGCAGCAGTCCGGTGCAGTGCCTGACCGGGCCCGAGATGGACAAGTTCACGCAGGTGGACCAGACGCCGGACAACGCGGCGGAGCGGGCCGAGCTGGTGACGGCCTTCAAGGAGTTCGCCGCCGGCTGCCAGGCGCGCTCGCAGCGGATCCTGCCGCACGTCTCCACCGTCGAGGCGGCCCGCGACATGGACATGCTGCGCGCGGTGCTGGGCGACGAGAAGCTGACGTACGTCGGCGCCTCGTACGGGACCCTGCTCGGGGCGACGTACGCGAACCTCTTCCCCGGCCGGGTCGGCCGGCTCGTCCTGGACGGGGCGATGGACCCCTCCCGTCCGGCGCTCGAAATGAACCGGGACCAGACCGGCGGCTTCGAGACGGCACTGCGCTCCTTCGCCAAGGACTGCGTGAAGCAGTCCGACTGCCCGCTCGGCAAGGGCAGCCCGGAGGCGGTGGCGCAGCGGCTCCAGGAGTTCTTCCGCAAGGTCGACGCCCAGCCGGTGCCCAGCGGCGACGCGGCCCGCCCGCTGGGCGAGTCCCTCGCCACGACCGGCGTGATCGCGGCGCTGTACGACGAGAGCGCGTGGCCGCAGCTGCGCGAGGCGCTGGCGTCGGCGATGAACGGCGACGGATCCGGGCTGCTCGGTCTCGCCGACAGCTACTACGAGCGCGAGCCGGACGGGAAGTACGCGAACCTGATGTTCGCGAACGCCGCGGTGAACTGCCTCGACCAGCCGCCCGCCTTCGCCGGCCCGGCGGCGGTCGACGCGGCCCTGCCCTCCTTCGAGAAGGCGTCGCCCGTCTTCGGCGCGGGCCTGGCCTGGGCCTCGCTGAACTGCGCGTACTGGCCGGTGAAGGCCACCGGCGAGGCCGGCGCCCTGACGGCGAAGGGGGCCCCGCCGATCATGGTGGTCGGCACGGTCCGCGACCCGGCGACCCCGTACAAGTGGGCCCAGTCCCTGGCGCGGCAGCTCGACTCGGGCGTCCTGCTCACGTACGACGGCGACGGCCACACGGCCTACGGCCGCGGGAGCGCCTGCATCGACACGACGATCAACACGTACCTCCTCCAGGGCACCCCGCCGAAGGACGGCAAGAAGTGCACGTGAGCCCGATACGCGAGGTTTGTCCCACCCCAGCGCAATGCGGTTCAGGGCACCCCGTTCGAGCCTGTAGACTTGGCGCCGCTGCTGATGAGAGCTCCCCTCCAAGGGAACACTTGTCGAACCAGCGGTGCCGCCTTAGCTCAGTTGGCCAGAGCAACGCACTCGTAATGCGTAGGTCTCGGGTTCGAATCCCGAAGGCGGCTCTGTAGAAGCCCCAGGACTCACTCGCCGTGACCTGGGGCTTTTGCTATTCACCGGATCTTGCGCCGCCTCCGGGCGCGGGCTGCTCGGGTGCTCTCGGTCTCAGTTCTGGTCTCAGACACCGGATCGGGGCCAGGCATGAACGCCTCGCCCATCCGGCGCATCGCCTCCCTCGAGAGCTCCGATCGCCCCTTCACGTACCGCCTCGTCTGGCTGATCTGTGTGTGCCGGAGGATCTCCATGATGGTGGGCATGTCGATGCCCAACTCATTGAGGATCGTGCCCGCCGTGTGACGGCTCCCGTCGTGCTGGCGGCGGTCGCTGATCCCCGCCTCCTCCAGCAGCTGCTTGAACTCCTCCCAGTCGGCCCGCGGGTCGAGAGGCCGACCGTCGGCCCGGGTGAATACGGCGCCGCACTCCTCCCACAGCTCCCCGGCGGCCTGCCGCTGCTCTTCCTGCTTCGCCCGGTGCTCCAGGAGGAAGGGCAGGAAGGGCGGCGGGATCGGCACGGGCTGCTGGCTCTTCTTCGTCTTCGGCCGGGTGAAGGCCAGCCCGCCACCCTTCCGCTCGGGGCAGGTGCTGGCGTGCCGGCGGCAGGTCTTCGCGCACGGCTTGGGACAGCCGCGCTTGTAGCCCTTGTGGGTAGAGCAGTCGGCAGGGCAGGGCTCAAACCGGTGGAGCCGCGCGCCGCAGGCGTGCGCGTTCTTGCAGCCGTGCCTCCAGGTGAGGCGCTGGAGCTGCCAGGCGGGGTGGAACAGCCCCTGCTCCAAGTCCACGTACTGCCAACGCAGGCCCAGGGCCTCGCCCTGCCGGAAGCCCATGCCTACGCCGATGGCCCACCGCATGAAGGTGGGGCGCTTCGCGGCGGCCGCGAGGAACGCCTTGGACTCGTCCCGCGAAAACGGGTTCGCTTCGGTCTCGTCGACAGACGGCGGGTCAACGAGCGTGGCGACGTTCTCGTTGATGAGCCTGCGACGGTGGGCGATCTTCAGAGCGCGGGAGAGGATCCGGTGCACCTTGACCACGTGCGACGGTGCGTGTCCCTCCTCCATCATGGCCGCGTACATCACCTCCAGATGCTCCGGCGCGAGCTTGTCGAGGCGGTGCTTCCCGACGCCGGGGATGATGTCGTTGCGGGTCTTCGACCAGTAGTCGTCCAGGGACCGCGGCTTGAGCTTCAGGCTCGCGATCGTGGTCAGGTAGGTATCCATCCATTCCGCAACGGTCGGCTTCCGTCCGGCCTTCGTCGCCCGGCCTTCGTCGCGCAGCTTCTCCAGCTCGCGGACTTTCTTGGTGACTGCGGTCTCGGTCTTGGCCCGACGGTGTCGGCGGTCGGGCCCTCCGTCGGGCTTGACACCCATCGTGACGCGACCGTGCCACCACCCGTCACTGCCCAGGTAGATGGACGACTCCATGTTCGGCTTGCGCGTGCTCACGAGCTGCTGTGCTCCTTCATGTGAAAGGCGGCCCCGGGGCTTCCCGGGGCCGCCAGTAAGTGGCGCTGAGAGATCAGACGGGCTGCGGCGGGAGCTGGGCGGCGAACGCGTCGACGTCGGTCCGACGGATCCGACGGGCCCGGCCGACCTTGACGAACGGCAACTCGCCGGCGGCCATGAGCTCGTAGACGGTGGATCGGCCGAGCGAGAGCAGCTCGGCCGCCGCTTCCACGGTGCAGAGGACGCGGGCGGAGGGGGCGATGGCGGTGGTCATCTGGTTGCCTCCACGGCGACGGAGTAGCGGGGCTTTGCCGCCCCACTCGTAGAAATCCGCTACTGCCGCTACCTCCGCTACCGCCCTGGTCAGGGGCTTGATCGCGGTAGCGGATTGGGTAGCGGTAGCGGATACGTGCGCGACCGGCCCGGCCGTTGGGGGCCGGGCCGGTAGCGGGAGTTGCTGGTGGGGTAGCGGAAGTTTTCGGGCTATCCGCTACCTCCGCTGGGCCTCTGACCTGCGAGGTAGCGGAGGTAGCGGAAGTAGCGGATTCTCAGGGGGTGGGGGGGAGGGCAGTACCGCGCCCATGCGTCCGTGAGATCGGCCGCGTAGTAGCCCTTGAGGACCGCTCCGCCGCTCTTGATGTTGCGGGGCTCGACCGGCTTGTTGTCGCCGGTCATGTACTCGCCGAGCATCTTCGCCAGGCCCCGGGAAGTCAGCGGCTTGCCACCCATGTCCGCCCAGGGCGCCTCCTCCAGCGCGTAGAGGCGGTCCAGGACGGAGATGGTGGGCAGACGCTCGATCCCGTTGAGGACGTGGTCGCGCAGGTCGGTCAGCAACCGGATCCCGATGCTGCCCTTGTCGTCCTGCTTGGATGCGGCCACGATCTCGGCGCACGCGGCGCGGGCCCGGGCGGGCCAGGCGCCCCCGGCTGCGTCGGCGACGGCCAGGAGCGGCTCCCACACGTCGGCGGGCCGGTCGGTCACCTCGTCGGGCATTTCCGGGAACACCCCGTCGACCAGGTGCCGGACGCTGTCCGCCCAGTCGGCGAGCCGGTCGCGCAGGGCGTGACCCTCTGGGGCGTGCAGGCGTCGGCGGAAGGGCTGGACGCGTTCGTTGCGGGCCCGGCGGCGCATCCGGATGATGACCGACCGGGTCAGGATCGTGTCGGGCAGGGAGCCGAGTCCGGCCATGGCGACCACGCAGAAGCTGGGAAACTCCTGGACGGTCTGGTTGGTGCCGTCGCCGACGCACCGCCACATGCCTGCGCCCCGGTGGTGGCCCGCGTTCAGGAACCCGCGCAGGGGCTCGTTGTCTCCGGCTTTGGGGCCGAAGATCGTGTCTACCTCGTCGAAGAGGATCGTGGGCCGGGTGTCCAGGGTGGAGACGGCCCGGAACAGCACCGGGGCGGACGCGTTCGCGGCCACCAACGGCTGCGGAACCAGGGTTTCCACGATCTCCAGCGCGCGAGACTTCCCCGACCCGGGCTCGGGGGAGAGGAACGCGAGGCGGGGGGTGGAGTCGAAGCAGTCCAGCAGGTGCGCGTGAGCGTCCCACAAGGTGACGGCGACGTAGGCGGCTTCGGTCGGGAAGACGTTGAAGCGCCGGTGGAAGGACTCCACCTCGTCCAGCAGGCGGGAGCCGTCCGTGGCCGTCGGGGTGGGCGCGGGCAGGGTCTGGGTGGCGATGGTCATGCGGCCTTCCTCGGGTGAGCGGTGGCGATGCGGCCCAGAGGGCATGCGGCGCGGTGGTCGGTGTGGAGCTGGATGAGGGCGAGAACCTGCCGCTGGCCGACGGCGGAACGGTTGTGCCCGCACTCGCACGTCGAGGTGGCGGTGGGGACGGCGCCGCGCGGGGCACAGATGTGCAGGACGGCGACGACGTACCGGCTGTCTGCCGTGCGCGGGTCACGGCGAACAGCAGAAGGGACGCCTTCGGCGACGACCTTCGGCGCCCCACCCCCGGCCGTGGCCGGGGCCGGTTCGGCGGAGCTCGGGCCCGTGGGGGTCTGGGTGAGGCTCTTCAAGGAGGAGCGGAGGCGGTGGTTCATGCCGGCTGCCTCATCGCGTTGCGGGCGATGGACCAGTTCAGACCGGAGCGGATCGTAGTGCGGCACTCGGAAGACGGCAGGCCAGCTGACTCCCCCGCTCCCTGAAGAGCCTCCTCCACCACATCGCGGGGAAGGTCGCCCGCGGCGATGAACCGCCCCAGAGCCCGGGCGGCCCGCAACAGCGTCCCGTTGCGCTCGCCGGCCGGGGCCGACTCGACCGACGCGGTCTCCGCGTTGAGGGCGGCGGCCGCGTACCGTCCGGTGCGCTGGGCGAGGGTGGGGCGTCCGGTGAGCTGGCGCAACACCTGGCGGGGCGCGAGCAGGGAGTACAGCCACGTCGGGAACGGCGCCGGAGTCAGCGGGCTGCTGACCTCGTACGTTCCGGTGGCCGTGACGCTGCCAGGGGCGACGACGTATCCGCCCCACGCGCGGGTGTCGATGAGCGGGCCGAGCCTGCCCGCCGAGTTCCCCAGCCTGACCCCGGCGGGGGCGGTGAAGTACAGGTGGGATCCGCCGGTGGGCGTCCGCACGGAGAGGGTGGCCGGGATGGGCTGCCCGGCGCGCTCGCAGAGCGCCTGGAAGGTGTCTGTGCCGCGCGGCGCTTCCGAACTGCCCTTGCTCTTCGGCATATCGAGGTCGACCACGACGAGGTTCGAGGGGCCGGTGGCGATGCCGACGTTGAACGGGAGCCGGTCCCACGCTCGGCGAATCCGGTCCGGGTCGCTGGTGGCCCGAACCTCCCACTTGCGGTGCCCGCCGGCGCAGTCGCCCAGACCGGGGCAGTGCTCCTGCCCGTGGAGAGCGGGCCGCTTCTGCCCGGGCCTGAGCGGGAACACGCTCCAGCCCAAGGCAGCGGCATCGAGCGCGGCCGTCAGCAGCGCGGATGCGGGTTGATAGGTCATGCTGGAGACCTCCACAGGTCTGTTGAGGGCTTGGGATACGAGGGCGGCCCCGGTTCATTGGCGTGAGAGGGGGCCGCCTTCGGCACATCTAGGCGATGTCCAGGGCAAGCTGGGCTGCGGTGGGGCTCGCGGCTTCGGTAGCGAGGGTGGCGAGCAGGGTGTGGTAGGCGTGTGCGGCTTGGTGGATGACGACGCCGTTTCCGAGGATCTTGAGCTGGTCGGAGCGGGACAGGCCCAGGTCCGGGCTGGTGACCCAGCCGGGATCGGCGCCCATCATCCATTCGACGAAGGCCGGGGACAGCCGGCGGTTGCCCTTGGTGCCGGGTTCGGTCGGCTCGGGTGCGGGCCTGCCGAGGACGGTTTCCCAGCGGCGGATGGCGGGGCCGTAGTCGGTGCCGTTGGTGGCCAGCCACTGTCCGTCGAGGCGGACGGCCTGGCCGGGAAGGTAGTAGTGCCCGGCCCGGTCACGCTGGTTCGGCCCGCCGTGCGGCCCGTCCGAGGCCTTCGGCGTGGGCAGCAGGTTGACCACCACCTCGTTCAGAGGCCGGGAGTTGGTCCCCAGCAGGTTCGAGGCACCGGACTTCCAGTCCCGGGCCGCCGGGGTGGGCAGCAGCGTCACCGCGGTCCGCAGGTTCATCCCGCCCTTGCGCTTCGGGGAGACGCCGGGGCCGCCGGTCCCGTCGGCGGCGGCCGGTGTCGGGAGCAGGGTCAGCTGCTGGTCGGGGGCAGCAAGAAGACCACTTCGTCCTCCAGCGTGGGCCCGTGTCCGCCGGCTTTCCGTTTGTCCGGGTGCTGCGGTCCGCCGTTGCGGCCCAGTTGTGAGGTAGGGGTCTTCAGCAGCGGAATAGGCGACGGCGAACCAGCGGTCGCGCCGGTGGCAGGCTCCGACCTCGGGATCTCCAGCGCGTAGGCACATCCACCTCGCGTCGTACCCGATCGCGGCCAGGTCGGCGGCGACGGTGTCGAGTCCGCGGCTTCGGATGGCGGCGACGTTTTCCAGGAACACGAGG
>NZ_LFML01000041.1:0-30649 GCF_001044425.1 Streptomyces roseus
CCCGCCCCCGTGGCATGCCCGCACTACGCCAGCAGGTTGACCGCGTGCGTGAACACCCGGGGCAGCCGGGCCGCGCACGGGACGATCCGCCCCGCGAGCCGGGGTTGCCGGCGCGCCCAGAGCAGCGAGGTGGTCAGCGCGCGGTAGCTGCGCGACAGCTCCCGCCAGGCCCGCTCGTACGCCTGCGGCCGGCCCTCCCGCACGCAGCGCACCAGTTCACCCGCCGCCGTCACCGCCAGGGTCAGCCCCTCACCGGTCAGCGCGTCCACGTACCCCGCCGCGTCCCCCACGAACAGCACCCGCCCCGCGACCCGCACCCGCGCCCACTGGCGCAGCGGCCCGGCGCCGAGGACGGGCGAACCGGCGGCCCCGCCCAGCCGCGCGCCCAGCAGCGGGAACCGGGCCATCTGTACGTCGAAGGGGGCGCGCTCGGTGGTGAGGACGGCCACGCCCACCCGGCCGGGCCCCAGCGGGGTCACGTACGCCTCGCTCCGGGCCGACCAGTGCACCTCGACCAGGTCGCTCCAGGGCTCCACCGCGTAGTGGCGGCGCAACCCGTAGCGCGGCGGCCGGCCGGGCGCGGGCGGCGCAGCCAGACCCAGGCCGCGCCGGACGGGGGAGTGCAGGCCGTCCGCCGCCACGAGGTGGCGGGCCGTCAGGCCGGCGGCGCCGACCCGGTCCGCGTCCTGGCGGACCTCGCCGACGCGCCGCGCGAGCACCCGTACGCCGAGCTCCTCGGCCCGCTGGGCCAGCGCGGCCTGGAGGAGGGGCCGGCGGGCGCCGAGTCCCGGGCCGGTGCGGAACCTCCCTTCCGCCCGCAGGCCGCTCACCCCGTCCAGGTAGCGGATCCCGTGGAAGGGCCGGCCCGGCACGGACACGCCCAGGTCCCGCAGGCCGCGCACGGCTCCCGGCATCAGGCCCTCGCCGCAGGCCTTGTCGATCGGGGTGGGGCGCGGCTCCAGGACCACGACCTCCATCCCGGCCAGTGCGCCGTGGATGGCCGTGGCCAGCCCGGCCGGGCCGCCGCCCGCGACGAGCAGGTCGATCACCGGGCCCCGCCCTCCGCCGGTACGGCGCTGCGGTAGACCGGCGCGGCGTGCGTGAGGGCGTCCTCCTCGCAGCGGATCCGCACGCCGAGCAGCAGCAGGTTGAGCAGGGTGAAGGCGGCGGCCGTCACCCAGGCGGTGTGCACCAGCGGCAGCGCCGCGCCCTCGACGACGACGGCGACGTAGTTCGGGTGGCGCAGCAGCCGGTACGGGCCGGCCGCCACCAGCGGCAGCCCCGGGACGACCAGCACGCGGGTGTTCCAGCGCGGGCCGAGGGTGACGATGCACCACCAGCGCAGGCCCTGGGCGCCGATCACGAGGGCGAGGGCCGGCCAGCCCAGTGCGGGCAGGAACGGGCGGTCCGCGAGGAACGGCTCCGCCACGCAGCCGGCGAGCAGCGCGGTGTGCAGGGCGACCATGGCGGGGTAGTGGCCGCTGCCGTACTCGACGGCGCCGCGGGACAGGCTCCAGCGCGCGTTGCGGCGGGCCGTGGCGAGTTCGGCGAACCGCTCGGCCGCGACGAGGGCGATGAGGAGGAGGTAGAGGTCCATCGAGTGGGGCAGCGAGGAGGACATCGCATACGGCATCGAGTGCGGGTCCACTGCGTACGGGTCCACGGTGGCGAGCGAGGTCACGGACAAGGCGTCACCAGCGCAGGAGGACGAGTTCGGAGGCGAAGCCCGGCCCGAAGGCGATCATCAGGCCGATCGAGCCCGGTGCGGGCGGGCCGGCGGCCTGGACCGTGTCCAGGATGTGCAGGACCGAGGCCGAGGAGAGGTTGCCCGCCTGCGCGAGCGAGCGCCGGCTCGCCGCGAAGGCGGAGTCGGGCAGGGACAGGGCGTCCGCGAGCGCGTCGAGCACCTTCGGCCCGCCGGGGTGGACGATCCACGCGTCGACGTCCGGCGGCTTGAGGTCGTGGCGGGCGAGGAAGGACTCGACCTCCTCGGCCACGTGCAGCCGGACCAGGGCGGGCAGTTCCCGGCCCAGCACCATCCGGAAGCCCCAGTGGCCGATGTCCCAGCCGAGGAGCCCCTCGGTGCCGGGGTAGAGGCGGCTGCGGGCGGCCACCACCGACGGTCCGGGCCGCGTGCCGTGCAGCGGATGCCCGCGGCCCACCGCGAGGAGGGCTCCGGCTCCGTCGCCGAAGAGGGCCCCGGCCACCAGGTTCGCCACCGAGGTGTCCGAGGGCTGAAGGGTGAGCGAGCAGAGCTCCGTGGACAGCAGCAGGGCCGCGTGGTCGGGGCGGCCCGTCAGATGGTCGTGGAGGTGGCCCAGACCCGCGGCGCCCGCCGCGCAGCCCAGGCCGAAGAGCGGCAGCCGCCGCACGTCGGGGCGCAGGCCCGCCCGGGTGGCGATACGGGCCTCCGGCGAGGGCGTAGCGAGCCCGGTCACCGTGGTCGACATGACCAGGTCGACCTCGCGCGCCTTCAGATGGGCCGAGGCGAGGGCGGCTTCGACGGCGCGGGCACCGAGTTCCTCGGCGCTCTTCACGAAGAGGGCGTTCGTGGCGCCGAAGTCGTTCGAGGGGCCGTAGCGGTCCAGCGGGAGCGCCAGGTGGCGGGAGTCGACGCCCACCGCGCCGTGCAGCCGGTGGAGGAGGGCGGTGTCGGCGCCCGGGGGAAGGAAGCGGGCGAGCGCCGTCGCGATCTCGGACTGCCGATAGCGGTGGGGCGGGAACACTGTGCTCACGGCCAGGACACGCGTCATTGCCTCAACATAGGGAACAACTGACACTTCGTGAGGAATGACGTATACCGGGCGCGGCGCGGCTTAGCGTGGTCGCGTGCCCCGCGCCAGAGCCCAAGCCACGGACCCGACCCCGCCCACGTCTGCGGCGGCCGCCGCCCCCGGCCCGCGGCCGTGGGCGGTGTCGGGCCTGCTGAAGGCCTGCCATCCGGTGCCCGCGGCGGCCGTGACCCTCCTGGCCGCCGTCCTGGCCGCGGCCGTGGGGCGCGGTCTGTCCGGCGCGGCGCTCGTCGCGGCGGCCGTGGGCAGCGGCCAGCTGTCGGTGGGCTGGTGCAACGACCGGGTGGACCTCGGCCGGGATCTGGTGACCGGCCGTCAGGACAAGCCCCTGGTCCGCGGGGACGCACGGCCCGCCGCGGTGACGGCCGCGGCCCTCACGGCCCTGCTGCTCTGCGTCCCGCTGTCCCTGGCCGGTGGCCGGCTCGCGGGCTGCGCCCACCTGTGCGGGGTGGCCGCGGCCTGGGCGTACAACCTGCGGTTGAAGAGCACCGCCGCCTCCTGGCTCCCGTACGCCCTCGCCTTCGGCCTGCTGCCCGCCTTCGTCACCCTCGGCCTGCCCGGCGCGCCGTGGCCCCCGTGGTGGCTGACGGCCGCGGCGGCCCTGCTGGGCGCGGGCGCGCACTTCGCCAATGTGCTGCCCGACATCGAGGACGACCTGGCCACGGGTGTCTCGGGCCTTCCGCACCGCATCGGCGCGCGCGCCTCGGCCCTCGTCGGCGGGCTCCTCGTGGTCGCCTCGGCGGCGGCCCTGGTGGCGGGAGCGCCGGGGCGGGTGCCGGCGTACGGCTGGGGTCTGCTCGCGGCGACGGCCGCGGCGGTGCTCCTCGGAGTCCTGCGGCCGGCCGGCCCGAGCCGGATCCCGTTCCTGGCGACGATGGCGGTCGCCGGGGGCGATGTCGTGCTGCTGGTGGTCCGCGGGGCCGGCCTCGCGGGGCGGGCCTGAAGCCGCCCCCGGCTCAGGCCGCGGCCGCCTCCGCCGGAGGGCGACGGGTCCGGGTCCACTCCAGCAGCTGCTCGGCGGGCCAGGTGTTCACGACCCGCTCGGCCGCCACCCCGCACTCCACCGCCCGTTCGCAACCGGTCAGCTGCCAGTCCAGCTGGCCGGGGGCGTGCGCGTCCGTGTCGATCGCGAACAGCACCCCGGACGCCACGGCCGACCGCAGCAGCCGGCGCGGCGGATCCAGCCGCTCCGGCCGGCTGTTGATCTCCACGGCGGTTCCGGACTCCGCACAGGCGGCGAAGACCGCCTCCGCGTCGAACGTGGACTCGGGCCGGGTGCGCCCCGTCACCAGGCGCCCCGTGCAGTGGCCCAGGACGTCCATCAGCGGATTGCGCACGGCGGCCAGCAGCCGCCGCGTCATCGCGGGCGACTCCATCCGCAGCTTCGAGTGCACGGATCCGACCACCAGGTCCAGCCGGTCCAGCAGCTCCGGCTCCTGGTCCAGGGAGCCGTCGAGCAGGATGTCGCACTCGATGCCGGTCAGCAGCCGGAAGGGGGCCCACCCCTCGTTCAGCTCCGCCACCACGTCCAGCTGCTCGCGCAGCCGCTCCGGGGAGAGCCCCCGGGCGACGGTGAGGCTCGGGGAGTGGTCGGTGAGTACGGCCCACTCGTGGCCCAGCCCGGTCGCCGCCCGCCCCATGGCCTCGATCGGGCTGCCGCCGTCGGACCATTCGGAGTGCAGGTGGCAGTCCCCGCGCAGGGCCGCGCGCAGCGCGAGGGCGGCGGGGCTCGCCGGCGGGCCCGCGGGGTGGGCCGCGATCTCGTCCTCCAGCTTCTGCAGGTAGGCGGGGATCGCCCCGCCCACCGCCTCCCGTACGACCTGGGCGGTTTTCGGGCCGATGCCCTTGACCGCTTCGAGGGTCCCGGCCCCGACGCGCTCGCGCACCTGCGCATCGCCCATCCGCACGAGGGCCGCGGCCGCCTTCCGGAAGGCCTGCACCCGGTAGGTCGGGGCCTGCCCCCGCTCCAGCAGGAAGGCGATGCGCTCCAGCGCGGCGACCGGATCCATGGAGTACCTCCAGAGTGACCCCGGCCTCCAGTGTGACCGCCACCCCCAAGGATGTCTTGGGACGGTCATAAGTTCTGTTTATAGGGTCATAAGCGGGGGGCGGGTGCTGGGTTAGGGTTCCCTTAGCTTAGGGTTCCTGTGATCCAGTGTTTTTCGGTCGAAGGGAACCAGTCATGCCTCGCCCCCTCCGGGTAGCCATCGTCGGTGCCGGCCCTGCCGGAATCTACGCCGCCGACGCGCTGCTGAAGTCCGAGGCGGCCGCCGAGCCGGGTGTCTCCATCGACCTGTTCGAGCGGATGCCCGCCCCCTTCGGCCTGATCCGGTACGGGGTCGCCCCCGACCACCCGCGGATCAAGGGCATCATCACCGCCCTCCACCAGGTGCTCGACAAGCCGCAGGTCCGCCTGTTCGGCAACGTGGACTACCCGAACGACATCAGCCTCGACGAGCTCCACTCGTTCTACGACGCGGTGATCTTCTCCACCGGCGCCACCGCCGACCGCGCGCTCGCCATACCGGGCGTCGAGCTCGATGGCTCCTACGGCGCCGCCGACTTCGTCTCCTGGTACGACGGCCACCCCGACGTCCCGCGCACCTGGCCGCTGGAGGCCGAGAAGGTCGCCGTCCTCGGTGTCGGCAACGTCGCCCTCGACGTCGCGCGCATCCTCGCGAAGACCGCCGACGAGCTGCTGCCGACCGAGATCCCCGCGAACGTCTACGAGGGCCTCAAGGCCAACAAGGCGCTCGAAGTCCACGTCTTCGGCCGCCGGGGCCCGGCGCAGGCCAAGTTCAGCCCGATGGAGCTGCGCGAGCTCGACCACTCGCCCAACATCGAGGTCATCGTCAACCCCGAGGACATCGACTACGACGAGGGCTCGATCGCCGAGCGCCGCAAGAACAAGCAGACCGACATGGTCGCCAAGACGCTGGAGAACTGGGCGATCCGCGACGTCGGCGAGCGCCCGCACAAGCTGTTCCTGCACTTCTTCGAGTCGCCCGCCGAGATCCTCGGCGAGGACGGCAAGGTCGTCGGCCTGCGCACCGAGCGCACCGAGCTCGACGGCACGGGCAACGTCAAGGGCACCGGCCGGTTCACCGACTGGGACGTCCAGTCCGTGTACCGCGCCGTGGGCTACCTCTCCGACGAACTGCCCAAGCTGCCCTGGGACGTCGACAGCGGCACGGTCCCGGACGAGGGCGGTCGCGTGATCGAGGCCGGCGAGCACCTGAAGTCCACGTACGTGACCGGCTGGATCCGGCGCGGTCCGATCGGCCTCATCGGCCACACCAAGGGCGACGCGAACGAGACCGTCGCGAACCTGCTGTCGGACCACGCCAATGACCGCCTGCAGACGCCGGCCCAGCCCGCGCCGGAGGCCGTCGAGGCCTTCCTCGCCGAGCGCGGTGTCCGTTTCACGACGTGGGAGGGCTGGTACAAGCTCGACGCCGCCGAGAAGGCGCTGGGCGAGCCCGAGGGCCGCGCGCGCGTGAAGATCGTCGAGCGCGAGGACATGCTCAAGGCGAGCGGGGCCTGATCGCGGCGCGTCGCCGATCGGGTGGGGGCCGCCGGGCGGTGGCCCCCACCACGCATGTCCGGCGGGACGTCAACCCGTGATGGAGAGGATCTTCCGGGTCTTCAGGTCGGCCTGGACGTGGAGCCGGGTGATGTCGCTGCCGCTCCAGGTCAGGGTGACGTCCGCGTTGGTCTTGCCCATGCCGCTGTCGACGTAGGCGACCTTCCACTCCAGCGGCACGTTCTGGGCGCGCAGCACACCGTCCGCGTGATTGGTCTCCTCCCACTTCGCCAGCTCGCGCTGGAGCGGCGCGGAGAGGTAGGCGGCCCGCAGCTGCTTGGCGCGCGCGCCGTCCCCGTCGTACACCGCGTCGATGTACGCGCCGTAGAAGACGGTGATCCGGGAGAGCGCGGACTCGGGGCCGCCGGAGACGGAGGGCGCCGGGGCCGCCGGCCGCCCGTCCCGCGGCGCGCCCGCGCCGGTCGCGGAGGCGCTGGTGACGAGGGTGAGCGTGAGTGCGGCCGTCGCGGCGGTGGCCGCGAGGGCGAGGGTGGCGGTGCGCCTGGCCTTGGCCGGAGACTGGGACATCGTTCGGACCTTTCGCCGTGCTCGGATACCGAGGAGATGAACCCCACCACGCCGGCAGCCCGGCGGTCGGTTCTCGGATCGTACGAAATGGCCTGAAAACGACGCGGATGGCGTACGGCCGCCTATCAGGCGAAGCCGGGCACGGGTGCCGGGCCCTGTCGGCCGGGACGTCCCTTCGCGGGGACCCCGCGCCAGCCGCTGTCCGCGGCGACCGCTTCCGGGCCGCCGATTTCCTCGATGTGGTCGTGGTCCGGGCCGGGCCGCATGCTCGACGGCCCCAAAAGCTGGAACCGCATACTGCTCCCTCGTGTCGGGTCACGCGACCGCCAACGAGCAGGACAGGGGCGGTGGTCGACCGCGTCCCGCTCTCCGCCCCCTGATGGGCGACGGATGAATGAAACACTACATAAGGGACCTTGCGAAAAGGATTCCCTGTGCGGATCTTGTCAGGTCGCATGCGAAGGAGGGCGCATGTGAGGTCTGTTTCCGGTCATGCGCCGCCGAAGTTCCCTGGCTGAATTCCTACGGCCGGAAACCGGCCGCTCGTTCGGGGGATCCGGGGGGCGGGAAGGCCGGACGCGGAATGCGCGGGAGCGCCCGGTGGTTCGGATTCCACGCGGCATCAGGCTCCATGCACTACCCGGCTCCCTGCGGTACCCGGCTCCACGCAGCACCCGACCACCCTGCACGCACTGGAGAGCTCATGAAGATCGGCATCATCGGCGCAGGCAACATCGGCGGCAACCTCACCCGCCGTCTCACCGCCCTCGGACACGAGGTGTCCGTGGCCAACTCCCGCGGCCCCGAGACCCTGGCCGACCTCGCGAAGGAGACCGGGGCCACCCCCGTCACGGTCGCGCAAGCGGCGCGGGGCGCCGAGGTCGTCGTGGTCACCGTCCCCCTCAAGAACGTGCCGGACCTGCCCGCCGGCCTCCTCGACGGAGCGGCCGAGGGCTTCGTCCTCATCGAGACCGGCAACTACTACCCGCAGCAGCGCGACGGCCGCATCGCCGAAATCGAGGACGAGGGCCTGACCGAGAGCGGCTGGAGCCAGCGCCACCTCGGGCACCCGGTGGTCAAGGCCTTCAACGGCACGTACGCGGAGGACCTCCTGACCCTGCCCCGCCCGGCCGGAGCCCCCGACCGGGTGGCCCTGCCGGTGGCCGGCGACGACGCGGCGGCCAAGGAGCGCGTCCGGGCGCTCATCGACGAGCTCGGCTTCGACACGGTCGACGCGGGCACCATCGAGGACTCGTGGCGCCAGCAGCCCGGCACCCCCGTGTACGGACTCCGGGCCGGCACCGACGCGGTCGTCAAGGCCCTCGCCGAGGCCTCGCCGGTCCGCCAGGCGGCGTTCAAGGGCTGACCCTCCGGGCGGGCGCGGGAGCGGAGGCCCCCGCGCCCGCCCGGGCCCTGCCCCGTCCCCTGCCCCAGAGCCCGAAGCCCCAGAGCCCGAAGCGCCGAAGCCCGAAGTCCCGCAGCCCCCGAGTCCACCATTCCGGAGCCGTCGGCCTCCGCCCGGAACCGATACCGAAGTGTCATCCTCCGCGCCCCCGCACCGAGGCCCCCGGCTTGTTACGGTCCTGCCCCCACAGGAGCCGTAGGAGGGCCCACCATGCACGTCAGACCCCGTCTGCTGATCGCCTCGGCGGTACTGGCGGTGCTCCCGGCCGCCCTGACGGCCTGCTCCGGGCACCCGGACCGCCCGGCCGCTCCCTCCCGGCCCGCGACCGCCCCGCCCTCCGGCTCCGCGTCCCCGACTCCGTCCCCCTCGGCCACCATGACCCCCTCCGCACCGACGGACGCCCCCACCCCGACCGCCGCCTCCGCCTCCCCGGCATCGCCCGTGAAGGCGCCGGCCGCGCCCCCGGCCCCCGCGACCCGGCTCTCGCTGACGGCGGGCGCCCCGGCCGGCGGACTGGCGCTGGTCCGCGGCGGCCCCGCCCAGGAGTTCACCGTCACCGTCCGCAACGGCAACGCCCAGGCGTACGGGCACCTGCTGATCGCGTTTCAGATGGAGCCCCTGACCGGCGAACCCGGTGACCTCCCCGGACCCGACGCCTCCTTCGTCCTGGAGCGGCGCGACCCGGCCACGGGAGCCTGGCGCGCCGCGGACCTGCGCATCGCCACCGACGCCAAGCCCGCCCACCTCTACGCGGGCGGCGACCCCCTCGCCCGCGACGCGGTCCGCAGCGAGCGCTACCGGCTGCGCGCCACCGCCACGGGTCCCACCGGCAGCAGCCCGCTCCTGGTGTACGCGATCGACGCGGACGCCGCCGAGGGCGCGCCGTCCGACTTCGAGCACCCCGGCCACCTCTCGCTGCCCCTCACCACCCGGCGGATCCTGTAACTCCCGCTCCCGCCGCGGCAATCGAGACGGTCCGGACCCTTGACCCACACCTGGTCCAGACCAATCATGAGGCGTCCGCCCGTTCGCTCGCGCCCCACCGGGAGCATCGATGAGACGTCCCAGGCCCCTCCATGCCTTATCCGCCGCGCTGACCACGGTCCTCGCCTCCGCCGGCCTCGTCCTCGGGGCCGGCGGCGCGGCCCACGCCGCGACCCCACTGCCCGCCCACGTGTTCGCCCCGTACTTCGAGGCGTACAACGGCGACAGCCCCGCCGACCTCGCCCAGAAGTCCGGCGCCAAGTACCTGACCATGGCGTTCGTGCAGACCGAGGCGAAGGGCTCCTGCACCCCCTACTGGAACGGGGACAAGGGGCAGCCCGTCTCCGGCTCCGTCTTCGGCGCCGACTTCGCCACGATCCGCTCGCGCGGCGGCGACGTCATCCCGTCCTTCGGCGGCTACGCGGCCGACAACGGCGGCACCGAGATCGCCGACAGCTGCACCAGCGTGGACGCGATCGCCGCCGCGTACGAGAAGGTGATCACCACCTACGAGGTCTCCCGGCTCGACATGGACATCGAGGACAACTCGCTGACCAACAAGGCGGGCATCGACCGGCGCAACCAGGCGATCAAGAAGGTCCAGGACTGGGCCGCGGCGAACGGCCGCCCGCTCCAGGTCTCCTACACCCTGCCCACCACCACGAGCGGCCTCGCGAGCAGCGGACTCGCCGTCCTCAAGAGCGCCAAGACGGCGGGCGCCCAGGTGGACGTCGTGAACCTGATGACCTTCGACTACTACGACGGCGCCACCCACCACATGGCGACCGACACCCAGACCGCCGCCACCGGGCTGCACGACCAGCTCGCCGCCCTGTACCCGGCCAAGACCTCCGCCCAGCTCTGGGGCATGATCGGCGTCACCGAGATGCCGGGCATCGACGACTACGGCCCCGCCGAGACCTTCACCACCGCCGACGCCACGGCCGTCTACGACTGGGCCACCGGCAAGGGCATCAACACCCTGTCCTTCTGGGCACTCCAGCGCGACAACGGCGGCTGCCCCGGAACCGGCGGCTCCGACTCCTGCTCCGGCATCGTCCAGGACCCCTGGTACTTCAGCCACACCTTCGCGCCGTTCACCGGCGGCGGCGGTCCCGTCGCCGACGACTTCTCGCTCGCCGTCGCGCCCGGCTCGGCCTCCGTGGCGCCCGGCGGCTCCACCTCCGCCACCGTGAGCACGGCGGTCGTCTCCGGCACCGCGCACGCCGTCGCCCTGACGCCCTCCGGCACACCCGCCGCGGTCACGGCCGCCATCGACCCGGCCTCCGTCACGGCGGGCGGCTCGGCCCGGCTCACCGTCACCGCCTCCGCCTCGGCGGCCCCGGGCACCTACCCGATCACCGTCACCGGCACCTCCGGAGGCCTCACCCACACCGCCGTCTTCACCCTCACGGTCTCCGGCCCGGGCGGCGGGAGCGGCGCACTGGTCAACGGCGGCTTCGAGAGCGGCGCGCTCGCCCCCTGGACCTGCGAGAGCGGCGGCTCGGTGGTGGGCACCCCCGCGCACGGGGGTTCGTACGCCCTGAAGACCGCGCCCACCTCCTCGCAGACGGGGGAATGCGCCCAGACCCTGACCCTCGCCCCGAACACGAAGTACACGCTGGCCGGCTGGGTACAGGGCAGCTACGCCTACCTGGGCGTCCGCGGCGGCGCGAGCGCCAGTGCGTGGACCAGCTCGGCCGGCTGGTCGAAGCTGACGGTCCCCTTCACGACCGGCGCCTCCGGCACGGTCACCGTCTACCTGCACGGCTGGTACGGGCAGGGCACGGTCTACGGGGACGACCTCTCGGTCGGGTAGCCGGGCCGGGTGGCACGGTCGGGCTCCTCGGCCGGGTCGGTAGGCTCGGCCACGGCCGCCCGGGTACGTACCGCCCGCACGGGGCGGTGCGTACCCGAGGGAAGGAACAGCGCCATGACCGGCGGCCACGAGGTCCGGATCCTGCGCGCGGGCGACCGCGCGGCGCTCGCCTGGAAGAACGGCGGCGGGGTGACCCGGGAGATCGCGGCCTGGCCGCAGGGCGCCGGGCTGGCCGATTTCGACTGGCGGATCAGCTTGGCGGAAGTGGCCGCGGACGGCCCGTTCTCGGCCTTCCCCGGGGTCGACCGCACCCTGACCCTGGCCGAGGGCGCGGGCATGGACCTCACGGTCGCGGGCACCCGCCGCCTCGTCGACGAGCGCTTCGCGCCGCGGGAGTTCCCCGGTGACGCCCCCACCGACTGCCTGCTCCTCGACGGGCCCGTCGTGAACTTCAACGTGATGTACCGCCGGGACCGGGTGCGGGCGCAGACCGCGGTCGTACGGGGCACCCTCGCACTCACCGCGCAGCCGGGGGAGACCCTGCTGGTGGTCGCCCTCCGGGGCCCGGCGGAACTCGAAGCGGCAGCCGCATTCGACACCGGGGCCGGAGCCGGCACCGCGGCGGCGGGAGCCGAGCCCGTGGAACTCGGCCCCTACGACGCGGTCCGGATCACCGGCGCCGGTGCCCGCGTCCTGCACACCCCCGGTCACGCGGCCGTGGTCAGGCTGGCAGCCCGTTCCGGGCGATGACCTCGGCGTACCAGCGGGCGCTGTCCTTCGGCGTGCGCCGCTGGGTCGCGAAGTCGACGTGGACGAGGCCGAACCGCTTGCTGTAGCCGTACGCCCACTCGAAGTTGTCCAGCAGCGACCACACGAAGTACCCGCGCACGTCCGCGCCGTCCTCGATCGCCCGGTGCACCGAGGCCAGATGGCCGTGCAGGTAGCCGATCCGGTCCGGATCGTGCACATCGCCCTCCGGGTCGGCGTAATCCCCGTACGCCGCTCCGTTCTCCGTGATCATCAGCGGCACGCCCGGCAGTTCGTCGCGCAGCCGGACCAGCAGCTCGTGCAGTCCGCCCGCGTCCACGGGCCAGTCCATGGCCGTCCGGGGCCCGGGCGCGGGCAGGATGCGCACGTGCTCCTCGGCGCCCACCCACGGCGAGGGCGCCGCGGCCGCGGGGCCGTACCCCGGCTCGGCCGCCGCGACCACCGTGGGGGAGTAGTAGTTGATGCCCAGCCAGTCGATCGGCTCGGCGGCCGCGGCCAGATCCCCGGCCCGGACGAAGGACCAGTCCGTGACCCCGGCCGTGTCCCGGACCAGGTCGTCCGGCAGGCGTCCGTGGAAGACCGGATCGAGGAAGATCCTGTTGCCCACCGCGTCGACCCTGCGCACCGCGTCCAGATCGGCGGCGCGGCCGGTCAGCGGCCGCAGCGCGTGCAGGTTCAGCGTCAGGGAGACCTCGGCCCGGGCGGGAAGCACGGCGCGCAGGGCCGCCGTGCCCAGGCCGTGGGCCAGGTTGAAGTGGTGCGCGGCCCGCAGCGCGGCCTCCGGCTCGCTGCGGCCGGGGGCGTGCACCCCGGAGGCGTAGCCGAGGAAGGCCGCGCACCAGGGCTCGTTGAAGGTGGTCCAGCCGGCCACGCGGTCGCCGAGCGCCCCGGCCACCAGCCCCGCGTACTCGGCGAACCGCTCGGCGGTCTCCCGCACGGGCCAGCCGCCCCGGTCCTCGAGCTCCTGCGGCAGGTCCCAGTGGTAGAGGGTGGCCACCGGCCGGATCCCGGCGTCCAGCAGCGCGTCGACGAGCCGCCGGTAGAAGTCCAGGCCGCTGCGGGAGCCGGGTCCCCGGCCGGTCGGCTGGACGCGCGGCCAGGCCACCGAGAAGCGGTAGTCGCTGACGCCGAGGCGCCGCAGGAGCTCCACGTCCTCGTCCATGCGGTGGTAGTGGTCGGCGGCCGTGTCCCCGGTGTCCCCGTGGAGGACCTTGCCGGGGGTGTGGCTGAAGGTGTCCCAGATGGAAGGCGTCCGGCCGTACAGGGCGGCCCCGCCCTCGATCTGGTATGCGGCGGTGGCCGTGCCCCAGCGAAAACCGGACGGGAAGGCGAGCCCCGCCTTCGCGGGGGCGGACGCGTCGAGCGTGGTCATGGAAAGGCTCCAAAAAGGGGTGGAGGGAAGGCCGGGAGGCTGCTGCGTCAGCCCTTGACCGCGCCCTGCATGATGCCGCCGACGATCTGGCGGCCGAGGAGTCCGAAGACCAGCAGTACGGGCAGGGTGCCGAGCAGGGTCCCCGCCATGATCACGGACTGGTCGTGGACGTAGCCGCCGCCCAGCTGGCGCAGCGCGACCTGGACGGTCGGCTCCTGCGAGGACAGCGCGACGATCGGCCAGAAGAAGTCGTTCCAGGCGGTCATGAAGGTCAGCAGACCCAGGACGGCCATGGCCGGGCGGGCGATGGGCACGACGATCGACCAGAAGATCCGGGCGTGCGAGGCCCCGTCCACGCGGGCCGCCTCGATCAGCTCGTCGGGCAGCGACTGCACCAGGAACTGGCGCATGAAGAACACCCCGAACGCCGAGACGAGTCCGGGCAGGACGACGGCCTGGAGCTGGTTGACCCAGTGCAGCTTGACGATCAGCATGAAGAGCGGGATCACCCCGAGCTGCGGCGGGATCATCATCGAGGCGACGACGGCCGCCAGCAGCGCGCCGCGGCCGCGGAAGCGGAGTTTGGCGAAGGCGAACCCGGCCAGCGTGGAGCACAGCACCGTGCCGGCGGTGATCGACCCCGACACGACGAGCGAATTGAGCAGCGCCTTGCCGATCGCCGCCTCGTCCAGGACGGACCGGAAGTTGTCCAGCAGCCTCGGCCCGGGCAGCAAGGCCGGCAGCGGGCGCGCCAGTTCGGCGTTGGAGCGACTGGCCGCGACCAGGGTCCAGTACAGCGGGAAGGCCGAGACCAGCACCGCGCAGACCAGGACCGCGTACGTGAGCCTGCCGCCGCGCCGGGCGGTGACCGTGGCGCTCATTGGCCGGCCTCCTTCCGGTAACGGCGGCGCGCGAGCCAGGCGTTGGCCCCGACCAGTACCGCGATCAGCAGGAACATGACCCAGGCGATGGCCGCGGCCCGGCCCAGGTGGAAGAAGCCCCAGCCCTGCTCGTACATGTACAGCCCGAGGGTCTGGTACTGGTGCGAGATGCCCCCGGACACCGAGCCCTCGAACAGGAGCGGTTCGCCGAACAGCTGGGTGGCGCCGATCGTCGAGACGACCGAGGTGAACACGATCGTGGGGCGCAGCCCGGGCAGGGTGACGTGGAGGAACTGCCGCCATCGGGAGGCCCCGTCGACCTCGGCCGCCTCGTACAGCTCGGCCGGGATCGTCTGCAGGCCGGCCAGGTAGATCAGCGCGTTGTAGCCCGTCCAGCGCCAGACGACGATGGACGACACGGCGATCTGGGAGGCCACCGTGCCGTTCTGCCAGTCGACCGGGTGGACGCCCACCAGATCCAGCAGCCGGTTGATCAGGCCGAAATCGTGCCCGAAGAGCTGGGCGAAGATCAGTGAGGCGGCGGCGACGGAGGTCGCGTACGGCAGGAGCAGCGCGGTACGGAAGAACGTACGGCCGCGCAGCCGGTAGTTGAGCACGTGCGCCAGGCCCAGTGCCATCAGCAGCTGGGGCACCGTGGACAGCACGCCGATGGTGAACGTGTTGCGCAGCGCGGTCCAGAAGAACGGATCGGCGAACAGCGCGGTGTAGTTGCCGAGCCCGCGCCACTCGAGCTCGCCGGGGGTCTGGAGTTCGGCGCGGTAGAGGGAGACGTACGCCGTGTAGAGCAGCGGAAAGATCCCGAACGCGGCGAACAGGGTGAAGAAGGGGACGAGGAAGGCGTACGGGGAGAGCGCGGCGGGGCGCCCGCGCCGGCGGGGCGAGGGCTCCGGCGGGACGGGGGCGGTCAAAGACGCCGGCGGCGCCCCGGGGGCCTTCGGTGACGTCCGTGCCAGGGGCTCAGCCGAGGGCATTCTTGACGGCCTTCTTCGCGTTCGCCCAGGCCGTCTCGGGAGCCGTTCCCTTGCGCTCCACCTCGCTGAGCGCGTTGTTGATCTGGTCGGCGATGTCCTTGTCGTGCACGCCGAGCACCTGGACGGGGGCCTGCTCGGCGGCGTCGCCGAAGATCCGGCCGATCGGGGCGTCCGAGAAGTACGGGTCCTTGGCGTCGGCTATCTGGCCGATCGACGTGGTGGCCGAGGGGAAGTTGCCCTGCCCGCGGAAGACCTTGGTCTGCTGCTCGGGCGCCGTGAGCCATTTGATCAGCTCGTAGGCCTCCTTCTTGTGGGCGGCGGCGGTCGGGACCGCCAGGTACGAACCGCCCCAGTTGCCCGCGCCGCCGGGCAGCTTCGCGACGTCCCACTTGCCCTTGCCCGCGTCCCCGGCCTGGCCCTTGATGTAGCCGAGCATCCAGGCGGGGCAGGGCAGGGTGGCGAAGGAACCCGAGGAGAACGCCTGGTTCCACGGCGGCGACCACTGGTCCAGCTTGGCGCTCAGCCCCTCGCCCGCCGCCTTGACCGAGGCGTCCCAGGCGGTCTTCACGGCAGGACTGTTCTCGTAGACGAGGGCGCCCGAGGCGTCGTAGTAGCGCTCCTTCGCCTGGCCGACCATGACGGCGTTCAGGCTGCCCACGCTGTCGAGCCAGGCGCTTCCGGCGGGCGCCTTCGCCTTGTACTGGCGGCCGAGTTCGAGGTAGCCGTCCCACGTCGCCCACCGCGCGGCCAGTTCGGTGCGGTCGGTGGGCAGACCGGCGGCCTGGAACAGGTCGCTGCGGTAGCACATGGCCTCGGGGCCGACGTCGGTGCCGAGGCCCAGCACCTTGCCGTCCTTGGTCGTGGCGGCGGACCACTTGGCGGGGGCGAACTCCCCCTTGAGCGCCCCGGCCCCGTACTGGTTCAGATCCACGAACTTGGCGGCCTGCTGCTGGGTGACCGAGGCGATGCGGCCGACCTCGATGCCCTGCACGTCGGCCAGACCGCCGCCGCCCGCCAGGCGGGTCTGAAGCGACTTCCAGTAGTCCTGCTCGTCCTCGGTGTCGGTCTGCTTGATCTTGATGCCGGGGTGCAGCCGCTCGTACTCGGCGTAGAGGCCGGACTCCTTGTAGCCGAACGCGCCGAACAGGTCGACGGTGAGCGTGACGTCGCCACCCGCGGAGTCGGCGGAGCCGCCGCCCGAGCCGGATCCGCAGGCGGCCAGGAGCGCTCCGGTGAGCGCGACGGCGCCGAGGCGGACCGCGGTTCTCGGGGCGGTTCGGGGGATCGACATGGGGCGGCCTCCTTGGCCTGGACGGGCAGGGTGCGGGGGTGCGGATGCGCCGGCTTGAGAGCGCTCTCAGAGTGCGACTGGAGCGTGCACCCGCAGCCGGGGCCCCGTCAAGAGTCGTAGCCGAGCCGAGCCCATTCGTCCACAATCACCCGCCCGGCGAGGCGAGTTCACGCCGCTCCCGCCGGCCGCCGCGGCTCAGGACGATCCGCGCCGGACCAGCGCCGTGGGGGTCACCACCGAGGCGGGCACGGCCCGGTCACCCTGCTCCCTGTTCAGGGTGCGCAGCAGCAGCTGCGCCATCAGGCGCCCCATGCCCTCGATGTCCTGGCGTACCGTCGTCAGCGGCGGGTCGGCGGTCTCCGCCACCAGCTCGGCATCGTCGAACCCGACCAGCGCCACGTCCGCGGGGACGGCCAGCCCCCGCTCCCGCAGCACCCGCAGGGCGCCCGTCGCCATCAGGTCGTTCGCGGCGAACACCGCGTCGAGGTCGGGGCAGCGCTCCAGGAGGGCGGCCATCGCCTCCGCTCCGCCCGTCGCGGTGAAGTCCCCCTCCGCGATCAGCGCGGGATCGGCGTCGAGCAGTACGTCCCGGTAGCCGTCGAGCCGGTCCACCGCCGAGGTCTGGTCCAGGGGTCCGGCGATGTGCGCGATGCGCCGCCGGCCCCGGTCGAGCAGGTGCCGTACGGCCTCGCGGGCCCCTCCGCGGTTGTCGGCGTCCACGTACGCGATCCCGCCGTGCTCCCCGGAGCCGGCGGTCCAGCCGGGTCGGCCGCCGTACACCGTGGGCATGCCCACGCGGCGGGTGATCGCGGGCAGCGGATCGTCGGTGTGCAGCGAGAAGGCGAGCGCCCCGTCGACGTGGCCGCCGGCCAGATAGCGCTCGATGCGGTCGTAGTCCCCCCGGTCCTCCACCAGCAGCAGCACCAACTGGGTGTCATGCGCCGTGAGTTCCTTGCTGATGCCGCGGATCTGGCGGGAGAAGAAGGGGTCGGAGAAGATCCGGATCTCCGGCTCCGCGATGATCACGGCGACGGCCCCGGTGCGCCGGGTGACCAGGGTGCGGGCTGCCGGATTCGGTACGTACCCGAGCTCCAGCACGGCCTCGCGGACCTTCTCCACCAGGTGCGCGCGGACGCCGTCCCCACCGTTGACGACGCGGGACGCGGTCGCCCGGGACACCCCGGCGCGCTCCGCCACGGCCTCCAGGGTGGGGCGGTGACCGGGAAGCTGTTCGGGCACGGGCTCTCCTCCTGCGTGTCCGGGGGCCGTTGGCGCGACGAACAGCAGGGTAACCCGTACCGCCGGGAGGCTGAGAGCGCTCCCGGCGAACGGGCGGAGGACACCGGCCGGTGCCGGGCGTCAGTGGCCGAAGTCGAACCAGTTCACGTTCACGTAGTCGGCCCCCTGGCCGCTGGTGAAGGTCAGGTACACGTCGTGCGTGCCGGTGACGGGGCCGATGTTGGCGGGGACGGTCCGCCAGCTCTGCCAGCCGCCGGTGCCGGCGACGGAGAAGCTGCCGATCGGCGGGTTGCCGCGGCTGTCCAGCCGGACCTCGACCAGTCCGCCGATCCCGCCGGCGGCCCCGCTCGCGACCCGCCCGTAGAACTGCGTCGCCGGGGTGGAGCCGAAGTCCACCCCCTTGTAGAGGGCCCAGTCGCCGTTCGCGACGGCGCTCAGGTTCCGGCCGCCGCCGGTGTCCGTGGTGGTCTCGGTGCCGAGCCCGGACTGGCCGTCGTACGACTCGGCCTCGATGGGGCGGTACGCGTCGCGGTTGCCGGACGGCGGGGTGGTGGGCGGTGTGGTCGGGGGTGTGGTGGGCGGGGTCGTGCCGCCCGCCGAGCGCAGTACGGACACGTAGTCGACCAGCATCGGGTGGCCGGGCTGGGTGCCGGCGTCGGGTCCGCCGCCGAAGGCGTCGGGGAAGCCGCCGCCCATGGCCACGTTCAGGATGATGAAGTAGCCGTGGTTCGTGGCGTTGGTCCAGGTGGTGGCGTCCACCTGATCCGCCCGCACGGTATGGAAGTTGACCCCGTCGAGGTAGAAGCGCATCTCCTCCACCGCCGTGGAGCGGTCCCACTCCACCGCGTAGGTGTGGAACCCGCCCTGGCAGGTGGTGCCGGCGCAGGCGCGTTGGCCGCCGATTCCGGAGGTCTCGTTGCAGGGCCCGCCCGGGCTCGTACCGCAGTGCACGGTGGCCCACTCGTTGTTGATGCCCTGGACGTTCTCCATGATGTCGATCTCGCCGATGCCGGGCCAGTTCCACCAGTTGCCCCGGTAGGGCGCGCCGAGCATCCAGAACGCCGGCCAGTAGCCCTTCGCCGCCGCACCGGTGACGTTCGGCATCTGGATCCGGGCCTCGGTGCGCAGCTTGCCGCCCGCCGGGGGCTGGAAGTCGGAGCGACGGGTCTCGACGCGGCCGGAGGTCCAGTTGCCGGCGGCGTCCCGGAGCGGGGTGATCCGCAGGTTCCCGGAACCGTCGAGGGAGACGTTGGAGGTGCTCGCGGTCATCGTCTCGATCTCGCCCGTACCGAAGCCCGCGGGGCCGCCGGGGTAGCTCGTGCCGGTGGTGTACTGCCAGTCGGCGGTGTTCACGCCGGAGCCCGCGGCCCCGTTGAAGTCGTCGAGGAAGACCTGGGTCCAGCCCGCCGGGGGCGGGGGAGCGGCGGCGTTGGCGGGCAGGGTGACCACGGCCGCGGCCGCGGCGGCCGCCGCCATGGTGGCGAACGCGGCGATGGCGGCGCGCCGGAGGGACGGGCGCTTTCTGCCGGAGGGGAGACGCATGGGTGTGCCCTCTCTGTGGGGGAGGTGGGCCGCTGGAATGAGAGCGCTCTCAAGCGGCGCCGCTGGCCACTGTGCTCCCGGCGCCCCGGGCCGTCAAGGCTTTGTGCCACCAACGGGCCGAGGGGTGCGCTGAGTTCAACCTGTGAAGGGCGGACCGCGCGGAAGCGGGTCCGCCCCTCGCCCGCGACGGGCTACCGCCGCTTCGGCGGGTGCGGGGATCAGGCGCAGGTGAGCCGCGGCGCCGCCCAGTCGGCGTGGTCGTAGTCGACGCCGTTGCCGCCGTCGGTGACGACGAGCCGCAGGGTCTGGCCGCCGGTCAGGTCGGCGGTGAGCTTCCTGGCCGGGTCCGCCGTGGTGACGACCCCGCTGTCCGCGACCTTGGTGGCGTCCCGGTAGATCTGGAAGGCGACCGCGCCGGTGCGCGAACTTTCGTCGTCGACGCCGACGTCGACCGTCAGACCGGTGCACCTGCCGCCGAGGTGGTAGGTGAGGGTGCTGGCCGCGTGGACGCCCAGCCCCTTGGCGTACGTGGCGCCGCCCACGGTCAGCGTCTTGCCGTCGCCGGCCGCCTGCTCACCGTTGCTCCGGTCCTTCTCCACCGGCCCCCAGCCGCTGCTCGCACCCGTCCAGGGCAGGTCGGACAGGTGGGAGGTGCCGGCCGGCGGAAGCGGGGCCGGCCCCGGGGCGATCCGGTAGACGACGGTGGCGTGCGGGGCGACCGAGGCGCTGATGGTGCCGCTGGTGTTGGTCGAAGTGGCCTTGGTCCACAGCTCCTTGAGGGCGTAGGGCGCCCGGTTGCCGATGCCGAGGGCGTCCGTCCGGGCTGAGATCGTGGCGGTGGAGCCCGTCTCGTTGGTCAGGGACAGCGCCCGGTCGCCGTTCGCCAGTTCCTTGGCCATCACCACCAGCCCGCCCGAGCCGGAGACCACCGTGCCCTGCTTGCCGAGGGCGTCCTGGTCCAGGGCGATGACATCCGGGTTGGAGAGGATGTCGAGGGTCTCGGCCGTCGCCTTGCGCAGGTCGCTGCCGATCAGCAGCGGCGCCGACATCATCGACCAGAGGGTGAAGTGGGTGCGGTACTCGGTGGCGGTCATCCCGCCGTTGCCGACCTCCAGCATGTCGGGGTCGTTCCACTGGCCGGGGCCCGCGTACGGGGCGAGCGGCTGGTTCCGGTGCGCGATGGAGATCATCGAGGACCAGCTGTCCCCGATGTCCCCGGTGGTGCGCCACAGGTGGCCGAGGTTCGACGCCCAGGTCCACGGCTGGTTCTCGCCCCACTCGCACAGGGAGAAGACGATGGGGCGGCCGGTCTTGCGCAGCGCGGCGGCCATGTCCGCGTACCGCTTCTTCGCGTCCACGCCCTGGTTGTTGCAGTTGTCGTACTTGAGGTAGTCGACGCCGAAGGAGGCGAAGAGGTTCGCGTCCTGCTGCTCGTGGCCGAGACCGCCGGGGAAGCCCGCGGTATCGCAGGTCTTGGTGCCGGCGCTGGTGTAGATGCCGAACTTCAGGCCCTTGGCGTGCACGTAGTCCGCGAGGGCCTTGATCCCGCCGGGGAAGCGGACGGGGTCGGCGACGAGGTTGCCCGAGGCGTCGCGGCCGGGCAGGGCCCAGCAGTCGTCGAGGTTCACGTACTGGTAGCCGGCGGCCTTGAGGCCCTTGGCCACGAAGAGGTCGGCGATGCCCTTGACCATCGCCTCGTTGAACTCGGCCCGGCAGTGGGTCGAGTTCCAGTTGTTGAACCCCATGGGCGGGGTCAGCGCCTGGCCGTCGGCCACGGCGGCGGCGGGCGCGGCGCCCGCGAGCACCGCCGTACCGGCCAGTGCGGTGGCACCCGCCGCCGGGGCCAGTATCGGCAGGGCGGCGAGGGCCGCCGCCGTCAGGCGGCGGGCGACGGCGCTTCGTAACGAGTGCACAGACGGCTCCTGGGGGAGTGGGGCCCGGGATTCCGGGAGGGGAGAGAGTGTGTGCGGAAATGTTTCGTGGCGCGTACGTGAGGTCCGTCGTTTCCCGCAGAAGTCATCAGGAATGAACGGACTCCGACGAGAACGCCCATATCACACTGTCTTAGCGAGGACATGTCAAGAGACTGGTCGCGAGCCGCGCCGTTCCGCCCGGGGGTGAATGCCGGCCGGACCGGGCTCGACGATCACTACAGTCCACCGGCATGACGACGATCACCACGCGCACGGTCGAGTACCCGGCCGACGGTCTGACGATGATCGGGCACCTCGCACTCCCGGCCGGGGCCGACCGCCGACCGGCAGTGCTGCTCGGGCCCGAGGGCATGGGGCTCAGCGACGTCGAGCGCCGCCGGGCCGATGCTCTCGCCGAGCTCGGATACGTGGCGCTGGCCTTCGACCTGCACGGCGGGCGCTATCTCAGCGACCCCGAGGAGATGCTGGCCCGTTGCATGCCGCTGCTCGCGGATCCCGACCGGATGCGGGGCATCGGTCATGCGGCGCTCGACGTGTTGCGCGCCGAACCGCGGGCCGACCCCGAGCGGATCGCCGCCGTCGGCTACGGAACCGGGGGAGCCGTCGGGCTGGAACTCGGGCGCGACGGCGTGAACCTGCGCGCGATCGGGACGGTCAACGCGCTGACCACGGGCCGATCGGGTGAGGCGGCGCGCATTCGCTGCCCGGTGTGGGCCGGGGTCGGGTCGGAGGACCCGATCATGCCGCCCGCGCAGCGGGGCGCGTTCACCGCCGAGATGCAGGCCGCGGGCGTCGACTGGCGTCTCGTGGTCTACGGCGGCGCCTTGCACGCCTTCCACCACCCGCCGGTCGACCATCCCGTGGTCCCCGGCGTCGGCTACCACCCGCGGCACGCGCGGCGAGCCTGGCGCGACGTGGTCGACCTGCTCGCCGAGTGCCTGCCCGTGACGGAGGATCCGGCCGGTCCAGGCTCCGCCGCCCGCTGACGAGCGCTCACCGCAGGAAGTCGGCCCCGCGCTCTTTGGCCGAGATCGAGCCCTCCACGCAACCTACGGGAGTGGCGAGCGGGTGCCGGCCCGCGCGGCGGAGCTCGGGAGCTCTGCCGCGCATCTCGGTCACACCGCTAACGGGCGTCCTTCTCCATGGTCGGGCGCAGCCGCCCCAGCAGGGCGTAGAGCGTCGCGCTCTCGGTCTCGTCGAGGGTGTCCAGCGCGCCGTGCGTCGCCTGCATCTCCTCGCGCACGCGGCGGATGATCTCGCGGCCGGCGTCCGTGGCCACGACGTTCTTGACGCGGCGGTCGGAGGGGTCGGCCTCGCGCCGCACCAGCTCCCGGGCCTCCAGTCGGTCCACGATCCCGGTGACGTTGGATGCGTCACACACCAGGAGGGTGGCCAGGCCGCGCATCGGCAGCGGGCCGTTGAGCTGGGCGAGGACCCGGGCCTGGGTGGAGGTGAGGCCGTGGTGGGCCGCCGCGGCGGCGAAATCGCGCCACTGGGCGGTTCCGATGGCGGCGAGCAGCTCGAGGAGTTCGAGCTTGGTGGGGGCGGGACGGGTGCTGGCGCTCATGCCGTCGAGCGTACTCGGGTGGTTGACATTGTCAATTGTTTACTTGACCACTTTAACTATCGACGTCTACCGTCGACGGAGTTACTTGATGACATCAAACATCTGCGATCTGAAGCACTAAGAAGGTCCTGCCAGCCATGAGCACCGCCGCCCCCGCCCCCGCCGAGGCCAAGAACAGGAATGAGACGGTCATCGTCTTCGCCCTGAGCCTTGCCGCCATGGTCGTGTCGATGATGCAGACCCTGCCGGTCCCGATCCTGGGCCTGATCCGCACCGACCTCGGCACCTCGACCGCCAACGTGAGCTGGGTGACCACCGCCACGCTGCTCTCCGCCGCCGTCTTCACCCCCCTGCTCGGCCGCTTCGGCGACCAGCACGGCAAGAAGCCCACGCTGGTGGCGGTCCTCGGCGTCATGGTCGTCGGCTCCGTCATCGCCGCCGTCGCGACCTCGCTCCCGCTGCTGATCCTGGGCCGCGTCCTCCAGGGCGCCGCCACCGCGATCTTCCCGCTCGCCCTCTCGGTGCTGCGCGAGGAAGTCCGCCCGCAGAAGCTCCCCGGCGCGATGGCCCTGGTCAGCGGCACCCTCGCCTTCGGCAGCGGCCTGGCGCTCGTCGCCACCGGCCTGCTCACCTCCGGCTCCGACGCCGACTACCGCAACGCCTTCTGGATGGCGACCGGCTTCGCGACCCTCGCCCTGCTCGCCGTCGCGTTCCTGGTCCCCGCGACCCGGCACAAGACCGGCGGCCGTACGGACTTCCTCGGCGCGCTGACCCTCGGCATCACCCTCCTGCTGCTCCTGCTGCCCATCTCGCAGGGCCACGAGTGGGGCTGGACCTCCGGCCGTACGCTGGGCAGCTTCGCCGGCGCCGCCGTCATGACCGCCGTCTGGGTCTTCACGGAGCTCAAGGTCAGCGAGCCGCTCGTGGACATGCGGATGTTCGTCCACCGCCCGGTGCTCATGGCCAACCTGGCCGGCGTTCTCGTCGGCTTCGGCATGTTCGCGAACTTCCTGGGCGTCTCGTACCTCGTCCAGATGCCGCAGAAGCTCACCGGATACGGCTTCGACGCCTCCATCCTGCGCGCCTCCGTCCAGTTCCTGCTGCCCGGCGCGATCGTCTCCCTGCTCGCCTCGCCCATCGGCGGCCAGCTGGTCCGCCACCGCGGACCGCGCGTGGCCCTCGGCCTCGCCGCCGGACTCGGCGCCGTCGGTTTCGGCTGGCTCGCGCTCGACCACGGCCACAGCTTCTCGGTGATCGGCGCCGGCCTGATCGTCGGCGCGGCCGTCAGCTTCGGCTACGCGGCCATGCCCGCCGTCATCATGGCGAGCGTCCCGCACCACCAGAGCGGCATCGCCAACGGCATCAACTCGATCTCCCGCTCCACCGGCAGCGCGATCGGCAGCGCCATCGTCACCACGATCCTGGCGTCGAAGACCATCGAGCACCTGCCCGCCGGTGTCCCGGCCCTGCCCGCCGAGTCCGGGTTCACCCTCACCTTCTGGATCGGGGCCGTCGCCTTCGCCCTGGTCGCGGTGATCAGCTGGATCGGCCTGCGCGGAGCGCACGGACCGCGCACCGTCGAGTCGGGCTCGCCCGCCGAGGCCCCTGCCAAGGTGGCGGAGCCGGAGCCGGCCCAGACCGTCTGACCTGGCCCTTCGAGGGGGCGGCGCCGTTCGCGGATGCCGTCCCCTCGTTTGCGTGCTGTCCTGTCCCCGTGGACCGGGGCCGCCACCGGGCGGCGGGGGAGGGCCTGGCCCCGGACGCGAGGAGGCACCTGCCATGGCGATCCTGATGCACGCCACCGTCCCGGGCATCACGGCGGAGCAGTACGACGCCCTCCACGCGGAGCTCCTGTCGATCCCCGGGATGTTCGACGGCTGCCTCTCGCACGTCTGCGTCGTGAGCCCCGAGGGCCTGGACATCTACGACGTGTGGGAGAGCGAGCTGCACGCGAACGTGTTCGCGGAGAAGATGATGCCCGTCGTGGAAGCCCAGGGCTGGCACAGCACGGGCGGCCGCCCCGAGGCGTTCCCCGTCCACAACTACGGCTTCCCCGGCATCACGGAGTGAGCCCGGGGGGCTGAGCCCGCGGGGCTGAGCCCGCGGGGCTGAGCCCGCGGGGCTGATCGCGCCCTAGGAAGCGCCGCCGGCACTCCCCTTCGCGAACTTCTCCCACTGCCCGGCGACGATCTCCTGCGGCACCCCGCCGAAGTCCTTGGTGTCGATGACGTCCGACCGGAACGCCAGCGTGACGGACCCGGAGCGGACCACCGTCAGGTACTTGTACAGAGCGATCCCCGGGTCCTTCACGTCCTGCGTCACGATGCGGTAGGCCCGCGCTTCGTCACCCAGCGCCGGCGCCTGGACCGGCTCCACCTTGAGCACCTTCGCCTCGACGAGGGCACGGTCCTCCGTGTAGCCGCCGGCGCACCGGCCGCCCGCGTCCGCCAGGGATTTCACGGCGGCGGCCGCGGCCCCGGCGTCCCGGTACGAGCGCAGCAGGATCTCCGTGTCGATCGCCTGCCACTCGCCGGGCACGCTCGCCTTGGCGAAGGCCTGGGCCGTGTGACCCGCCTTGCCGAGGCTCGTCAGCGGCCGGCACTGCGCCGGGCGCGTCTCGTACTCCTCGCTCATGGGCTCGTCGAGGAGGGGCTCACCGGCCTCGTACGGCCCGAACCTCTCTCCCTCCGCGACGAGCAGCGCCTTGAGCCGCTCCGGGCCCGGCCCCGGAATGCCGCTCGGGCTCGCCACGGCGCCGCCGGCCGCCGCGGCCGCCCGGTCCGGCCCGGCCGCCTTCCCGGATCCACCGCATCCTGCCGTACCCGCCATCAGCACGGCGGCGCCGATGGCGACGCCCACCGTCCGCCTCAGCCGCTTCGTGTTCCCGACTCCGTACATGCGGTGCCTCCCCCCGACCCTTTCGAAAAGGAGATTGTCGCAGGCCGCACGGGGAATGGCCGAGCCGACGGCTCAGGCTTCGCCGCGCGCGGCCGCCTGGCGCTGACGCTTGCTCAGCGGGGCCAGGGAGAGGTCCTGCGCGCGGGAGGTGAGGCGCTTGAAACCGTAACCGCCCTCGGTGAGCCGGCTCTCGGCGGCGAGTTCGGCGCGGGCCGTCGCGTCGAGGATGTCCTCCTCCGTCTCGCCCGAGTCGAGGAAGCGGAAGGTGAAGAACGGGCCGACGGCGATGTCGTACGAGAGGTGGCCCTCGGGCGTGTACGCCGAGTGCATGATGTCGTGCTCGGGCGCGGCGGCGAGCAGCTCCGCGCGCTGTGCGGGGGTGAGACCGTCGAAGGAGCCGCGGACGGTGATCCGGAAGGTGCGAGTACTCATCCCGGCAGGGTAGGCAGCCGTGAGCGGCCGGCGCACCGGGATTTCCGCGGGCGGCCCGAGGCTACGCGGCTACCGGCAAGTCACGTCGGAGCCCGCCCCAGTACGCATTTCACCCTTCCGCATCTGCCAGTCCATCCAGCGAAACACCTGGGTAGATGCCGGGGTATCGGCCTGTTAGAGTCCGCATGCGCGACTCCGAGACGGGGGTGGCGATATGGCCGATCCGCACGCCCTGACCTGCCCCCGGCGGCATACATCCGCGAGGCAGACAGCAGTTGTGTTGCCGTGGCACTTCCGTACTTCCGTACCGACGATGTCTGCGCCCCCTCACCCCGGGGCGCGGCCGTCGTGCGCACCGCACCTCCGCGAAGTCCGGTTCCCAGCCGCCGGATGCCGGGCCATGCCGCCCTTCGTCGCTTACCAGATGGGGAGAACAGAAGTGAACACGGTACTTCCGCGGCGTCATGCCGCAGCCAAGGCGCTGGTCCTGGGCGCCGCCCTGGCGCTGGCCGTGCCGGGCACCGCCTACGCGAACACCGTGAGCGTCACCGTGAAGACCCCCGGGGCCACCGCCGGACCCGGGTCGGCCTTCTCCGAGATCTCCACCCACGCGGACTGCGGCAGCGGCCTGATCTCCGGAGGCGGGATCAATCAGGCCACCGGCACGGGCGCGTCGTCCAACGGCAACAAGATCAACGGCATCTCGCCGAGCCCCGACGGCAGCACCGAGTACCTCGGCACCGCCGGGACGGTCGGCACCGACGTGACGCACTGGCTCGGCATAGGCGGCAGCGGCGGAGCGGTCAACGCCTCGTTCTCCAGCACCCCGTACGCGCTGTGCTTCACGAGCAACCTGATCAACCACACCCAGGTGGTCATGAACAAGATCGCCGCTCCCACCACCAGCGGCACGGTGGGGCTGGTCGTCGCGACCTGCCCGGCCAACACCCGCCTGCTCGGCGGCGGCGCCCGGATCACTCCGGCGAGCGTCGGCAGCCTCAAGCCGATCGCGAGCTTTCCCACCTTCAACAACGCCGGGCACGACTTCGGCCAGAAGGCGGCCGCCGACGGCGAGACCAACCCCGACTCCTGGGCGGCGGTCGGCTGGAACGGCGGCGGTGGCAACAGCGGCAACACCACGTACGCCTACGCCATCTGCAGCGGCAACAACATCAACGTCAGCGGCACCACGGTGAAGGTCCGCTTCGCCGAGGTGAGCGGCCCGACCTCGGCGACCGCCGGGCAGACGGTCACGGTCGGCTGCGGCGGCAACGACGGAAAGCTGGTCAGCGGGGGCGCCGCCATCAGCGGCGGCAGCGTGACGACCACCGACTTCACGGGCCCGGGCTCCGTCGGCGATCACCTCAACGGCAGCTACCCCAGCGACTCCGGCGGCGCCCCCGTCGGCGACGGCACCACCACCGCGTCCTACTGGACGGCCTCCACCCACACCGGGGGCACCAGCTCTGCGGGCACCTCCTCCGAGGCCTGGGCCCTCTGCGCCGACGACGGCGTCTGACCTGCGGCCTGATCACCCATCAGGTCCAGTCGGCGGCAACGACACGGCAACGGCCTGGACCGGTCCGTGGCCCCCGCCCGCCGGCCTCCCCCCCATCCACCCTCGGGCGCCCCGGCGGGCCCGGAGAGGCAGAGTCCCTTCCCATGAAACGCCGTTCGACCCCCGGCTCCACCCCGCGCGCCGTCCCCCGTACGCGCATACCGACATCGAGGACGGCGATCGTGCTCGGCGCGAGCGCCATGCTCGCCGCCGTCCTCGCCCCCTTCGCCGCCGCGGACCCGGCGGCCGCACCCGCGACCCCGCCCTCGCCCTGCGGATCCCGCGGACACTTCACCGCCTCGCCGCCCACCTGTACGTACGCCACCGCCGGTACGGACACCTTCACGGTGCCGGACGGGGTCGGCGTGGTCCGCGTCGACCTCTTCGGCGCCGAGGGCGGCAGCGCGGCCGGGTTCGTCTCCCCGAACCCTCCGAACGACGGAGCCCCCGGCGGCCTCGGCGGCGAGACCCGCGCGACCCTCACCGTGAGCGCCGGCCAGAGCCTCCAGATCACCCTGGGCGAGGCCGGCAGCTCAGGCACGTCCCGGCACGGCGAGTACGCCCGCCCCGGCGGCACCGGCCACGGCGCCGGCGGCGGCGGGGCACACGGCGGCGGAGGCGCGGGCGGCGGCGGATCCGACGTACGCGTCGGCGCCTTCGGCGCGGCCGACCGGATCCTGGTCGCGGGCGGCGGCGGGGGAGCCGGCAACGGCGGCCCCCTCCTGCACGGCGGCGACGGTGGCGGCCTCGAAGCGGAGGACGGCGGGCAGGGCGGCGGCCCCCTCGGCTCCGGGGTCGCGGGCGGCGGCGGTACGCAGCTCGCCCACGGCGCGGGCAGCCCCAACTCGGCCGCGGGCGGCCCGGGCGCGCCCGGCGGCGACACCGACCCCAACACCGGCCTGCCGAACCCCGGCAGTGGCGGCCCGGGCGGCAACGGCGGGCGCGGGGGCAACGGCGGCGGCGGGGGCGGCGGCGGATACTTCGCGGGCGCGGGCGGCTCCGGCGGCGGCAACCCCGGCAACCTGTACGGGGCGGGCGGCGGCGGAGGCAGCAGCTTCGCGGCGCCCTCCGCGACCGGCGTCTCCCTCCTGCGGGGCATGAACCACGGCAACGGCAAGGCGGTCGTCTCCTTCCGGTACGGGACGACCCTCTCGCTCACCGCGGACACGCTCACCCCGCTCTTCGGCCACGCGGTCACGCTCACGGCCTCCGTGGGCCCGACTAACCCCGCCGCGGGAACCCCGGGCGGGACGGTCACCTTCTCCGAAGGCGCCAAGCAGCTGGCGACGGTAGCGCTGAGCGGTGGCCGCGCAGAGCTGCGGACCGGCGCACTGCGCCCCGGCGGGCACCCGTTGACCGCCACCTACAGCGGCGATCCGGCGAACGAGGAGAGCGCCACGGCGGCGGCCACCGAGGTCACCGTGGGATTCAGTCGTCCGTGCATCACGGGGGCCCACCGGGGCCCGCTGACCGTGGGCGGCGGAGAGTCGGTCTGCATCGCGCCCGGCGGCAGCCAGACCGGCCCGGTCACGGTCCGCTCCGGCGGGGCGCTGGCCGTGACGGGAGCCGGGATCACCGGCCCCCTCTCCACTGACGGGGCGCTCGCCGTCGAGGTCTGCGGCTCCGGCCTCACCGGCCCGGTCGCCGTCGGCCGGACCAGCGGCTCGGTGCTGATCGGCTCGGACGACCCCGCGACGGGCTGCGCCGGCAACACCGTTCGGGGACCGGTGGGTCTGAACGCCAACACCGGAGGCGTCGAGATCTCGGCCAACACGTTCGTCGGCCCGCTGAGCTGCGCGGCCAACGCCCCGGCCCCGCGCCTGAGCGGCAACACGGTGGAGGGCCCGCGCTCGGGCCAGTGCCGACAGCCGATCGTCGAGAGCCGTGAGCCGGTGACGGCGGACGGCGGGCGGGCATGAGGTGGTCAGGACCGCGCGGCCGATGGCTCCGCGCGGTCCGGGTCGGCGCCGGGGGTGGTCCGGGTGGCGTCGGCGACGGCGATCCGGACCAGCTGATAGGCGGTCAGCAGGGGGTGGACCTCCGGGGCGCCTCTTGTCAGGTCCGATCCACCTTCCACTCTCGGGCGAGCATCGCGTAGACGTACTCGCTACCCCAGCGCTCGTCGTCGAGATCGTTCTCGACAAGGTGCGCCTCCCGGCGCATGGCGAGGCGCTCGCAGACCCGCACCGACCCGGTGTTGAGCACGTCGAGGCGGGCGAAGAGCCGGTGCGCACCCAGCTCGGCAAAGGCCAGCGCGGCGACGGCACGCGCCGCCTCGGTGGCGTAACCCCGACCGCCGTACTCCGGGTTGAAGGCCCAGCCGATCTCTACCTGGCGCGCCCGCGCGCTCGCGAGCTTGAGGACGACCTCGCCGACGACCTTTGATTCACCGACCGGGCAGACGGCGACCACCAGGTCGTCGCCGTCCTCGGCCCACGCCGTGCCGGCCGCACGCCGCGTCAGGCTCTGCACGCACTGTTCACGAGTGAGCGGCGGCCGGTAGAGGAAGCGAGCGACTTCGGAGAGGCCCTGATACGCGTACAAGTCATCGAGGTCGTCCGGCGTGAACAGACGCAACAGGAGCCGTTCCGTACCGAGCGGCAGCAGAGGCGTGGTCATCGATCTGGTGTTCCTCCCCCGAGAGCGGCCCGTCAGCCTAACCGATCCGACCGCGGTGACCTCGACACGAACAGCGTGTGCCTTGGCCGTTGGCTGCGGGAGGGTTGCCCCGGGCGCGGCGGCGCCGTCTCAGGCGTCGATGTGTCCCATCAGGCCGTGCTGGTAGTCCATCTGGGCCTGATGGATCTCGGCGGCGGTGTTCATGACGAACGGGCCGGTGCGGGCCACGGGCTCGCCGAGCGGCTCCCCGGCCAGGACCAGCACCTCGGCCGCGTCCTGCGGTGCCTCGACCGTGAACCGCTCCGCCTCCCGGCCGAGGATGGCCAGGTGGCCGTCGGGAAGCCGGGCGTCGGGGGTGGCGGCGGTCCCGGACAGTACGTACAGCAGGGCGTTGTGCCCGGCCGGGACGGTGAACCCGGCGCGGCCGCCCGCCGCGAGGCGGGCG
>NZ_LFML01000041.1:30954-54553 GCF_001044425.1 Streptomyces roseus
CCCGTGGGTGCTGCCGGCGATCACGGTGAGTTCGGCGCCGCCGTCCTCGGTGACGACCCGGGGGATGTCGCCGGGAGCGCGCCCGTACCGAACGCGCGGCGGCGTCGATTTGAGCCGGGCCGGCAGGTTCAACCAGATCTGGAGCAGGTGCTGCGGGCCGCCGCCGGCCAGCAGTTCGGGGGTGGGACGGGCGAGGTGGACCAGGCCCGACCCGGCCGTGAGCCACCGCACCTCGCCGGGGCGCAGGACCCGCTCGCGCCCCGCCGAGTCGATGTCCTCCACGGAGCCTTCGATGACGTACTGGATGGCCTCGAACCCGCGGTGCGGATGCGGCGGGGTGCCCTTGGCCTCACCCGGGCCGAGCACGTGCGGGCCGACCTGTCCCACCATCAGGAACGGGTCCAACAAAGGCAGTTCCGGCTGCGGGAAGGGGCGGCGTACGGGGATACCCTCGCCCTCGAAGGTGTGGAAGGGGCGGACGACGCGGAGGGTGGAGCGTACGGCGGAGGCGGCGGTGGTGAGGTGCATGCGCCGAATGAACGGCACCGCGAATTCCCCTGTCAACGCGGCCCGGTTCGGCTGTCAGGTCGTACCGCGGGCTTCAGCCACCGCGTCGCCCGCCCCCCCCGCGTCACCGCTCCTCCCCGCCGCCTGCGGCGTCAGCGCCTGCGGGCCCGCGAGCGGCGCAACAGTACGCCGGCGGCGGCGCCGGCCAGGGCGATCACGGCCACGCCCGCCGTGGTCCACCAGACGGTACGGTCGCTGCCCTCGCTCTCCCCGGCCGGGTCCGCAGCCGGAGCCGGGGGCGCGGAAGCCGAGGACACCGGTCCGGCGGACGCGCCGGAGGGGGCGGGCGGGGCGGAGGGGGACGGTGCGGCCGCGCTCGGCGTGGCCGCGGACGGCGCCGGGTCGACCACCGGGACGGCGATCTCCTTCTCGCCGTGCCCCAGTGACGGGAAGCCCACGTCGACGCTCACCTTCCACGTACCGGGCGGCAGCACCTCGGCGGTGCTCCAACCGGTACGCGACCCGGGGTCACGCACCAGCCGCCAGGGACCCATCGTGCGGGAGCCGTCGGGGCTGACCGAGTTCACCGTCGCGGCGACCGCCTCTTCGATGGCGTCCCCGTCGTTCTCCCAGGTGATCTCGGTGGTGACATGGCCTTCGCGCTGCCCGCTGATCACGACCTTGACGGTGTCGCCGTGGGCGTGGGCTTCGATGGGGAGGGCCACGGCCAGGGCCTGGACGAGGAACAGGAACAGGAAGCCGAGTCCGCTGCGGACCGGGAAAGCGGGACGTGTACGCATCGTGGGGTGCTCCTGGTGCGGTGGGATGCGAGGTGCTGCGCCGCGGGGATGAGCCGCGGCGCGGGAGACGAGGGGGCCGGTGGACGGCCGCGCGGAGGCGGCCGTCCACCGGCGGGCGGGCGGGATCGGATCCGAAGGTCAGCCGGCCTTCTGGACCGTCCACACCTGGGAGGCGCGGCCGTCCGTGCGCTGGAGGTCGAGCAGCCAGGCGCCGTAGTACGGGCGGCTGCTGACGGTCAGGGCGTAGCCGCCGCTCGCGTCGGTGACGGTCACACCGCCGCCGCGGGCGGCCAGCTTCCACTGCTGCGCGGAGTTGCCGCCGCAGGGCTGCTGCGCGATCCACATGCCGGCGGCCGGAGCGCCGCCCGCCTGCAGGCACTTGCCGGAGACGGCGGACTTGATGCGGACGAGCCCGCTGCCCGCGTCCTCGAAGAGCCACTGCTGCTGGGCATAGCCGTTGGCGCGGCTGCCGACGAGGACGGTGCCGTCGGCGCTGCGGCCGCCCCACAGTTCGGCGTTCATGCCGGTGCTGCCGTTGCCGAGCGTGTAGCGGGCACCGGGGGTGGTGGTGCCCCCGCCCGCACCCGTCGTACGGAAGACCGTGGTGGGGCCGGCTCCGCTGTCACGGCCGGAGGAGTCGCGGACCGAGACGGCGACCTTGTACTCCGTACCGGGCTTGAGGTTGTAGATGCGCAGGGCCTGCGACTGGACCCAGGTCAGGTGCTTGCCGTTCAGCAGGACCTGGTACCACGCGGCCCCGTCGACCTTCGGCCAGCTCACCACGACGGAGTTCGACTGGATCTGGGCCGCCGTGGCCTTCGGGCCGCCCGTGGGCTTCTTGGTCGGGGTGGGGGTGGGCTTGTTCGTGGGGCTCGGCGTGGGCTTGGGGCCCGGGTCGGGGTTGGTGCCGCCGCCGTTGGCCTTCATCAGGAACTGGTTGTTCGCGATGTTCCAGTGCGTGGCGAGGTAGCTGCCCGCCTTGGGGTTGGTGTGGAAGTAGTCGTCGTGGTTGCAGTCCAGGATGTTCTCGGCGGCCTGGTTGGTGCACACGTTGCGCATCTGCGGGTAGTACGGGGTGTCCGAGTAGCACATGACGTCGTACTCGTCCGTGCAGTGGGCGCCGCGGCTGGTGTTGGGGGCGCTGTTGTTGACCGCGCCGAGGTTGTGGCCGAGTTCGTGCGCGGCGGTGTGGCCGCCCCAGCAGCCGGAGTCCGTACGGCCGTAGGAGGGGCCGAAGTTGCTCTGGTTGTCCTGGCCGGGCCGTTCGTCGCCCGCGAAGGTGCCGATGCCGCAGTAGACCTGGGTGTCCGCGAAGATCATGTACTTGCGGTCGCGGCGGTCGAGGCCCTTGCCGGCGAGCGCGTTGTTGGTCGCGCTGAACTCGGAGAGCGCGGAGGCCGGGAGCTCGATGTTCAGCACCGTCGGCGTGCAGTCCGCGGCCGTCACGAAGCGGATGTGGCGGATGCCGCCGGTCTCCTGGGCACTCGTGGAGTAGATGAGGTCGGCGTCGGCCGCCCACTTGCGGAACGAGGCGAGGTACTCGGAGTAGCGGTCGCGGTCGGAGCCGTGGACGTACACGACCTGGACGCGGTTGCCGGTGCTGCCGTCGCCGTCGCACTGGACGGTCTGGCCGGGGGGACCGGCCGCGGCGGCCTGGCTGCTGCCTCCGGCGGCCGCGGGCGAGGGCGCCGCGGCGGGGGCGGACTTGGCGGAGCCGGCGTCGGCGGCGGGCGCGTCCTGAGGGCGCCCGCTGCCTTCGGCCGCGGCTGCGTCGCCGGAGTCGGGCTTCGCCGGGTCGGCGGCCGGGGCCTTCGTCTTGACGACGGGGGCCACATCGGCCTTGATGTCGACGTCCTTGGGCGGGGCGTCGGGGCCGTGCGTGCACAGCCCGGCCTGCGTGCGGTAGACGCCGACGCAACGGTCGCCCTTCGGCGCGGCCTTGAGGCCGTCGAAGACCATGCCCTTGGCGGTCTCGTTGGCGGGCTCGCCCACGATGGGCGCCGGCTCCGCGTCGCGGGCCGGTGCGGCGGCCGGTGTGAGGGAGTCCGCGGCCGCCTCGGCCAGTACGGGCGTCCCTGCCTGGGCGTCGTCGCCGAGCCCGGAGTAGGCAATGCCGCCCGCTATCACCGCCGCCGTGGCCATGGCGGCGGTGAGGAGTATCAACCGGCGCGGTTTGCGCCGGTGTTCGCGCTGCTTCCTGCGATGTCTGGTCATGCGCACCTCAAATCCTTGGTCGGGAGGAGTGGGTGCGCGGAAGCTTGCCAGACCGGCGCGGTGGAGAATTCGGACAAACGGGAATGGGGCCCGAGATATCAGAACGTTACCTGGTGGCTGAATCTGATGAACCGTCAATCTGCTTACAGAAACGGCAAGTTACGCGCGTAGGGCGTTATTGGTCCAGGCCATTTAAAGGATCTCGTTATCTAATCGAGATATGTACCAAACCCTTATTGACGGCAATTCAGTCCGGAATTTATGTTATCGCTACGTCCCGAATTCCTCCCGTTACGAGCTGTGAGGAATCCCCCCTTCCGCCCGAGCAGGATGCCCGTCAGGGTCAGACGGAGTCCGCAGATCTGTCGGAGGGTGAGTGTTTCTCCCGCGATCACCGTGCCCAACAGCACGCCCGTGACCGGGTTCAGCAGCCCGAGCAATCCGACCGTCGCGGCCGGCAGCCGCCGGAGCCCCGTGAACCACGCGGCGAAGGACAGGGCCGTCGCGACGACCGTGACGTAGGCGAATCCGAGCGCCTCGGGAAGGTCGAGGGTCGGCGGTGGTCCCTCCGCGGCGACGGCGAACGGCAGCAGCAGGAGCCCGCCGCCCAGCAGCTGCCACGCCGTCGACGCGAGGACGTCCACCTCCGCGCTCCACCGCTTGGCCAGGACATAGCCGAACGAGGACATCACCATCGCGGTCACGGAAGCCGCGACGCCGAACGCGTCCATCGGGACGGCTCCGGTGAGCAGCATCAGCGACACGCCGGCCACGCCGAGGGCCGCGCCGGCCAGCTGCCGCGGCCCCGGCCGCTCGGCGATCAGCGCCCAGGCGAACAGCATCATCACCAGCGGCGCGGTGGCCATGACGGTCGAGGCCGCGCTGGTCGGCAGCCGCTGTGCGGCGACGTAGACCAGGGCGAAGAACGCGCTCATGTTGAGGAAGCCGAGCAGGAGGGACTTCCACCACCAGGATCCGCGGGGCGGCTTGCGGCAGGCGGCCAGGAGCAGCAGGCCGGCGGGCAGTGCCCGCAGGGCCGCGCCGTAGAGGGGGTGACCGGCGGGCAGGAACTCGCGGGTGACGTAGTAGTTCGTGCCCCAGGCGATCGGCGCCGCCGCGGTGACCAGCGACCATCGGAGATTGGCTTCCATGGAAGCTATAATACCTTCCATGGAAGCTATACTGGGCGGGTGAAGCGCGAACCGTACGAACCGCACGAGACGCAGGCGGGGACGAGCCCGGCGGCGCCCGCCGACCACGTCGCCCGCATCCAGGCCGAGTGGGCGCGCGAGCGCCCGGACCTCGACGTCTCCCCGCAGGGCGTGATCGGGCGACTGCACCGGCTGGGGCTGCTCCTGACGGACCGGCTCTGCCTCGTCTACCGCCGCTACGGTCTGAGCGAGGGGGAGTTCGACGTGCTCGCGGCCCTGCGCCGCGCGGGAGCCCCGTACGAGAGGGCCCCCGGCGAGCTGGCGGTGCACACCATGGTCACGACGGGCGCGATGACCAAGCGCATCGACCGGCTCGAACGGGACGGCCTCGTCGCACGCCGGCGCTCGGCCGCCGACGGCCGGGGGCGCGTGGTCGCGCTCACCGCGGCCGGGCGCGAGCTGATCGACCGGGCGTTCGCCGAGCACATGGAGAACGAGCGGAGCCTGCTCGAAGGCCTCGCCCCGCAGCAGGCCGCCGAGCTGGAGGCGCTCCTCACCGCCTGGCTGGCCCGGATCGAACCCCCGCCCTGACGCATCGGGGGGTCGCCGGCGGACGCTCTACCGGCGGCCGCCGAGCTTGACCCACTTCGCCGTGCTCGGCACCCCCTTCGCGTCGAGCAGGAACAGCATGTAGTACCCGGGCGGGGCGTCCGCCGCGCCCGGCGGGGTCCGCAGCCCGATCGCGGAGCCGCGTACGCCCGTGATCGGGAGTTCCAGGTGGCGCTGGCTGGTGTTCACGGCGTGGGTGACGGTGGTCGGCGCGAGGAGCACCGCGCGGGTGACCGCGGCCGCCGTGGAACTGCCCACCTCGAACCCGGCGCCGTAGCCCAACTCGCCCCCGGGAACCCGGTCCAGGGCGGGCCGGGCGCCGCCCCGGTGCAGGTACGCGGGCTCGTAGAGCTCGATGCTGCCGTCCATCGCGTCCTTGATGTCCGGGTCGTTGGCGATCTGCTGGAGCTCGTCGCCGGTCACCATCATCCGGCCGTCCGGCAGCACCAGGGCGTTGGAGTGGTAGCCGCGCGGCAGGCGCTGCGACGGTCCGAGCTTCCAATGGCCGCGGGCATCGCGGAGTTCGATCTGCCGGTACGAGAGATCGGCCTGCGGATTGAACGGTCCGTGCCCGTAATCCCGGGTGCTCAGAGCCCCGTTGACGGTCAGCAGCGTGCCGTCCGGCAGGATCAGCGTGTCGTCCTGCGTACGGCCGAAGGCGCGCGGCTCCTCGGTGGTCCACGCGCCGCCGGACAGCCGGTAGGTGTTCGGGTCGTGCGGATCGCCGCCGAGTACGAGCACGGAGTCCGGGCCCCGGAACCCGGCCGGCAGCGGCACGGCCGAACCGTAGCCCCTGAAATCGGCGGGCCGCCGCGGCAGATCGGCCCGGGTCTCCTTGACCGGGTCGAACAGCCACTGCTGGTCGGCGTCGCGGCCGAGCCCGTAGATCATGCCGTCGCGCAGCGAGAAGAGGTGCGGGTAGTCGTTGCGGAAGGGGGCGTCGGCGCGGAGCCGCTCCGCCGCGAGGCCGACCGGGATGTCGTACGTCCGCCAGGGCACGGGATGGCGCAGCGCGGGGAAGCGCTCCACGACCGGGGTGGGCGTGCCCGTACCACGCTCGGACTGGCCGGACATGATGATCTGGCGTCCGTCCGCCCCGGTCACGACCGAGGGGTACCAGCGGCCGACGGCCATGTCCTGGTTGCGGTACCAGGTTTCCGTCCACGGGTCGAACACGAAGGACAGCTTGGCGCCGCTGCCGCCCTTGCCGCCGGTGTTGCCGCCGAAGACCCCGACCATGCCGTTGGGCAGGAAGGCGTGCCCGGCACAGAAGAAGGGGGCCGGGCGGGGGGTGTACGTACCGTCGGGCATGAGGACGGTCGGGGGCTCCACCTTCTTGAACGCCCGGGCCCCCGTGCCCTTGGCCGGGTCCCACAGGAACGCGCGGCCGGCGTTCGTCGCGCCGATCCGGTCGGTGGGCCCGGTCTCCTTGGTGGGGTTGGTCTCGACGCGTTCGAAGGAGAAGAGGAGCACCTTGCCGGTGGGCAGCAGCGCGGTGTGGACGCCGAAGTCGGGGGAGGGGAAGAACTCCGTGAACCGGCCGAACCGGGAGGCATCGAAGAGGGCGTTGGTCTTCTGCTGCGAGGCCTTGAGCGCGGCCAGGCCGGCGGTGCGCTTCGACTGCGGGTAATCCTTGGGGCCCTTGACCGCGCTGCGCCGCCGGGCGTGTTCCCGGGCGTGCTCTTCGCCGATGACGGCGGCTTCGGCGGGGTCGGCCTCGGCCGTCAACGCCGCGCCGTCGCCGTGGTGGTGGCCCGGCGGGGACGCGTGGGCGGGGGCGGCCGCCGCGAGAGCGGGTGAGGGGGGCGCGGCGAGGGATACGAGGGCGGCGGCCACGCTCACGCACGCGGACAGCAGCGCGGCGGATCGCCGTACGAGCGGGCCGGGCGGGCGGGGCGGAGCAGGCTGGCCAGGCGGAGCGGGCGGGCCGGGCAGGCGGGGCGGACCGGACGGGCCGGGCATGGGCTCTCCTCCGTCGGCGGGATGCCCAGCATATGAAATATGGGACTTTTGGTGCGGAATGACGCGGTCGAGGTCGCAGGTGGTGCGCGGCATACGCCATTCGGCCGTCGAGAGCGGCGTGCTGAATCGTTTCCCCGGTGAACCGGCCCGTCCGACCGGGTGAGACGGCGTACCCGCCACGGCCCGACGGCCGCCCGCGGCGGCTATCCATGGCGACGTGATCAAGCCACTTCGCACCACCCGCAGGACTCGCGCCGCACTGGCCGCCGCGGCCGTGACCGGATGCCTCGTCACGCTCTCCCCGTCGGCCGGGGCCACCGTCACCACGGCCGCCGCGCCCCCGGGCCGGGTGGCGGTCGACGTCGCCTCCGTCAACGGCTCGGGCTGCCGCCCCGGCAGCGCCGCCGTCGCCGTCGCCCCCGACAACTCGGCCTTCACCGTCACCTACAGCGAGTACCTGGCCTCGGCCGGCGGCGGGGTCGCCGCCACCGAAGGCCGCAAGAACTGCCTGCTCTCCCTCCTCGTACACGTCCCGCAGGGCTACACGTACGCGGTCTCCCACGTGGACTACCGGGGCTTCGCGGACCTGCAGCCCGGCGCGGTCGGTACCCAGAAGGCCAGCTACTACTTCCAGGGCATGAGCCAGACCGCCAACCGGACCCACCAGTTCCACGGCGCGCTCGCCGACAACTGGCAGGTGACCGACACCACCGGCATCGAGGCCCTCGTCTTCGCCCCCTGCGGCGAACAGCGCAACTTCAACATCAACACCGAGTTGCGCGCGGAGGTCGGGACCTCCGACAAGAACAAGACGAGCTACATGACCGTCGACTCCACGGACGGCAGCATCAACTCCGTGTACCACTTCTCCTGGAAGGAGTGCCCGGTCCGCCGCTGAACGCGGCGCACGGCTCCCTGACTCCCCGGGCGGCGGTGGCGGCGACCCCGCCCCCGCCGCCCGGCGGTCCTCGCCGACGGCCTCGGCCGCCGCTGCACGGCCCCGAACAGGCCACGCGCCCCGCACACTTCAGCAGGCCGGAATCGGTCGAAATCCGCCTCCAGGGAGAGGATTTCACCCTCAGGACATGGGCCGCTCACCGCGCGGGCCGATGGCGGACGCGGAGGAGGCCGGCGCTGAGACGGCCCGCGGCCCGGCCGCCGACACCCGCAGGATCCGCAGGGCGAGCTGGATCTCCAGCGCCCCGGCCGGGGTGTTCCAGTCCTCGCCCAGGATCTGCCGGATCCGCTCCAGGCGCTGCACCACCGTGTTGACGTGCACATGCAGCGCGTCCTTGGTACGGGCCAGACTGGATCCGTGCGCGAAGTACGCCTCCAGGGTGCGGACCAGTTCCGTCCCGCGCCGGGCGTCGTACGCGATCACCGGCCCCAGCACCCGGTCCACGTAGGCGCCCACGTCCGCCCCGTCACCCAGGAGCACCCCGAGGAACCCGAGGTCGGGCAGGCCGGCTCCGCCACCGGTGTGGCCGAGGGCGTGCAGGGCCTCCAGGCAGCGCAGCGCCTCGGCATACACGCCGGGCAGGTCCTCCGGACCGGCGGCCGGCCCGGCGGAGCCCGCGGTCACCGGGGCTCCCAGGGCCCGGCCGAGCTCGGCCGCGAGCGAGCGGGCGAGCGGGCCCGGGTCGCCCGTGGGGGCGAGGAGGACGATGCGGCCCTCGTGCAGGCCGGCCAGCCCGTCGCGGGCGCGCGCGTGGCGCGCGGCCTCCGCCGCCAGCCGGGAGCGCAGCGCGGGGTCGCAGTGCAGCACCACCAGGGCGTGCGGCCGGGCGAGGTCGACCCCCAGCTTGCGGGCCCGGATCGCCCGGCTGCCGGTATCGCGGACGCGCCCGGGGGCCGCCGGAGCCAGCAGGTCGCCGAGGAGTTCGCCGCGGACCCGGTCCTCGGCGTGGGCGATGGACCGCCGCAGCAGGAGCAGCAGCGCCGTGACCAGTCCGGCCCGCTCGAACAGCCGCCGCTCGGTGTCGGGCAGGCCGTCGCCGCGCCCGCCGAGGGTGATGCTGCCCAGGAGCTCCGGCCCGGCGAGGACCGCGCAGACCCACGCGCCGTCCACGGCGACGGCCCGGCCGCCGGAGCGCGACGCCGCGAGGGCGTGGGCCGGCGGGCCCGCGGGCGGGGCGGCCGGATCCGTACCGACCCGCGTGAGCTCGGCGCCGTCCGCGTCGTGCACGACCAGGCTGCCGCGCAGCAGAGCGGCGACCTCACGGGCGACGTCGGCCACGTCCCCGCCGCGCAGAACGAGGCGGGTGAGCCGGTCGTGGGTCTCGGCGGCGAGCCGCGTCGCCTCGCTCTGCGCGCGGGCGGTCTCGGTGGCGACCCCCAGTTCCACGAGGGCGGCACGGGTCTCTTCGAGCAGCCGCGCGCTGTCGATGGCCACGGCGGCGTGGTCGGCGAGGGAGGAGAGCAGCGCGACCGCGTCGGGCGCGAAGTCGCGGACCGCCCGGTCGGCGGCGTACAGCACCCCGATCACGCGGGTCCCCACGCGCAGCGGGACGCCGAGGATGCCGCGCAGGCCCTCCTCGCGGACCCCGTTGTCGATGACCTCCGTATGCCGGAAGCGGTCGTCGGTGCGATAGTCGGCGCTGGCGTACGGGCGGGCGCTCTGGGCGACCAGTCCGCCGAGCCCCTCGCCCATGCCGAGCCGCAGCTGCTGGAAGGCGGCCGACACCGAGCCGTCGGTGACGCGCATGAACGTGTCGCCGACGGCGGGGTCGTTGAGGGTCAGGTACGCGACGTCGGTGCCCAGCAGCATGCGGGCCCGGTGGACGATGGCCCGCAGCACCGCGTCGAGTTCGCGCAGGGCGGCGAGGTCGCCGGCGGTGTCGAACAGGGCGGTGAGCTCCGCCTCGCGCCGCCGGTGCTGGTCGAGCGTACGGCGGATGTCCAGCGCCACCCGCGTGGCCTCCTCCACGAGGGCCTGCTCGGCGGGGCCCGCCCCCGCGGAGCGGGCGTCGGCGGCGGGCCGCTCGAACTGCTCGACCGGAGCGCCGCGGCGCAGCAGTTCGAGCAGTTCGAGCAGAGCGGATTCCCGCGGGGAGGTCATGGCGGCATTCTCCCGTGACCGGAGGGCGGGGCTCAGGCGGGGTGGTCGGCCGCGGCCGGAAGCGGAGCCGCCCGGCGGCCGGAGGCAGGCTCGGCTCCGGCCCGGGTGAGGTCCCGGCCGCGGGTCTCGCGGGCGAACGCGACGGTGAGGGTGGTCACCACGGCGGCCGCACAGAGGTAGAGGGAGACGGGGACGGAGGAGCCGTAGTCCTTGAGGAGCTCGACGGCGATGAGCGGAGCCAGGGCTCCGGCGACGATCGAGGCCAGCTGCGAGCCCATCGAGGCGCCGGAATAGCGGACCTCGGTGTCGAACATCTCGGAGATGAAGGCGGCTTGGGGCCCGTACATGGCGCCGTGCAGGAGCAGTCCGGCGGTGACGGCGACGGTGATGACGGCGAAGGACTTCGAGTCGACCAGGGCGAAGAACGCGAACGCCCACAGGGCCATGCCCGCCGCCCCGATCAGCGTCACCGGCCGCCGCCCGATCCGGTCCGAGAGCGCGCCCCAGGCCGGGATGGTGACGAAGTGGACGGCCGAACCGATGAGGACGGCGTTCAGCGCCGTGCTCTTGGCCAGCCCCAAGTGGACGGTGACGTACACCAGGAGGAAGGAGGTCAGCACGTAGTAGGAGATGTTCTCGCCGAACCGGGTCCCGACGGCGGTCAGCACCTGTCGCCAGCTGCGGCGGAACACCTGGACGACGGGCGCGTCCTCCTCGCGCCCCTGCCGGGCGGCCTGCGCGGCGAGGAACACGGGGGACTCGGACACGGAGAGCCGGATCCACAGTCCGACGATCACCAGCACACCGGAGAGGAGGAAGGGCACGCGCCACCCCCAGGCCAGGAACGCCGCGTCGGACTGCACCCCGGCAAGCAGGGCCAGTACCCCGGTGGCCAGCAGGTTCCCGCCCGGCGCACCGGACTGCGGCCAGGACGCCCAGAACCCCCGGTGCTCGGCCCCGCCGTGCTCGGAGACGATCAGCACGGCCCCGCCCCACTCCCCGCCGAGGGCGAAGCCCTGCACCAGCCGCAGGACGGTGAGCAGGACGGGAGCCCCGACGCCGATGCTCGCGTACGTGGGCAGCAGCCCCATGGCGAAGGTGGCTCCGCCCATCATGAGCAGGCTGAGCACCAGGAGCTTCTTGCGCCCGACCTTGTCCCCGAAGTGCCCGAACACCACCCCGCCGAGCGGCCGCGCCAGGAACCCGATGGCGTAGGTGATGAACGCGATCAGCGTGCCGGTGAGCGGATCACTGGTCGGGAAGAACAGCTTGTTGAACACCAGCGCGGCGGCGGTGCCGTAGAGGAAGAAGTCGTACCACTCGATGGTGGTCCCGATGAGACTCGCCGCGACGATTCTCTTGATGTTCCGAGGACTGGCTGACGACGGGACAGAGGCGGCCATGAGTACCACTTCCGGAAGGGGGAGGGGACGTGTGCGTGTCGCCACACCATAGGAACGCCCAGGTCAACGGCACATGTGACGGGTCACCACACTTCAGCCCCACCTCATGTGCGCACGACCCACCCCGCCACCGGGGCGCTCCCCTGCGGCCTCCGTCCACTCCGAAACGTTGGTCGCGTTGCTCGTGTGGCGGTGGTCCCGCCACCGGCCGCACCCGGTTGTCGCTCACCGGCAGCAGTGACTCCGGCACGGCCCACTCGGAGTCGGTCGGATCACCCCGGCTCATATGACCGGAACAGCGAGTGACCTGACGGCAGTGGCACGGTCAGCCCGCCGCCTGACGGGCGGTTTCCGGACAGCCGGCCGCAGCGCGGAGCGGCCGTCCGGAGCCTCAGCGACCTCGAACTTGCGCGCCTGAAGGTTGATCTTCAGCGCGCGGACGAGCTGCGGATCGTCCTCCACCACCAGCACCCGGGTCATCGGTGTGCAGCCTTTCCTTCGTCGGGAGCAAGACGGTAAGGAGCCGGCAGGGCGCGAGCATGGCGCGCCCTGCCGGCTCCCGGTCCGTGCGATGGGGAACATCAGCTCTTGGTCAGTGCCTTGAGCGCGGCGTTGAGCTCGAGGACGTTCACGCGGGGTTCGCCCATGAAGCCGAGAGTCCGGCCGGTGGTGTGGTCGGCGACGAGCTCGGCGACCTGCTTGACGTCGAGCTCGTTCCGCTCGGCGACCCGGTGGATCTGGAGTTCGGCGTACTGGGGGGAGATGTTCGGGTCGAGGCCGGAGCCGGAGGAGGTGACGGCGTCGGCCGGCACGTCCTGCGCCTTGACCTCGTACGTGGCCGTGGAATTGTCCGCGATCACCGCGTCCTTGGCTTCGGTGACGAGCTGGACGAGGTCGGGGTTGTCCGCGGCCTTGTTGGTGGCGCCGGAGAGGATCAGGGAGTACTGGGTGTTGACGCTGTTGGCGCCCAGGCCGTTGGAGGGGCGGGGCTGGAACCACTTCAGGTCGGGCCTCGCGGCCTCTTCGGCGTCGTTCGGGTCCTTCTTGGGCAGGTCGTACGTCTGCCCGATGAGCGAGGAGCCGACGACGTTGCCGCTCTCGTCCTTGATCTCGGAGCCGTTGGCCTTGTCGTTGAACAGGGCCTGGGCGATGCCGGTGACGGCGAGCGGGTAGATGACCCCGCAGATCAGGGTCAGGACGAGCAGGGCTCGCAGGCCCGCCCCGATCAACCGCGCCGTGTTGCCTACAGAGTTGTTCATAGCCGATCAGCCGATTCCGGGGATGAGGGAGATGAGGAGGTCGATGAGCTTGATGCCGACGAACGGGGCGATCAGACCGCCCACGCCGTACAGCCCCAGGTTGCGGCGGAGCATCTTGTCGGCGCTGGTCGGCTTGTACCGCACACCCTTGAGGGCGAGCGGCACGAGCGCGATGATGATCAGCGCGTTGAAGACGACCGCGGACAGGATCGCGGACTCCGGGGAGGCCAGGCCCATGATGTTGAGCTTGTCCAGGCCCGGGTAGACCACCGCGAACATGGCCGGGATGATCGCGAAGTACTTCGCGACGTCGTTGGCGATGGAGAACGTGGTCAGCGCGCCGCGGGTGATGAGGAGCTGCTTGCCGATCTCGACGATCTCGATGAGCTTGGTGGGGTTGGAGTCCAGGTCCACCATGTTCCCGGCCTCCTTGGCGGCCGAGGTGCCCGTGTTCATCGCGACGCCCACGTCGGCCTGGGCCAGGGCGGGCGCGTCGTTGGTGCCGTCGCCGGTCATCGCGACCAGCTTGCCGCCCGCCTGCTCCCGTTTGATGAGGGCCATCTTGTCCTCGGGCGTGGCCTCGGCGAGGAAGTCGTCGACACCGGCCTCCGCGGCGATGGCCTTCGCCGTCAGCGGGTTGTCGCCGGTGATCATGACGGTCTTGATGCCCATGCGGCGCAGCTCGTCGAACCGCTCGCGCATGCCCTCCTTGACGACGTCCTTGAGGTGGATGACACCCAGGACGCGGGCGCCCTTCCCGTCATCGACGGCCACCAGCAGCGGGGTGCCGCCCGCCTCGGAGATCCGGTTGGCGAGCAGGTCGGCGTCGCTGGAGACTTGACCGCCCTGCTCCTTGACCCAGGTGATCACCGATCCGGCGGCGCCCTTGCGGGTCTTCCTGCCGTCCACGTCCACACCCGACATCCGGGTCTGGGCGGTGAAGGCGATCCACTCGGCGTGCGCGAGCTCGCCCTGCCGGCGTTCGCGCAGCCCGTACTTCTCCTTCGCCAGTACGACGATGGAGCGGCCCTCGGGGGTCTCGTCCGCGAGGGAGGACAGCTGGGCGGCGTCCGCCAGTTCGGCCTCGGTGGTGCCCTTGACCGGTACGAACTCCGAGGCCTGGCGGTTGCCGAGGGTGATGGTTCCCGTCTTGTCGAGCAGCAGCGTCGACACGTCACCGGCGGCCTCGACCGCGCGGCCGGACATGGCCAGGACGTTGCGCTGCACGAGGCGGTCCATGCCGGCGATGCCGATGGCCGACAGCAGGGCGCCGATGGTGGTGGGGATGAGGCAGACCAGCAGGGCGGTCAGCACGATCATGGACTGCTCGGCGCCCGCGTAGATCGCGAACGGCTGGAGCGTGACGACGGCGAGGAGGAAGACGATCGTGAGCGAGGCGAGGAGGATGTTCAGCGCGATCTCGTTCGGCGTCTTCTGCCGGGCCGCGCCCTCCACGAGGGCGATCATGCGGTCGATGAACGTCTCGCCGGGCTTCGTCGTGATCTTGACGACGATCCGGTCCGAGAGGACCTTCGTACCGCCGGTCACCGCACTGCGGTCACCGCCGGACTCGCGGATCACCGGGGCGGATTCACCCGTGATCGCGGACTCGTCGACCGAGGCGACGCCTTCGACGACGTCCCCGTCGCCGGGGATGATGTCGCCGGCCTCGCAGACCACCAGGTCGCCGATCTTCAGCTCGGTGCCCGGGACCTGCTCCTCGCCCCTGCCGTCCGTGGTCAGGCGGCGGGCGACGGAGTCGGTCTTGGCCTTGCGCAGGGTGTCCGCCTGGGCCTTGCCGCGGCCCTCGGCCACGGCCTCGGCGAGGTTGGCGAAGATCGTGGTCAGCCACAGCCAGCCGGTGATGGCCCATCCGAACCAGTCCGTCGGGTCCTTGACGGCCAGCACGGTCGTGACGACCGAGCCGACGAGGACCACGAACATGACCGGCGACTTGATCATGACACGCGGGTCCAGCTTCTTCACCGCGTCGGGGAAGGACTTCAGCAGCTGCTTGGGGTCGAACAGGCCCCCGCCGACACGGCCGGCAGGCGGCTTGCGGCTGGTGGGCAGGTCCTCGTGCGGGGCACGGGCTCCAGTGGCGGTGCTCATGATGCGAGCCCTTCGGCGAGCGGCCCCAGCGCGAGGGCGGGGAAGTAGGTCAGACCGGTGACGATGAGGATGGTGCCGACGAGCAGGCCGGTGTACAGCGGCTTGTCGGTACGGAGCGTGCCCGCGGTCTCGGGGACGGGCTTCTGCTCGGCGAGGGAGCCGGCCAGCGCCAGGACGAACACCATGGGCAGGAAGCGGCCCAGCAGCATGGCGATGCCGATCGTGGAGTTGTACCACTGGGTGTCGGCGTTGAGGCCCGCGAAGGCGGAGCCGTTGTTGTTGGCGCCCGAGGTGTAGGCGTACAGGACCTCGGAGAACCCGTGGGCGCCCGAGTTCAGCATCGAATGCGGCGGGGTGGGCAGCGCCATCGCCGCGGCGGTGAAGCACAGCACCAGGGCCGGGGTGATGAGGATGTAGCAGGCCGCGAACTTGATCTCGCGGGTGCCGATCTTCTTGCCCAGGTACTCGGGGGTGCGACCGACCATCAGGCCGGCGATGAACACCGCGATGATCGCCATGACCAGCATGCCGTAGAGACCGGAGCCGACACCACCGGGGGCGATCTCGCCCAGCTGCATGCCCAGCAGCTGGATGCCGCCGCCGAGACCGGTGTAGGAGGAGTGGAAGGAGTTGACCGCGCCGGTGGAGGTGAGCGTCGTGGCGACCGAGAAGATCGCGGACGCGCCGACCCCGAAGCGGGTCTCCTTGCCCTCCATCGCCCCGCCGGCGACGTCGAAGGCCGGGCCGTGGTGGGTGAACTCCGTCCACATCATCAGGGCGGTGAAGCCGAGCCAGATGGTGGCCATCGTGGCGAGGATCGCGTAGCCCTGGCGCAGGCTTCCGACCATGCGGCCGAAGGTGCGGGTCAGCGCGAACGGGATGACGAGGATCAGGAAGATCTCGAACAGGTTCGAGAACGGGGTGGGGTTCTCGAAGGGGTGGGCGGAGTTGGCGTTGAAGTAGCCGCCGCCGTTGGTGCCGAGCTCCTTGATGACCTCCTGCGAGGCCACGGCCCCGCCGTTCCACTGCTGGGCGCCGCCCATGAACTGGCCGACCTCGTGGATCCCGGCGAAGTTCTGGATGGCGCCGCAGGCGACCAGAATGATCGCGCCGATCACGGCGATGGGCAGCAGGATGCGGACGGTGCCGCGGACCAGGTCGGCCCAGAAGTTGCCGAGTTCGCCGGTGCGGGAGCGGGCGAAGCCCCGTACGAGGGCCACGGCGACGGCCATGCCGACCGCGGCCGAGACGAAGTTCTGCACCGCGAGGCCGCCGGTCTGCACGACGTGGCCCATGGCCTGTTCGCCGTAGTACGACTGCCAGTTGGTGTTCGCGACGAAGGATGCGGCGGTGTTGAAGGCCTGGTCGGGGTCGATCGCGGAGAAGCCGAGCGAGCCGGGCAGGATCCCCTGCGCACGCTGGAGGGCGTAGAGGAAGAGGACGCTCACGGCGGAGAAGGCGAGGACGCCGCGCAGGTAGGCGGGCCAGCGCATCTCGGCCGAGGGGTTGGCGCCGATGGCCTTGTAGATCCACTTCTCCGGCTTGTAGTGCTTCTCGGAGGAGTAGACGCGGGCCATGTGGTCGCCGAGGGGGCGGTAGGCCAGTGCGAGCGCGGCTATCAGTGCGAGGAGCTGGAGCACACCAGCGAGAACGGGACTCATCGGTGGCTAGAACCTCTCCGGGTACACGAGGGCGAGGACGAGGTATCCGAGCAGGGAGACGGCCACGACGAGGCCGACGACGTTTTCGACGGTCACAGCTTGGTCACCCCCCGGGCGATGAGTGCCACCAGCGCGAACACCGCGATCGTGATGACGACGAAGGCCAGATCGGCCACCGTGAGCTCCTGGGTGAAGAGGAAAGAAATGAACCGGCCAGATGGCCGATGACGACATAACCGTGTCTTCACCCCGGCGTTGAGACGCCTTGACGGCCTCCATACGGGCGCGCGGGGGCTCTTGACGCATCCCTGACGGGACGTGCCTGAAAAGGACCGGTCAGGCCTGGTGGGACAGGCCGGCGGTGTCCAGGGCGGAGCAGGCCTGCGCGGCCAGCGCGACGGCCACGATGCGGTCCTGCTCGGGGGGCAGCGGCCCGGGGTGCGGATCCAGCACGAAGCGGCCGTAGTAGTGTCCGCCGCCGACGACCCGGAGCTCGGTCTCGCCGTCCGGCCAGTCGGCGTACTCCGTCACCCGGCCCGAGCGGTCGTGCCACGCCGCCGTCGTGTTCCAGACGGGGCAGGTCGCCCCTCAGGGTCGTCTCCGCCCTCCTGTTCGTCTTCTCCGGCGGTGACACCAACACCCTCGTCCCGCTCTTCGCCATCGGCGTCTTCATCGGCTTCACCCTCTGCCAGGTCGGCATGGTCCGGCACTGGTACGCGGAGCGGCCGCGCGGCCGGCGGGCGAAGGCGGCGCTCAACGGCTTCGGCGCCCTCCTTACCGGGGTCTCGGCCGTCGTGGTCACCGCCACCGAGTTCACCGAAGGCGCCTGGCTGATCGTCGTCGCGCTGCCGCTGCTCGTCCTCGCCTTCGAGAAGATCCACCGCGCGTACGCCGAGATCGGCGAACGCCTGGAGCTCGGCCGCATCCCGGGGGCCCCGCGGCGGTCCCGCTCCGTGGTCGTGGTTCCCGTCTCCGGTCTGTCCCGGCTGACCAGCCAGGCCCTCACCGCCGCCCGCTCACTCGGTGACGAGGTCCTGGCCGTGACCGTCACCCATCCGTCCCCGGAGGACCGTGATGCGGCCGAAGCCCTGCGGCGTGACTGGGAGTTGTGGAAGCCGGGCGTCGAACTGGTCGAGCTCTCCTCGGAAACCGGATCACTCGGCCGCCCCTTGTCAGCGTACGTGCGGAAACCGGCGCAGAGGGCGGTTCGCCGCGACACCGACGCCGTGATCTGCCGGCTGCGCTTCCGCATCACGGCCGAGGCGCGTTGACGTCCGTTCCACGCCCACCTCCGCGGACGACCTGCTGCGACGCGACCTTGGCGGGTACGGCTCGGGCGGGCTCGTGATCGACGGACTGACGCCCCTCCACGCTCCCGATCCGCAGACGGACCTGGACCTTCTCACCGGACGTGCGGGTTCCGTCTTCGAGCGTGAGCGCGTCGCTACGCCACCGGAAGGAAAGGCGTTAAGAGGGCGTCAGGATTCCGTCAGGCGGGGCTATAGACGTATTGGCTGTGTTCTCGCTGCGTACGCTGGCCCAGCCGTCGACTCCGATGGCCGAATCCATTCCGTACGACAGGAGCGCCCGACGATGGCCACCCCTGCCCGCTCCTCGCGCCTGCGCGCGTGGATGCTGGAAGGCTTGACCGCCGAGAACAGTTCGCCCGCCGCCAAGGAGGCGGCGGCCCAGCCGCACGGCCGGCCGTGGTGGCGGGTCATGTGCCTGACCGGCCTCGACTACTTCTCCACCCTCGGCTACCAGCCCGGCATCGCCTTCCTGGCGGCCGGTCTGCTCTCGCCGCTGGCGACCATCGTGCTCGTGCTGCTGACCCTCTTGGGGGCGCTGCCCGTCTACCGGCGAGTGGCCGAGGAGAGCCCTCATGGCGAGGGCTCCATCGCCATGCTGGAGAAGCTCCTCTCCTTCTGGAAGGGCAAGCTCTTCGTCCTGACCCTGCTCGGGTTCGCGGCGACCGACTTCCTCATCACCATCACCCTCTCCGCCGCCGACGCGACCGCGCACATGGTGGAGAACCCGCACCTCACCAGCACGCTGCACGGCCACGAGGTCCTGATCACCCTGATCCTGATCGCGCTGCTCGGCGGGGTCTTCCTCAAGGGGTTCAGCGAGGCCATCGGCGTCGCCGTGGTCCTCGTGGGAACCTACCTCGCCCTGAACGTCGTCGTGGTGACGGTCGGGCTGTGGAACGTGTTCACGGAGCCGCAGGTCATCACCGACTGGACGAGCGCGCTGACCGCCGAGCACGGCAACCCCTTCATGATGATCGCCATCGCGCTGGTGGTGTTCCCGAAGCTCGCGCTCGGCCTCTCCGGTTTCGAGACCGGTGTCGCCGTCATGCCGCACGTCGAGGGCGACCCCTCGGACACCGAGGAGAAGCCCGCCGGGCGGATCCGGGGAGCCAAGAAGCTGCTGACCACGGCAGCCGTGATCATGAGCGTCTTCCTGATCTGCTCCAGCCTCATCACCACCCTGCTCATCCCGGCCGACCAGTTCCAGCCGGGCGGTGAGGCCAACGGCCGTGCCCTGGCCTACCTGGCCCACGCATACCTGGGCTCAGCCTTCGGCACGGTCTACGACGTCTCCACCATCTGCATCCTGTGGTTCGCGGGCGCCTCGGCCATGGCCGGCCTGCTCAACCTGATGCCGCGCTACCTGCCCCGTTACGGCATGGCCCCGCACTGGGCCCGCGCCCTGCGCCCGATGGTGATCGTCTTCACGCTGGTCGCCTTCCTGGTGACCTGGCTCTTCAACGCGGACGTCGACGCCCAGGGCGGCGCCTACGCCACGGGCGTCCTCGTCCTGATCACCTCGGCGGCCGCCGCCGTGACCATCGCCGCCCGGCGGGCCGGGGAGCGCGGCTGGACCATCGGCTTCGGCATCACCTCGGCCGTCTTCATCTACACCACCGCGATCAACGTCGTGGAGCGCCCCGACGGCGTCAAGATCGGCGCCTGCTTCATCGGCGGCATCATGGCGCTCTCCCTCCTCTCGCGCCTGGCCCGCGTCTTCGAGCTGCGCGTCACGCACATCGAGTTCGACGACATGGCGCAGCGGTTCATCCGCGACACCGCCAACCGCACGATCCGCTTCATCGCCAACGAGCCCGACAACCGCGACGTCGAGGAGTACCGCCAGAAGAAGGCGCAGATCCGCGCGGACAACGACATCCCGGCCGAGGACGACGTCATGTTCGTCGAGGTCACGGTCCTGGACGCCTCGGAGTTCGAGTCCGGCATGCGCGTACGCGGCGAAGTCCTGCACGACCGCTACCGCGTCCTGACCCTGGAGAGTTCCAGCATCCCCAACGCGCTGGCCGCCCTCCTGCTCCACGTCCGCGACGAGACAGGCCAGCGGCCCCACATCTACTTCGAGTGGACCGAGGGCAACCCGATGGCGAACTTCTTCCGCTTCTTCCTCTTCGGGCAGGGCGAAGTGGCCCCGGTCACCCGAGAGGTCCTCCGCGAAGCCGAACCGGACCGCGCCCGCCGCCCGCACGTGCACGCCGGCTGACCCCCCCCGCGCACTTCGGGGACCTGTCGGTGCGCGGGCACGTGTGGCGCGGATCGATCGGGGGAGACGCTGGTCGCCGCCCGGTTCGGGCCCATGGGCTTCGCGTCCGTCGATTCCGGCCCGCTCCCGCTCCAGGCCGGTTCGACGCCGGTTCAGTCCCGGGAGGCCGAGGACAGCGTGGTCGGGTCGACCCCGGAGAGTTCGACGATCCGGTGCGCCGGTACACCGGCGGCGAGGGCCCGGCGCAGCAGGCCGTCACGGTTGTCCTCGCTGTCGCGGAACGCGAGCAGCTCCTCCTCGATGCCCGCCACGCGATCCGTGGCCGTGGCGCGGCGGACCCGTTCCAGCTCCTCCTCGCCCAGCGGGACCGGGAGCCGCTCGGCCCCCTCCGGGATCAGTCCGGTCTGCTCCGGGGGAACCACGCGGACGGCCGGGGACGCGGGGCTCACGCCCTGGGCCGTGAACCAGGCCCGGACGGCCGGGGTTTCCAGGCACTCCAGCTCCCCGATGAGGGCCAGCGGCGTCCCTTGCCAGCCGTCCGAGGTCATCGCGAGAAAGAGGTAGGCGTCGTCCGTCATCGCGGGCACTCTCCTGACACGCTGTAGCTGCCGTTCACGTTCGCCCCGCACCTACCCTCTCCTTCCGCGGCCAAGCTGACCCATTCGGGGCGAAGGCGGGGCTTGCCGTGCCGGCGGGACCAAATGGCGCACGGACCGCCCCTGACCAGCCGCGGACCGCCTCGGCAACGGGCCGAACTCCCGTGTCAGTGTGTCGTGCAGCGGGTGTCGGCCATCGGCGGCCCGCCTTCGTACGATCGCGATCCGTACCCCGTCGCTTCGCCTGGCCGAGTGGTTGTCGCCCGGATCCGCCGGAACGTCCGAGAGGACGCATCGCCGTTGCACTCCTGGCTCTCCGAGCGCCGCCGGTCCGCGGTGAGCACGGCCGTCGCGATCCGCGTTGCCGTGCTCCTCGACCTCCTGGAGGCTCTCGCGCCAGGACCGCTGTCTGCCTCCGGCGCAGACCTGGGCGTGGCGGCACTGTTCGGCTATCTGCTCTGCTACCTGTGGTCACGCTGACGGCGTTCTCGGCCGCGCCGCCGGAACGGATCCGCGTGTGGGCCCGGAGGGAGGCGCGGGGCACCGCGCTGCAGCGCTACCTCCCGTGCCCGGGCTTCCAGTGGGCCAGTGGGTCAGCGGTAGAGCCACCACTCCTCGTCGCCGTCGAGGAACCGGGCCACGGCTGCCGCCCTCCCTCCCGCCTTGCCTCCCGTGTACGCCGAGAAGGCGACGAAGCTGCGGCCCGTCGTCGTACGCCCGAGGGTCGTGTCGCCGAACGGGTTGAACACCCAGCCGTACGCCGGCTCCACCGGCGACTCCCGGGCGGGCGGCCGGTGGTCCTGGGGCGGCCGCGGAGGGATCGCGGGCAGGGGCCGTGGTTCGGCCGACCGCCACGCGCCCTCGCTGAGGCGCAGCCGGTAGACGACGGGCTGGAGCCGGTGGGTGAGCGCGCACACCTCGACGAGTTCGGGCGTCACCACCTGAGCGGCGAAGCGCGCGTGCGGGGTCAGGCGGTCTTCGGGCCGGCCCAGCGGCCGGGGCGGTTCCCAGCCCCGGCCGGCCCGGTAGTCCGCCAGGTGCAGCCGAAGGTCGCGGCCGATGCCGAGCGCGAGCAGGTCGTCCCGGGTGGGGGCGAGGGCGACGAGCGCACCTCCGGGCAGCAGGGGGGCCGCCTTGTCGACGACGGTATGGGCCTTGCCGGGCCACTCGCCGCCGCGCGACCACCAGGCGTTCACGAGGCGCGACTCGCGATCGAGGAAGACCACCTCGACGGTGCGGCCGCGCGCCGCGACGGCCGGCGAGCCGAACGGGTGCAGCCGCAGGTCGCCCGCCATCGGCGCGGGTTCGCTCCAGGGGCCGTCCGCAGTGCGTCGCTGCGCGTGGAGGCGCTGTTCGGAGGAGACGGTGAACAGGTGGACGGACCGGTCGGACTGCCCGGCGGCGGCGAGGGCGCGGATCCGCCGTGCGCTGATCCCCGTGAGGGTCGGCAGGACCGTACGGACCCACGCGTCGCGCTGCAGTCGCCATTCGACCGGTACACCGCCGCGGAGTTGGGAGAAGACGACGGCGGGCCGTTCGGGCGGTACGGCGACGATCGGAGCGTCGGGTTCGACCGCCAGTGCCGGGGTGCTCTGCGGATGCGGGCCGGCCCGGCGGAGGCCGAGCAGGTGCAACAGCATCATGGGAGGGGTGCCGGTGTCGCCGCCGCGGGCGGGTTCGGCGAACGTGCCCCGCACCACCTGCGGATCGGGACGGCCCCCGAAGGCGGTGACCCGGGGTTCGGCGACGGGGAAGGCGGGGTTGCGGACCAGGGAGCAGTCGAAGTCGATCGGTGTCGTCGGGGTGAGGGAGCGTCGCACCCGCGTGATCGGCGCTCTGCGCTGCGGCATGTGGGCGACGTAGAAGCGGAATTGGCGGCCGACGGGCCAGGCGTTCCAGGCGGGGGCGGCTCCGCCCGGTGGCGGTGTCACCAGGGTCGGCCTGAGGGTGACCGAAGTGCGGGGCTCGCCCACTTCGATGCGCGTGGGATGCGCGGGGTCGAACGGCGGGACGACGGTGTCCGTCGTGCCCGCGTCGAAGACATCGATTTCGACGTCCCACACGAAGAGGTCGGGGCGGATCCGCAGCAGGGGGACGGCGACGGGGGAATGGAGGTAGAAGCCCGGCCGCATGGGCGGGGCGGCACCGGGGCCGGGCAGTGTGAGTTCCTCGCACAGGGCCAGGTAGTAGTCGCGCATCGGTTGCTCCGCGCGGCTGTCGAGGTCGAGTCTGGCCGAGTTCTCGTTGTCGATCATGACCACACCGCCGGCCCAGCCCGGATTGCGGGTTCCGATGATCGTCTTGATGTGCTGGGCGTGCAGCCGGCCCCGCTCCTGCGTCGGCTGGCCCGCGGGCGGGTGTGTGGACGGGTGCGCGGAGGTGTCGTGGGGGCTGCTGTAGCCGATGTAGAAGAAGACGGTGCCCCAGCCGGCGGCGGATGCCGCGTCCAGACGGTCCATCCAGTGCCGGTCCGGGCTCCTGGCGGAGATCGTGAAGCTCCCGGGCGGATGGCCGGCCACGGGCGGCCCATCGACGTAGGCACCGGCGAACCGCAGGTCGGAGGCGTCGTACAGCTCGGTGAGCCAGCCGGGCGCCGGCGCCTCGGCCCGGTCGAACCCGAAGAGGTACGGCGCGATCCGCGGCGCCGGTACGGGCGGCCCCGCCGGCGCCCGGGCGGGCAGGGGCACCGCCGGCGGTGGCGGTACGGGCGGGGCCGGCCGCGGGGGCGGGGGAGGC
>NZ_LFML01000042.1 GCF_001044425.1 Streptomyces roseus
CGCCGTCCGCGCGGCCATGGTCCGCTCCGGCGGCCGGCGCGGGCGCCGCCCCGGCCCGCGCTTCGACCGCACCGGTTTCCCGATGGACCCCCGCGACCGCGCCGCCCGCCGCGACCGGCTGCGGGCCCGGGCCGTGACGACGACCGTCGTGGCCACGGTCGTCGCGGCCCCGGTGATCGCGCTGTGGGCGGCGTACCGCGGTGCCCCGGAGACCGGCGAGCCCGGCGGCGCGGACTCCGCCCGGATCTCCGCGAGCGAATCCGAGCTCCCGGCCCTGCGCCAGGACGGCCGCCCGCTGCGCGCGTACGAGAACGCCGGCAACACCGCGCACACCACCGGCGAGCCCGGCTTCGCCCGGGGCGCGGCCGATCCGGACGGCTCGGACGTATCGGTGGAGGTGATCAGCACCGGGGCGCCCGCCACCCCCGACGGCCGGCCCGGGAATCCCGGGCGGCTCTCCGTCGCCGCCTCCTCGCACGGGGCCACGACCATGCTCACGCTGACCGCCTCCGGCGGGGCCCCCGTGGACTGGCAGCTGTGGTCCGACGCGCCGTGGCTGCGGGCGAGCAGGAGCGCGGGGACCCTGGACCCTGGCGAATCGTTCATCGTGTGGATCACCGTGGACGCGCAGGCCCAGCCGGTCGGTGCCTGGTCCGCCCGGATCGGCGTGGATCCGGGCGGCGCGGTGGTCTCCATCCAGGGCCGCGGCCGTCCGGCGCCCACCCCGCCGCCGGAGCCGGGGGACCCGACGCCGCCGAGCCCGACGCCCACGCCGAAGCCCACGGACACCCCGGCGCCGCCGAGCCCCACGCCGACGCCGACGCCCACGCCGACGCCGACCCCGACGGAGAGCGCGTCAGGGGGGCCGGGGGTACCAGGAGGAACGGTTGGCCCGCCGTCGGATCCGAGCGGACCGGGGCCTTCGTAGGCCCCGGCGGTCTCGGCGCGGGCCCGGTCACTCCCTCCGGCTACGGGGCGGCGGGGCCCGCCGGCGGGTCGGCGGGGTGCGGAGCCATGGGCAGCAGCGAGGACAGCCGCGCCTCGCAGAGCTTGACGAGGGCCTCGTACCCCTCCTTGCCCATGAGCTCGGTCAGCTCGGGGCGGTATGACACGTACACCGGCTCGCCGGCGCCGTGCGCGGACGTCGCCGACGTGCACCACCAGTGCAGGTCGTGGCCGCCCGGACCCCAGCCGCGCCGGTCGTACTCGCCGATGGACACCTGGAGCACGCGGGTGTCGTCGGGCCGGTCGATCCACTCGTAGGTCCGGCGGATCGGCAGCTGCCAGCACACGTCCGGCTTGGTCTCCAGCGGCTCCTGGCCGCTCCTGAGGGCCAGGATGTGCAGCGAGCAGCCCGCGCCGGCGGGGAAACCGGGCCGGTTCAGGAAGATGCAGGCGCCCTCCCAGCGGCGGGTCTGCTTCTCCCCGTCGTCATCGTTCTGCGTCCACCCGGTCTCGCTGCCGACGTCGTGGAACTGCCACAGCTCGGGAGTCAGCCGTGCCACGTTCTCGGCGACCCGCTTCTCGTCGTCCTCGTCCGAGAAGTGGGCGCCGAGGGTGCAGCAGCCGTCCGAGGCCCGGCCGGCCTGGATGCCCTGGCAGCCGCTGCCGAAGATGCACGTCCAGCGGGAGGTCAGCCAGGTCAGGTCGCAGCGGAAGACCTGCTCGGCGTCGGCCGGGTCGGGGAACTCCACCCAGGCGCGGGGAAAGTCGAGGCCCTTCTCGTCATCACGGGGGGATGCGACGGGGGCTTTGGCGGAGGCCTTGGCCTTCTTCGCCTTGGCGGACTGGTTGGCCTTCTTCGTATTTGGCACAAACCCAAGCCTAAGGGCCCCTTACGCCACCCATACTCCAGCCGCACAGTAGCGTTTCCTCCCATGAGACTCGGTGTCCTTGATGTGGGTTCGAACACGATCCATCTCCTGGTGGTGGACGCGCACCCCGGCGCGCGCCCGCAGCCGGCGCACTCGCACAAGGTGGAACTGCGGCTCGCGGAGCTGCTCGACGAGCGCGGAGCGGTCACCCCGGAGGGCATAGAGCACCTCGTCGCGGTGATCGGCGGGGCGGCGCAGGCCGCCGAGGACAAGGGCTGCGAGGACGTCGTCCCCTTCGCGACCAGCGCCGTGCGGGAGGCCACCAACGCCGACGAGGTCCTGGCCCGGGTGCTGGCCGAGACGGGCGTCGACCTGCCGATTCTCAGCGGCGAGGACGAGGCGCGGCTGACGTTCCTGGCCGCCCGGCGCTGGTTCGGCTGGTCCGCCGGCAAGCTGCTGGTGCTCGACATCGGCGGGGGCTCGCTGGAGATCGCGTACGGCATCGACGAGGACCCGGACGCCGCGGTCTCGCTGCCGCTGGGCGCGGGCCGTCTCACCAAGGGCTGGCTGCCGGGCGACCCGCCGGACCCGGCGGACGTACGGGCCCTGCGGCGCCACGCGCGGGCCCAGATCGCCCGTACGGTCGGCGAGTTCAGCCGCTTCGGGGCGCCGGACCACGTGGTGGCGACATCGAAGACGTTCCGCCAGCTGGCCCGCATCGCGGGCGCGGCCCGCTCGGCGGACGGGCTGTACGTGCAGCGGGACCTGACCCGCAAGTCCCTGGAGGAGTGGGTCCCGCGCCTGGCGGCGATGACCACGGCCCAGCGCGCCGCCCTCCCGGGCGTCTCGGACGGCCGCGCGTCCCAGCTCCTGGCGGGAGCCCTGGTCGCGGAGGGCGCGATGGACCTCTTCGGCGTCGACGAACTCGAAATCTGCCCCTGGGCCCTGCGGGAGGGCGTGATCCTCCGCCGCCTGGACCACCTCCCGTCCTGAGCCGACGGGTCGGGCCCTGCGGCACCGGTCCCCTCGGGCAGCGAACGGGTCCGGGGCCCCCGGCATCGCGCTCGCGGATGCCCGGGCCCGCACGGCAGGACCCTCCCGGCCGGGGCCGGGTGGTGGGCGTCACGGTCCTTCACGGCCGGGACCCGTACCCTGTCCCCGTGGCAGAACCCGTTCGGATCCCGACTGCGAAAGTCGCCCTTTCCACCGCCTCCGTCTACCCGGAGTCGACGGCGACCGCGTTCGAGATCGCCGCGCGCCTGGGCTACGACGGCGTCGAGGTGATGGTCTGGACGGATCCGGTCAGCCAGGACGTCGACGCCCTGCGCCGGCTCTCCGACCACCACCAGGTGCCGATCCTGGCCGTGCACGCCCCCTGTCTGCTGATCACGCAGCGCGTGTGGTCCACCGATCCCTGGACCAAGCTCCAGCGGGCGCAGTCCGCCGCCGAGCGGCTGGGGGCCTCCACCGTCGTCGTGCACCCGCCCTTCCGCTGGCAGCGCCAGTACGCGAAGGACTTCGTCGGCGGCATCTGGCGGATGGCCGACGAGACCGACGTCCGGTTCGCCGTCGAGAACATGTACCCGTGGCGCTACCGGGACCGCGAGATGCTCGCGTACGCCCCCGACTGGGACGTCACGAAGGACGACTACCGGCACTTCACCGTCGATCTCTCGCACACCGCCACCGCCCGTACGGACGCCACCGCCATGATCGACCGCATGGGGGACCGGCTGGCGCACGTGCACCTCGCCGACGGAAACGGTTCGGCGAAGGACGAGCACCTGGTTCCGGGGCGGGGGACGCAGCCGTGCGCCGAGCTGCTGGAGCGCCTCGCCCGCACCTCCTTCGACGGGCACGTCGTCATCGAGGTCAACACCCGCCGCGCGATGTCCTCCGCCGAGCGCGAGGCCGACCTCGCCGAGGCCCTGGCCTTCACCCGCCTGCACCTCGCGACCCGTTCCACCGGCTCCCCGGTCAGGACCCCGCGCCCATGACGGAACCCGCCAAGCCGCGCCGCGGGCCCGGCCGGCCCCGCCAGGACGAGGCCGACGAGGGCCCCGGCACCCAGGAGCGCATCCGGCTCGCCGCCCGCGAGGTGTTCGCGGAGCGCGGGTACGACAAGACGTCCGTACGCGGCGTCGCGAAGGTGGCCGGCGTGGACCCGGCCCTGGTGCACCACTACTTCGGCAGCAAGGACGACCTCTTCGCCGCCGCCATCGAGGTGACGATGGAGCCCGCCCTCGTCGTCCCCGCCATCGTGGGGGAGGGCCCCGAAGGGATCGGGGAGCGGCTGGCCCGCTACTTCCTGGGCATCTGGGAGAACCCGGTCAGCCGGGCGCCCCTCCTCGCCGTCATACGCTCAGCGCTCACCCACGAGGCCGCGGCGGCGGTGCTGCGCCGGCTGGTCCTGCGCCGGGTCCTGGAGCGGGTCGCGGCCGACCTCGACGTCCCCGACCCCACCTTCCGCGCCGAGCTCGCCGCCTCCCACATGATCGGCATCGCGCTCCTGCGGTACGTGGTCCAGGTCGAGCCCCTCGCGTCCGCGGATCCGGAGGACATCGTCGTCCTCGTCGCGCCCACCCTCCAGCGCTATCTGACCGAGGAATGAGCCGCCCGTATCGACATGCGGACCACCTGTCCGCATCGCGGGCCAGGAGCGTAGCCTCGTAACCGAGCCGTATCCACAGTCATGCACCGTCGCGGCGGGCGTGCGAACGCCACCGTACTCATGGGGAGTGAACCCGATGCCCGAGCTGAGGTCCCGCACCGTCACCCACGGCCGCAACATGGCGGGCGCACGCGCCCTTATGCGTGCGTCGGGCGTAGCGAGCGCGGACATCGGGAAGCCGATCATCGCGGTCGCCAACTCCTTCACGGAGTTCGTGCCCGGCCACACCCACCTGGCCCCCGTGGGCCGGATCGTCTCCGACGCGATCCGCGCCGCCGGTGCGATCCCGCGCGAGTTCAACACCATCGCGGTCGACGACGGCATCGCCATGGGCCACGGCGGCATGCTGTACTCCCTGCCCTCCCGCGACCTGATCGCGGACAGCGTGGAGTACATGGTCGAGGCCCACTGTGCCGACGCGCTCATCTGCATCTCCAACTGCGACAAGATCACGCCCGGCATGCTGATGGCCGCCATGCGCCTCAACATCCCCGTCGTGTTCGTGTCCGGCGGCCCGATGGAGGCCGGCCAGGCCGTCCTCGTCGACGGCACCGTCCGCAAGCTGGACCTGATCGACGCGATGGTCGAGGCCTCCAACGAGAACGTCTCCGACGAGGACGTGCTGCGCATCGAGGAGAACGCCTGTCCGACCTGCGGGTCGTGCAGCGGCATGTTCACCGCCAACTCCATGAACTGCCTCGCCGAGGCCATCGGCCTCGCGCTCCCCGGCAACGGTTCGGTCCTCGCCACGCACACCGCCCGCCGCGCCCTGTACGAGGACGCCGGCCGGACGGTCGTCGAGATCACCAAGCGGTACTACGAGCAGGACGACCACTCGGTCCTGCCGCGTTCCATCGCCACCCGCCAGGCCTTCGAGAACGCCATGGCCCTCGACATCGCCATGGGCGGCTCGACGAACACGATCCTGCACCTGCTCGCCGCCGCGCAGGAGGCGGGCCTGGAGTACGACCTCACCGACATCGACGAGGTGTCGAGGCGGGTCCCGTGCCTGGCCAAGGTCGCGCCGAACGTGGCGCCGGGCGGCACGTACTACATGGAGGACATCCACCGGGCCGGCGGCATCCCCGCCATCCTCGGCGAGCTGCACCGCGGCGGGCTGCTGAACAAGGACGTCACGACGGTCCACTCGGAGAACCTGGAGGACTGGCTGGCGAAGTGGGACGCCCGCAGCGGCACGGCGAGCGAGACGGCCATGGAGCTGTGGCACGCGGCCCCCGGCTGCGTGCGCTCCGCCACCGCCTTCTCGCAGTCCGAGCGCTGGGACACCCTCGACCTGGACGCCGAGGGCGGCTGCATCCGGTCGGTGCAGCACGCGTACTCCAAGGACGGCGGACTGGCGGTGCTGCGCGGCAACATCGCGGTCGACGGGTGCGTCGTCAAGACGGCGGGCGTCGACGAGTCGATCTGGACCTTCGAGGGCCCGGCGGTCGTCTGCGAATCGCAGGACGAGGCGGTCGACAAGATCCTCCGCAAGGAGATCAAGGCGGGCGACGTCGTCGTCATCCGGTACGAGGGCCCGCGCGGCGGCCCCGGCATGCAGGAGATGCTCTACCCGACGTCCTTCCTCAAGGGGCGCGGGCTCGGCAAGGTGTGCGCGCTGGTCACGGACGGCCGCTTCTCCGGCGGCACCTCGGGCCTGTCCATCGGCCACGCCTCCCCGGAGGCGGCCTCGGGCGGCGACATCGCCGTCGTCGAGGACGGGGACCGCATCCGGATCGACATCCCGAACCGGTCGATCGAGCTGCTGGTGGACGAGGCCACGCTGGCCGCCCGCCATGCCGCCCTCGGCGGGGTCTACGCCCCGAAGAACCGTGAACGCAAGGTCTCGGCGGCGCTGCGCGCGTACGCGGCGATGGCGACGAGCGCCGACAAGGGTGCGGTCCGCGACGTGTCGAAGCTGGGCGTCTGACGGCGTTCACCCGATTCACTCGGCCGCAGGCCGCACCCCCTGCCGACCCCGCCGGGAGCCCCTGGCGGGGTGGGTCCCGGCGGGGCGGCCCCGGCGGGAGCCCCTGGCGGGGTGGGCCCCGGCGGGCCCGGCCTCGCTCACCAGCGCGTCGGGTCCGTCGCGTCGACCGCGAAGATGGAGCCGTCGGGGGACGTTCCGTAGACGCGGTCTCCGGCCGGGACCGGTGCCGCAAGCGTCGCCGTGAAGCCGGCGCGGCCGTCGGTCGGGCGCGACCGTGTCTGGCCCACCAGCCGGCCGCTCCCGGCGTCCACCGCCAGCAGCCGCCCGTCCGGCGCGGTCAGGAGGATCCGGCCGTCGGCCGCCACCGGGCGCGAGGCCGCGGACAGGCCCGTCTCCAGCCGCCACTGCTCCCGCTCCGCGCCGACCGCGATCAGCGCGCCCGTGGCCCCTACGGCGTACGTGACGCCGTCCGCGCCCACCGCCGCCTCCGCGTCGAACAGCGGCACCGACAGCCGGACCCGCCGTACCGCCTGCGTCGCCGCGTCCACCCGGACCACCGCGCCCGTCCTGCCGTCCGCGTCGGTGTCCAGCAGGCAGAGCCCGTCCCGGGCGGCGCCGACCGGCCGCAGCCGCCCCGCCGTCCGCAGCTGCCAGTGCACCGTCCCGCTCGCCGGATCCACCGCCAGCAGCTGCGAGCTCCCGCCACCGCTGTCCGGCGTGGACACGTACACGAGGGGGCCGCCACCCGCCGCGGGGCCGCCACCCGCCGCGGCGCCGCCGCCCCACCAGACCGAACCGACCCCGCCGAGCTGCTTCGTCCACCGCGGCGCGCCACTCGCGGCGTCCAGCGCCGTCACGTTCCCGTTCGGCGGTGCGAGCAGCACCTGCGCGCCCGCCGCCACCGCCCGCGTCCCGTCCGCCAGCTTCCGCTGCCAGCGCTCGGCGCCCGTCCCCGGATCCAGCGCCCGCAGCGTCCCGGCGCCCGGTTCGGCCACGAGCACCAGCCCGCCCGCGTGCAGCGGCGCGCTGTCGCCCGCCGTACGGGTGCCGGCCGCAGCCGCCTTCAGCGACCACACGAGCGATCCGTTCGCCGGATCGAGCCGCGCCACGGCCACCCCCGGCCCCGCGCAGTACAGCGCGGCCGCCGCCTCCCCCCACGAGCAGGAGCCCGTCCGGTTGCCCGTCCCCGGCTCGCCCAGCGAGACCGTCCACGGTACGAACGGCTTCGCCGCGGCGGCAGCCGCGGCCTTCGTCCCGTCCGCCTCCCCCGCACCCTGCCCCGGCGCCCCGCCACCCGCTCCGAAGCGCAGGTACCCGCCCACGGCCCCGCCCGCCAGCAGCAGCCCGACCGAGGCCGCCACCACCGCCCGGGCCCGGCGCCGCCCCGGGCGGGCGCCGGCGGGCTCCGCCACGGGGATCCGCTCCCTCGCGTGCGTGACCTCCTCGACCGGCCGCCGGGGCGGGGCGACGAACGCCTGCGTGTCCTCGGAGGTCCGGTACGCCAGCGCCCGCATCTCCGCGATCAGCTGCTCCGCGGTGGGCCGGTCCGCCGGGTCCTTCGCCAGGCACCGCGCCACCACCGGTACGAGCCGCTCCGGCAGCCCGCTCAGATCGGGCTCGGCGTGCACGACCTGGTACGCCACCAGGTAGTGGCTGTCGGAGTCGAACGGCCCGTGCCCCGTGGCCGCGTGCACGAGCACGGCGCCCAGCGCGAACACGTCCGCCGCCGAACCCACCTCCCGCGGCCGCTGGAACTGCTCCGGCGCCATGTACGGCGGCGTCCCGATCAGCTTCCCCGTCTCGGTCCGCAGATCGCTGTCCGCCGGCCGCGAGATGCCGAAGTCGATGACGCGGACCCCGTCGGGGGCCATCAGCACGTTGCTGGGCTTCAGGTCCCGGTGGACCACCCCCACCCGGTGGATGTCCCGCAGCGCCTCCGCCAGCCCGGCGGCGAGCCGGGCCAGCTCGGCCGGGTCCAGCACCCGCTCCCGTACGCGCTCGGCCAGCGTCGGGGCGTCGATGAACAGGGTGGCCATCCACGGCCGTTCGGCATCCGGGTCGGCGTCCACGACGGGCGCGGTGAACGCTCCGCTCACCTGCCGGGCGGCGGCGACCTCCTGCCGGAACCGGGCGCGGAACTCCGGATCGACGGCATGCTCGGCATGCACGATCTTGACGGCGAGTTTCAGCCCCGAGCCGGAGGTGGCCAGATGGACGACGCCCATCCCGCCGGACCCGAGCACCGATTCCAGCCGGTACTGGCCGGCGTACTCAGGAAAGCCCACGTCCGCGCGCAGCGAATGCACCGCTCAACCACCCCCGCCGGAGCCTAGTCGATGGGCCGTACGAATCTCCAAGGGTGCTGCTACCCTGCGCGAGTTGCGCACGGCAACACCCATGGGGGGAGATTTCAACATGTCCGTGGAGAACGATTCCAGCCAAGTCCAGAGCCTCTCCGGCGGCTCGGGATTCCCGACGTTTCCCGTCGCTCCGGGCTACCGCGTGAACGTCCGCAGCGGCCCGGGGACGAACTACGCGATCGTCGACACCCTGCCGTACGGGGCGACCGTCGGGATCCGCTGCCAGTGCGACGGCACCACCGTCTCTGGCCCGTACGGCACGTCGGACATCTGGGACTGCATCGGCAACGGCCGCTTCGTCTCCGACGCGTACGTGAAGACCGGCAGCGACGGCTACGTGGCCAACCGCTGCAGCTGATCCCCGGTCCGGGGCGGCCGCCCGTCTGCCACGTGAGACGCTCCCGGCCCGCCCGGCCCGGCGGGGGATAATCGCCGGTGTGAGCGACGACGACCAGCGAGACCTGACCCCCGCCGAGCCGGCCCCCGCCGGGCAGGCCCCCGCCGGGCGGACCCCGGCGGCGCCGGCTCCCACCGGGCCCGAGCCCGAGCCGATCCGGTACTTCGGCACCACCTGGGTGCACCACGACGGCGGCTACGCCCTGCGCCGCGCCGCCGTCGGCGCCGGCTCGCTCATCACGGCCGTGGCCGCGGCCATGCTGCTCCGCCTCTCCTACGAGGGGCTGGAGATCGGCAACGTCGGCCCGTTCCTCAGCATCTCCGTCGTCGTCCTCTTCGCGATCGCCAGCGCCATCGCCTTCGTGAAGACCTGGGACTCCTACGGCCGCCGCCCGGCCCCCTCCTCCGACGAGGCCGCCCTCAAGGGCCTGAAGGCGATCGGTTTCATCGGCTCCCTCATCGCGTACTTCCTGCGCTGCTTCGTCGAAGCCCCCGGCGAGAAGCTGCGGCGGGCCGAGTACGAGCGCGCCACCGCCGAGTTCGCCCGCCGCCGCAGCGCCCGTACGGGCAACCCGGCCGCGCGCCGCGCCAAGCGCAAGAAGTAGCGGCCGCCCCTTCGCAGAAGCCTTCCTGTTGACGCCCCGGCACCGCCAGGAGCATTATTCATCACATGATGAATAACCCGCAGGCGCCGCCGCCCGACGATTCCGCCCCGCCCGCCGCGCCCGCCCCGCCCGCCGTCCACGCCCGCGGGCTCACCGTCCGCCGAGGCACCGGCCGCAGCCCCCGCACCGTCATCGACTCCATCGCCTTCGACGTCCCCCGCGGCCGCATCACCGGTCTCCTCGGCCCCTCCGGCTGCGGCAAGTCCACCCTCATGCGCTCCATCGTCGGCACCCAGGCCCACGTCACCGGCACCCTCGACGTCCTCGGCCGCCCCGCCGGCCACCCCGGACTCCGCTCCCGGATCGGCTACGTCACCCAGGCCCCGTCCGTCTACGACGACCTCACCGTCCGCCAGAACCTGGACTACTTCGCCGCCGTCCTCCACCCCGGCCGCGCCGCGGCCGACCGCCGCCGCGACACGGTCACCCGCGCCATCGCCGACGTCGACCTCACCAGCCGCGCCGGCGCCCTCGCCGGGAACCTCTCCGGCGGCCAGCGCAGCCGCGTCTCCCTCGCCGTCGCGCTCCTCGGCACCCCCGAGCTCCTCGTACTCGACGAGCCCACCGTCGGCCTCGACCCCGTCCTGCGCCGGGACCTGTGGAACCTCTTCCACGACATCGCCGCCACCCGCGGCGCCACGATCCTCGTCTCCTCCCACGTCATGGACGAGGCGGAGCGCTGCCACGACCTGCTCCTCATGCGCGAGGGCCGCATCCTCGCCCAGGACACACCCGACGCCCTGCGCACCCGTACGCGCTCCGCCACCGTCGAGGAGGGCTTCCTGCGCCTCGTCGACGAGGCCAACGCCACCGCGAACGCCCACACCCATGCCGACGCCCTTGCCGACGCCGGCGCCGACGCGAAGTCCGAGGTCACCCGATGAGCGCCGCCCGCACCACCGCCACCGCCGCCCGCGTCCTGCGCCAGCTCCGCCACGACCCGCGCTCCATCGCGCTGATGCTCCTGGTCCCCGTACTGATGCTGACGCTGCTGCGCTTCGTCTTCGACGGCAGCCCGCGGACCTTCGACAGCATCGGCGCATCCCTCCTCGGGATCTTCCCCCTCATCACCATGTTCCTGGTGACCTCGATCGCCACCCTGCGCGAGCGCACCTCCGGCACCCTCGAACGCCTCCTCGCCATGCCGCTGGGCAAGGGCGACCTCATCGCCGGCTACGCCCTCGCCTTCGGGGCCGTCGCCGTCGTCCAGTCCCTCCTCGCCACCGGCCTCGCCCTCTGGCTCCTCGGCCTCGACGTCGTCGGCTCGCCCTGGCTGCTCCTGCTCGTCGCCCTGCTCGACGCGCTCCTCGGCACGGCCCTCGGCCTGTTCGTCTCCGCCTTCGCCGCGTCCGAGTTCCAGGCCGTCCAGTTCATGCCGGCCGTGATCTTCCCGCAGCTCCTGCTGTGCGGCCTGTTCGCGGCGCGCGACACCATGCAGCCCGTCCTCGAAGGCATCTCGGACGTGCTGCCGATGTCGTACGCCGTCGACGGCATGACCCAGGTCCTCACCCACACCGACATGACCGCCGACTTCGTGCGCGACGCCGTCATCGTGGCCGCCTGCGCACTGCTCGTGCTCGCCCTGGGCGCGGCCACCCTCCGGCGCCGTACGCCGTGACCGCCACGGCGCCCGAGCGCCACGGAGCCTGACCGCACTGCGGACACCGCCTCGCCGCCACGCGCCCGGGTGCAAGGATGAGGAGGGAGAAGGCAGCACACGTGCAAGAAAGTTCGGCGAGGTGAATCGGGCATGACCCAGACAGTCGCGGTCCTCGGTACCGGCAAGATCGGTGAGGCGCTGCTCAGCGGAATGATCCGCGGCGGTTGGCCCGCCTCCAAGCTCCTCGTCACCGCCCGCCGCCCCGAACGCGCGGAGGAGCTCCGCTCCCGTTACGGCGTCGAGGCCGTCGGCAACGCCGAAGCCGCCAAGCGCGCGGACACCCTCATCCTCACCGTCAAGCCGCAGGACATGGGCAAGCTCCTGGAAGAGCTCGCCCCGCACGTCCCCGCCGACCGGCTGGTCATCAGCGGCGCCGCCGGCATCCCCACCTCCTTCTTCGAGGAGCGGCTCGCCTCCGGCACCCCCGTCGTCCGTGTCATGACGAACACCCCCGCCCTCGTCGACGAGGCCATGTCCGTCATCTCGGCCGGCAGCCACGCCACCGCCGCACACCTCGCCCACACCGAGGAGATCTTCGGCGGTGTCGGCAAGACCCTGCGCGTCCCCGAATCGCAGCAGGACGCCGCCACCGCCCTCTCCGGCTCCGGACCCGCCTACTTCTACTTCCTCGTCGAGGCCATGACCGACGCCGGCATCCTCCTCGGCCTGCCCCGCGCTCAGGCGCACGACCTCATCGTGCAGGCCGCCATCGGCGCCGCGGTGATGCTCCGGGACAGCGGCGAGCACCCGGTCAAGCTCCGCGAGGCCGTCACCTCCCCGGCCGGCACCACCATCAACGCGATCGTCGAGCTCGAACGCCACGGCGTACGGGCCGCCCTGATCGCGGCCCTCGAAGCGGCCCGCGACCGCAGCCGCGAACTGGCCTCCGGCAACAGCTGACGCAGACCGGTCGTACGGGAGTCGCGCGAGCGCGGGCCCGTACGACCCGGTCCCCTTCAGGGCTCCAGCAGCCCGATGGCCCGGTAGGCCCGGTCCACGACCGGCCGTGCCAGGGCCCGCGCCCGCCCGGCCCCCTCCCGCAGCACCTTCTCCACCGCCGCAGGATCGGCCGCCAGCTCGGCGTGCCGCTCCTGCACCGGCCGCAGCAGCTCCACCACCGCGTCGGCGACGTCCCGCTTGAGCGCCCCGTACCCGCTGTACTGCTCCGCGAGCGCGGCCGGATCCCCGCCGGTACAGGCGGCCAGCACGTCCAGCAGGTTCGCGACCCCGGGCCGCGCCTCCCGGTCGTAGACGACACCGCCGTCCCCGCTGTCGGTCACCGCCCTCATGACCTTCTTGCGGATCACCCCGGGCTCGTCCAGCATGAACACCACCCCGGGCCCGGCCCCGCCGGACTTCCCCATCTTCGACGTGGGCTCCTGAAGGTCCATGACGCGTGCGGCGACCTTCGGCAGCGTCACCTTCGGCACCGTGAACGTGTGCCCGTAGCGCTGGTTGAACCGCACCGCCAGATCCCGGGCCAGCTCCACGTGCTGGCGCTGATCCTCACCCACCGGGACCTCCTCGGTGTCGTAGGCGAGGATGTCGGCGGCCATCAGCACGGGATACGTCAGGAGGGACAGCCGTACGCCCTCCCCGGACGCCTGCGCCCGGGCGGACTTCTCCTTGTACTGGATCATCCGGCGCATCTCGCCGTCGGTGGCGGTGCATTCGAGGACGTACGAGAGGCGGGTGTGCTCGTCGACGTGGCTCTGCATGAACAGGGTGCACTTCCGCGGGTCCAGCCCGGAGGCGAGGAACAGCGTCGCCACCTGCCTGCTGAGCCGGCGCACCCGTGCGGGATCGTGCTCGACGGTCAGCGCGTGGAGGTCCACGACGCAGAACAGCGCCTCGTCCGGCTGCTGCTCGGCCGCGACCCACTGCCGCAGGGCCCCCAGGTAGTTCCCCAGCGTCAGGTGCCCGGTCGGCTTGATCCCGCTGAAGATCCTCGTCATGTCCTGTCTCCCTGTTCGTGGCTGGTGTCCGTGTCGGGACCGCCGCGTCGGGCGACCGAGCCACTCCCGGGAGGGGAGAAACAGAAACGGCCGCCGGAAGCGGCGGCCGTGAGCGCATGCGTGCTCGCGTGTGGGTCGGCCGCCGTCAGGCGGCCCACCAGCGAAGGCTGGACGTGAGCGCATGCGTAGTCATGGGGGCAAGGCTAGCTCTTCGGGCGCCCCCTGTCCCGGGGTTGACACGGGTGTCCGTCGTCCGTAAGGTTCTTCGAGTTGTCCGACGTGAGCACAGACCCCGGTCGGTCCCCGGACAGCCATTCCGCACTACACATTCGAACGAACGACCCACTGTGTCGTCTCGTTTTCATGCGTATTTGCGAATGAGGAATCCGTGTCCACGGACGCGGCCACCGATTAGGTTCGGCGGCAAGGAATCCGCTACTGTCTCACTCGCCGCAAGGGCCCAACAGCCCGCGCAGCGAAACCCGCTGACTGGGAGTCAGGCCCGAAAGGATCTGATAGAGTCGGAATCGCCGGAAAGGGAAAGCGCGAAAGCGAAGGACCTGGAAAGCAGGCGGGACTGACTCTGATAGAGTCGGAAACGCAAGAACGAAGAACGAAAGCCCGGAGGAAAGCCCGAGAGGGTGAGTACGAAGGAAGCGTCCGTTCCTTG